>CAKQIY010000029.1 GCA_934247115.1 uncultured Coprococcus sp.
GCAGACAGCTCCACATAGAATCTGTAATTCCAATGCTCCTGCCTGTTCGGCGCCGAATGTATCTCTGTGAGGTTCACACCATAATCAGATATCATGGACAGTACACTACTGAGACTTCCGCTTTTATTCTTGCACACGAACATGACCTTCAGCCTGTTGTGGTTCTCCTCCACAATGAGGTGATCGGCAAATGTTACTACCTTCTTGTTGTGTCCATTCTCATTTACCACATTACATCTGTATATGTATAGCTTGTTGTTTGTCAGAACCTCGTGAAGCGCATCTGACACGCCATAACTGATGTCCTCAAGGATTCCCATTCCGGCATCAACACTTCCTGACTTTATAAGCTCGTACACTTCGTCATATGAATCGACCGCAACTACCTTATCCCTTGAGCATCCCTGGCATATATACAGCTCAGGCTTTATCATAGCCACCGCATCTATATCCGGTTCCTTCACATCATAATCGACGTTCAGACAGTTCCTAAGCTCCAAAGTTCTTCCATACTGATACTTTCTGCTTATCTCCATGATTCTCTTGATAAGCGCGGTGTACTCCATCTTGATATTATCATCCACATCCACTGTCAGGTTGGATATGATGATCTCCTCACGGTCAGGCTTGTAAATGTCATCCTCAGTCTCTGCCTTGACCTGAGCCACCTGATCAGCCAGCTCCATTCTCTCACGGAACAGCTTCTTGATCTCCTTGTCAACCCTGTCTATGTTTTCCCTGACATCTGCTAAAGTCATTATCTATCCTCCAGTCGGGCATCAAATCTCCTGATGCTCATAGTCTTTTTTAATATACCATCTGCAACAATCTAATTCAAGCTTCCCCATGGCTAAATCCCTATTAAAATGGCCACAAAAGCAGAAACATCGCCACAGCCACCATTACTATACCTATCAGGAATCCTGAAACTATTCTTCCCCTTGTACTTTTCATACCTGATATGATGAGCAGAGCTATCACCGCTCCACACATATCTATAAACACATCTGATCCCTTGCCTGCCCTGTCGGCAACAAACAACTGATGTATCTCATCTGAACACGCATAGGCAAATGTTATAGCCGCAGACCACACATATGTCCAACCTGCAGATATCTTTCCGCAGGTTTTCTTCACCGCAAGAACCAGCAACGCCATAAGAATTCCATACTCTGTCATATGGGCACCTTTTCTGACCATCACCTCTACCACGCCTGTCATACGGTCAACTGCCGGTGCTGTATCGTGTCTCGCTCTCTGAAATATATCCACTATCAGATCAGTTATCGGATTGCTGACAGCAGATGATCCCTCCCCTGTTTTGGCTGACATATAGAATATAAATGCCATCCACAGAATGACCGGTACTATATATATGTATTTTTTTTCTTTCTTCTTAGAGCTTCTTGCCATAATTCTCGCACCTCCTGCATGAGTATAGCATAAAAAAATAGATTATTTTATATAAATTACTTTTTTTAGCTTGAAATATCCTTTTTTTACCTGTAATGTAAAAATGAGGTAATTGGAAGGGGCTAAACACATGAAAAAGAGAGGTAAATTATCATGGCAAGACAAAGGAAAAAGGGAAATCCAATTGTAACTGCAGTCGTATTCGGAATCTTTGGAATAGTTCTGTTATTCCTGGGTATACGTACTTTTATCGGTTTACACGGCACACTGCTCAATGTAACAACCTGTGATCCGTCAGAGATCAAACCTGGTGTATATGTAGAGGGAACCATATCATATGGTTACGGTGCATATATCGAAAAAACTACTACATATAACCACATTGTCACCAAGACAGACGGCTACTATTATCTTGTAGATATATGTGACAAGAATGCAGACGGATCAGACAAGGACACTGCAAGATGGATAGGAATATCCATATCCAAGAGCGATAACGATAAGTTCGATGCAATCTCCACTCAGGACGATGCACCACCTATCGAGATAACCGGAGTTATCCGCAAGAACAGCAGCAAGGTTCAGGGCTTCCTCGATGATTATATAACAAGCTATGTTGACATGTACGCAAGCTACTATGGCTATACAGCAACCAGCGAGGATTATGCCAGCGCCAAGGCTGAAGCCTTCCCTTATTATATAGAGATGGTCGATTCATCAGACTACATATTCAACCTCGTGCTCGGACTTATATTCGTCCTCGTCGCAGTGTTCATGGTATTCAAGGCAACAAGAAGCAAGAACCATATCAGCGCTCCTGCCCAGCCGGCCGGAACAGGCTACTACGATGGCAGTGGTGATTTCAACGGTATCAACGCAACAGGTGATGTGTATCAGCCAGGCAATACATCCGGCATGTATACACCTGGTATGAGCAGTATGGATAACACCAGCTATCCACAAGAGCAGTCCGTCACACCACAGACACCTTACAGTGATCCGTTCTACTCACAGCAGCCAGCTGCAGATGAGCAGCATACCACTGATACAACAACATACGGAGCTACAGACACAACAACCCCATCATCCTCATTCACTCTCAAAAGTGATGACTAGGACAACCAATATATAAACAATCAAGAAGACGGCATATACGGATCACATCTACATGATCCATATATGCCGTCTTCTTTTATTCCTCTTATTGCTCTATATCCTACTTTCCAAAGTATCTGTCAAGGAGTCCCTTCAGAGCCTTGCCATGTCTTGCCTCATCTCTTGCCATCTCATGAACTGAATCATGGATAGCATCCAGATTGTTCTTCTTTGCACACTTTGCAAGATCAACCTTACCAGCTGTTGCACCGAACTCACAGTCAACTCTCCATGCAAGGTTCTTCTCCGTTGAAGCTGTCATATTCTGCTCAAGATCTGAGCCAAGCATCTCTGCAAACTTTGCTGCATGCTCAGCCTCCTCATATGCTGCCTTCTCCCAGTAGAGACCGATCTCTGGATATCCCTCACGATGTGCTACACGAGCCATGCAGAGGTACATTCCAACCTCAGAGCACTCGCCCTCGAAGTTTGCCTTGAGCTGCTCATAGATGTACTTCTTGTCCTCATCACTGATCTCAGGATTGTTCTTAACAGTCTCTGCGTATACACCGAACTCATGCTCCGCTGCGAGTGTAAGCTCGCCCTCTACCTTCTTGAACTTATCTGCTCCTGCGTGACAGATTGGACACTCAGCTGGTGCCTGCTCTCCTTCATAGATATAACCGCATACTGTACATACAAACTTTGCCATAATTCTTTTCTCCTTTTCTCTTCATGTTCTTAATCAACATCTATCATTGATCGATAAAATATATTCTGTCTTGTTTGCTGATATTTATTTATCAACTAAGACTTATTATACAGATTTTTTATTCAATGTCAACCCTTATTAAGAATGATTCTCAATTATTTTTTTGTACGGTTGTGTATTATGTATACGAGCTTTGTGTATAATCCACATAAAGCAGGACAATGGATATACATCCATTGTCCTGCTACTCTGCACTTCTATTCTGTTGTAACATGGTATCAATCCTGTCCAAGCATGATCTTCTTGAGCAGATATTCATATCCCGTGATCGGTATAGGCTTACTGTAATAATACCCCTGTATATAATGACACCCCCACTCTCTGAGGTATTCCTTCTGTTCAAAGGTCTCCACACCTTCTGCAAGACTCTTTATACCCAGATGTCTTGACATGGTCAGAATATCCTGTGTAATGAGCATGTCCTTATTGTTCGGTTCTCCCGTCGCTATACCATCTATAAAGCTTTTATCAATCTTTATTATGTCAAGCGGCATATCTTTAAGCAATGCCATGCTTGAATATCCTGTTCCAAAGTCATCCATCGATATTCTGAATTCCTTGGCCTTGAGATCATTAAGCACTTTTATAAGGTACTGTACATCTGCAAAATCAGCACTCTCCGTTATCTCAAAATCAATAAGGGAGTGATCAACTTCATATTCATCAACTATATCACACAATATATATATAAGATCTGGTCGTGATATCTGATGTCTCGACAGGTTACATGATATCGGATAGAGTGGATAACCCAGTTTCTTCCATTCCTTGAACTTCTTACACACCTGTCTCAGTACATACCTGTCTATAATGTCTATGGTTCCATCTGACTCAAACTGAGGTACGAAATACTTCGGAGAAAGTATATCCCCTCCCTTATAGAACCATCTGATGAGTGCCTCCGCACCGGTGAGCTTGTCATTCTGTGGATTATACTTTGGCTGCAGATACACCATAAGATCCTCGTTCTCTATGGCATCCGGAAGCTCCAGCTTGTATTGCTGCGCCATAATGTATTCTTTCTTCATCTCAGAGGTATATATCTTGATCTCATTGACATTCGTTTTGATACACTGAAGATGTGCCATCTGGGCCATATCCTCAATACGCATGGACATATTCAGCTTCTCAAACTCATCGTAGAATACAAGTCCACAGCTGTAGAATATCTTATACTTCCTGTTGGACGGAAGCTGTCCAATCTCCTCAAAGAATGAATACAACCGGCTCTCTATCTCATGCTCTGGCATATACTTAATGATCATAGCGAAATCATCGTTCTCGCACTTGGCCGAATACAGTATCCAGTCCTGTTTCGTCATCGAATCACATATATATCTGAAGAGATCCTTTGCAACCTCTCTTCCCATAACATTATTGATAAGCCTGAACCCCTTGATATCGAATCTGGCAAATATAAACTGATCAAGGCCTATATACTCACACTGCTCAAGCTTCTCCTTGAGCCATGTCCAGTTGTAATGTCCAGTAGCAGGCTCCCTGTATGCTATCTCATACAGATCACGCTTGCTCATATTGTCAAGAGTGAGCATCTCCTCAGTCTTGGTCTTCTTCGACCATACAGGTATCTCAACACAGAGACTCTCTGCACTCTCCATGTAACATATATATGGAAGCTTATGATTGGACACTATATGCAGCTTCTCAGTCTCTATGTACAGCTTCGCATATGAGTAAGCCATAGTCATAAGCCTCGGTATGTCCTCTATGAGAGATATGTCAAAGCCTTTGATGTCTACCACATCAAAGCCTGGAATGGTTATGCTCACACATCCCTGAGGTACCTCCTCCATATCACTGTATCCTATCTCCACTCCTCCACACAATCTTGAATAACCGGCTTCCATCATCTTGTCAGGCATGTAGAACAGAGCTCTGTTCGCCAACGGCCTGTATACATTGCTGAAGCACTTATACCAGTCGTATCCATTCTCCTGACAGAAATCGTCAAAACCCTCCGCCTCACGGGATCTCAATATGTAGAGTTTCCTTTTAGGCTTGTAAGCCTTTGACCATTGATGTTCCATAATATATCTACTACCTCTTGTTCTGCCCTTCGGCTAAAATACATTTTTAACTCTTTTTATTCTAGCACAGATTTCGTCACCAAGCCACAGTTAATATCCTTTTGTTTTGGAAAATAAATGGTTAAGTTCCGATTTTTTTCGTTGAATTTTTACCATATATTTGTTAGCATAGATAAGGTTTTTCAATTATAATTAATAGGAGGCAAAAACGATGAAAAACAGGTTATTTCTAGGTCTCGGCACAGTCATCTCAGTTCTTGGACTTTCACAGGTAAGTGCCCTGGCGGCTGGCAGCGAATCCGGTACCGAAGCTCTCGGCGCGGATCTTCCACTTATATGGTGTATACCATTTGTATGTATGCTTCTGTGCATAGCTGTTATGCCCCTTATCGCCGGTGAATGGTGGGAAAAGCACAAACAGTGGGCTGTTGCAGGCTGGTCTCTTTTATTTTTAATTCCATTTGCCATATTCCATGGCTTTGGTACGATGGGCGAACAATTGCTCGAGGTAATGATCGGTGACTATCTCACCTTCATTGTATTGCTTTTTGCCCTGTTCTGTGTGGCAGGCAATATATCTCTTGAAGGCGATCTGGTGGGAACACCTAAGCTCAATGTTCTGCTTCTACTGATAGGCACTCTGTTGTCAAGCTGGATCGGTACTACCGGTGCAAGTATGCTGATGATCAGACCTATCATAAAGGCAAATAAATGGAGACGAAGAAAGGTTCAGATCATTGTATTCTTCATCTTCCTCGTTTCAAATATTGGTGGCTGTCTCACCCCTGTCGGTGATCCTCCACTTCTGATGGGATTCATGAATGGTGTTGACTTCTTCTGGAGTCTCAGACTTGCAAAGGTCATGGTTGTCAATCTCATCATCCTGCTGACTATATTCTTCTTTCTCGACACAAGAGCGTACAAGAAGGATATCGCAGACGGCAGACAGAAGCCGGTATTCGATGCGGATACCAAAAAACCAATCAGACTTAAGGGCGCTCACAACATTATATTCCTTGTAATGATCGTAGGCGCAGTTATCCTCAGCGGTGTTCTTCCTATGAAGTTTCCTGCATTTGCAAAGGGTATCAATTTCTGTGAGGGCGTAACGCTTTCATGGGCTGCCATCATCGAGATCGTGATCATGCTGGCAGCGGCTTTCCTCTCATTCAAGACAACGAGCAAGAAAGTCCGTAAGGCCAACAACTTTACATGGGATGCTATACAGGAGGTTGCCATACTGTTCGTAGGTATCTTCATCACTATGATCCCTGCACTCCTGATCCTCAAGGCACGTGGTTCTGAGCTCGGACTTACACATCCGGCACAGTTCTTCTGGATGACAGGACTTTTATCAAGTTTCCTTGACAATACACCTACCTACCTTGTATTCTTCACCACCGCTGCTTCAAGTGGATTTACAGAAGGTATAAGCACTGCTATGGGTGTAGTTCCTCAGGTCATGCTGATGGCTATCTCCTGTGGTGCCGTATTTATGGGAGCCAACACTTATATAGGAAACGCACCTAACTTTATGGTACGTTCAATAGCAGAAGAAAATGGTATCAAGATGCCTTCATTTGTAGGCTACCTCGTATGGTCAGTTGCTATTCTTGTACCTACATTCTTCATAGACACATTATTATTCTTCTTGTAATCTAAGGGGGTTTTTAATATGAACGAATATGTTGTAAAAGGTGATAATAAACTTACGGTCGGCATTGGCTGGGATGCCAAGAAGGTCGACCTCAAGAAAAAGATCAAGATTGCCATAGACAATATCATGAGCGCTACATCCGAGGACACATATGACCTCAACCTTGCAGCGATCGTTGAGCACAATGACGGCTCTGATCCCGAACTGGTATTCTGGGGTCACAAGTACAGCAGAAGCGATTCTGTAGTCCTTAAGGGCGATGACAGAACCGGTCAGAAGGAAGGTATCGACGAGGAGATGCGCATATACCTCGACAGAGGTGAGAACGTTGGACGAATCATCCTCTTCCTCTACATCTACAACGGCAACCTTCACAAGCAATGCCTGGCAGAGGTGGACAACGTATTTGCACTGATCAAATGTAAGCATACCGAAAAGGTGTATGTACGTGAGGACGCAATATTCAAGGCATGTGAGGATGCAAAGCACAACAACTGCTATGTATTCGGTGAAGTTCTCCACAACGGAGACGAGTGGATCGTAAGAGAGAGATCCCAGTTCCTCCCATACGACAAATCCGAGGATATATTTGAGTATTACACATCAAGACATTATGTTCCTGAAGATGACGACTAATATTTAACATGGCGAAAAGCCCCAGTCTCCGGTTATTTACACCGGAGACTGGGGCTTTTATTATGATCTATAATTCTGTATTACACTACTTTATATAATTCTCTATAGCCTTTGAAGCTCTGTATCTGGAGAAGTTAAAGCTTCTGATATAGCCCTTGTCATCATTCTCCTCAAGTATTTTCTCAAGCCTCTCTCCAACCGTGTCGTCTCTCCAGTAGTAGTTGTCCTCGCTATATTTCGAAATCACTTCCTCCATGACCATTTCGGCCGGGATGTCCTTGGTTCTGAAATAATCGATCAAATATGGAACTCCATCATTACCTATATCCATCACATACTCAAGATCCACTTTCTTACCATTGTGTGCCTGACTGATATTGTACCTCGTTATCACTGCGCCAGGTCTGATAAAAGCATACAGCGTAAACATCACCATAACCGTCATAAATATGTATCTGAACAGAGGCATGTTCCTCCAGAACAGGCTTATGATAACACCGAGCATCACTATAGACGTGACTATCAGCGCCCATATTGTATTTATTCTGAGGTATGTAAGATCATATTCCGCAATGTACATGGACAGCCTCACAGCTGATGAGGCGATCATTATATATGTACATATGCACATCATGAGCAGTGACACGTTGAGCACCAGACTCTTTCTGAATATGGCACTAAATATCAGCACCATGCACACATTTACAACCGCTACAAAGAGCAGCTGAAAGAAGCCCTGTCTTGCATACTCTGCGTATGTCATATCGTCCGGAAGTCCTGCGCTGTTCATGAACAGATACACTATCTGAACAACGGCAAATATCAGATAAAACACTGTGAGCACTATCGTTATAGTTATACCTGTCACTGCATTGTACTGCCCCTCCTTCGGAGCATTTGCACCGAGATCTCTGCGGCCTGCCTTGACAATAAACCCGTATACAAACAGGAATATCACTGCGGCAAACAGAACTATCTTCACTATATCCCACGAGAAGAACAGTTTGCCAAATATATCCTTGATAACCTTTGCAAACACAGGATCCGCTGATGACAACAGGTTGAGTACTATCACAAGGATAGGAAGAGCGATGGCACATCCGAGCAGAATATACATCAGCTTCGAATTTTTCTTTCTTCCTGTGGCTTCCCTCTCTGCTCTTCTATCCGCAAACGGCATATTTATATAACCTACTGCCCCAAAGAACAGCTCCATGAATGAGAATATGCCCTTGAAAATCCCATACTTTTCTGTGTCATTGAAATACGTCATGACAGCGTACATCTCCGTCAATACTATTCCGACATTGCAGCCGAATATAATATATGATTCATCCGTGAGTGACACTGCAACCGCCATGAGAAATGCGATCACAAAGTACGGTATAAGCCTCGTCTGTGCAGATAACGCTTCACCGGTGGACATATCCATTTCTCCCGCCCGCGCTCTCTTCTTCTCATATCTCACCATACTCATGCTTATGAATACAATTGAGATCACAGACAATACCGCAGATAACACACTTGACCAGTTGTTGTACAGACATGCCGCACATATGACCGCATATATCAGCGTCTGTATCCCAAACATTCTAAATCTGTCAGATGACACCGCAGAATTTCTCCTGTATGGCGGCCTGGAATTCATATACCCCTGTGGCGGTGGCGGCATCCCCGGTCCTCCATTCATATAGCCCTGCGGCGGTGGCGGCATTCCCGGTCCTCCATTCATATAGCCCTGCGGCGGTGGCGGCATCCCCGGTCCTCCATTCATATAGCCCTGCGGCGGTGGCGGCATCCCTGGGCCCCCATTCATGTAGCCCTGCGGCGGTGGCGGCATCCCCGGTTCTCCATTCATATAGCCCTGCGGCGGTGGCGGCATCCCTGGGCCCCCGCCTCTCAGGTTCTCAGTGTTGCCTGAGCCTTTCTGTTCTGTATTATTATCCATATAAATTACCTCCAAAATGTCCCTTTCATTTTGTTCATTTACACATATTATGCATAGAATGTCAATTTAACTTTTTTTAATCACCTGAACCCCACAAGTGATGATTCATCCAGTGCAACAACTCTGTCCATACATACAGGGGCGGTAAGTCTGTATGCATAGCTTCCAGACTCGAACAGACAATACAGCTGTCCATTGTATGAATATATCTGTTCAAGCTTCTGCGGAAGCTTGAGTTCCTGCCTTGGTGTCTCCTTGCTGTAATTGACACTGGAAAGCTGTCCGGATTCCGTATCGTATACCTCGATCCTGGATTCATCCACACCATATGAGATGGAGAAAATAATCTCATTCCTGTACACCTGAAGTCCCTGTACTCTTCCCGGTATATAGAATGCCTCATCCGGTTCATCCGCAATGGCTGTTCCTCCATTGATTATCTCATAACTTGCAGCCATACTGTAGCCATGCTTATCCTTCTTCCAGTAACCCGCATATATATGTCCATCGTAAAATGTTATAAACGAGGTTGCCGGGAACATGACCGCACATTTGTTTCTGAACTGTATAGGTTTATGTGTGGAATCAAAGTCATATGCCTTTATCGCACTGAGTGTCAGGCATGATATGGAGGCTCTTCTCGTCACCTTGTCGTCCTCCTCAACTGACATATACGATGATACCCACAGAACATTGTTCTTCGTATCATAGGCAAGCCCGCCGGCATGAGTTGTGTCCTTGAGTACCAGTGTCTTGATATACTGCTTCGTCTGTGTATCAAGCACAAATATGACCGATCTGTGTTTCTTGGTGCTGCAATATGCACTGATAAATGTGTATTTGTCTGTGACCGCCAGCCCCTGTGGAGTCATGGATGTACAGCACTCTGTATCTGTTGTCTGACTGTTCATGGTCTCTGCATAGGCCAATCCCGGTATAGTCATCATGTTATAACCGTTCTCCATGGTCTTGCCGTACATGCCTAGATGATAAAATTCCGGTTCCGTTGACATCTCCCATATCTGAGATATATACAGTTTGTTGTCCACTGGAAATCTACTTGTCTCCATCTTGTCTGTAGCCAGTTCAAAATTGCGGCAGAACACTATTCCATACATAACGATCACAAATATGCCCACCAGATATATCCATGAAAATGTCTTGACCAGAATACGTCCCGCTTTCTCCGTTGAAAGAAGTGATGCCATAACCATCTGACTTATTATCGTTATAAGCATCATGGCATTGGTCATCATGTCGCTATGGCAGAGAATCTGCAGAGGCACACCAATTATCATGAGCCAGTAGGCCTTGTTCATGACCGTGATCCTGAGCAGCCCAGTCCAGCCCTTGCGCTTCATGCCCCACACCTGCAGAGACTGCCATATGACCTCTAGGCCATATATGATACATGCAATCTGGAGAAGCTGCCTGCCTATCGCTATGATTATAGCCTCAACAGATTCCCCCTCTATATACATTGCCATATAATATACGCCCTGTGCTATCTGCCACGTCCTCCATACCATCATGGCCAGCATGGCCAGGGCTGCCAGAAAGGCAAATATATTGGTGACGGTCTTTCTCCTAACTCCGTCTCTGTGCTCACGCATATCACGTCTGTAACGCTTCTTCGCCTTACCCAGTTCCTTTATATGTTTTCTTGACCGTCTCAGTTTCTTATTCTTGTAGTAGAGGACCTTATATGGCGCACGATGTTCCTTAAGTTTCTCATAGTCAGCTTTCATGTGCTCATATCGTTCTTCCTCTTCCATGAGCTCCTGCCTTGTGGCTCTGAGTGCTGATCTGCTGGTCACATATCCATCAAGATCTATCTGTGCCTGTTCCTTAAGCCTGTCCACCTTGAGTTTTAACTTTTGCTCCTTATTCAATTTAACAGATTTCTTTCCTGCCCGTCTGTTAGTGCTATCTGTCATGAATAATTCTCCTATTTATATTGCTTCATTCAAAATATTCTTTGATCCTGTTCTCCACGAGTCCGGAACCGATAACTATGATTATCTCCTGTCCATTCTCTATCGGCCTGACCTCTGTCTTCCTGCTGGTAGCATTAATCTCTATCCAGCCATCCCCTGCCCTGAGAAAGCCTTTGATCCTGAATACATCTCCACATTCCCTGTCGGCAAATATACTTCTCACGATATTCTCCAGCTTCTCCTGTGCCATGTTCTTGTTCATGATATATATGGAATTATACACATCACTCTGCCTGAACCATTCCTTTACAAGGTCATAAAGCCTGTAACCCGATGACATAAGCTTTGCAAAATCGTCATCCCCCAGCTCAGCCCAGCTCTTCGTCATAACATCATCACCAAACTGTCTACTGCACTGAAATTCCTTCAGGGTATCATTCACAAATGATATAGTGGCAGCTTTCTCATCCGCAGAAACCCCATCGGTCTTACTCATGATCAGAGCTCCACAGCTGGCTATCTCAGATGCCAACACATACCGCGACTGTTTCACCATATTCCGGTCAAGCTCTGCATCCACTATAGCTATTATGCTCCCGACCTCGTACCATCTATCCAGAGGCTCCTCGTGCAGCACATCGAAGAATTCATCCACATCAAATATTCCCGATGGCTCAACAATAACCCTGTCATAGCCGCTCATTGCCATGGCTATAAGTTTTGTCTTAAACCTTCTTCTGTGACAATCTTCTCCGCATCCACCTGCAACCATCTCCGCATGACAGTTCTCACCCATCACGTCCTGCAGAAGCATCATATCAACATTTACCGCGCCGTAATCGTTCTCAAGTATACCTATATTATGTCCCTGTCTCACCAGGTAATCTGCATACTTCTTGATAAATGTAGTCTTACCTGAGCCAAGGAATCCTGTTATAAGATCTATCTTAACCACTGCATGTCTCTCCTTATACACAACTACCAGCCGGATCTCACATGGAATCCACTGTCATTCTCCAGAGGAATATTCTTTACATCCATATCCTCTATAAATATATACCTGTCGCCTCTGAGAACCGCCAGGACCTTGTCAATAGCCTCCGGCTGTCCCTGGGCTTCCATCTCGACTGAACCATCATATCTGTTGCACACCCAGCCGGTGACACCGTACATTGATGCAGCATATGTCGCTCTGTATCGAAAGCCTACGCCCTGCACGCTTCCTCTGAACACATAATGTCTCCTAACCTTGTCCATGCTCATTCATCTCTCCCAATTATTCTCATATACACAATACAAGGCTAATTCTCACGGGCTGCCTCATATGCATCCGCATCGTACACAACCTTGCCTCCACATATTGTATAGTGTACCCTTCCCGGGAGAGTCCATCCGGCAAATGGACTGTTGGAAGCTTTTGAAGCAAAACTGTTCACTGTCCACTGTTCATTCTCGCCAAATATAACTATATCCGCAGGTGCTCCCTCAGCTATCTTGCCCGGTTCCATCCGGTAAAATTCGGCCGGATTTCTGCTCATGAGCTCCATCAGCTTCATGAGTGATATATATCCTGGCTGTACAAGAGAATATATTCCCAGTGCAAGTGATGTCTCAAGACCTGTTATACCACTGGGAGCTTTATCCAGAGGTCTCGCCTTCTCCTCACTGCTGTGAGGCGCATGATCAGTCACTATCATATCTATAGTGCCATCCTGGATGCCCTCTATGATCTGTCTCCTGTCCTTCTCAGTTCTGAGTGGCGGATTCATACGCGCCATGGTTCCATACTTCAATACAGCATCCTCTATAAGAGTGAAGTGATGTGGAGTTGCCTCCGCATGAACATCAGCTCCCAGCTTCTTAGCTGTTCTCACTATGTCTACTGAATTACCTGAGCTGATATGCTGTATGCACACAGATGCACCTGTATGGAGAGCCAGAACACAATCCCTTGCCACCATGATATCCTCAGCAGTGCGGGACGCACCACCATATCCAAGCTTCTCTGACACCTTTCCCTGATTAACTCCCGGCTGTACGATGAACATCGGATCTTCCTCGTGAAGACTGACCGGAAGATCAAGTTCTCTTGCCTTCTGCATAGCTTCGAGTAGCAGCTCCTCATCCATAATAGGGATTCCGTCATCTGTAAATCCAGCAGCGCCTGCAGCTGCAAGGCTGTCCATATCCACCAGTTCTTTTCCCGCAAGACCCTTTGTGACTGTAGCTGTCTGAACCACATGTATACCGGTCTTTGCGCCCTTATCCTGTATATACTTGAGGGTCTCCAGGTTATCCACTGCAGGCTTTGTATTTGCCATACATACAACCATAGTGAAGCCTCCCCTTGCAGCAGCTGCAGAACCTGTCTCAATATCCTCTTTGTAAGTAAATCCTGGATCGCGGAAATGCACATGTGTGTCCACAAGTCCCGGAGCCACCACAAGTCCATCTGCATCAATGACATTCGCGTCCTCTGCATCCAGATCATATCCTGTCTTAACTATATGATTGCCATCGATGAGTACATCCATGACTTCATCTGTCTGAGTGACCGGATCAACGACTCTTCCATTTTTTATCAATAACATATCTCTGTGTCTCCTCTATATAAATATTTTATTGCTGTCTGTAACTGTTCTGCGGATCATACTGTGATGGCTGGCCGTAATGTGACTGCTGACCGTAGCCGCTATACTGATTATTCTGCTGTGACTGCCGGCCATACTGAGTCTGCTGGCTGTAGCCATTCTGCTGACCGTACCGCTGTGGCTGACCATTGCCACTTGACTGCTGATTGTACTGTCCTGGCTGTTGATTGTAGCCGCCCGGCTGGTTGTACTGCCCTGGCCGCTGACCGTAACCATTCTGCTGACCATAACTGCTCTGTGGATTATTCTGCTGACCGTACTGTGGTCGCTGACCATTGCCACTCTGCGGATTATACTGCTGACCGTAGCCACTCTGCTGATTATTGTACTGCCCTGGCTGGCCATATGCATTTGACCGTACGTTGTTCTGCCTCTGGCCATATACATTTGGCTGATTGTACTGCATGTTCTGTCCGTACATATTCTGCTGATTGTAGCCACGCACAGGTATATATCTGAAATTATACGGATCTGTCCATATTGGATTTGCCGCTATGATATGATCATTTTTAGCCGCATGCGATATGAGAAGGAGCATAAGGGCTACCGACAATGCCAAAACCAGTATGCACAGGATAACGCTGGAGTCATCGATTGACAACACAAAATCATAGAGTCCATGTATTCCCATGGCACTCAGATACGCTATAGCCATATCACCTAAGGCACCCTCGCCTTTATTAGCTTTTTCCCTGGCCTTTGAATAAAAGTATCCCATGACAACACCACATGAACAGTGAAGCGGGATCGCTGTCACAGCCCTCAGGAACCCGAGCCCTATGCCACCACTCCATACGTACAGGATATTCTCCAGTGTGGCAAATCCGAGTGATGAACACACTCCATATATAACACCATCATAGCTGTGATCAAAGTTCTTATTCTTCCATGTAAGTATGAGCATTCCCAGAAATTTACCCAGCTCCTCGATCATGGCCACTATGAAAAAGCAATCAACAAGTTCATAAACCGCCGATCCTGTTTCCAGTCCCATATAATATAACAGTCCGCCCCCAAGCAGTTCCACAATGACAGCAGGTATCGTACTGACCGCCCCCAGAACAGCAAGCCATACTAACAGGCTCATAGGATCTCTGTTCTGCTTATTTCTCCTAACTACAAATAACAACAGCAATACTGAAGGTAATATTGCCAGTCTCAATGCAAATGCACTCATTCTTTACTCTCCCTGATATTTTCTTCTGTATAAATATATACATATCTTAAAGATACCATTTTTAGCCGAAATCCACAATAAGCAGAGGCCCTTACCGACAGTTTATTTCCGTTTATTTCATTAATTAACTTTAACCTTACCCGCATAAAGGACAAGACAGGTCTTCACATATAATGAAAACCTGCCTTATATCAACTTTCAAATATATTCAGTTACAGTTTACTGTGTGACATCAATGTCGCCGCTGCTTGTCTCGATATTACACTTTCCATCTGCCCCCTCAACCGAGTCCGGAACATTCACATCTCCACTGGACGTCTTTGTAGTATATCCATACTTCATGTCTGAACCAATGCCGATCGATACATCGCCACTGTTTGTCACTACATTGATCTCAGAAGCATCACAGTCTCTGATAATCACATCACCGCTTGATGCACTACAATTTATATGCTTTGCCTTTATACTGCCAGATGCGATATCGCCACTCGATGTCTTCAGATCTACACTATCTGTAAGTACCATATTCTCTATCCTCACATCACCGCTGTTGGCCGATATTCTGGCATTCTTTGCGGATATACTGTCAAGGAGTATATCACCACTGCTGGTCGCCACTGTCAGAGCATCTGCATTTGCCCCCTTTACAATCACATCGCCACTGGATGTCTCTATATCGATATTGCCCATTGCAAGATAATATTCCATGTCCACGTCACCGCTGCTGGTCACGATCGTCATATCATCATACTCTGTACCAGCCAGATATACTGTCACAGACGGCCATGCTCCTGTATACACACCGATGGAAACGTTAAACGCTGCGTTTCTGCTGTCGTCTGCGGTTATCCTGAGCACACCATCTGATATATCTACATGATGCGTCAGATTCTCACAGTCATAATACTCCACATAACTTGTATCTCCATCTGCCTTCTTCACAGCAACATCCACATCCGATGCACTCTTCACATCAATGGCTCTGAATTTTTCTTTTATATCAACAGTCTTCTTTACATAGTTCACCGGCTCCGATGTCATGTGGGCCAGATTCACTGTCACATTTGGCCATCTGAATCCATTTACAACAAGAGCTGAGATCACAGTGATAATACCAGCCACGATCATGATCGATGCAGCTATAACAGCTTTCTTTGTTCTACTCATGCTTATTTCTCCTTTACAAACATTCTTTTTATACCATTCACACTGGCCTTGCATACCCTAAATATACCAACCGTAACAGGCTTAACCGATACAACAAACAATATCGCTATACCGATTCCTATAAGTGCTGCGCCAAGCATGAGAACTGCCGTGTACGGACTGTTGGCTATGAACAACGGTATGGTACATATCAGTCCGCCTATACCCGCTGCCACAAAGCTGAGCACCACTGCGTAGAACGAAATAAGAAGTGCAAATGCAACTATCCACAGTGTGAGCAGCAATACCGCCGCTGTAATAAGAAGTGGTATCCACACTGGAGAACCAAGTACTATGAGTACGACCTCCCATGCCTTGAGCTCATGCTTTGGCTTGATCTTCTCCTTCACAAGCTTCGTGAGCGGCATCTCTTCGAGTATCTGCTCCACTGCAGCCTCCGGTGATCCCATATCCGCCACAGCCTCCTCCTCGGAAAGGCCCTCCTCCACGCGGTCATCTATCATCTCGCTATAGTAATCCATAAACCTGTTCACATCATCGGCCGGCATCGCACTGATCCTGCTTCTTATCGACTCAAGATATTCCTGTTTGTTCATCTCTGACTTCCTCCTTCACAATAAATCTGTATATGGATTCCAGTTCCTTCCACTCTTCCTTGAACTCTTCTATCCTGGCTCTTCCGGCATCTGTTATATGATAATACTTTCTGAGTCTTCCGTTGTGCTCCACGGAATGTACCGTGAGCAACGCTCCCGCCTCAAGTCTTCTGAGGATAGGATAGAGTGTGGACTCTGATATCGTCACATACGGCTTCATATCTTTGATGATCTGATATCCATAGGAATCCTCATCCTTGATGGCCGCAAGCACACACACGTCAAGCATTCCTCTTTTCAATTGTATATCCATCGCTATACCTCCTTACGTGGTATACTATACATCGCATAGTATTGTGTGTCAAGCAGTATTTTTTTATATCTCCACTTCGACAAGGGGGGGCAGGAACCTCCGTCCCCACGGCAAGGGATCAGATACCTTCGTCCCCAATGGGGTATATAAAAAGTGCGGGATGACTCTGTTTTAGAGACTCCCGCACTTTCAATTACTTTTATATGCAATTCTGAATTTTTAGCACTTTTATTATAAAACTTCTATAACGTACTCTTTGTTGAATGAATGTCCACTCTCAAGGCTATTGGAGTACTCGCGGTCTTCGAGACTTCCATCATAGCCCTCTCTGTCGCATCTGCCAAACCAAGGCTCTATGCAGACAAATGGTGCATGCTTCTTGGCAGGCGACCATATACCGATCTGTGGCACGTCAAATTTCAGCTGGAGAATCGGATTATCCGATACGTCCTTGAGTGTCACGGTATTTATGCCCTTTCCATCAATTATAAGAGCATCCTCGTCAAACATCTCATCGGTAAGCTTCAACACACCATCCGGGAGGCTATGGGTAACTGTCCTGCTGCCAAGAACACCACTTTCTGTAAGCAGACCACATTCAACCTCGGACTTATCGGTATGCATATCAAGTGAATACCCATTTACGCCGCCATCGCAGGCAAATGCAGGATGTGCGCCGATTGAGAAGTGAAGCTTTCCAGCGCCTGTGTTGACCACTGTCCACATAACATGAACACCTGTGCCCTCAAGTCTGTAACCGATACGAAGTGTAAAATCAAACGGATAGCTCTTCTGCCACTTCTCATCCTTCACCAGCTCAAACCACACTGTATCCTCTGTCTGCTCTGCCACCACAAACTCGCTGTCCCTTGCAAAACCATGCTGCGGAATACCCTCATATGTAACTCCATCATGTCTATATGTCTGCTTCTCAAGCTTTCCGACAAATGGAAACAGCACTGGAGAAACTCTTCCCCAATACTCAGCATCACCGCACCACATATACTCTCTATCCGTCTCGTTACTCTTCAGACTCACAAGCTCTGCACCGTGAGTATTTACTCCGATAGTAATTCTGTCATTTTTTAATTCAACAATACCCATCATGTCCTCCTGTACTCCAGCCAGTCCGGCTAATTATATTTTTCAAAAACAAATGTTATGCATCTGCATTACATTATAACACATAAACAAAAAATACGGTCACTTAATGAACTAATAAGCAACCGTATTTTATATAATTAATCAAATATCAGACCTTCAATATTCATACTCTGTCAATACGACTTTCGTAAGGAGCAAGCACCGTATCGCCATAGTGTCTTTCCTCACCAGTATGATTCATAACCACGCGGATCTTTGATGAGTCATCACCTCTATAGCAGACCTCCACGCCATCCTCTGTGACCTCGCCACGTATGGAATTGTCCTCCATGATCCTGACCATAACAAGCTTCATGGTCGCCTCATCCAGACTGCATGCAACATAATATACCATACCATCTCCCTGAGACTTTCTTGTGACCGCAGCAAACTTATCATAGAATGTATCTCCGTATGTATAGAGCACCTCAGCGTCACTCACCTCGATCATGTCCCTGAACACACCGCCTTCGCCTGTCTGTCCGGCGAATTCACCATGTCCGATCACCGGAAACTCCTGTCCATCCTGGAGGCTCTCCGTCTCGACAACCGACACTCCCGCAAAATCACTGTAGCCCACCGGAATAACCCTGCCAAATGAAAGATTGTTGTCAGCATCCTTAACCGCCGTCCTGTACGTGAGTACGGCTGTGCCGCCGGCTCTCACGAAGCTCTGCACCTTCTCAGTAAACTCAGGCTTCTCTATGATCATCTGTGGAAGTATGAGCACCTTGTACTTTGATATATCCGCATCCTCAGGGATCACATCCACGGATATATTCACATCATAGAATGCCTTGTAGAACTTCTCCATCTCCTTCTGGGTATCAAGAAGTATGCTCTGTTTCTGTATCCTGAATGCCGCCAGGCTGTCGTAATCATACATGATCGCTACATCGCTGCAAACCGGCTTTTCCAGCTCATCACTGTACTTTGCCACATCCTTAAATGCACTCTGTACCTCGTAGTACTTTCTTCTCTTCACATTGTCCGCATCAAGCACACCATAGCAGAACTGCTCGGCACCCTTTGTCGCACCTCTATATCTGAAATACATCATGGAATCACAGCCATGGGCGAATCCCTGATACGACCACATCTTTGCCTGATCCGGCCTCGGTGAATATCCGGTCACGTCATGTCCCTGTGCACCCATGATTGCCTCGGTTATCCAGAAGTTCTGCCCCTTGAGGCCTCGCATATGATCCAGGCTGAAAGCGATCTCATGTGGAGCTATAGGTTCTTTCTGTCCGCCCCACACCGGATAATTGTTATATGCAACTGTATCAAGATTCTTTGCAACCTTTGAGTAATCCACATGCTTTCCAAGACCGCCGCCCGGGAAATCATGTATGATGACTGCATCCGGTGCAATCTCCTTTATCAGCTTTATCTGGAAATCAGCAAAATCAACTATAGACTTGCTTCTGAATCTCTCCCAGTCTAGACGAAGTGCAGGATTGTGTGTCGTGATGGTAGCCGATGGAGTCGGTATCTCATCAAACTCATTGTACTCCTGTGACCAGAATGTTGTTCCGTACGTCTCGTTTAATCTATCTATATCGCCTGCAAATTTGTCCTTTAAAAACTTCTGAAAAGCATTCTGACACTGACTGCAATAACACACATCACTGCCCTCGTGTCCAAGCTCATTGTCAATCTGCCATGCCACGACAGCAGGCTCGTCCTTATAGTGCTCCACCATCTTTCTGATGATCTTCTCTGAATATTCGTACATAACAGGTGAATTGAAGCAATACACATGTCTTCCGCCAAATACTCTCTTCTGTCCATTCTCAAACTCAGACAATATAGATGGCTCTTTCTTCGCCAGCCATGCCGGAATAGTCGCTGTCGGGGTTCCAAGTATAACATGAAGCCCCTTCTCCTTTGCCTTGCTGATGACATGATCAAAGAACGAAAAGTCATACTGCCCCTCCGTTTTTTCCATGATATGCCATGCAAATTCCGCTATACGGATGACATTGCACCCAAGCTCTACTATATTGTCCATATCCTCATCGATCAAGGATATGTCCCACTGCTCTGGATAATAATCCACACCTAACCACATAAGTAACTCCTTCCTGTCACCACCATATGATCTGTGATGACATACACATTGTCTACGTTGTTACACCCTGTGTTTAGGTTATATTTTTTAGCTTTATATGTAAATGCAAAAATGTCGTATGCTATATTCTTGAAAGTAAATGTTTATTACAAAACTTTGTTTATATGCTTTTTCTTGGCATCCGCAAATCGTTATCCAAGCGCGATCATTCTGTTGATGCAACGGGAAGCTCCCTCCATCACCTCATCAGAAAGGACTATCTCTTCGCCACCTGTGCCCTTTAATACATTCAATATGTCAACCAGTGTAGTAAGCTTCATATTATGGCACATCAGCTTTGAAGATATTGGATAGAACATTTTGTCAGGGCACTCATACTGAAGATGCTCCACAATACTATGCTCTGTACCGATGATGAACTCTTTTTTCTCTGACTTTCTGGCATATGCCATAATTCCTGTGGTTGAACCTACATAATCAGCCTCTGCAACTACATCCGGCCTGCACTCAGGATGGACAAGAAGTTCCGCATGTGGATGTAACTCTTTTGCCTTCAAAGCATCATCTACGGTAACCGCAAGATGTCTAGGACATCCGCCGTTATAAAATACAAATTCCTTTTCCGGCATCTGCTTTTGAACATAGTTTCCAAGATTCGGATCTGGAATAAAAAGAATCTTGTCATTGTCAAGCTTGCTGCAGATCTGCACTGCAGATGAGGATGTCACACATACATCACAGGCAGTTTTCAATTCAGATGTCGTATTTATATAGGCGACAACCGCATATCCCGGATACTTCTTCTTCATATCATTCAGCGTTTCAAGGTCCATCTGTTCAGCCATCGGACATCCGGCTTCAGGGTTAGGCAGGTACACATTCTTATCAGGGGACAATATCTTACATGTCTCCGCCATAAAACGCACACCACACATTATTATATTTTTGCGGGAATCCTTGCTCGCCTCCACACTAAGTCCATATGAATCTCCCATATAATCTGCAACTTCAAGAATCTCATGTCCCTGATAAGCATGTGCCAGTATGCAGAAATCTTTCTCTTTCTTCAGTCTGATTATCTCTTCCTGTATCTCTTTTATCGTCATTTTATTCTCTCCAAATCATTTTATACTATTTCTCCCACTCCTGCCACGGAACAAGGAAGCCTGTCTCATCGAGCTTCTGCTCTATATTGTCCAGGATCTCTTCACTTGGAGCCTCTATCAGATGGTAATGATATCCGTTCGTAGCATTTCCAAGCAGGGATGACTGGCTGTTTTCCAATTTTTTCATAAATTTTGCCACGTCGTATCTGGAAGCAATATTCATCTTTGCAGTAACACGATTGTACACTGTATGACTTATACTTACATTCTTTACAACACCGCCATAATCAACTATGATCGTGAGTTCTTCCTCAGTCCTATCATAACCGTGTTTTACTTTAAACTCTCTCTGACATTTTGATTCATTCTTGTATATATAACCCCTGTTAGTTGCAATTATGCCATCATCAGCCGCCCTGATCACTGCAATATCCTGCACTATTATTTGTCTGCTGACATCGAATTCTGACGCAAGCCTATTTGCCGGAACAGGGACATCTGAATTCTTTACAATGTCAAGTATCCTTTCCCTTCTCTCTTTTGCCTTCACTTTATTCCTCCGCATGAAGATTTTTCATCGATATATCCATTATAGGTGAGCTGTGGGTAAGCGCACCGCTTGATATATAATCCACTCCCAATAATATCAGTCTCTCTATGTTCTCTTTTGTAACATTGCCTGAACATTCTGTCTCCGCACGTCCATCGATCAAATCGATCGCAGCTCTCATCTGATCCGTTGTCATATTGTCAAGCATAATGATATCAGCTCCCGCTTCAACAGCCTCTTTTACCTGATCCAGTGTCTCAACTTCAACCTCTATCTTGCGGACAAATGGTGCATACTCCTTTGCCATTCTCACGGCATTACTTATACTTCCCGCAGCGCCTATATGATTATCCTTAAGCAATACTCCATCCGACAAATTGTATCTGTGATTGCTGCCTCCGCCGACTCTGACTGCATACTTCTCAAATATACGGCAATTAGGTGTGGTCTTTCTGGTATCCAGCAGAGTAGTCTTGCTTCCTTTAAGAAGTTCTGCAACCTCATGGGTATATGTAGCTATACCACTCATACGCTGCAGGTAATTAAGCGCAACCCTCTCTCCAGAGAGAAGAACCCTGATATCACCAGTCACAATTCCCATAAGCTGGCCAGCCTTCACCTCATCGCCATCTTTGCAGAAGAACTCAACCTCAGTGCTGTCATCTAAGAGTGTAAATACTCTTGCATATACATCAAGTCCTGCAATGATTCCATCCTGCTTGCATATCAGGTCTACTTTTCCTTTCTGTGCCTTTGGCATCACCGCATTTGTGGATACATCCTCACTTGTGATATCCTCCTGTAAAGCCATCATTATAAGCTTGTCCGCATTCAATTTCATTGTTATCTGATTCATTCTCAGCCTCTTCTTTCCGTTTCTGTCAAAACTATATTCTTATATTCTCTAAACAAACCATCTATATCTTCATATTCAGACAGATCTATGTTGTCTTCTCCACAGCCTCTGTGCTCTCTGCTGAACATGATATCATCTGCCGCCCTCTGTGCAAATACAAGCGACTCAAGTAACGAATTGCTTGCCAGTCTGTTTCTGCCATGCACTCCATTACATCCGGCTTCTCCTACCGCGTACAATCCTTCCATGGATGTCCTTCCGGCAAGATCTGCCTTCACTCCACCCATGTGGTAATGCTGAGCCGGCACAACCGGTATCGGTTCAACAAGCACATCATATCCCTCATCCTTGCACTGCTTGTATATATGTGGAAAATGCTGCAAGATCACATCTCTTCCAAGCGGTCTCAGATCTTCCCACACATGCTCCGTTCCATCTATCTCCATCTGTTTCCATATTGCGCGGCTGACTACATCACGAGGCTGCAGTTCATCTGTAAACCTTTCGCCCGCCTTGTTAAGAAGCCATGCGCCTTCGCCTCTCACAGATTCAGATATCAGAAACCTTCTTCCCTTATTCCGGCTAAACAGTGTCGTCGGGTGGATCTGTACATAATTCAGATTCTCTACCTCTACACCATGTTTTAAGGCAATTGCTATGGCATCACCTGTTATATGGGCAAAATTCGTTGAGTTCTTATATATACCTCCGATTCCACCACACGCCAATACAACGTTGTTGGATCTAAGTATGCTTATGTTCTTCGCCTCATCAGCTATAACCACGCCACCACAGGCATTGTCATTGCAGATGATGTCAAGCATAGTTGTATACTCATATATCTCGATATTGGATTTCTTCTTTGCGCATTCCAGCAAAGTGGATGTTATCTCTTTGCCGGTAATATCCTCATGAAACAATATTCTTGGCTGGCTATGAGCTCCCTCCTTGGTGAATGCAAGCTTTCCGCTCTCATCTCTCTCAAATCTAACTCCAAGCCTTATCAATTCTCTGATAACAAGATTAGAAGATCTGATCATCAGATCGACTGTCTTTTTATTGTTCTCATAATGACCGGCCCTCATAGTGTCTTCAAAATAATCTTCGTAGTCTTCCTCACCCCGCAGCATACATATGCCGCCCTGGGCCAAAAAAGAGTCGGACTCATCAGCCCGCCTTTTTGTGATAATACAGACTTTTTTTGTCTCTGGAAAATTCAACGCACAGAACAAACCTGCAGCGCCAGTTCCCACGATAATAACATCATATACTGTGTTCATCATTTCTCCTCTTCAAGTAGGCATCATATTATTCTTTATAACCTGACTTGAATATAAACATAACATATGTAAACACATATGTAAAGATATATGTAATGTTATGTGTAAACTTTTGATGTAAAGTTTTGGATTTGAGTTTTCTGTATATCGTCTCTACTTTAAGACTTTCTTTATCTGTTTCTCTGTGGCAATCGGGTAGATATCATCCATATGCTTCACTATCCTCTCCCACGACTCCTCCGGGCTCTCACCATATGCAGACGTCACGTGGTCATATCCCCACATTTTCTCAGGCATGGAATACATAGCCACATTCCAGCCGTATTCCGCTCCCTTTTTGTTCACCCGCTTTCTGAAGTCACATGCACACAGGTAGGTCTGCATCTGAAGCTGCGTCATCGTACCCTCAAAGCCCTTCTCACCGTCCTTACCAAATCCGGCAAGCTTCTTGATATCAAATGAGAACAGCTCTGTATCATACATGCTCTCCAGTTTTTCTGCTGCAAATTCGACATCGCTCTCCTCATCTATCCGGTCATCCATGAACAGATCCATGATCTTCTTCTGTCTGAATGATGCAAGCTCATCATCCCATCTGGCATCGAAATCATATCCCGCTCTTCTGTAATTTGCAAAATACGGGAACCATTTCTTTGAGATAAATCCCGCCTTGTTGTGAAAAAATTTGCCATATGCGATATCGCCTCTTCTGGCTATAATCTCACGCCATATCCAAGGATCCCTCTGTGCATCCTCACTCCACCAGTACTTCTCCGTGGTTCGCTCCTCCACTGAAAATCCCGGTATCTCATTGCGGAAAAGAGGCAGGAATCCCACCTCTTCTATATACTCTATAAGCTCGTCCACTGTATGCAGACACTCCGGATCATCCTCTGAAACGCCATACATAATCCATGTTCCATCTTTTGATTCCATAAACTCTCCTAAATGATTCGCCCCTCAAGGTGATCCATCTCATGGAGCACTATCTGAGCTATATATCCATTGAAATTCATCTTCTTTTTCTTAAATGATGCATCCTGAAACTCTACTTCTATGTCTCTGTACCTTGTCACCTTTCTCGTGCCGTCTAGAGACAGACATCCCTCCTCTGTCTCGTAAGCCCCCGACTTTGACAGAAGAACCGGATTCAGCATGACAACATTGGCAAATCCCATACTGACGATGATTATCCTCTTCTTATATCCGATCATATTACCAGCCATACCGACGCACCTCGCCTGATTTGCCGCTAATGTGTCCTGCATATCTGCAATGATCCCCGCATCCATTGGCGTCATCGGAGATGACTTCTGGCTGAGAAACATCTGGTCTCTTACTATCTGTTTTACCATGGTCTATTACCTTTCCTTATCTACTCACCATTCTTCACATACAGGAATATTTTTGACTTGAGAAGCCTCTTCGGTGTTGCCGAGATCTCGCATATCTCCTCATATATACGGTTGCACACGATAAAATACGCTGCCATCGCCGTCAACACATTCTTCTGATTTGCCCGCTGGAAATTATACATTCCAGTCTTCTCATTCCTGTCACTTCTGGCATGTTTTACCAGATTATAGTCATTCCACCAATCTGCGATCCGGTCACCCACAAACGCACTGAACGGCTTCAGCTCAATATCCTCAAAAGTATCTATCGTCCTCACCGCATCCAGCCGGATATCCGGGAATTTTCTAAGCACAGGGGTAAGCCTGTCATGTATGCTGTACTTCTTCCTGTAATCATCCTCCTCGACTATCTTGCAATATATCTCTATCAGAGAGTCTATATTGCTGCAGATATTCAGGAACATATTTATGTATCTGCTTGAAAATGTCGGGAAGTTGCTCTTGTGGATATCTACATACTCAGAACTGATCCGGACATCCTTCTCAATGATCTGGTATTGCTTCCAGAAAATATTCAGGAACTCATTCTCAGTTATGACTACTTTGGTCTTCTTCACCAGAACATTTACCCACAAATGCCCCTGACCTGTCCTGTCAGGTCTCACATCCTGACTCGTCCATACATCATCAAGGGCCGCTCCAGAAACCCGATCCACCATATCGCAGACCCGAGTCTCAGTATAATTGGCAAATGTTCTTCCATCCTTCCGCGTCTGCTCACCTTTTCCATACTTCCACGAAGCATAGAATACACCGCCAATCTTAAGCGCTTTCATAACCTTCGCAAAGATCTTGATCATATCACCCTTGTCAACATGGAGCATCGAGGCACATGCCCACACAGCGTCAAATTCATTCTCATAATTCATGTCCTCAATGTGCATATGTACAGCCGCTTTTCCCGTCAGCTCCTGAGTTTTCCTACACATCGCCTCAGATGCGTCCAGTGACACAACCTTATATCCCTTGTCCAGAAAATATTTGCTGTCACGGCCACTGCCGCAGCCAAGATCGAGGATCCTGCTGCCTGGCTTGAGATGTTCCTCAAAGCGCTTGTAAATGTCTGACATGTCTGCATTTCTGGTTATCTCGGAATATCTGTCAGCATGTGTGTTGTAGTATTCTATTGTTCTGTTTGTATTTTTATCATCCATTAAAATCTGACCTCTTCCGGTTCATGTGTGGTGAGGGTTCGAATCCCCATCCACTTTCGTATGTATCTACAGATTATTTGCCTTTCGCAGCAGTTTCTCAAAAGACTCCGCAAATCTCTGGTCATCCTCTTCTGTCCTCTTCCTCGGCCCTTTGATATGATTCCTGCTCGATGCCCTTCTCGCTTTCTTGTTCAGATGCCTCTCCATAAGCATCTGATCGATATTCTCATTTGTATACCATTTTCCCGATTGGTGTATCGCAAATGCACCTTTGCCAAGAGCCATCGCAGCCACGCCGTAATCCTGAGTTACAACTATATCGCCTCTATGGCAAATGCTTATCAGCTTGTAATCCACCGCATCTGCTCCGGCACCAACCACGATAACCTCACTGTAGTCAGATGTGAGGACATGGTTCGTATCGCATAGAAGCGTTACCGGGATGTTGTATTTTGTTGCTATGTCTTC
>CAKQIY010000030.1 GCA_934247115.1 uncultured Coprococcus sp.
AAAGTTCAATGACTTTTCCTGTTCTGCATTGTCTACATTGTATTCTGGCATCTTACAAAGCTCCTTTCTTATTCTTCATCACCATCATCCATGAAATCTGCGTCTCCGAAGCCATCCATGTCTTCGTCGTCAGCTGATTCATTCACTTCCGAGAAACCATTTGCCTGAAGCTCGTCAACATCATTGCCTCTGATAATCTCAGGTGCATCAGCCTCATCCATATCATCGTCTCTGTCTGATGATCTGTCGCTGAGAAGCCTCTTGATGCTTGTGTTATAATCATAAGCCTCCATGCTCTCGCTAAGGTCGACCTCAACCATCTTCTTGTTGCCTTCCTCGTCTTCTTCCTCTCTTACAACTCTTACATCAAGTCCAAGAGCCTGGAACTCCTTAAGAAGTACCTTGAATGACTCAGGCACACCAGGTGCAGGTATGTTCTCACCCTTGATTATAGCCTCATATGTCTTAACACGTCCTACAACATCATCAGACTTAACTGTCAGGATCTCCTGCAGTGTATATGAAGCACCATAAGCCTCAAGAGCCCAAACCTCCATCTCTCCGAAACGCTGTCCACCGAACTGAGCTTTACCGCCCAGTGGCTGCTGTGTTACCAGTGAGTAAGGACCTGTTGAACGTGCATGAATCTTATCATCAACCAGATGGTGCAGCTTGAGATAGTGCATGTAACCGATAGTTACAGGTGCGTCGAAGTTCTCTCCTGTTCTACCATCACGCAGCTGAACCTTACCGGTTCTGTTGATAGGTACACCCTTCCACTCCGCTCTGTGGTCTCTGTTATTGTAAAGGAAGTCCATGACCTCTGGTTTTACTGTATCCTTGTACTTGGCTTCAAAGTCTTCCCATGTGCCATTAGCATAGTCATTCGCCATCTCAAGTGTATCCATGATGTCAAACTCTGTTGCACCATTGAATACAGGAGTCGATACCTTGAATCCAAGAACCTGTGAAGCAAGTCCAAGATGGATCTCAAGGACCTGTCCGATATTCATTCGTGAAGGAACGCCCAGCGGGTTAAGCACGATATCAAGAGGACGTCCATTTGGCAGGAATGGCATATCCTCAACAGGGAGTACTCGTGAAACTACACCCTTGTTACCATGACGACCAGCCATCTTGTCTCCGACCTGGATCTTTCTCTTCTGTGCTATATATACTCGAACCTTCTTGTCTACGCCTGCAGGAAGGTCATCGCCATCCGCACGTGTAAATACCTTTGCATCTATAACAATACCGAATGCTCCATGTGGAACCTTCAGTGATGTATCTCTTACCTCTCTTGCCTTCTCGCCGAAGATCGCACGGAGAAGTCTCTCCTCTGCTGTCAGCTCTGTCTCTCCCTTTGGAGTTACCTTTCCAACAAGAATATCACCAGCACGAACCTCTGCTCCAATTCTGATGATACCATTCTCATCAAGATCCTTGAGGACATCATTTGAAAGTCCTGCAAGATCTCTTGTGATCTCTTCCTTACCAAGCTTGGTATCACGGGCCTCACACTCATACTTCTCTATATGGATCGATGTGTATACATCATCACGCACAAGTCTCTCGCTAAGAAGGACCGCATCCTCGTAGTTGTAACCTTCCCATGTCATGAAGCCGATCAGAGGGTTCTTACCAAGTGCAATCTCACCACCTGATGTTGAAGGACCATCTGCGATAACCTCTCCAGCCTCAACATGGTCACCCTTGAATACTATAGGTCTCTGATTCATGCAGTTACCCTGGTTGCTTCGTGCAAATTTGATGATATGATATACATCCTTTGTACCATCCTCATCTGCTCTTATGCAGATCTCTGTACTGTTGGAGTACTCTACAACACCATCTCTCTTAGCTACAACGCAGACACCTGAATCTACAGCAGCCTTTGCCTCCATACCAGTTCCAACTACGGCCGACTCTGTCATCATAAGAGGAACCGCCTGACGCTGCATGTTGGATCCCATGAGAGCACGGTTAGCATCATCGTTCTGAAGGAATGGTATCATTGATGTCGCAACTGAGAATACCATCTTAGGTGATACATCCATGAGGTCTACCTTTGACTTAGGGAACTCAGTTGTATCAGCCCTAAAACGGCCTGATACATTGTTCTTTACAAAATGTCCATTCTCATCTATAGGCTCATTCGCCTGTACTACTCTGTATCTGTCCTCCTCATCCGCTGTGAGATATACAACCTCATCAGTAACGATCGGATTTGTAGGATCTGTCTTATCCAGCTTTCTATATGGGGCCTCAACAAAGCCATACTCGTTGATACGCGCATATGTAGCCAGTGAATTGATAAGTCCGATGTTAGGACCCTCAGGAGTTTCGATAGGACACATTCTACCATAATGGGTATAGTGTACATCTCGAACCTCGAATCCAGCTCTGTCTCGTGAAAGTCCACCAGGACCAAGAGCTGAAAGACGTCTCTTGTGAGTCAGCTCTGACAGAGGGTTATTCTGATCCATAAACTGTGACAGCTGTGAGCTTCCGAAGAACTCCTTAACCGCAGCTGTAACAGGCTTTATATTGATAAGTGACTGAGGTGTGATAGTCTCAGCATCCTGTGTTGTCATTCTCTCTCTTACGACTCTCTCAAGTCTTGAAAGACCGATTCTGTACTGGTTCTGAAGAAGCTCTCCAACCGCTCTGATACGTCTGTTGCCCAGATGATCGATATCATCATCATTACCAATACCATATTCAAGGTGAATGTTATAATTAATAGAAGCAAATATATCTTCCTTTGTGATGTGCTTTGGCACAAGGTCGGACATATCGCGCTCTACTGCAGCCTTAAGCTTCTCTGTGTCATCTCCGTACTCCTCGAGAAGTCCCTCAAGCACCGGATAATATACACGCTCTACTATTCCAAGCTCAGCAGGATCAAAATCAACATAGTTTGCAATGTTGACCATCATATTGGAAAGGACCTTTACGTCTCTCTCCTCCGTCTGAATCATTACATACGGAACTGCTGCATCCTGGATTGTATCTGCAAGCTCCTCTGATACTGTTGTTCCAGCCTCAGCGATAACCTCGCCTGTGCTAGGGTCTATGGCATCCTCTGCAAGTACATGTCCTGCAATACGTGCCTTGAGCGCAAGCTTCTTGTTGAACTTGTAACGTCCAACCTTGGCAAGATCGTATCTTCTCGCATCAAAAAACATAGCATTAATAAGGCTCTCTGCATTCTCTACTACAGAAGGCTCGTCTGGTCTGATCTTCTTGTAAAGTTCAACCACACCCTCTGAGTATGACTTTGCAGGATCCTTGTTAAGGCTCTCCATAATCTTTGGCTCCTCGCCAAATAAATCTATGATCTCCTGATCTGTTCCAAGACCAAGGGCACGGATAAGAACAGTAACTGGCACCTTTCTGGTTCTATCTACACGCACATAGAAAACATCGTTGGAATCAGTCTCGTACTCCAGCCATGCTCCCCTGTTAGGGATTACTGTACATGCATACAGCTTCTTTCCCACCTTGTCATGTGTTATATCATAGTAAATACCAGGTGAACGCACTAACTGGCTTACTATAACTCGCTCTGCACCATTGATAACGAATGTACCTGTCTCTGTCATGAGAGGAAGATCACCCATGAATATCTCATGGTCTGACATCTCCTTAGCATCTCCGACTCTGAGTCTGACCTTGACCTTGAGCGGCGCTGCATATGTTGCATCCCTCTCCTTGCATTCCTCGATACTGTACTTCAAGTCATCTTTACAGAACCGGAAATCTACAAACTCAAGACTGTACTGACCGGAATAATCAGTGATTGGAGAAATATCTCTGAATGCTTCCTTAAGACCATCAGTTAAGAACCAGTTGTATGAATTCTTCTGAACCTCTATGAAGTTAGGCATCTCCAGTACGTCCTTCTGCTTTGCGTAGCTCATTCTGTAGCCTTTTCCAGACTTGACAGGACTAATTCTGTTCTTTTCCATCGACACATTCACCCCTTGGAATTTATTTTTATGCTTTTAATACTAACCTTAAGTTAAATAAGTGTTTTAAAGCCATATATCACTATATCTTGATGTGTACGCACACGAAGCCATAATAGTGACAGTTTACTATCCTACCAGCAAATGCAATATTTGTCAACTATATTTCGGGATTTTTTTAGATTTTTTTAGAAATAAACGTATGAGATATATAGAAAAACCGGCCCGGCTGTATGGTGACCATACCGCCAGGCCGAATAAAATCTGATGTAAAATAAGGATCGAATTACTTTAATGTAACCTTAGCTCCCTCAGCCTCGAGCTTTGTCTTAGCCTCCTCAGCCTCTTCCTTAGTAGCGTCCTCCTTGATTACCTTTGGAGCACCATCTACAGCGTCCTTAGCTTCCTTAAGACCTAAGCCTGTAAGCTCACGAACAACCTTGATAACCTTAACCTTGTTAGGACCAACCTCTGTAAGCTCTACGTTGAATGAATCCTTCTCCTCAGCTGCTGCTGCACCGTCAGCACCTGCTGCTGCAACTACAACACCTGCAGCTGCTGATACGCCGAACTCCTCTTCACAAGCCTTAACTAAATCGTTTAACTCTAATACTGATAAACCTTTGATTACTTCAATAATTTCCTGAGTTGTCATTATGTTTTCCTCCATATAATATAATTTGTTATTGTGTAATGCATCCACACATCATTCTCGTCTCATGCGGATACTCTTTGTCCATAATACAGACATATGAACATCTGACAGCATGCATGAACAGCACCGCCGTTATACATATCAGATATTCTATCAGGCTTAATATTAAGCCTCCTTCTGCTCTGCGATCTGCTTGATAACACGAGCGAAGTTTGCGATAGGTGACTGGATACTTCCAAGGAACTTGGAAATGAGCACTTCTCTTGAAGGGATCTTTGCGATAACCTGGATTCCCTCTGCATCGTAGAATGTTCCTTCTACAACACCACCCTTAAGCTCAAGAGCTGGGGCATTCTTTGCGAAGTCTGCAAGAACTCTTGCAGCTGCTGTAGCGTCATCCTTGCAGATTGCAAGACCAGTTGGTCCCTCTAAACAACCCTTAAGGCCTTCGAACTCTGTTCCCTCGATAGCGAAGTTGACCATTGTGTTCTTGTATACCTTGTATACAACACCAGCTTCTCTCAGATTCTTACGGAGCTGTGTATCCTGCTCAACTGTAAGACCACGATAGTCTACAACTACTGCAGTAGCAGCGCCTTCAAGATTTGCCTTGATCTCTTCTACTATTGGCTTCTTTAACTCTACCTTTGCCATAATGCGCCTCCTTATTTTACTAATGACTGCACATTCCAAGATATAAAAAAACTCTCAAAGCCCTAAGACCTGAGAGTAGATTGTTAAATCAATTAACGATATCTTTCCTCGGTAGGTGATATAACATCTTACGCCCGTGGGCACCTACTGTCTTCGGCAGTTCATCGTTGCTTAATGTAACACACTGCAATCGCAATGTCAACTGTTATTTTTATATTTTTTATGCTCCTATAGTCTCATCCACAGCATCGGCTATGGCCGCCGCGATCGCTTCAAAGTTGTAATCATACAGATAATTATCATAATCATTATTTATGAATCCTGTCTCCACCAGAACTGCAGGCATCTGCGTCCTTCTGAGCACCGCAAGTCCCGGCCTCTCGTCTACATTTATATTCCTGAAGCCCAGCTTCTCAAGCTCATTGTTGATATTCTGCGCCAGTTCATACTTCACTCCGCTCCTGTCATACACCAGCGTCTGCACTCCGTTGTAGCCATTCGGTTCCGGGGATGAATTCCTGTGAAGCGATATGAAGTAATCCGCTCCGCTCTCATTGCCCTTCTGGGCCTTTCTGACTGGTGAATCATATACATCCGTAGTTCTTGTATACCCAACATCATAACCTCTGCGCTCCAGCTCGTCTCCTAGCGCGAGAGCAAGATTGAGATTATCATTCTTCTCAAGTCTTCCTTCATAAGAAGCACCATTGTCGTAACCGCCATGTCCGGCATCTATCATTATCTTTGCTGTCATATATCTGCAATCCGTTTTTTCTATATATTATGTAGTTTACGACAGTTCAAGAACACATATATACGAAAATGAATCTGTGGCCTAGTTCTTAAACCACAGATTCACATCAACATCACCATATATTCCATCCACGTATCCTGATTCAGTGTACTGCCATCCTGTATACTTGTATGGGAAATCCGGAACATTTGCATAGTGGGCAAGCCACAGCTCGTAATCACCGAGTCTGTCCATATCAAGGCACTGTGCAAACATATTACGGCTTGCGTATATCATAGGTGTATAACCTGCAGCCTTAATCGTCTCACAGAATCCTACTATTCCATCAGTTCTCTGATCATTTGTCGCATTGTCCCCCCTTGCTTCAGAATCTCCGATAAGCTCCGAATCAATGACTATAGGATATCTGACCTTGAGCCTGCCAATCTGCTTCAGGACAAACTCAGCCTCCTGTACCCCCTCTTCATAGGTGATCGCCTGTGTGAAGAAGTACAGTCCCGTTGGAACCTTGTATTTGATCGCAGCCTCCTTGTTGGTCTCAAAGCTTGAGTCCAGCATCAGTCCGCCCTCTGTGTAGCCTCTGTAACCCACCCGGAGCATGACAAAATCTACATTCTTGTTCTCCGACAGAGTCTCCCAGTCTATATCCCCCTGGAATGTGGACAGATCCACACCAACCAGGGTGTCATCTATATTGTCATCACTGTAATGCATATATCCATCATCACCAGTGTAGAATCTCTCCGTATCCAGATCGTTTCTCTCAACTTTATCACTTATCTTGTACAGAAGCGCATCCGGTCCAAGCTCTCCTACATTTATATATGCTGTAGGTATATAATTCCAGTAATTATCATATATACTCTGGGTCACCTCTGAATCTGCTATAGTGAATCCCGACTGGTAACTGAGAGCAGGCGATGCCTTGGAGCTTGTAAAGCCCCACGCCCGGCCTATGAATATTCCTATAACAAGTCCTGCTATCAGACAAATAACACCAACCAGTATACACCAGTTTCTGGTAAACTTTTTCACCTGATCTGCGTCCATATCAATACCTTCTCTTCCTTTGTAGTCTCACTTACGATGTCCGCACATTCTCTGTGCCATGTCTATTCTAACAGCATATGTCCAATCTGTCGTCTTAATTTTCCTAACACCGCCTTTGCGGGTATCAGATGTTGTCCAGGAAATGCTCCGTTCCAAGTCTCAAATGTATGATCTTATCATACTTCTTCTTCATGGCATGCCTGAAACCTTTGGCTTCCTTACGGCTCAGCATGCGCTCCAGATCCTCCTGTTTGAGAACAGTCTCGTCATATAAAATCTTGTATTTTATATTCCAGTCATATATGAGACTTGTACAGTTGTCTATACTGAGTCTGAGCATGGAACCCTTGTTTCTCCCCGAGAATATGCTTCTATTCCACTTGTGCTTCGCCACCGAATTCTTGGCATCGAAAACCACCTCTGCTCCAGGGAATTTCTTCCATATGGCATCCAGAAACTGTCTCAGTCCATCCCTGTCAAAATACTTCATCATATCATATAGAACAAACAGGATCGCTGTGTCCTGCGGCTTGGTTATCTGATCAAGCCATCTGCAGTCCTGTATGGTGTCTCCGATATTCACCTCTCTGTCCCTGGTCTCCATATATTTTCTCCTGATCTCTACCCTCTCAGGGAGATCCACGTTGTACCACTTTATACGTCCATTGTCCACACGTGTGAACATGGTATCCAGCTCGCTTCCAACATTCACCACAATTCCATCTGCATATCTGTCTATAAAATTCCTGACCCGGTTATCCATGGCAACTAGTCTCTCCATAATGACTGTTCTGTCATAGAATGTATATTGTGCATTCCTGTTCTTGTGCTCTATGCCTATCTTGTCTGCAAGTCTTATTGATTCAGAATCCTCATACAACTTTGGATATCTCTCTGCCATCATGGATCTGCACCATATATCATTCTCTATATCCGCCGGTACGAAATCTTCATTACCCTTTATACTGTCCACTATCTTCTTCATGATAGATTTACATTCAGGTATATACGGATGTTCAAAATAGTCGTGGACCACCGAGTAATACTGATAGAAATTCACCCTCATGCTGAGTCTCTTGACATTGTCATACAATCTTCTTGCATAGCAGTTCAGCATGTCATCATCCACTGTGAATATGGCCAGTTCATCACATATATCCGTAAGATCCGAATATATTGGACTTGTTATATCCACGTGTCCCTCCGATCCCCTGACCCAGTATTGCCTCAGGAATCTCTTCACTTCCGGAGTGAAGTAATATCCATATGCGAATCTGCGCCTGTCACTCATCTCCCGCTCTAGATTCCGGTCACTGAATTCAGTATCCAGAACAGGAGAACACAGTATAAGCTTGTCCGGACGGCGGATGCCATTCTTCCACAGCTGTATAGTCATCGACAATGCCAGGCAGCCCCCTGCCGAATTGCCAAGGATAACTATCCTGTCTGTCTCCTCCTTCTCACACAGCTTCTCATACGCCCCAGCAAGCATATCAACAGCCTCCTCAGCTGTGTGATCCGGTGCAAGCGGATATATTGGCACAACCGCACCATATCCAGTGCGCTCTACCGTATCAAACACGAACCGCCACTCGTCATGACTTATCTGCGATATAAACCCACCCCCGTGCAGAAATACAAAGTACTCCTTCACCGTCTTATTCTTAGGGGTTATATAGAAGCACATTCCACCTTTTTCAAACACAGATCTTATATTGATCTTTCCTTCATTATATGAAGGTGGATTGTAATCCTGCTTTTTCTGACGCTTTAACGCATATTTATATATATCCGAAGCTTTCATTCTCATATCATCCAGCATGATATGTCCAAGCTTCTCAAATGCCATACCCAAATAATTCTGACTTCCCATTACTCGCCTTTCCCTGACATGTCATCAATTCCCATATATGCAATTATTTTTGCACATGTCACCCATATAATCAAGAAATGATTTTATTTACTGTTGCATTATCCCGGATTTATGATATTATAATTGCGACATGAATGGACAATTTCGATCATTAGTATAATATCAGCACAGAAAGGCAAAGCTTATGAACATCACAATGTTAAAAAGCAAAATTCACAGAGCTGTAGTTACCCAGGCAGAACTCAATTACGTCGGAAGTATAACCGTGGATTCTGAGCTTTTGAAAGCCGCAGGGATTCTTGAGTACGAGCTTGTACAGATAGTAGATATAGAGAATGGCAACCGCTTTGAGACCTACACCATAGCCGGCGAACCGGGATCAGGTGTGATGTGTCTGAACGGGGCAGCAGCGCGTCAGGTACAGGTAGGCGATCACATTATACTCATGTGCTACGCATCAATGACTCCGGATGAGGCAAAGGAGTACACTCCTAAGGTTGTATTTGTAAATAATGACAACTCCATATCCCGTATAACAGACTACGAAAAGCACGGAGAATTATTCTCATAACCGATCCACTTTTCTGTTGTATCCATAAAAAAGAAACCACGAACGGCCTCTATCGTTCATGGTTTCTTTTTTTACTTTATCACTATAATATATAGCTTTTGTGCATCACGCCCTGTCAGCCCGATCCTCCAGAAGTCTTCTGCAAAGTTCCGGCACATCCACATGATCCAGAACTATATCCGCACGTATATCCCTTGCATCATCATCCACCGGCGAGATATTGGAATGTATATAGCAAGCATGAAGTCCTGCCTGTCTTGCCGCCATAATATCACATATTGCATCATTGCCCACCATGATAGATCTGTTCGGATTCAGATGATTGCGTTCCAGGAGCTGTTGATAAAACGCAGCATCCGGCTTCATCGCGCCAAAGTCGGACGAAAGTGATATGTCTTCAAAATATCCTTCTATCCCAAGCGCCTGGATCTCAGGCAGCGTAAACACCCTCTGGGCATTGGACAGAACATAAAGCTTTTTTCCCGCCTTTTTCAGTTCATCAAGCATCTCTGTAACTCCATCATACAACCTGATATACTCCGTCGATGCCTGTCTGAATTCCTGTGCAGCCGCCACGGTCAGATCTGCAAGATCATATTTATCCTGATCCTTCTTCACCGTGAGCTGTTCAAACACATCAAGGATCTGTATCTCAGGGAATTTGTATCTCTTCTTCGCCATCGCCTGCTCTGCACGTCTGATCTGTCTCTTATATCTGGATCTGAGCCCCGCAGGATTGTACTTTACTCCATGTCCGGCATAGAATTCACACATGTGCTTCCACACAGCTATATCTTCTTCGTCAGTGTGTATATCTATAAGTGTTCCATACAAGTCAAATATAATATTGTCGTACACGCTGTACCTCCTCATAAAAATATGGTGTATATAAAATGTTATCTGTAACATGCCCTGGCGCCACCGATATATCTGGCCCGGGTTCTCGCCATGACCACGTGGGCACCGCCAACCATACTGTGCTCTGATCTGACCGGAACTGCAACCGGTGCAAGATGCATTCCTATAAGAGTGTCTCCTATGTCTATGCCGGCCTGTGCCTGTATCGCCTCTATGGCAACCGGCTCCTTCATGTCTGCATATGCCGCCGTGGCAAATGATCCTCCAGCCTTGAGCTGCGGAACCACATTCACTATCGGTATCCTATTCTCTTTTGCGTATGCCTTCTCTACTATGACCGCCCTGTTGAGATGCTCACAGCACTGTGCCGCCATATATATTCCCGTTCCTTCCAGCTCGCCAAGTATCGTGTCCGCTATGCATCTGCCTATCTCCTCACTCGAAAACGAACCTATTCTCATATTTGCCACCTCACTTGATGAGCATCCGATGACCAGTGCGTCGCCCGGCTCAAGTCCGGCAACTGCCAAAAGATCCCTGACTGCGCCCCTGACCTCTGTCTCTATATCTGCAAGGTGGGTAAACTTCTCAGTTGAAAGCCCCTTTCCAGCCGGTCTGAGCCCTTCTTCAACATGAACGTCTTTTTCCCTGTCACATTCTACACCTGACACTGGCACCTGCGCCTTCTCTTCCTCATCGGGAAGCATCTCATATTCATCCTTATCCAGAGATACAGGAACTCCTGTTTTTCCCAGGACTGTCACTCCTCCATACCATGTACTGTCCACACTGAGTACATCTCCCACATTGTACTCCATAGAATATTCATCCTTCTTATTTATGATCTTCACCTTACTCATAGTATCTATAATCTCCTTTCTGTATATTCCAGTTTATCCGTGCCACAGCTTACATCCTCTTTATCAGTTTGTAAAGCCGACGTCCATACATAACCTGCATCGCCTCCTCGTATTCGGCTCTGGAGACATATTCACCATAGGTCATCATCTCATATGTCACCCCAGCTTCCCTTACCTGGTAATCAAGACATGTAAGCCCGTTACGCTCATAGAACGCCTTTCTGCGGCACCGCTGTTCATAATTCGGAGCATTTCTGTCCAGAGGTTCTATATTAAGAAAAAGCTTAACACCGGGATAATTCTCTCTCACCCGCTTCAATATCTCTGAACCATATCCTCCGCCTCTTGCATCCTCTGCTATCGCCAGGAACATCAGTGTCTTGATGCGCTCGTCGCCTATCACATATATCAGCCCGACAAATCTATCTCCATGAACGACTGCCCTGAACTCCGCAAGCCCCTGCCGGCACCTTCTTGTCAGCATCCACATAGGCGGCCGTTCCTCCCGTGGAAATGCTGTAACGAACAGTTTCTTCACCTGATTCCTGTACCCATCTATATTCTCAAACTTTAGTTTCATTATCCTAACCTCTTGCTATACTTTGCTATATATCTTTTATGTCTGCCGATGCTATTGGTCTACATATTTAAGTGATATGCTGCCGGAGTCTGTTCTGACGATGCATTTCTCCCATGAATTCACAGTCGATTCCGGAAGATTTATATCTCCACTGTTACTATCCGCCAGTATATATTTGTCCGACAGCAATGATATATCTACATCACCTTTGCCCGTGCTGATCCACATGGTTGCCGCCTCACCGCCCTCTATAGCAATGTCACCTCTGTCAGTGGTCAGCGTCATGGTGTTGGAAGCAACCACATCATATCCCTCCAGCAACCCATTGCCCGAGGATACGTTTATATTCTTCGCGCCTATGTTCATCAATGAAAAGTCACCGCTCTCCCCGGAGATGGACACACGATCCATCTCCATCGTGGCAACAGTCACATCTCCCGACTTCACCTGTATATCCGCCCGGGCACCGCCGGCCCCCGATATGAACACATCCCCACTAACCTCTGTTATCGTCAGCTTATCACACAGCAACTGCACGCTGGATGATATATCCCCCGAATCAGACACCAGGGTTATCCGTCCATACTTCGCCTCAGGAATGCTTATCACTATATATGGATCATCGCCAAATCCAAGATCCGAGCCAAATGTTCTCTGGTCGTCACAGGTGATCGTCAGAGTGTCGTCCTGAACATACACAGAATGAACGACCTCATCTGAGTCAAAATAGTCCACAACGCACCTTCCATCCTCAGATGCCTTAAGTTTGACATCCATGTCATCAGCCGCCTGAACATCTATGTTGACAAACGGTTCCGTTATCACTAGCTCTTTCTCTTCATATGAGCTTTTTGCCTTTGCCTTTTTTTCCTCTTTCATGGCCACACGCGCCTGCCTGCCAAGCACCGCCGACATAACTATCACACCGGCAACCGCACATATCACTATGGCCGTTATCGCTCTCATGACCCATTTCGCTGCTTTCAAGTATGTCCTCCCTGTGTCTTTTGATCATATTATACCAGTCAGATATAGCTCGTATCCAACCCATTATATATACAAAACGGATGTATTGCAAATAACACCCGAATTATAATCCAGGTAATCTGCAATACATCCGTATGAATACACTATTTCTTTACTACGATATTCTTTGAGATGCTCCAGTCTGAATAATAAGTAACCTTATTCACAGTCTTATAGCTTCTCACACTTATGTAGTATCTCTTGTTCTTTGTCAGCTTGGCAATGGCTGCCGATGTTCCTTTTGTCTTTACAACCTTTGCTCCTGCCATATTTTTCTTAAGAGAATATCTTATCTCATAGCCCGTGGCCTTTGCATTCCTGCCATATGTGACCTTAATGGTTCTGGCTGTGCTGTTCACAAGCTTGATATTCGATGGCACAGATACATAGTAAGCAGTCTTTGCCGCGCCTGCTGCCGATCTGACCGTTACATTGCCGAGTGTTCTGACTGCAATTATCTTATATCCATACTTACCACCATTTGCCTTTGCTTTAAAATCAACATATCCGAGTGTCCGCTGTTTATTTGTGCCCTTGATATATAGTGTGTCTACCTTGACAAATCTGCCGCCGTTCACACTTCTGTATATCTCATAGCTGGTGGCATTTGCCGAAGTTGTCCACGTTACTATAATTCCCTTTGCAGTGTTCTCAAGCTTAGTAACCTTAGACGCTGCTGGCGCCGCAAACTTCTTGATGGTAAATGTCTTTTTTACCGTACCTGCGTAATTACCCTTGAACGTGATCTTTGCAGTGGCTGTTCCCACATTGGTATTGTTTGTATAGGTCACTGTGTAATTTGATGCTGCGATCACCTTGCCCGCTGAATCCTTGACTGTGACTGCAGGTTTCTTTGCCTTCGTGTCGTATGTGTATGATGTTGCTGACAGAGTCACGCTCTTGATCTTTGCGATCTTCTCCTCTTCTATCTGATAATATGCATCGTCACCTGTACCGACTTGCTTTGAAACAGCAATAGATCCGTCGGCTGTGATAGTCGCACACGTCAACTGCGGCGTACACACAAGGTTTACATTTGTAAGCCTGCCCGGAGCAAATATACACGCATAATAAGTTTCTCCAGCCTTAACCAATCTCTGGTTCATATCAACATCCGGCTGATCCACGAGCTCTGAACTGCTGTAGAAACTGCTATAGCATCCATAGTATCCGCCAGTCATTCTCATCTCAATGCCATAATATCCTGTCACCGGAGCCTTAAACTGGTAAACATGCTGACCTTCACCTGTGATACTTAGATGAGCCTTATTGCCGCTTAATGCAATAACAGGAGCATCATACGGAGCCTTAAATGGGATCTTCAGCTCATCGCTCAGATCACCACAGCTGACCTTGGCTATAAGTCCACCCTTTTCGTCCTTCTCAAGGTTCACTGACACACCGGCATCGGCAGGGACATTGCTGTCATCCACCTCACTGCCATCACTATATACAAGCTTATAACGGATAGCACTCTTCATCTTATCCAGGCGGTCATCTGTCAGCATGGCTGTGCCAAGATCATACAGCGTCTTGTCGAAGCCTGTGATCTTTACACCCATCAGCTTCACTTTACCGTCAAATGTGAGATTTATATTTGCTTCATACGGTTTCCAGTCTTGACGATGCACACCCTTGCAATAATATGTTTTTCCTGCTTCCAGTTTACTATCAGCCTCCAACTCTACAAGACTTCCATTTTCATATTTATAAATTTTAAAATAAATATCCTCGACATCCGATGTAATATCAACCGTACCCTCAACCGGCGATGTAAACTTATACAAGCGATACAACGGCACATTTGGATTTTCGCCGCTTTTAACCTCAGGAATATCCACCTGAACAAATGGCTTTATATTCAGATCAAAGCTGCCAATCTCTTTGTTATTATACATCAAAGAAATTGTCATAACACCTACTGTATCCATTGGCTTTGCTGTATCCAGTGATTTCCTATCGCCGCCATTCATAGAATAATAAATATATATGTCCCTGTAAGCATCATCACGGAGACTATAACCTGTAAGATCGTCAAATACAGTCTTTTTTCCATAAATATCTGTAAATTCAATATGTGCATCTTTGAAATAATTAGCTTCCATTCCAACTACGAAATCAGTCTTACTCGGTGTTATGACAACACTATCCGGCTCCATCAGTTTCGTAATTCGAACATAGTAAGTTTTATCGGGGTTAAGATTAGTGAAACTGACAACATATGGAACATTCGCCTTAAGATTAACAACAGACTGTGAATCCGTCCAGCTCCATCCGCTGACATGATTTCCATCCATGTCCGTAACATTCGAATAATAATAATCAAAATCTCCAATTATCTCTTTCTTGTTTGAATCCAAAAGCCAAAACTCATAACTTCCCATACTCGGCGGATAAAATGAAAAGCAATAAGTTCCTCCAGTTTCTGAGGGAACTATATGAATTCCTTCTTTCTGCGCTGTCAGCTTCTGAACATCGATATCCAAAGATACTTTGTATTTGTCAACAAAACCATCTCCTGTGCTGTTTTTACCCAATGATGCCATCATATAATATGTATGTTCTGGGTAAAACAATGAAGCACCTCTGTCCATACTTATATATGAACCAGTAGCATACTCTTCATTTTTATATACTCGTACTACATTATCTTGATTTTCAACACCCTCAACACTCCAATTTACTTTAGATATATGTTCAACAGTAAACTCATAATATTTATATGAATCTATCTCTGTTCCGGCGGCATCTAACTTATCATACTCATAAGCATCGATTTTTCCAAAATTGAACTTTGTCTGTCCATATACAGTTCCATCAGAGCCAGTTACCGATATCGTATGCTCACCAGGTCCCTTCATGTTAGAATACCAGAAGTCACCATCGTCTATTTTTATTCTGAATGTATTCTGAAATTCATCCTGTACATCGTTGCTGTTTATCTTCAGAGATGGCAAAAAACCATCTGTTCCGTCATCGTATGATACATTAAACTTTACATTTGCTGCAACGTCCCTGAGATCATTCGGAGCAAATGTGTCCTTGTCCAGCTGAATCTCTACTTTTTCTACCTTCTTTTCTGCCTCTGCAATACTTGCCACATCCTCAGACTGCGCCCTTGCAGTCACCATCGGCATATTCACCGTGGTCAGCATCATAACCGCCGACAACGCAAATACCATAAATCGTTTCATTTTTCTCATAAGCCTCTCTCCTTTTCATTCTCCCATTTTTGTAAATTTAACGCTCCTCGCCCTCGAAACACGCTTATAAATCACTCTATAGAAGTATATCACGTCCACTGAACACACCTCAATAAATTAATGCATATAAACTAGAAAACCAACATATCCAAAATCGACATAAAAAAGATCCACAGGACATCCGGCATTGCCAGACATCCTGTGGATCTTCAAATTCATTATCGTTATATAATTACTTTCCCAGAGTATTCGCCCTGTTGTCGATATTCTTCTGGAAATTGATGACCTTGTGGTCATAAGGCTCATCCATCAGCTTCGACTGGATCATAAAGTCCGCTGTGGCTTTGTTGTTCGCCATCGGTATGTCGTACACCTGAGCGATACGGAGCAGAGCCTTCACATCCGGATCGTGTGGAGCTGCGGTCAGGGGATCCGAGAAGAAAACCACGAAATCTATCCTTCCCTCAACAATCTTCGCACCTATCTGCTGGTCTCCTCCAAGCGGACCACTGTTGTAACCCTTCACCTGAAGGTTTGTCCTGTCTGTTATCATGCGGGCCGTTGTTCCCGTTCCGCACAGCTCATGCTGGCTCAATATGTTCCTATTGTCCTCGCACCATTTGATGAGTTCTTCCTTCTTCGCATCATGGGCTATAAGAGCTATCCTCTTCTGCTTTGGTATGGTCATTGTGATGTAATCTGCACTCATATTTGTACCTCCTATCACTGCAATTTTATCTGTTATTCTTCAATTCCAATACGGTCAATACGACCACGCAAGACCGGCTTGTTTTTCTAAAAATGCCGCGTTCTTTCCGGCAACAATTCTTCCACGTTCTACCATTTGTAAATATTACCCTTACATCCTTACTCTACCCAATCTGCCCATTATTTTCAATACAAAACATGACAATACAGAAAAATTTTACTACATTATTACATTTACAAATTTGCCTAACTTTCCTCTGTTTTTTCTCCCATCTGTGTGGTATTCTCTTATAGAATGCTTTATAATTTTAAGTATTATTTCTTATTACATTATTTCATAAAGAGATACGCAGGCAATTCATGTGCCTGCTCAATTATAGTTTAAGGAGATTCACAAAATGAGAAAAATTGGCTTTGACAATGACAAATATCTGTCCATGCAGTCTGAGCATATCAGAGAAAGAATTGGACAGTTCGGCGACAAGCTGTATCTGGAATTTGGCGGAAAGTTATTTGACGACTATCACGCATCCAGAGTCCTTCCAGGATTTGCACCGGACAGTAAGCTTCAGATGCTCCTCCAGCTTGCAGATCAGGCTGAGATGATCATTTCCATCAATGCTGCCGACATAGAGCGCAACAAGATCAGGCACGACCTCGGCATCACTTACGATCAGGATGTTATCAGACTGATCGGTGTATATAAGGAAAAGGGACTGTATGTGAGCAGTGTGGTAATCACCAGATACGCAGGACAGTCTTCTGCAGATGTGTTCCAAAAGAAGCTTGAAGCAATAGGCATCAAGGTTTACCACCACTATTCAATCGACGGATACCCAAACAACGTGGAGAAGATCGTCAGCGACGAAGGCTACGGCAAGAACGATTATGTTGAGACCACAAGACCTCTCGTCATCGTTACAGCACCTGGCCCTGGAAGCGGCAAGATGGCCACATGCCTCTCCCAGCTCTACCACGAAAACAAGCGCGGCGTAAAGGCCGGATATGCAAAGTTTGAGACATTCCCTATCTGGAATATACCTCTTAAGCATCCTGTAAACCTCGCTTACGAGGCTGCAACCGCCGATCTCAATGATGTGAACATGATCGATCCGTTCCATCTGGAGGCATATGGTGAGACCACAGTCAACTACAACCGTGATATAGAGATCTATCCTGTTCTTGCGGCTATGTTCGAGGGAATATATGGACACTGCCCATACAAGTCCCCTACAGATATGGGTGTCAACATGGCTGGAAACTGCATCGTTGACGACGAGGCTTGTCAGGAGGCATCAAAGCAGGAGATCATCAGAAGATACTATCAGTCAGTTAACAGATTTGTCAGAGACGAGGCAACAAAGGACGAGATCTACAAACAGGAGCTCATCATGAAGCAGGCCAAGATCACCGTGGATGACCGCGCCGTTGTCCCTGTTGCCAACAAGCTTGCCGAGGAGACTGGTTCTGCCGCTGCAGCACTTGAGCTGTCAGACGGAACCATCGTTACAGGTTCTACCTCAGACCTTCTCGGACCTTCATCAGCAGTTCTCCTGAATGCCATCAAGATCCTTGGCGGCATCGACAAGAAGACACACCTGATCTCAAGAACATTTATCGAGCCTATACAGAAGCTCAAGACTCAGTACCTTGGCAGCAAGAATCCAAGACTCCACACAGACGAGGTTCTCATCGCCCTGTCCATGTGTGCAGTATCAGATCCAAATGCCAGGCTTGCTCTGCAGCAGCTTCCAAAGCTCGCCGGATGCCAGCTCCACACATCTGCCATACTGTCAGCGGTTGATATGAACACATTCAAGAAGCTTGGAATCGAGTTCACGAACGAAGCTGTGTATGAGGAAAGGATGTAGCAAGCTAGTAGCTTCTCAACTATTAAGTGCATAAAATTTTCACCTTTTTACATAAAATCGGCAGAAAGATACAAGATATTTGAAAAATGTATCTTTCTGCCGATTTTTAGATTTTTATAGATAATTTTGTGGCATTTTGAACGTCAATCTACTCTTTATATAAAAACAGTGTGTTATCTCTTCTCCTTATACATCATGAGATGCGCCACCATAAGCAGTGCACTTGATATCCATATCGACCTGAGTCCAAGGTGGAGTGTACACACGCCGCCCGCCCCGGCGCCAATTGCGAATATGATGATTATTCCATAATAGTGCATAGCCTTTCTGAGTGCTCCCGGCTCTTTATCTCTGAGATATACCGACAAGCTTTCCGTTCCGCTTCGGAGATTTCCTATACACATCGTGCTGGCATATCCGTAGCCATTCACCTTTCTGAAGGTCTGAACCTGCATCGAGCAGGCAAATGACACAAGCATCGTGGCGAGCAGATTGAACCTCTCCGGTATGAATCCAACCGCAAACAATATCACGATCTCCACCAGCACAACTATCTGTCTCCAATGGATGCGGGATGCATTCTTATATCTGTGGCTTATCCTCTCCGCCACCAGAACGCCCAAGGCAAATGCAATTATTGGAAAAAGGTATCTCAGAGCAATCTTCAGATCTCCCATCATAAGATGCTGGCTCATGAGGACTACATTTCCTGTCTGAGCATTTGAGAATACTTCATCTCTGGCATTGTATGTATACGCATCCTGAAAACCTCCCGACAGTGCAAGTATGGCACTTAACAAAAATGTTTCAGATGTCTGTCTGAGTTCATGTTTCTTTCTTAGCATGTCTTATTTCCTCTGTATATCCTTTTACTGTTTCATCTCCATAAGATACCACAGATATAAAATATTTCAAGTGCAGTAACCAGTTTTGAGCGTAGCAGAACGCAGTGTTATGCAAATAACTACTGCGCCCTAATCCACTATTTCATATTTCTAGCAAATTCATACAAAGTCGCAAGACACTATCTTTTTATGTTAAAATCTTATACGTCTAATTATCTTGCCCTGGGAATTATATACATTAATACCTATACAGCTTTTTCCATCTTTCGCATATACATTTTTTGTATAACTAACAAGCTTATTCTTAGAATTATAACTATACGTAGTAAAATATTTATCCCTCAATGAAACTGTTTTTCCTTTATACCTCCATTTTGTATCATAATATTTTGTTGTAGTTTTTACAGCTACATAGACATTTGATGCCTGTTTTTTCAACTTAGAACTTACTACCTCATATGAACTTATCTTGCCACTTTTACTTTTATGAATTCTAATATAATAATCGTCCGCTTTTTCTGCAAGCTTACCAAGCTTCGTTGTTATTGTACTTCCACTAACTGTATAACTAACATATGTCTTTCCACCATATACACAATAAGGTCTTGCCTGTATTCCATATGATACATTGCTATAATTCTTTGGAAGAGTTATTTCACAAACAGTCTTATTGGTTTTTATTGTCTTAACAATCTTAGCTTTTCCTCCAGAATATTTGACAAGTGATATATAATATCCCTTATTCTTTGATACACCACGCAACTCTATCTTATAGGTCATTCCTATCTCTTTTTCCCAATTGCCACTATATTTATAAATGTAACATCTGTCACACCCAACCTGTGCCTTTGGTGCAGTTGCGCTTTTTATTGTATCCGACTTTTCTCCCCAGTATTCCTTTATTCTAACCGGAGTCATATAATTGAACTTGTGCGCGGCTACTTTAAACATATATGAAGTACCAGGAGCAAGCCCACACACTTCATAATACACTTTGTTTTTTTCTCTCTGACTTTTACTTGGTGTATACTCAAACGCATTGTTGCATACCTGCCACTTACGCGTCTTTGTATTGTATTTGTATATTATATATTCATCAATACCAGAAATTTTATCAAAGCCTAATATTACAGATGTATCCCGATTAGAAACCACCAGATTTTTATTACTTTTATCTACAATTCCACCAGTTCCGCCTGTAACCTTCGGAGGATTAGTAAAATTATTATCTTCACCATCTGCTAGTATTATTTTTTTCCCATTTTTTTCTACATAGGCCTGTATACGGAATTTGTATTCTGTATTGGCCTTCAGATTTTTTATAGTTGTCGATGCCGTTTTTCCTGTGTAGAACTCGATCCACTTTCCATTCACTAATTTTAATACAGAATAGCCTGTTGCACCTGAAATTTTTGACCATCTTATACTCATACTGCCAGCCGTCTGTTTAAAGCTGATATTAGAGATTTTTTTCTTAACTATTTTATAATTTATTGTTCTCGATCCCTTATACTTGCCCTTATAAGTTATCTTCACCGTTGCCGTTCCTACATATTGATTATTAATATACTCCAAATTATAATCATCAAACGCATCCAGATATTTGCCTTCGGTATCTTTAATTGTCACATCGGGATTTTTTACTTTTCCATCATATGTGAATGTTTTATTACTCAATGCCACGCTGAAATTGCTGGCGTCGATCCGAGTATCTGTTGGAGTCGCATCCCCAGGTGTCGCATTTTCTTCATCAGAATCCGCAATTACCGTCTGAGCAGCCTCTGCCGCATACGCCTTACTTTCTCCACCAAATCCAGCAAAGCCACTCACTGTCATAACTGTTGACAATACAAGTGCCAACATTCTTGTTGTTGTTTTTCTCATATAAATCTCTCCTCTCAAAAAAACGCTTTGTACAGCCATATTCAAATTATACAACTTGTTTTGGTAAATGTATACAAAATATTCACATTAAAGCAGACTATGGTGTACTGCCAAAAGGGAATCCATTGTCATCTTTATTTAGATGATCAACAGACTCCCTTGTTAATATCAATATTTAAACTCGTTCAAGCTACATCAATCTACATCGCCTTCTTGTATATCTCTGCAATCTCCTCCTGTGTAAATACCACAGGGTTGTTTGCTATGCTGGCTGCTGAAACCTTCATGCAGTTCTCAGCCATCCAAGGAATATCCTTCTCCTCGATTCCGAGATCTGAAAGCTTGACATCCAGATCAAGATTCTTCAGAAGAGTTCTGATCTTCGGTGCCAGATCATCCGCCGTGATACCACCGAATATTCTGGCGATCTTCGCAAACTTGAAGTGATCTCCCTTGTAGGATGCCTCGATGATAACAGGTGTCAGAGCTGCAAGTCCCTTGCCGTGAACTATATCCTTAAGTCCGCTGGCCGGATGCTCCATTCCGTGAGCTAGTGTAACTCCAGCTGTGTTGATGACCATACCACCTATGGTGCTGGCCAGTGTTATCTTCTCCCAGCTCTCCTGGGTTCCTCTGCCCTTATATACATCCACAAGATTGTGGGCGATAAGATTGATCGCATACAGTGCAAGCGCATCTGTAAACGGCTGCGAGATCTTTGATGTGTATGCCTCCATACAGTGGCACAGTGCATCAAATCCAACCGCTGCAAGTACATGCTTTGGCATAGTCTTCATGCAGTCCGGATCCACGATGGATACCTTTGCCACGATGGCATTGCATCTGAGTGACTTCTTGTCGCCATTTTCCGGATTGGTGAGAACCGCAAATCCATTTCCCTCTGAACCTGTTCCGCAGGTTGTAGGAATAAGTACAAGCGGAAGTGCCGTATCGCTGACCTTTCTGCCGAATATGTAATCGTTGATATCTCCATCATTGAGTGCCAGGAACGCTATAGCCTTTGCGCAGTCCATGATGCTTCCACCACCTATGGCAACGACCACATCACAGCCATTTGCCTTGGCAAATTCTGCACCTTCCATCGCTGTTGTAGTGAGCGGATTCTGTGCAACCTTATCAAACAATGCAGTCTCAAGACCTGCTGCTTTCAGACTGTTATTTACCTTGTCATACAAGCCTGACTTCTTTGCACTGCTGCGGCCTGTGACGATGAGCGCTTTCTTACCATACGGCTTAGTGAGTTCACCGGTCTGGGCAACCTTTCCGGTACCAAATGCAATATTTACAGGGAGATTGTAGTTGAAGGCAATAGGCTGGACAAATTTTGTCTCGTCCTCCTCAGCCATAACAAGCTCGATTGCTGCCTTGACTTCTTCCTCTCTGTTCTCTTCCTCATCTACAATCTCATCATCAATGAGGACATCGACATGTGAAGCGAATTTTTCTTTATATTTAAGCTTACATATTATGAAGAATACCACACCAAGAAGTGACCAGCCACCTGCCATAGCCCATTCCTGCCATACAAGTGCACTTCCTGAATTTGGAACTATGTACATCACAACCATAAAACCAGACATGAGAACTGCCAGCACACCAACGATCTTATAATGTTTAACCTTATATGGTCTCTTCATATCCGGTGCCTTCTTCCTGAGTATCAGGAATGAAAGGGATACCATGCAATATGCAAGACAGCATCCAAAGTTACCTGCGTCAACTATCCATACCAGCATCTTACGACCTGCAAGGGGAGCAAGAACTGAGAGGAAACCGATGAGGTAAAGTGCATTTACAGGTGTCTTGTGCTTCTTGTGAAGCTTTGCAAATGTCTTCGGGATCATGTATGACTCTGCCATGGAGTACATCGCACGGCTTCCTCCGATGAGGAATGAGTTCCAGCTGGTAACGATACCGCACATACCTCCTACAATAAGAACCTTCGACATAATACTGCTGTTGAATGCCTTTGCCATGGCATCCGCTGTAACAAGACCTGATCCATCCATGGATGCAACTATCTCAGATGAATTCATGACATAACCTACACCTATGATGATAAGTGCATAGAATGCAACCGCAAGAACAATTGAGAGTATCATGATCTTACCGATCTTCTTGAGAGGTACATTGATCTCCTCTGCAGCCTGTGGGATTACGTCAAATCCAATGAAGAAGAATGGTGTGGTAACAGCAACTCTGAGGATAGTCTTAAATATCTCTCCTGTGGAGTCTCCGTTGAACACCTGTCCGTCAAGGTTTGAAGCATCTCCTGTCACAACTGATGCAACTATGAGGAGAATACCAACACCGCCGATCACAACTGTAAGTATGGTCTGCAGAAGTGCTGCTGTCTTCGCGCCCTTTATATTGATATATGTTATAAATATCGCAACTATTATTGCAACCGCAAGCCACGATGCATAGATATCAAAACCTGCCACCGTGTACAGATATCCCTGAAGGAACTTTGGATATATATAAGTGATGATGGTTGGAAGTGCACACGCCTCGAAACAAACAACACTGACATATCCAAGTACAATAGCCCATGTACATATGTAAGAACCTATAGGGCCCATAGCCTTATAGCTGAACACATGCTCGCCGCCGCACTGAGGCATGGCTGCTGTAAGCTCTGCATAAGTGAGTCCAACGAAGAATACCATCACACCGCCAAGTGCAAATCCGATAGCCGCTCCTATTACTCCACCTCTCGTGATCCAGTCGCCTGAGGATACTACCCAGCCCCAGCCGATCATGGCTCCAAAGGCTATCACCAGTATGTCCCAGGCAGAAAATACTTTATCAAATTCTGATTTTTTTCCTGCCATAATATCATCCTTTCTAATACATCCAAGCACGCCATCCGCAGTTTTGTTAAAATGCTAAAAAAATGGCGTCAGAAATCACACTTTCCGTGTTCATCTGACGCCATTGTCATTTCCTATATTCGCGATGTAGTTGGAATTGCATATAACTCTTAATTCACAATTTCTTTTGCCTAATCCTCAAATCTCAGATCTATCATCTGAAGTATGTACTTTGCAGTTTTCTCAAGGCCAAGTACACTTGAGTCTATCATCATGTCTCGCATGCTGCAGTCTCTCATATCTCCGCCTGTCATGTAGTTATATCTGGAACTGAGCATTCCATCGTTGTACTTGACAAGCTCAGCCGCCTTGTCATGATCAAGGCCCTTCTTCTCCATGACATACTGTATCCTCTTTTCTGTAGGCGCATATATGAATACATTCAGACAGTCATCTCTGTCCCTGAGTATATAATTGCTGCACCGTCCTATGATGATACAGGAAGATTTCTCTGCAAATTTATTGATAACCTCAAACTGCTTATAAATAACCCTGTTTGTAAGGTTTGCATATCTCGGTCCAAAGCTTGTATCAAATTCATACTTGACTGTCTCGCCCTGATCCGCCTTCTTGACAAGATCTCTGTCAACGCCAATCTCCTCAACGACCTTATCTATCAGATCTCTGTCGTAATACTCAACTCCCAGAGATTTCGCCACCATCTTGCCAATCTCTATTCCACCGCTGCCGTATTCACATCCAACGGTCACAACAAAATGTTTCATCTACATCGCTCCTTCCAGGGGCTTCGCGCTTCCCCTATTTACTTAATTCTGCCACTGCATCTGTGATGATCTCAACAGCCTTATCACACTGCTCTTCGTTCACGATAAGTGGTGGGATCATACGGATTATATGAGCTCCGATGGCTGTGATCAGAAGCTTTCTGTCAAGACATCCATGCTTTACATCCACGCCGCCGATCGTATCATCAAACTCAACACCAACCAGGAGACCCTGATGTCTTACTTCCTTTACATGTGGGATCTTCTCAAGCTTTGCTGCGAAATAATCTCCCATCTTCTTTGCATTTCCTGCAAGATCTCTGTCAAGCAGCTCATTTACCTCAGCAAGTGCTGCTGCACATGATACAGGATGTCCACCAAATGTTGTTCCATGTGAACCAGGTGTAAATGCCTTTGCTACCTCAGCGGTTGCACATATAGCTCCAATTGGCATTCCGCCGCCGAGAGCCTTTGCCATGGACACGATATCCGGCTTGATTCCGTAATTCATGTATGACATGATATTTCCTGTTCTGCACCAGCCTGTCTGAACCTCATCTATAAGGAGAAGCATATCGTTCTCATCACAGAACTCTCTGAGTCCCTTCATGAATTCCATTGTTGCAGGATGTACACCGCCCTCGCCCTGTACAGGCTCAACCATGATCGCTATAGTGTTCTCTGTACATGCATCCTTGAATGCCTGAAGGTCGTTGTAAGGTGCATATGAGAAGCCGTATGTCATAGGACCAAATCCTACCTGACAGCCATTTCCAGGCTGACCTGTTGCTGACATGGCACCGAATGTTCTTCCGTGGAAGCCCTGCTTTGCAGTTACGATATGGTAACGGTTTGGACCATACTTCTCAATACCATACTTACGTGCCATCTTGATCATAGCCTCATTGGCCTCTGTTCCTGAGTTCTGGAAGAATATCTTATCCATTCCGATTGTTGTACAAACCTTCTCAGCAAGCAGTGCCTGTGGAATCGTGTAAGGATAGTTGAATGTGTGCATGATGTCACCGACCTGATCCTTGACAGCCTCAACAACCTTCTCATTGCAGTTACCTGCGCTGTTTACTGCAATTCCGGCGTAGAAATCAAGATATCCGTTGCCGTTCTCATCATATATGTACATATCCTTTGCTGTCTCAGCGAGGAAATCGAAACGCTCATATGTCTCGATCATGTACTTGTCTACCTTGTCCTTGATGTCCTGAAATGTTAATCCTGTGTCTTTTAATTTCATAATCCTTACCTCCACTACATTTGTAAAATTTAGAAGAATCATGGTGCCGGATAGCTTTTGTCCCCAAGCATCAAAAAAGGCAAAGGAGACAGTGGACGAGTATTCGTCCAGGCTCCTTTGCCTTAAATTCTTGTTCTTTATATTTGACACATTTAAAATACCACTCAATATAATACATGTCAACACCTTTTCTTAATTTTCTTAAGATTGGCTTATTATCTAGCTTTATTTGTATTACCATGCACTTCAGAGTATTATTTTAATGAACATTTTGTGTATTATATTGAACAAGTGATAATCTTTTGCAACTACATTGTATGTACATTATTTTACACTTAATACCGCTCATGTTTCCATGTTAGTGATAGTCCAGGAATACACATATGCAGCTCACCTTTTCATTTCCATCGTTGCTGTACACATGAACCTTGTCGGTCTCGAACCTGTATATCTGGTTCTTGCCAACATTCTGTTTTGTATCACCTGCCTCAACAGTCAGAACACCCTCTGTAACCGACAGGTATTCTCTTGTCTTCTCACCATGGGAGCCGCTGACATATGTGCCTCCCGGCTCAATGTCTATACGATATATCTCCACCTCATGGCTGTCCTCATACGGAAAACACGTCCACACCTTGTATTGTCCCTTTGCCTCCTTGATCGGAACAAGCTCCTCTGGATTCACAAGACAAGCCTCCATGGGTGGCGGATCAATAAGTTCATGAAACTCAACTCTGAGGCCGCTGGCTATCTTGCCCATGACACCCAGAGACGGATTAGCAGTGCCCTTCTCAATCTGCGCCAGCATGCTCTTGCTGACACCCGTCTGCTCAGAGAGCACATCCAGACTCATACCTTTGGAGGTCCTCATTCTATTCAGATTCACAGCAACATTATGTGATAAATAATCCATAGCAATCCTCCCTCTTTCGCGGGTCCTCCTTGTGATATAT
>CAKQIY010000031.1 GCA_934247115.1 uncultured Coprococcus sp.
TATGGTTCGTTGGTCAAGCGGCTAAGACGTCGCCCTCTCACGGCGAAAACAGGGGTTCGATTCCCCTACGAACTGCTGAAAGCTGAAATCATTAAGATTTCAGCTTTTTTTGTGTTTACCCCCAGTGTATTACACATTCTCCGCAATCTTGGTAACTCCCACATATATCTGCGAAATTTTATACCATGTTTTATAGTCTGTGACACCTGTAGCCGGAAGATTGAATATCTGTTGGAACTTTCTCACGGCATCTGCGGTGTTCTGACCATATAAACCATCGACGATTACGGTACCGATGGCAGGATAGTTGAGTGAGATCCTGGCGAGCTGTCTCTGGAGCTGGGAGACCTTGTTGCCGCTTGAACCGATGGTCAGCTCGTAGCCTGGATATGATGAAGGTATACCGGATATGGTCTCCGATGTGTTGATGTATATTGTATCCCCATAATAGTATCTGAGAATCTGGATGGCGGTCAAGCCGTCGTCAGCTAGGGATTTTGAACCCCACTGGGTCATCCAGCCCGGACATGATACACGCCTGCCGTCGCAGTACTGGGTAAAGAGAGGCTGTGTAACGTTTGGTTTTGAGAGATAGTTGGCGAACATCTCATCTACGATCTGTGATACATTTTCAAATATGGTTGCGTTGTACACCCACTTCTGGTCGAATGCGGTATTGCTGGTTATCGTAAAATCGTATCCTTTTCCTCTGTACCATTCGGTGTAGACTCTGTTCAGGGTAAATGACTGTATCGCCAGTACATTTGCCCGGATGGCTGCATCAGGCCAGGTGGAATATATTTCATTGCAGGCAACGTTCTTTATATAGTCTTTATATGGAACATAGTAATCTCTGGCTGTGGGGTCTGTGGGTGCACCATCGTGTACCACTATGGTTTCAGGGACAACGACACGGCTCAGGACTATACCTCCGGACGGATTTACAGGTTTGATCATATCCTCTGCAATTTTGGGAGGATACTGCTCCCAGAGAGTGTGCGCATCGAGAACTGTCGGAGTGGTGTCGCTTCCGTCAGAGGGCGTCAGCTCTATATTCTGTATTCCCTTTTCGCCGGAGAATATCTGGACTCCGGAGATGAAACGCTCATTGTAGCCGTGGGCATTCACCAGTACGTTGTATTCTGAGTATGGCTGGTTATCACCTGGTTCCAGGCTGTAGGCCACATCGGGAGCAGGGAGTTCTTCGTCGATCACAATCCCATTTTCATCTGTAACAAATTCCTCTGAGGCGGAATCGGGCATTCCCGTAGGGCTTATGTACACGGATGCGCCATTTACAGGAAAGAAATTGTTGTTTGTTATCTGAATTTTTAGTGAACCAACGTTATTTGTAATTGCCATTTTCTAATTCCTCATTTATAATTTGCTGTGAAAGTGCCGGAGCGGCTTTCAAAGTAATTATATGTGTAGAATTATAGAATATTCGGAGGAGATAAAATATGGCATACTTTCCAATGTACATCAATCTTGAGGGCAAGAAAGTTATAGTTGTAGGGGGAGGTAAGGCAGCTCTTAGGAAGATCAATTCGCTTTTGTATTTCGGAGCGAAGATAGCTGTCATTGCGCCAAAGGTGTGCGATGATATAAAGGCGATAAAGGGAATCAATGTTCATGAGAGCAATGTGGCACTTGATATACTGCAGAATGCGGATATAGTTGTTGCTGCCACAAGACGCCCTGAGATCAATGCCAAGATCGGTACATATTGTAATGACAGAGGCATAATGGTAAATGTGGCTGACAACAAGGAACTCAGCAGCTTTCTGTTCCCGGGAGTTATAGTCCGCGGGGATCTCGTTGTCGGAGTTACAACAGGCGGTAACAGCCAGGCTGTATCCAAGCAGATCAGGAACATGATAGACAGGATGCTTCCAGAGGAGTATGAAGTGCTCACAAGGAAGATGGGAGCTTACACTGAGCTAGCCAATGTGAATATCAAGAATCCGTCACTCAGGGAAGAGGCTCTGGATGAGCTTGTCAAGGTTGCTCTTTCCAACAAATGCGTTCTTGATGATAAGAAGGCCAACAAGGTACTTGATAAATATTATCGTGAGGATGCAGCCAGAAGAAATGGCTGATGGAACACGTTATTGTGGAAAATGTGTTATAAAACCGGCAAATAACAATATATTTGTGAATATTTGTACTTGAATTATCTGATAATTATGATACAATAATTGAGATTGTTATAGAATGCAGCATGAGAGTGGGCCTTGGCCCACTCTCAATTGTTGTGGGGATAATATTTTACAGAAAGGTGGTCGTATTTACGAAGAGAGCGGATATTGAAGCAAAGACAGAAGCACTTGTAATGCCAATCATCGAGGCGAACAATCTGGAGCTGGTTGATGTGGAATACGTCAAGGAAGGCAGTGATTATTACCTCAGAGTGTATGCAGACAAGGAGGGTGGCATCACGATAGGTGATTGCGAGATAGTGAACAGAGCACTTGGAGACCTGCTTGACCAGGATGACTATATAGGAGATGCCTATATACTTGAGGTCAGCTCACCGGGACTGACAAGACCACTGAAGAAGGAAAAGGATTTCAAGAGAAGCATAGGTAAAGTTGTGGAGATCAAGACATTTGCCAAGGTGAACGGAGCGAAGGAGTTCGAGGGCGTTCTCAAGGCATATGATGATGATACGGTTACCATAGAGCTTGAGGATGAAACAGAAATTACTATATCAAGAAAAGATATTTCTATGATACGATTAGCATTTATATATTAGGAGGATAAAAAGGTGTCAGAGATCATTGAAGCATTGAACCAGCTGGAGAAGGAGAGAAACATAAGCAAGGATGTATTGCTTGAGGCTATAGAGAGATCGCTCAAGACCGCCTGCAAGAAGGATTTCAATACAGACGAGAACATAACAGTTTCACTTGACAGAGAGACGGGTGAGTGTCATGTATACGCTGCAAAGGAAGTTGTTGAGACTGTTGAGAATCCATCATGCCAGATATCCCTTGAACAGGCCAAGATGATAAACAGAAGATACGAGATCGGAGATACAGTCAATGTTGAGATCACAACCAAGAACTTTGGAAGGATCGCAGCACAGCGTGCGAGAAATGTCATCGTTCAGGCCATCAATGAGAATGAGAGAGCTGCCATATATGATCATTTTCATATGAAGGAGAAGGATGTTGTTACAGGAATCGTTCAGAGACAGGTCGGAGACAGCGTGAATGTAAGCCTTGATGACAAGACAGAGGCACTCTTAAAGCCATCAGAGATGATAGAGGGCGAGAAGTATGAGAGAGGCGACAGGATCAAGCTGTATGTGACAGAGGTCAAGAAGACCAACAGAGGACCTAGGATCACTGTTTCAAGAACACATCCAGAGCTTGTAAAGAGACTCTTTGAGAAGGAAGTTACAGAGATCGCGGATGGAACAGTTGAGATCAAGAGCTTCTGCAGAGAGGCAGGTTCGAGATCAAAGATCGCTGTATGGTCAAAGGATGAGAACGTGGATGCAGTTGGAGCATGTGTAGGTATCAATGGTGACAGAGTAAATGCTGTTGTTGCTGACCTGAATGGCGAGAAGATAGATATCATTCCTTGGAGTGAGAATCCAGCAGAGTTTATCTACAATGCCCTCAGTCCTTCAGATGTTGAGGATGTATCTGTAGATCTGGATGAGAAGAGCGCATTTGTTGTTGTACCTGACACACAGCTTTCACTTGCCATTGGTAAGAAGGGACAGAATGCCCGCCTTGCTGCAAAGCTGACAGGTTACAAGATCGATATCAAGAGCCATTCAAAGGCCGAGGAGATGGGTTACTTTGATGAGCAGCCAGAGGATGAGTATGATGAAGATTTCGATTCTTACAGCGATGAGGAATATTATGATGAAGTAAGCGAAGATAATGATGCCGAAGCTGCTTCATTTGACATAGATGAAACAGTAGATAAAAACGACGAAGAGTAATCATTTGCATTGATGTCTCTTGGTTGTCACATGCCCGTATGGGTGGCACATGTTAAGAAATAGGGAGTGATGAGATGGCAAAAAAGATACCTCTGAGGCAATGCCTTGGATGCCGCGAGATGATGCCGAAGAATCAGCTGATCAGGATCGTCCGAAGCAATGAGGGTGAGTTCGCAGTGGATGCAACAGGCAGGCTCAACGGAAGAGGTGCTTATATCTGTAAGAATCCGGAATGCCTTAAGAAGGCCGTTGGCAGCAAGGCTCTGGAGAAGTCTTTCAAGGTGAGCATACCTGCTGAGGTGTATGAACAATTAGACAAGGAGCTGCGTGACATTGAAGAACAATAAGATCTACTCGATGATTTCTTTATGTGCAAGAGCAAGAAGGCTCTGTAGTGGCAATTTCTCAGTAGAGAGAGCAGTAAAAAGTCAGAGTGCATACGTGGTTATTGTTGCAAAGGATGCATCTGACAATACGAAGAAACTTTTCGATCAGAAATGTAATTTTTATGGGATTCCATATTATGAGTACGGAACAAAGGAAGAACTTGGCAGGTACAGCGGCAATGAGATGAGAACATCCATAGCGATACTTGACGAGGGATTCGGGAATCAGATCATTAAGTACATGAATGTAAATGAAAACATGGAGGTGTAACATTTGGCTAAAATCAGAGTACACGAATTATCAAAGCAGTTAAATATATCAAATAAAGACATTATAGATACCCTTGGTGCAAAGGGAATAGAGATCAAGAGTCATATGTCCAATCTGGATGACTCAATGGTGGGAATAATCAAGGCCAAGTTTGGAGCAAAGACTGCACCAAAGACCGAGGTGCCAAAGACTGAGACAGCGAAGCCTGCAGCACCAAAGCAGGAGGCTCCAAAGTCTGCACCTAAGCCTGAGCAGCCAAAGGCTGAGACCACAAAGCCTGCTACAGCACCAAAGTCAGATGTGCAGAAGCAGAATACTTCAAAGGATGATAATTCAGCAGCCAGACAGGGTTCTGGTAATCACGTAAGATTTGCCAGGGAGGACAGGAACGGCGGCAAGATGAATAACAATGGTAACAGAGTTAGATTTAACAATGACAGACAGGGCGGCACAGACAGAGCGAGATTCAGCAATGACAGGAACCAGGGTGACAGACCAAGATTCAGCAGAGATGGTCAGGGCGACAGGAATCAGGGTGACAGACCAAGATTCAGCAGAGATGGCCAGGGCGACAGACCAAGGTTTAACAGAGATGGCCAGGGCGACAGAAATCAGGGCGACAGAAATCAGGGCGACAGGAATCAGGGTGACAGACCAAGATTTAACAGAGATGGCCAGGGCGACAGACCAAGGTTTAACAGAGATGGCCAGGGCGACAGGAATCAGGGTGACAGACCAAGATTTAACAGAGATGGCCAGGGCGACAGACCAAGGTTTAACAGAGATGGCCAGGGCGACAGAAACCAGGGCGGCGGACGCTTTGGCAGAGACGGCGGCGACAGAAATCAGGGCGGAAGAGGCTTTAACAGAGATGGTGGAAACCGTTTCAGTAATCGTGTAAATATTCCATTTGGCAAGGATGACGAGGATGATAGTCCAGCTCAGAAGAGAGCACCATTCAAGAGAGACCGCAAGGACTTCGATGCCAAGGAGATGCCAGGCAAAGATTTAAAGAGCCAGAACAGAGATAACTACAACAGAGATAAGAATAAGCCGCGTAAAGGCAATAGAAGATCACCTGAGGAGGTTGAGGCTGATATCAGCAGACTTGCCAAGAATGTGAAGAACAAGCCACAGAAGAAGCAGCAGGCTCCACAGGAGGATCCGGATGCAATCAGAACCATCACACTTCCTGAGGTTGTAACACTCAAGGAGCTGGCTGATGCGGTAAAGACTCCTGTAACAGCACTTATCAAGAAGCTGTTCCTCGCTGGCAAGATGGTCAATGTGAACTCAGAGCTTCCATTTGATGAGGCTTCAGAGATCGCACTTGAGTACAACTGCATAGCTGAGGAAGAGGAGAAAGTTGATGTGATCGAGGAGCTTCTTAAGGAGGATGAAGAGGACGAGAAGGATATGGTTTCAAGACCTCCTGTAGTCTGCGTTATGGGTCACGTTGATCATGGTAAGACATCACTTCTTGATGCCATCAGACAGACAAAGGTAACATCAGGTGAGGCTGGTGGAATCACACAGGCCATCGGTGCATCAGTTGTCGATGTAAATGGCCAGACTATAACATTCCTTGATACTCCGGGACATGAGGCGTTCACAGCAATGCGTATGCGTGGTGCACAGAGTACAGATATCGCTATCCTTGTTGTAGCTGCCGATGATGGAGTAATGCCACAGACTATCGAGGCTATCAACCATGCAAAGGCTGCTGGAATCGAGATCATAGTAGCGATCAACAAGATCGATAAGGAAAGTGCCAATATAGAGAGAGTTAAGCAGGAGCTTACAGAGTATGAGCTTATCCCAGAGGATTGGGGTGGTTCAACAATATTCTGTCCTGTATCTGCACATACTAAGGAAGGTATCGACAATCTCCTTGAGATGATCCTCCTCACAGCGGATGTGCTTGAACTTAAGGCAAATCCTAACAGAAAGGCAAGAGGTATCGTCATCGAGGCTGAGCTTGACAAGGGACGTGGACCTGTTGCAACAATGCTTGTACAGAAGGGAACACTCCATGTTGGAGATTACATCGCTGTCGGAGCGTCACATGGTAAGGTACGTGCCATGACCAACTCAAGAGGTGAGAGAGTTACAGAGGCTCTTCCATCAACACCTGTACAGATCCAGGGTCTCAACACAGTCCCTGATGCAGGTGAGATATTCATGGCAGTTGACAATGAGAAGGAAGCAAGAACCATATCGGAGACATATATCTCACAGGGTAAGGAGAAGCTTCTTGCAGATACAAAGCAGAGAATGTCACTTGACGATCTGTACAGCCAGATCCAGGCCGGCAACCTCAAGGAGCTCAAGATCATCATCAAGGCAGATGTACAGGGTTCAGTTGAGGCCGTTAAGCAGAGTCTCTTAAAGCTCTCAAATGACGAGGTCGTTATCAAGTGCATACATGCAGGTGTAGGTGCTATCAATGAGTCAGATATAATTCTTGCATCAGCATCAAATGCCATCGTAATCGGTTTCAACATCAGACCGGATGCGAGAGCAAAGGATATGGCTGACAGCGAGGGCGTAGATGTTCGTCTGTACAGAGTCATCTACAATGCAATAGAGGATATTGATTCAGCAATGAAGGGTATGCTTGATCCTATATATGAGGAGAAGGTCATCGGACACGCAGAGATCAGACAGACATACAAGGCTTCTGGTATCGGTGTCATTGCCGGTTCATATGTTCTCGACGGAACAATCAACAGAAACTGCAGCGTAAGGATCACCAGAGAGGGCAATCTTATATTTGAAGGAAAGCTTGCTTCACTCAAGAGATTCAAGGATGATGTCAAGGAAGTTAAGTCCGGCTTTGAGTGTGGTATGGTATTCGAGAACTTCCAGGACGTTGCAGAGGAAGATCAGATAGAGGCATACGAGATGGTAGAGGTGCCTAGAAAGTAGTAATAGATATGAGAAAAAACAGTGTAAAGAATAACAGGATCAACGGTGAGGTCCAGAGAGAACTCAGCAGGATCATCAGCCGTGAGATCAAGGATCCAAGAATATCACCTATGACTTCGGTTGTTGATGTGGTTGTCACACCTGATCTCAAGTTCTGTAAGGCATATATCAGTGTCCTGGGTGACCAGGATGCTGTTGATTCCACATTTGCAGGGCTGAACAGCGCAATGGGATATATCAGAAGAGAGCTTGCTCATTCTGTAAATCTGCGCAATACACCGGAGATAACATTTATCATGGATCAGTCCATAGAGTATGGTGTCAGCATGTCACACAAGATAGATGAGGCTCTCGGAAAGCACGGAGATGCTGATGGAACAACAGAAGAGAATACAGAGATCGAAGAATAGTCCGAAGAGTAGGAGCGTGTGTCAGGTTTCCTATGAAAACTTGACGTGCATAATCAATTCTTGCCAAATGCGGCTCATAAAGAGCTGATGTTCGAGGCTGACTGGTATTAAATATGAGAATAAAAAAGGAGGTATATCATGAACGATCTTATAAGGGAGATAGAGAACGCAGACAGCATAGCCATAACAGGACATATCAATCCTGATGGTGACTGTATAGGTTCCACACTTGGAATGTACAACTATATTACAAGCAATTACCCTGACAAGAGGGTTCAGGTATATCTTCAGGAATTCTCCGATGTGTTTATGTTCATGGGCGGTGCGGACAAGGTGAAGCATGAGTCGGATGATGAGACATATGATCTGTTTATGTCGCTTGACTGCGGAGATATGGACAGATTCACACCATTTGTCAGATATTATGAGACAGCAAAGAGAACCTTGTGTATAGATCATCATGTGTCCAATAAGGGTTTTGGAGATGTATGCTATGTGGAAAGTGATGCGTGCTCCGCTGCGGAAGCTATATTCAAGCTCCTTGACGCTGATAAGATCAATCAGCGGTGTGCAGAGTGCCTGTATACCGGAATAGTCCACGACACGGGAGTGTTTAAGCACAGCAATACAACAAGGGCAGCCATGACTATAGCAGGAATCCTTATAGAGAAGGGGGCAAGACCAAGCTTTGTCATAGATGAGACCTTCTACAAGAAGACGCTCATACAGAACAAGCTTCTGGGCTATGCTCTTCTCAATATGAAGCAGTTTGCAGGCGGAAGGATAACCCACACTCTTCTGACAAAGGAGGACTTTGACAGATTTGGTGCCAGCAAGATGGATACGGATGGCATAGTGGATCAGCTCAGACTGACATCAGGTACTGAGGTTGCTTTTTTCATGTATCAGGCTGGTGAGGATAATTACAAGATATCCCTCAGGGCAAATGATATCGTGAACGTGAGTGAGATCGCATGCAGCCACGGTGGCGGCGGTCATGTAAAGGCTGCAGGCTGCAACATGTCAGGTGATCCGGACAAAATCGTAGCTGAGATCGTGGCAGATATAGAAAAACAGCTCGGCTGATAGATTGCAGAAAAGATGTGATCTGGAACCGGTGCTGATATAGCGGACTGCTGAAAAAGAGTTTGGATTGGATTTAGAACAGTTATGATAGATGGATTTATCAATATATATAAGGAGCAGGGCTTCACATCATTTGATGTGGTGGCAAAGCTCCGTGGTATACTAAAACAGAAAAAGATAGGTCATACCGGAACTCTCGATCCCATGGCGGAGGGAGTTCTTCTTGTGTGTCTGGGAAGTGCTACGAAGATGTGCGACCTGCTTACCGAGAAGAACAAGACATACACATGTACCATGCTTCTCGGAAAGACCAGCGACACCGAAGACGTGACAGGAGTCATGACAGACGTGACAGATGTATATCCTGATGAGAAGACAGTCAGGGCTGCGGTGATGAGTTTTGTCGGTGACTATATGCAGATTCCACCGATGTATTCAGCCATCAAGGTGAATGGTAAGAAGCTCTATGAGCTGGCGAGAGCCGGACAGGTCATTGAGAGGGAGCCGAGACCTGTCACTATACACAGCATAAACATACAGTCTGTGGAACTCCCAAGAGTGACATTTGATGTGAGCTGTTCCAAAGGAACATACATCAGAAGCCTGTGCAGGGATATAGGAGAAAAGCTTGGCTGCGGTGCTGTGATGGAGAAGCTTGTCAGAACCGAGGTGAAGGGATTTACCATAGAAGAAAGCCTGACACTTGATGCTGTGGAGAAGGCCAGGGATGACGGCACACTCATGCAGCATGTGCTCACAACAGACAAGCTTATGCCGGATATTCCAGAGCTCCATATATCAGCAAAGGGTGCGAAGCTTCTTGCAAATGGCAATAAACTCTCTGCGGATTCATTTGTGGAAAATCAGATATACATGGACACATATGTCAAGGTGTACGATGAGAATGGGAGATTTGCTGCACTGTATGAGTACAGCGATGAGAAGAGGCAGTATGTGCCGTTCAAGATGTTTCCGGTGAGTAATTAAGGACAGACAGTTATGATTCATATAAAGGATACAAAGAAGATACAACTAAATAGCACAGAGCGTACAGCGGTTGCCCTTGGAAAGTTTGATGGCATACACCAGGGACATATGTTATTGATAGAACAGGTGCTCAAACTGCAGAAAAAAGGCTATATGGGTGTCGTGTTCACATTTGACATGAGGGAAAATCACGTGTTTGATGTCAGTAATATGAAGACCATATACACATCTGACGAGAAGGCACAGGTAGTATCTGATACCGGAGTTGACGTCCTGGTCGAGTATCCGTTTGACGATGCATTTGCAGCCACAGAGCCGAAGGCGTTCATAAGAGATGTTCTGGTGGACATGATTCGGGCCGGATATGTCGTGGTTGGAAGCGATTACAGATTTGGCAAGGACAGGCAGGGCGATGTGGATACCCTGAAGGATTATGCGGACGAGTATGGATACAAGGTGATAGTTATAGATAAGCTTGAACAGAATGATGAGGTGGTCAGCTCAACTGTCATCAGAAAAAATATTTCCGAGGGAGATGTGAGATCGGTCATCCCGATGCTTGGCAGACCGTACAGCATGACCGGTGAAGTGGTGTCCGGTAAGCAGCTGGGAAGGACTATAGGAATACCGACGGCGAATATGCTTCCTGAGGAGCGCAAGCTTTATCCACCGGCCGGTGTGTATGCTTCAAGGATAAGGATCATCCGGGGATCGCATGCAGTACATGAGGATCCTTTCAGAGTCTACATGGGAATCACCAATATAGGTGACAATCCTACGGTGAATGACAAGGGAAACATTACTATAGAGACTAATATCTTTGACTTTGACAGGGATATATACGGACAGATCATCAAGGTGGAGCTTATAGAGAAGATCCGGGGTGAGAAGAAATTCGGAAGCCTTGATGAGCTTAAAGGTCAGATGGCGAATGACATAGAGAATTCAAAGAGAATACTTGGAAACAAGGTGTTGGTAAAATAGCACAGAAAACATTGGTAATTATGCGGATAAATAATGACGGATTATTTGTTCGCATGAAGGTGTTTTCTGTGCTATATTTTTAATAATAGGGTAATTTTTTCTGGAGGAAAAAGGAAGTACAAGGAGGAAAAGGGAAATGAGAAAGAAAGCAGCGAGCAGGATCCTGGCGTACGTTCTCGCTTTATGCATGATCATCGGCAGTATAACCTGGCCGGAGATCACAGCTAAGGCGGAGACTATCACAAAGGATCTGAAACCGGACACCGGCTGGAAGACGGTGACTGCGGCAACAGATGAATGGAGTGATTATGGAAAGGCGGAGATCAGATTTTCGCCGTCATCAGATCTGGCATCCATGAAGGCTATTGCGGATGCGGGATACAAGACGCTCAAGATCACATATGCGGTTGACACATTTACCGCTGCAAGTGGACAGAATGCGGGAGTTATGCCATTTGCATCATATGGATCTTCCTGGTCGAATAATGACAAGTGGATAGATTTGTCCAAGAGCGGTCAGTTTGATGCTGTACTTGATCTGTCATCTATCAGCACAACCAGCACGGAGAAGGTGGCATTTGGAATACAGGTTGCCAATCTTAAGGAGAACAGCACGATCAAATTCAGGATCGTGTCAGCTGTTCTCTCGGGAACAAAGAGCACATCTGGTGGTTCATCAGGTGAATCTGGCGGTTCAGGCGACAGCGGATCAGGCAGTGCGGACCTTGATTCAATTGGAAACACAAGTTCAAGCGTAACCGCAAGCCTTGCCGATGGAGATGGAACAGCCAAGGGAGACGGCTACTACGAGACAGAGATAACGATAAATAACAAGAGCAATTCATACATAGCAGACTGGATAGCGGTGGCTGATGTGAATGGTTCAGTAACTGCAGTAAAGGATTACAGCAGCTGGTCAGCCCTCAAGGGTGTATTCAGTGATGGAAAGCTGTACATATATCCAAACACATCCAAGAAGTCAGGTGCAGTAAATGCCGGTGCGAGCGTGAGCTATTCAAAGCTTGGCTACACAGGTACAGCAAACGGTGTGTCTATAACAGGTGTCAAGGTGTACTACAGCTCACAGTCAGGTGCATTTGACTCATTTATCGGTTCACTTTCGTCATCATCTGGCGGAGCCGGGGACAACACAGGCGAGATCAATACAGATGTTGAGTACAATTATGCAAAGCTTCTTCAGGAGTCACTGTATCTTTATGATGCGAATATGTGCGGAAGTGATGTATCTGCAAAGAGTGAGTTCTCCTGGAGATCAAACTGCCATACTGAGGATGCAAAAACAACATATAATGGAAAGACTGTGGATGTCAGCGGTGGATACCATGATGCGGGAGATCATGCCAAGTTTGGTCTGCCACAGGCATATTCGGCTACAGTTCTAGGAATAGCGCACATGGAGTTTGCTGAGGCATTTGCGGATACTGCTACAGAGGCACACTACAAGAGGATCATGGACAGATTCGTTGATTATTTCGTGCGATGTACAGTCCTTGGAAGTGATGGCTCGGTTCAGGCTTTCTGTTATCAGGTCGGTGATGGAAATGTCGATCATGGATACTGGGGAGCTCCGGAAAAGCAGTCGTCCAGAAGTGGACAGGCAACATTTACATCTGATTCGGATACGTGTACAGATATCGTCTCAGAGACAGCGGCGGCACTTGCGGCATATTATATAAATTACAAGGATAAGAAAGCACTTTCCTATGCGGAGAAGCTTTTCACATATGCGGATACGAAGGCTAAGAAGAACAGCTCGGGTCCGGCATATGGTTTCTATAACTCAGATTCGTGGGAAGATGACTATGCCCTTGCGGCGGCTCTTCTGTACAAGGCTACAGGTAAATCAGCATATGCAACAAAATACAATAATGTATATGGTAACAGAACAAATCCAAACTGGGCTCTTTGCTGGAATAATGTGGCTCAGGCTGCTCTGCTTTATAGTCCTAACTCATCAAAGAAGAGTGTGTTCGTGGAGAACCAGTCAGGACTTATAGCAAGCAAGACGCAGTCAGGAGATAACAACTTCTGCCTGATAGACAGCTGGGGATCGGCAAGATATAACACCGCTCATCAGATGACAGGTCTCATGTATGATACTATATATGGAAAGAATGATTATTCATCATGGGCAAATGGTCAGATGAAGTACATACTTGGCAACAATGCAGGTTCAAAGTGTTTCGTTGTCGGTTACAACAAGTATTCATCAAAGTACCCTCATCACAGAGCCTCAAGCGGATATCAGGGTTCTGTAACTGGAAATGCATATACAAAGCAGGCACATGTACTTGTCGGCGCATTGGTTGGCGGACCGGCGGGTTCGAGTACATCCTATGTAGATAGCTCAGAAGACTATAACCAGAACGAGGTTGCACTGGATTATAATGCAAGCCTTGTGGGTGCAGCAGCCGGACTTTATTTGTATGTGAAGAACAGCGGAACAGATGAGGAGAAGGCAGTACAGAAGGTTGTTCCAAAGAGCGAGGTGTCGTCAGAGCTCAGGACGATAAGCGGGGAATCAGGTGGAGGCATGACAACAGAGGACGACACGAAGGATCCTTCAACCGGCTCAACCGGATCGACGGGCTCAACTGGCTCAACAACGGGTTCAACGTCTGAGAAAGACACAGAGACTCCGTCAGAGACACCAGCCGTAAAGGTTACAGGAATCTCATTTGACAAGACATACATTACACTTAATGTGGGCGACAGTGATGAGATCAAGGCAACGATAACACCTGCTGATGCAAAAGATACATCCCTTGTGTGGTCAAGTTCAGACAAGGCTAAGGTATCCGTACAGAATGGCAAGATTACAGCCCTCGCAGCCGGAACGGCAACTATCACAGCTACGGCTAAGGATGGCTCGGAAATAAAATCGGAGTGTGTTGTTAAGGTACTCACTCCTGGAAAGCTGTCATGCAGCAGTGATGCCAAGGCATGGACAGACCTCGTATATGGCTATACAAATGCGAATCATGCAGCTATTGAACTGTCAAACTCCGGGGAGACAACCCTTACAGATGTAAAGGCCAAGCTTAAGGATGGAACGGCATTCCAGATCGTTTCATCACCGTCAGGGCAGATTTCTGCAGGAAATAAAACAACAGTGTCGGTGAAACCGGTAAACGGTCTTGACGCCGGAATCTACAGTGATACACTGGTTATATCAACAGCAAATGGCTCAGCGAACGTAACACTCAAGGCGACAGTGGCAAAGGGGGGCAGTGCGTCAACTGTAACAGTGGCAAAGAAGTCAGTTACATACAACACGATTACAGTGTCAGGTCAGATATCAGGTGTGGATACAGGTGTAGAATATGCTATATCAACAGTAAAGGATGTTGATGCAGATAGTCTTACATGGCAGTCTGATAATTGTTTTGCAGGCTTAAGTGAATATACGACATACTATGTATATGGAAGAATAAAGGAGACTGCCAATACAAAGGCCGGAGCAATGAGCACGGCACTTGATGTGGTTACACCATTGTCCAATCCATACAGGATAGATGCGGGAAAATTGAACGACAGCAGATATGTGGGTGCTCTTGTGGACTCTGATGGCAATTCGACAGTCAAGGTTACACAGAACGATGGAATCATATCAGCTTCATTTACACAGAATAAGGATTACACGATCACAGGAACTGGTGAGGATGTGGCATTTGATACAGGAAATACCAGTGGAGTGACAATATCAGGCGCGAATATCAAGAAGATAACTGTTCGCCCTGGCAATGGCGGTGCCTTTGTGATCAATGTATGCGGAAACAATATAGTAGATGAGGGAATTACATGCATAAAGGATGAAGCCAATACAGCAGATGTGAAGCTTGTCGGAAAGACTTCTCCTGCAGGAATCTCATCATCAGAATCAGGTTCTGCTGCAATAAAGGCTGGCGGAAATCTGGAGATATCAGGTATACAGATCAGGTCAGAGGGCAAGGGAATCGCGGCCGGAGGAACTGTGAAGATTTCCGGAGGAAGCAACAGGATAGATGCGGTTTCATCAGCTATATCAGCATCAGATGTTGAGATGACCGGAGGCACAATGGAAGCGACATCCACAGGTCTTACAGAGGATGAGTCGGTTATATCGGCGGACAGCACCATCAAACTGGTAGGAGGAAGTATAACTGCCGATGCTTCAGGAAGTGCAGGCGGCAATTCATTTGGCGTGAAGTCGGCTGATGGAACGATCATTGTAGATGGAAACGCAGCTATAGGAGGAGAACCTACATATTCCAAGGATCCTGTCGACAGCAATGGAGACAGTGTGATTATGGTAAAGGTGACATTTGTCGATGAGAAGGGCAGCCAGCTCTATGTGGCATCTGTCAATAAGGGATCATCGCTGGATCTGTCAAAGGTTAAGATAACCATGTCAGATGGAACAGATTATCAGACTTTTAGGGAAGGATACAGTCTGTCATGGAAGGATGATGCAGGAGATGTATATGGAGCAGATGGTATATATGGCACTGTGAATGGTGACATTACCCTTCATGCTGAGTGGACATGGATCGTAGTTGATATAAGCAGTGCTGCATCCATCACATATAAAACAACAGGCAACAGTACATACAGGACAACATATACAGGTGGAAAGATAGCTCCATCGATCAGTGTAGTGCTGAATGATGTGGAACTTGTGAAGGATACAGATTATACAGTTTCGTATCAGAACAATGTGAATGCCGGTACAGCAAAGGCTGTTGTAAAAGGAAAAGACAGGTACAAGGGTACAGTTACTCTTACATTCACTATAGCCAAGAGAGATGTATCAAAGGCTAAGGTGACGGTTGCTACCAGTGTGATATACACAGGAAAAACAGTTAAGCCTTCTGTAAAGGTTGTATATGGCAAGACGAAGCTTGCTGTCGGTAAAAATTACAGGGTTACATATTCACTGAACAAGAATTTTGGCAGAGCAAAGGTTGTAATAAGCGGAATCGGCAACTATAGCGGAAGAGTGGTACGCTACTTCAACATAGTTACAAAGAAGGGAAAAATCTATACCTGTGGAAATTACAAGTATAAGATTACAAATCCTTCTCTGAACGGCAAGGGAACGGTGACTCTTGTGGCACCGATAAAGAGACTGACATCGGTAAGTGTTCCGGATACGATAAAACTTGGAGGTAAGACTTTCAAGGTTACGGCTATAGGTTCAGGTGCATTCAAGGGTAACACAAAGCTCACGAAAGTAGTTATAGGCAAGAATGTCAGGACTATAGGCTCAAGGGCATTTTATGGATGTAAGAATCTTAAGTATGTCACTATAAAAAATACTCAGATGACGGGAAAAACAGTTGGAGCCAGTGCATTTACAGGGACATACGCCAAGATGACCGTCAAGGTTCCGGCGAAGAAGCTTAAGAGCTATAAGACAATCCTTCTGAAAAGAGGAGTGTCAAAGAAAGCAGTCATAAAGAAATAAAGGCTCAATAAAATAAAGAATAATTGGAGATCCGGGGTGGTTCATATGATCCCGGATCTTTTTTGTGCGTATGGGGGTGACCGAAGTTCGATTTGACATGGGTAAAAATATGTGTATAATATTGTTAGCGTTCTAATAATTAGAATTATAACTATCTGGAGAGGAGAATCCATATGGACGAACATACAAAATCCATACATTATCTGCTGATGGCGGATCATTTCATGGTGCAGAAGGCATTGCTGAGTCAGATAAAGGATACAGAGCTCACCATGGGACAGCCCAAGGTGCTGGACTATCTGAAGGATCATGACGGGGCGTGCCAGAAGGATATTGCAGCGGGGTGTCATATAGAGCCGGCATCGATAACCGCTGTGTTGAGTGGCATGGAGAATAAAGGTTATATACAGAGAAATACAAAGGCAGGGGACAGGAGGTCCCTGTATGTGTATCTGACAGATAAGGGCAGAGAGTATGTGGAGATGCTCAATAAGAAGTTTGACTTAGTTGAATCTGTGGCACTGAGGGGATTTACCGAGGAAGAAACGGAAGAATTGCAGTCACTTCTTGTAAGGGTGTACGACAATATGAAGGGCAGCGAAAAAGACAACAGAAAAGAGAAACGTAAGAGATGAAGAACATGAAGGTAAGAATTCCAATGTATTTCGTTGGACTGTTTATTATGACTATAGGAATTGCACTGTCGGTAAAATCCAATCTTGGTGTGTCGCCGGTGAGTTCCATACCATATACCATGACCTGTGTATGGGGAATAGAGATGGGAAAGGAGACCATCATATTCCATGCGGTACTTGTGCTTATACAGATTCTGATACTCAGGAAGAGGTTTAAGCCGATCAATCTGCTTCAGGTTGTTGTGGGAATAGTGTTCGGATATTTTACAACATTCTGCAATTACCTGGCTACATTTCTGCCGAGCACTGATAATATAGCGATGAGAATTGTGCTTATGCTTGTGAGTACTGTATTCATAGCGGTTGGAATCTTTTTCTATCTGCCGGCCGATCTTATTCCGCTTGCCGGAGAGGGTGTCATGCAGGCTGTCTCAGATGTGACAAAAATTGAATTCTCCAAGGTAAAGATTGGTTTTGACTGCTCGATGGTCATCATATCAGTGATAACGTGTCTGATATGCATACACAGCCTTGGCAGCGTGGGTGTTGGTACAGTTATTGCTGCATTTCTGGTTGGTTTCAATCTTGGTCGTGTCAACAAGGCATTTGGCGCAAAGAGAGACAAGCTTCTGGGTAAGCGTACATACACTGAGGATGACGTGCTCAGGGAGAGAATGGAGCAATTGCATTAGGACTTGTTCCTGTTGGTGAGGCGGTTCGAATTTTTATCCTGAAAGGCGGTATTTGTGAGCTCGTCTACGTATGTCTGACTGTCGTATGGCTTGATAAATAAGTGTTTATGATTATACTTAAATAATAAAAACGATATATTTGACATAAAAGCGGTTGGATGTTAATATAAGTATAAAGAGGTGCTACCGATAGACGGTTAGCCCTGATATGATGATTACAAAAAAGTAACCGCCGAGTTTTGTCAGGACAGGGCGGTTACTTTTTTGTCTTATTTCTTATCATTGCTCTTAGAGCCAACGGCATAACCAAGAGCAAAGCATGTAATGCATAAGCTGATGATGGCTATAAAAAGTTCCGTTGTAAGCATAAGCACAAAACCTCCATATAGATTTCCACAAGTGGATTTATCTATGTAAACACAGGCTATAAACTCCTGCGGTGAAGGCTAACCGCCTACCGAATAGGGTAGCACCAAATACATTATAACAAACATATGTTCGATAATCAATATACATGAAAAGATATATTTTTATTTACTCTATAAAACGCTTAGACCATATAAGTTCAAAGAAAGTGCTAATGTGGCTTAACATACACCATCATTTCAATATGTACAATTTTTACACATTCTGAACATTAGGGGAAACATACATATATAATATAACTTTCGGGGGGGAATCACATGACTTTATACATGAACATAAAACAGCTCGGCAAGCGGAAAGACACAGTGCACAAGGTCCCGTTTGAATACGAAAAGACACCGGGCACACTTAGAGAACTCATAACAGAGACAGTAAAGATCTGCGTGGCACAGTACATATCCCGCATGGATCGCGGTGATGCAGTGCTTACAGATGAGCAGATTGATGACATGTCGCATATAGGAAAGATAGCATTCGGAATCGTCTATGGGGAGAAGAAACCGGATGTGGATGAGGCAGTGGAGACAGCTGTTCAGGGATTTGAGGATGGACTGTTCAGAGTGTTCCGCGGTATGGATGAATTAACAGAGCTGGACAGGGAAGAGAAGTTTAACGAAGGGGATGAAATCACATTTATCCGCCTTACAATGCTGGCGGGCAGGATGTGGTAGAACACGCACGGGGTTAGAAGTATCTGTAACATACAGGATATAAAGAAAGGGGTTACAATGGCAGAAGACAAGAAGACAAGACTTGAGCTTGAGGAGCAGAAGAAGATTGCAAATGAAGTGAGAGAGGCATTCGATGCGAAATCCAGCAAACTCAGAAAGAGCTACAGTGCGGATGCGCAGAAGCTTCTTGATGAGATTGAGAAATACAATGGGAATGTAACAGAGTCGATGATCGGCAAGAGGCTTGAGACATTTCTGGAGAATGAAAAGAACATTCCTTCTGAGTTTTTCAAGAAGGAGCTGAAGCATTTGCCGGGGTGGGTGCCGGATCATCTGCTGGAGGATTTCTACACTTCTATAGACAGCATAATCAAGTGGCAGACAAGCCAGTATTATTACAGAAGAACCATGCGTACAAAGAGGTATGGGGCATTTCTTGACAGATATTTCAGGATAATGAATGAATATCACTCCATGGGGATATATGGCTGCGACATAGTATCTCTCTACAAGGAGAAATTACCGCAGGATATATTGTGCTATTACAGGGATGGCAGCAGCAACGGATATAGAATAATATCTGAATATTGGATACAGGCGGAGCTCGACAGGGGAAATGCAGAGCTTGAGGAAGTGCTCATGGACATCATGTTCGGTGAGAGTGCGCAGGCAAGGCTCACGACAAATATCCTCAGAGGAATATATATGAGTTCCAACACAAGACTCCATGAGGCTGTAGGCAAGCTGCTCGTTGCGGCAAAGCTTCAGGAGGGACTCAGGCAGGCAATCTGTGAGAATATGGATTATGGAACGGCAGATGCATTTATGACCCTGTTCCATGTGATAAAGGAGAATGATCTTCTGAGATTCTCGTCTGTCATGAGGGCTGTAGCCACTTGGACAGGACTTGTGACTGACGAGGAGAGCAAGATTGACCGTATACAGAAGAAGCAGCTGCTTCTTATAGATACATATCTGAATGATGAAAATGCAAGGCGTGAAGCTTTATCCGGCGAGGATGCCATGCAGATCTATCTTGCGCTGTGGAGCTATGGCTTCTTTGATGTGGACGAGGCATGCCATGTGATGAATAAGCTGGCGCTTGATGGCAGCAGACACCAGAGACTGGTGTTTGGCACATATATCAGGGCGATGAGTTTGGGAAAGGTGTACACACACAGCGTTGCAAAGGAATTTATCAAGAGATTCCCAGACGAGATGGACACCATGGCGGTCATCATGCCAAGCTTCATGTCGGATTACCAGCCTTATATGAATAGTCTCATATATAAGGATGGCAGATCGTACAACAATGAACTTAAGAAAATGACATTTGCCGAGGTGGACAAATATTTTGACAGCAGGAAAGAATGTCAGGAGATATACGATATCCTTATGGGTATACTTGAGCGCATGCCGAAGAAGAGGCTTGAGTTTGATCCGTGTGTATTTCCATGGAATGCCGAATATCTGGACAGATCCGCCATCATCATGAGACTTGCGGTCTGTGCAAGCGCTCTAAGGGACGAGGACAAGATCACGCACATAGCGGAGATGGTTCCTGAGATAGATTCCGCAAGGTATAGCAGAGATGCGCTTCTGCTTCTACTTGTAAGGCAGCCGACAAATGACAGACAGCGTGCCATACTGGTGGACGCGGTTGCCGACAAGGAGACATATACCAGAAACAAGGCGGCGATGATCGTTAAGGATATGAAGCTTTCGCTGGAGAATTATGTACAGCTTGAGAATATGCTCAAGTACAAGAAGTCAGACATAAGGGAGACTGTACTGTCTATATTATATAAGCTTGATGGTGATGACATGGACGATCTCATCGGAAGACTCCTCGCAGATTCCAAGGAGGAGAAGAGAACAGCGGGACTTGACCTGCTGCTCCAGCTTAAAAATGATGAGAACAGGCAGGATCTCTTCAAGAAATGTGTGTGCCGTCTTGACGATATCAGCACTAAGGTCAGCACAAAAGAAGAAATACTTATAAAAGAGATCAAGGACAGCGGCGCAGACCGGGCCGGTGCAGCTGAGGGATATGGACTCTATGATGTAAATGTGGACTATGAGCCGGTATTTGACAAGAGTTATCTGGCTGAGTGCCTTGAGCTGTACAAAAAGTATTTCCCTGAAAGTGGGATTGCAAATGGTGATCTGTGCAAGACTGCCAAGAGCGAGAGTGCATTTGCAAAGCTGAAGTCAAAGATCCTGCCTAAAAAGAAAGCTGAGGAATCTGATTCAGAAGTAATAAATATTCTTAGAAAATTAGATGCATTTGTGGATGAATATAAGAATTATGAGTACGAGATGGCTGACGGAGAGATCGGTTTGCTCGGTGAAATGGGTGGAATCGTATATTGGAACCGTGACAAGGTGGCATGTGAGGAACTGTGGATAGAATTCTATGAGAAAAATATACAGACTCCGTATATGTGCATGCAGCTTCATATGTATCTGAATGGGTATAACAGTGACAAAAAGGATTTCAAGAAGTACTGTGAGAGCTTTATTCTGGATATGTTTGGAAATATATATAGAGAGGAAGTGCCAACATTTGGCTATCTTGCCATTGCCAGATCTGTAATCGGATTCCTGTATAGAAGATATGTGACGGATAGTGATAAGAGGAGGCTTGCCGTTGTGGCAGCAGACTATCTGCTTGGAAGAAGTGATGAGCTCATATATACATTTGGCGGGAATAAAGGTGGCAGCAGTATATCTGGTGATGATTCAAAGGTATATCACAGAAGTGTGCTCACAAATGAGCAGATCATGATAATAACAAGGTGGCTTGCGATCGATGGTGACAGCGATATATTGGACGTAAAAGAGAATTCTGACAAGGCAAGGCAGAATGAAGAGGATTTCAGGCATTTGTTCCCATACAACTATGCCCTTGCAAAGTGTCATAATTTTAATATACCTTCAGATGTTGTAAATGACAGAGATTCGTATTACTGGGTACACACGGGGAGTGTCATGTCCGTGCCAAGTCTCCTGAACTATATTGCCGCATATAGCAGGGGCATTATATCGAGAGATTATATGTACAAGATGGCATTTGAGGGAAATGTGCTGAACAGGAATCTCAAATGTGTATCTGATGTGATGCGTTTTATAACGGAGCGCAACAGGAAGGTGCAGACCAGAGGTTATGAGTGGGGATTCCCGGAGCATGACAGGCTGAAAAGTGTGAGAGTGATACTCCTTCACAGCCCGGAAGGGGAGTTCTCCGAGACGGACAGCACACGGCTTGATATAGCGAAGAAGCTGTATACGGATATGTCGGAGCTTGTTCTTGCTGCAGAGCTCACAAGAGGAGATACGGAGACGGAATTCTCCCAGCATATATACGGACTTACAAGAGTATATGGAGCGGAGTATTTTGTCAGGATACTGGCGGCTCTCGGCAAGGAGACTCTGGAGAGATCAACGTATTTCAATACCGGTTATTACTATAATCGTCAGAAGGTCAGCAAGAAGAACAGTATGTCGCATCTTCTTCAGGCGTGTGTGCCTGATGTAAATGACAATGCGGAGACACTTAAGACATATCTTGCGGGTACGGATATAAGTGATGCACGTCTCATAGAGGCAGCTATGTATTCTCCAGAATGGATAGATATAGTTGGAGAGTATCTTGGCTGGGATGGTTTTACTGCGGGATGCTATTATTTCATGGCGCACATGAACGAGTCGTTTGATGACAAGAGAAAGGCTATGATAGCGAGATTTACCCCGCTTGAGGTGAATGAGCTGAACGATGGCGCATTTGACAGGACGTGGTTTACCGAAGTCTATGACAGATTGGGTGACAAGCGTTTCCAGCTTATATACAAGGCGGCGAAATACATTTCAGACGGTGCAAAGCACACCAGAGCGAGAAAATATGCGGATGCGGCACTTGGCAAATACGATGAGCCCGAGCTGATAGCTGAGATCGAGGCGAAGAGAAACAAGGACCTGCTCATGGCGGTGGGAATCTTGCCGATAGAGGATGAGGAGCAGATAAAGGACAGATACATGTTCCTTCAGAAGTTCAAGAAGGAGAGCAGGCAGTTTGGCGCACAGAGGAGAGCCAGCGAGGCGGCAGCAGTTTCTACCGCCATGCAGAATATGGCGATCAATGCGGGATATCAGGATGTGACTAGACTCACGCTGCGCATGGAAAGCCTTATGGCACAGGACATGGCGGAATACTTCAAGCCTCATGAGGTCGGCGAAGTGACAATATGGCTTGAGATGGAGGACGGCGGCAAATGCGCTGTCATCTGTGAGAAGAAGGGCAAGCAGCTCAAGTCCGTTCCAGCAAAGATCAAGAAGGATGAATACGTGGTGGCTCTGATGGATGCGAAGAAGCAGATGGCGGAGCAGTCAAGGCGTACAAAGGCGATGCTTGAGGATGCGATGGAGAGCCAGGAGGAATATACCTGGGCTGAGATCAAGGGCATGCTGGAGAATCCGGTGATACATGACATGGTGGCTGCGCTGGTGTTCAAGGTGGCGGAGCCGGATGGTGTGAAGGCAGAGCTGGATAGTACGGCTGACAGTATTATGTCAGGGGCAAATGAACTTGATGATAGCAAGAATGTTGTGCTGGGATTTGCTGCTGAGGATGGATTCAATACATTTGTGGCAACGTCTATCGGTGATGAATTTGATCAGCTATTGGGTGGGCAGAAATCTACTGACGGCGATATTGTACAGCCATCAGAGAATTGTGCTCAGACTGTAAGGCACATAGAGCTGTCAGACGACACCAGACTCACAGTAGCACATCCATTCCACATGTACATGGTTGGCAAATGGCATGATATACAGAAGTATGTATTTGACAACAAGATCGTTCAGCCGTTCAAGCAGGTGTTCAGAGAACTCTACGTGAAGACCGAAGAGGAAATGAATATGGAACATTCACTCAGATACGCGGGCAATCAGATCCAGCCGAAGAAGACACTTGGCTGCCTGAAATCAAGACACTGGGTAGCTGATATAGAGGATGGACTTCAGAAGGTGTACTACAAGGAGAATATAGTAGCGCAGATCTACGCTCTTGCAGACTGGTTCTCACCTGCAGATATAGAATCGCCGACACTCGAATGGGTGGTGTTCTCTGATAGAAAGACTGGCAAGGAGATGAGGATCAAGGACATCCCGGACATCATATTCTCCGAGGTCATGAGGGATGTGGACATGGCGGTTTCCGTGGCACATGCCGGAGGCGTGGATCCTGAGACTTCACACTCAACTGTTGAGATGCGAAAGGCGATAGCAGAATTCACCATGCCACTTTTCAGACTGACAAATGTTACATTTACAAAGAACCATGCAGTGATAGAGGGCAAGCGTGCCAATTACACAGTCCACCTTGGAAGTGGAGTTGTTCATCAGGAGGCAGGTCCTATGATAAATGTACTTCCTGTGCATTCGCAGAGGCGAGGCAGAATATTCCTGCCATTTGTGGATGATGATCCGAAGACATCGGAGGTGCTCACGAAGATACTGTTCTTTGCGGAGGATAATAAGATCAAGGATCCTTATATACTGGGACAGATTGAGGCGTAGTGTCAGCACAATGATAAGGTGGTCTTGCCCTGCTGTCGTATCGGATTATGTGTCTGAGGCGTAATGTCAGCATAATGATAAGGTGATGGTTCAGAATGTAT
>CAKQIY010000032.1 GCA_934247115.1 uncultured Coprococcus sp.
TCCATAGATACAAGAACTGAGATAAGGATACAGAGAGCATTTGCCAAGATGATGAAGGGCAGAACAAGCTTCGTGGTTGCACACAGACTGTCAACAATCAAGGAGTCGGATGTCATCCTCGTCATGAAGGACGGACACATCATCGAACAGGGAAATCACGAGACACTGCTTGCGAAGGGCGGCTTCTACACGAATCTGTACAATTCCCAGTTTGCAAGATAATACAGAATAAATGCATAAATATAAAAAGACTGTGCTTCGGCGCAGTTTTTTTATGATATAATGAGCATTGCGACGGTTGCGCTTGCGCAAACCGTCATAATGCGAATGCCCACATGGAGCCGGTAGGCGACATGATATAATGAGCGTTGCGACGGGTGCGCTTGCGCAAACCGTCATAACGCGAATGCCCACATGGAGCCGGTAGCTGGCATGATATAATATATGAACGCTTGCCAGTGGCGGGCTTTGTGTATATAATGTATGCGGAACGTATACAAAAATAATAAAGATATATATTAGTTTTGGTAATTACAAAACTGGTAGTTTTATATTGAGAATAAGATGTTTAGTATACCAAATCAGGGGAATACGAAACCGCCGGTCCTTAGATGGCGCGTTAGCGGCATCTTAGTACCGCTGCATGTTACTCAATTACCTAAACTAGGACAAATGTCGAAGGAGAGAATGATGAAGGTTAGTGAATCAGGTTATACAAGGGAAGAACTTTTAGAGATAGTAGATACATATCTGGCAGAACAGTCCAGAAGATGGGAATTCATAGAGGAGAAGGGTGATGGAATGTATGTGTACGCTGATAACGGCGACAGATACCTTGACTTCTTCGCAGGAATAGCAGTAAGCAGTGCAGGAAATGCCAACAAGAAGGTCGCAAAGGCCATAGCTGATCAGGCTGCAAATGTAATACATGCATCCAACTATGCATATACACTTCCAATGATACTCCTTGCAAAGAAGGTGTGTGACACCATAGGCATGGAGAAGATCGTGTTCCAGAACTCGGGAACAGAGGCCAATGAGGCCATGATCAAGATGGCTAGAAAGTATGGTGTGGACAACTACGGACCGGACAGATATAAGATCGTGACAGCGAAGAACAGCTTCCATGGAAGAACGTATGGTGCACTGTCGGCAACAGGACAGCCTGATTCAGCGTGTCACAAGGGCTTTGCCCCGCTTCTTCCAGGATTCACATATGCAGAGTATAACAACCTTGAGGACTTCAAGAGCAAATGCGATGAAAACACCATAGGAATCATGGTGGAGCCTGTACAGGGCGAGGGTGGTGTATATCCTGCAGACCCTGAATTTCTTAAGGGGCTTCGTGAGTTCTGTGACGAGAAGGACATGCTGCTCATGTTCGATGAGGTTCAGACCGGATGGGGAAGAACCGGAGACATTATGTCTTATATGACATACGGAGTAAAGCCGGACATGGTATCCATGGCGAAGGCCATAGGAGGCGGTATGCCTATAGGTGCGATGTGCACAAGTGCCAAGATAGCAGCAGCATTTACACCTGGGGCCCACGGATCAACATATGCAGCCAACCCTGTGTGCTGTGCAGCAGCACTTGCAGAGATAGATGAGATACTTGATAATAAGCTCTATGAGAATGCAAAGGAAGTGGGAGCATACTTCATGGAGGAGCTCAAGGCACTCCCTTGTGTAAAGGAGATCAGAGGACGCGGACTTCTGATAGGGGTTGAGTTCAACAAGCCTATCGCATTTGAGGTAAAGCACAGAGCGCTTGAGAACAAGCTTCTCATAACAGCAGTAAGAGACAGCATCATAAGGCTTGCACCTCCACTTATCGTTACTAAGGAGCACTGTGACGAGGCTGTGAAGCTGCTCATCAAGTCGGTGGCAGAAGCACTGCAGGAGCAGTAATACATCGTGATCATATAGCAGAATAAGCATGAATTATAAAAGTAATACAGGAGATCATAATGGGAAGAAGTAAAGAAGAGATGGAGGGAGTTACCCTCCTTGGAAATAAAGACGTAAAGTACAGCATGGACTATGCACCTGAGCTGCTTCAGACATTCGACAACAAGCATCCGGACAACGACTATTTTGTCAAGTTCAACTGTCCTGAGTTCACAAGCCTCTGTCCGATCACCGGACAGCCTGACTTCGCAACTGTGTATATATCATATGTGCCGGGGGAGAAGATGGTCGAGAGCAAGTCTCTGAAGCTGTATCTGTTCAGCTTCAGGAATCACGGAGACTTCCATGAGGACTGCGTGAACATCATCATGAAGGACCTCATCAAGCTGATGGATCCAAAGTATATCGAGGTGTGGGGCAAGTTCACACCGAGGGGAGGAATCTCCATAGACCCATACTGTAACTACGGCAGACCGGGAACAAAGTGGGAGGAGGTTGCCTGGAACCGTCTGGCAAACCACGACCTCTACCCAGAGAAAGTAGACAATAGATAATATAGTCTGAGATAAGGAGAATCATTGTGGCGGATTACAGAGAGACTGTAGATTATATATTGGGTATTCCGCTTTTTGCGCAGAAGATTGGCAAGGAGAACCTTTCCAGTCTTTTGTGCCGTTTGGGGAACCCGGAGAAGGCCGTTCCCGCGATACATGTGGCGGGAACCAACGGCAAGGGCAGTACATGCCGTGCTCTGGCACAGATGCTCATGGATATGGGATACAGGGTTGGCCTGTTCATATCACCACATCTGGTTTCGATAAATGAGCGAATACAGGTGAACAATGTCAACATATCCGATGAGGACTTCGTGCAGTCATTTGAGGCTGTTAAAGCGCAGTTCTCGCAGCATCCGTCGTTCTTCGAGGTGATGTTTGCCATGGCAGCCGTGTATTTCAGAGAGCAGAAGTGTGATTTTGCGGTGTATGAGACAGGAATGGGCGGAAGGCTCGATGCGACAAATGTCCTGATGCCGGAGCTTACAATCATCACCTCCGTGGGCATGGATCATATGGAGTACCTTGGCGATACCATAGAGAAGATCGCTTATGAGAAGGCAGGAATTATCAAACCGGGGGTTCCTGTAATATATTTTCACCGCGATGAGGAATCATCAAGGGTTATAGAAGATACTGCCAGAGACTGTGGAGCGGCCGTTATTCCAGTCGAAAAAGCGGACTATATAATAAATCATTTGGGCAACAAAACCATTGATTTTTCAGTGCATAATCGGTATTATAGTTATTGCGATTTGGAGATACATAAGACATCGCTGTATCAGGTGGAGAATGTCAGCCTTGCAATTATGGCGTTTTTCACGCTTATGAGCTCCAGGTCTGTGCCGGGAGAACAGATAGAGCAGGTTGTCAGAAAAGCACTTCCTGAGTTCTACTGGGAAGGACGTATGGAAGAGATAGCTCCACACATATATGTGGACGGGGCACATAATGTCGAGGCGATAAATGCATATATAGATACCATGAAGGCGCTTCATGGAGATGACCACAGGATACTGGTATTTGCGGCGGTTAAGGATAAGGAATATGATTCCATGATAAGGCTGCTGGCAGAGAATATTGAGTATGAGCATATCATAGTCACAAGCGTGGACAGCAGCAGGCGGGCGGATTCAGCCAGGCTTGCAGAGATTTTCTCAGAGGTGGCAGCAGCTCCGGTCACGGTGTGTGATGTGATAGGGGATGCCATGGATATGGCAGTTAAGCTCAGAGCGGACAGAGCAGATGTGAATATATACTGTGTGGGTTCGCTGTATCTTGTAGGTGGTGTCAAGAGATGGAGGAAAGATCATGATCAACTTTGATGAAGAGATAAAGAGATTCAAGCCTGCGCTGGAGCTTGATCAGGCAGAGGATGCCATATATAACAACGATCTCAAGGATATAATGGATGTTATGCAGGAGATGATGAGAGTGGCAAAGGAAGCTGAGAAATAGGAGACAGTGATATGGCAGACGTACTTAATTGTAAGCACTGCGGAGGTTCCATAGCGGTAACAGGCTATTGTACCAGATGCGGTCTGAAGATGGATTATGTGAATAAGGCTCTGAATTCATCCAAGTATTATTATAATATAGGCTTGGATAAGGCGAGGGTCAGAGATATGTCAGGAGCCGAGGAGGCACTCAGGCTGGCACTCAAGTATGACAAGATGAATATAGATGCCCGGAACCTTCTGGGACTGGTGTACTACGAGACTGGAGAGATAGTGCAGGCCCTTAGTCACTGGGTGGTAAGTGTCAATTATTTCGATGGCAAGAACGTTGCAAAGAGATATATCAAGGAGATAAAATCCAACCCACACAGACTTGAAGCTGTGAACAACGTTACCAGAAAGTATAATCAGGCTCTTGTATATGCCCAGCAGGGGAGCAAGGATCTTGCGTTCATACAGCTGAGAAAGGTGCTGTCGGACAACACCAGGTTCATCCAGGGATTACTACTGCTGGCGCTTCTGTTCATAGATGAAGGAAGATACGACAAGGCAAGAAAGGCTCTCAAGAGAGTCATAAGGATAGACAGGACCAATCCTGTGGCAGTCAGGTATTTCAACGAGATGGGACATTCCGATGAGGAGATCATGAACTTCAGGGATTATCCTCAGGAGGATTATGATGTCGATTCACTGTTCGTGGATGACCAGAAGAAGCTGATAGCGGGCAACAGTGAGGTGGATTTCGATGGAGATCCGATACCTGTCGGAAGATACAAGGATATCAATTTCTACAAATATTCGATAGCGTATATCATAGCGGGAGTCGTGCTCGGGCTCGCAGCCATGTGGACACTCATCATACCGCACAGAGATAAGGCGGCGGACAATTCAGAGAGGGATCTGAAGATAACCTTCAGCCAGGAGATCGCAGATAAGAATGTGACCATATCCGAGCTCCAGGCCCAGGTAGATTCACTGAATACTAAGCTGACGAATGCTGAAGCGGAGACCAAGAGCCTGCAGTCCCAGATATCAAAGTATGGGGATTATGCATCGCAGGTACTGTCTGAAGACAATATGAACAGGGTGCAGTCGGCGATATACAAGTATGAGTCTATGGCGTATGAATCAGCCATAGATGACCTCAACATGGTGCTTCAGGATTCACCGAACAGTGATGTGGCTCTGTACTACAAAGCCATGAGTTATCTCAAACTTTCAGACGAGAACAATGCCACTCTGGTGTTCAACCAGCTGGTGGAGAACTGTCCGAATTCCGTATACTACACATATGCGTGTGAGCACGCGGACAGCGAGGCTATCCAGGCGGGCAAGGATAAGGCTGCACAGCAGGCGGCATCCCAGACGCAGGATGGAACCGTAAGTGATGGAACACAGTCAGATGGAACGCAGTCAGACGCAGCTCAGACGGACTCGTATGTGGGTCAGACTGATAACAGCGCAGATACAGGAACAGATACGACAGATGGATACACCGATGGAACCGATGGAACATATGATACGCCGGATGACACATCTGATACCACTGATTCGGGTTATGCAGATGATGATACCGGGATATATGATACAGAAGCCATCGATGGACAGTAGGCAGCAACGGTATATATAATATGCGGCGGCTATAAGATCAAATAATGACAGACAAAGCACAAAGGAAGATAGAGACTGAAGATCTCATTCCTTTGTGCTTTTTTTGTAAAAAGGGGGTATGTCATGAATATATATGAAAAAATGGGGGACACTATCATAGTGTATATGCCCAGTGAGATTGATGATTATGCGGCCATGAGGATGACTGAGGACACAGACGTCGTGTTCGCTGATGATATGGTGAAACATGCCATATTTGATTTCAGCAGGACAACATTCATGGACAGCTCGGGGATAGGGCTGATAACCAGAAGATTCAGGCAGCTCAGGGACAGGGGAGGAAGCATAGGTGTGATACACGTCAGTGGAAGAATGGATAAGCTTCTTCTCATGTCTGGAATATACAGGATTGCAGCAAGACTTGACAGCGGGCAGCCGGAGCCTGCCGGTGAGGTGTCGGGACAATAATAACAAGGAGAGAATGATGATTATGGACAAGAACAGATTGATCATGGAATTTGGCTGTGATGCCAGGAATGAAGCTGTGGCAAGGGTGGTGGTTGCTGCGATGATGACCAGGACCAATCCCACTCTGAGTGAGGTGGAGGATGTAAAGACCGCGGTGTCCGAGGCTGTCACCAATTCAATAATACATGGCTATGGCGCTGATGGGGGGAGTATAGTACTGGAATCATACATAGAAGACAGAACTATATACATAACAGTCACAGATCACGGCTGTGGCATAGAGAACATAGAGAAGGCCATGGAGCCCATGTACACAACTGTGACGGATGGGAGCCGTTCAGGAATGGGATTTTCATTTATGGAGGCTTTCATGGATGAACTTGATGTGGAGTCAGTAAAGGGGGAGGGAACCACAGTCAGGATGAAAAAGATCATAGGGAATAGTCAGGAGATGTATTGATGGCGGACAATCTTCATTTGCTGAGACTTGCAAAGGATGGAGACAGGGCTGCCAGGGATGAACTTGTAACTGCGAATACTGCGCTTGTGGTGAGTGTGGCCAGGAGATACGTCGGCAGAGGCCAGGAACTTGAAGATCTGGTGCAGATAGGCCTGATAGGTCTTATAAAGGCCATAGACAGGTTTGACCTGGACTATGAGGTACAGTTATCAACTTATGCACTACCTTTGATACAGGGCGAAATAAGGCGGTTTCTGAGGGATGATGGCATGGTACGTGTCAGCAGAAGCCTGAAAGCAATTTATTATAAGGCGGAAAAGTACAGACATGAGATCGCAAAACTCAGGGGAACTGAGCCGTCCGTGGATGAGATATGTGCGGCCATAGATGCCGCTCCGGAGGATCTGGTGATGGCCATGGAGGCTGCAACGGAGGTGTCAGGTATGGACGAGCTGCAGGAACAGACGACGGGAGGTGAGGACGGAGACCGGATAGTTGACAGACTATATGTGGATCAGATGCTTGAGCATCTGTCTGACAATGAGAGAAGGCTTATAGTCATGAGGTATTATGACAACAGAACCCAGGCACAGATAGGAGAGAGACTTGGAATGAGCCAGGTGCAGGTGAGCAGGCTTGAAAAACGGATTCTGGAAAAGCTGAGAAATATGGAATAAATTGGAGTAATAACAGCCATACACATGGACAGACTATTCTTAAAGAGAGAACAGGGGACATGTGTATGGCTGATTGTGTATATTTGAAATTGTCAGAGAGCTGTCTGGCAGAGAAGAAAAAAGTTAAGATAAAGGATGTGGCTACTGTATTCAGTGGGAATCCTGATCTGAAGTACGGAATAGAGAAGCTTGAGCTGATGAGTTTTACCGGAAACCGGGAACAACAGGTTATATCAGTTATGTATATTCTGGAAGTGATACAGCAGAATTTTCGTGACTGCATAGTACAGCCGCTGGGCGCTGCGGATGTGGTGGTGTATTACAGAACTTACGATACCAGCGATAAGGTAAAGCAGTTTCTCAAATTTCTCATGATATGCTTCATAGCATTCTTCGGAGCCGGGTTCTCCATCATGTCGTACAATTCTGATGTCAACATGGTTGGACAGCTAGATGTGATGGAGAATATATTTGTCGGGAAAGCCAGGGAGGCATATCCGGTGGCGGGAATAGCATACTCAGTGGGACTGTTCATAGGAATCATAATATTCTTCAACCACGGAGTGAAGAAGAAATTCACGGATGATCCTACACCGCTCCAGGTGCAGATGCGGCAGTATGAGCAGGAGGTCAACCAGACTGTGATAACGGACGCTGAGAGAAAGAAGGAGATCCGAGATGCTGATTAGGTATGTGCTGCTTGCCCTGGCGTGCTTTGCCAGCGGCGTTGCGATATCAGGCGGATATTTCGCATTTATATCGCTCATTGGAATATTCCCCAAGCTTCTGGAGAAGGTGAAGGGGGCAAGACACTATATGCTCATAGAGTGCCTTCTTGCATATGGAGCAGCCACGGCAAATGTTCTGTATCTGTTCAACATCCCTGTGCACATAACATGGGTCGGCTTTGCATTTGTGGCATTGTTCGGTGGGATATTTGTGGGATGCCTTGCTGGTGCACTGACTGAGGTGCTCAATGTACTGCCCATAGCGTCGAGACGCTTCAATGTCAGGCGGCATATGCCATATGTGATATATGGACTTGCAGCGGGCAAGCTGATAGGCTCAATCATAAGTGTGGCTGTGGGAATGTAGGGGAGTGTAGGGATAAAAATCAGGCTCCAGAATGAAAGTGCCGGGGATAAAGTACAAGGAGAACGTCAGAATATAAGAATAAGAGGAGGCGGATGCCATGAAATTTGAACCAACAGAGAGCGACTACAATCAGTATGTAGAGAATGTCACACCCACATCCAGTGTGCCGAGAAACTGCCTGTGGGCATTCCTGGTGGGAGGTGTTATATGCACCATAGGGCAGGGAATATTTGATCTTCTGGTCAGAATGGATGTGAAGGAGGATGAGGCGTATGCATATGTATCACTTATTCTCGTACTTGCCAGTGTCATACTTACCAGTTTTAATCTGTACAAGAAGATAGCAAAGTTTGGTGGGGCAGGAGCACTGGTTCCCATCACAGGATTTGCAAATGGTGTATGTGCGCCTATAGTGGAATTTCAGACAGAGGGAGAGGTGTTCGGCAAAGGTGTAAAAGCCTTCACGATTGCGGGACCTGTCATACTGTATGGAATATTTACGAGCTGGCTGCTGGGAATAATATACTGGTTAGTGTCAATGTGGAGTTAAAACTCTGCATTGATACATAAAATTCAGTTTTTTAAGTTGATTTTACTAAAGAGATGTTGACAACTTAAAGAAAATTAACATAATGTTTTATATGTTGAATGCTGTCTCAAAATGGCAGCAGATGACAGAAATATACGACAATGAGGAGAATGACATATGAAGAGACTGTTTACAGTCAATCTGACTCCTGATAAGAAAAGAGTTGTGGATGATATATGCAGCCGGCTGGGTGCCGTGAGTGCAGAGCTTGACAGGCGGTGCTATGGAGTGTGCCTTGGAGATCTGTGTGCCGTGGATGATCCGGAGAAGTGCAGTCAGGCTGAATATACAGGCAGAGAGCTCAGCATGGATATGCTCATATTCGATGGCATCAGCAGCAAGGAGCTCGATATATTCCTTGACAGATACAGGGCTTCCGGGCTGGAGCCGGTGAAGCTCAAGGCGATGGTCACAGAGACCAATTCCGGATGGACAGTGGAGCAGCTGTACGGAGAGCTGGCAAAGGAATATCTGTTTTACAAGATGAGGGGAAAGTAGGAACAAACTGGAAACTAAAGAGAAAAGGTGATCGACTGCATGGAGGACAGAAACTACAGGAAAGACAAAAGAATAAATGATGATCATGGAAATGTACGGCATAGGAGCGGGCGGCCAGGGAATACACGACCGGAAAACTTGCGGCAGGAAGTGAACACATCTCGTGGAAAAAATGACCGCAGACGTTTGTCCAGGGAGGAGCGGCTCAGAAGACGCAGACGTTACAGGTTTATAAGCTGGAGTCTTACTGTGGTGTTCGTGGTTGTATTCTATGCACTTATATGCCTGTGTATTGGCAGCCGGGCTATGTTTGCCAACACGGAGATCAATGGAGTTGATGTAGGCGGCATGAAGACTGCGGAAGCTGCTGCAGCTGTTGGCAGGGAGCTGGACAGCACATATGGGAATGCAGTTATCCAGGTGAAGCTTGAGGACAGGACATATGATATCCAGGTGTCGTCCGCGCTGGACATGGATGCAGAGAAGTATGTAAATGAGATAAAGGACAAGTCTCACAGCTTCTGGCGCAGGGGCTACAGCTTCCTGGAGTCCAGGATAGGTGGAAGCAGCTATGAAGTATATCCAAAGGTGAAGACCAGCAAAGTCATAAAGGATGTGGTGGACAGCAGTGGAATGCTGCAGGTCAGCCTGTGCAGGGAAGATGGTTATACCATAGATGGACAGGAGCTGATAGTGACCAAGGGACAGGGAAGCTATAAGATTGATACCGATAAGCTTGTCAGGAAGATCGTAAAGCAGGTTGAAGCGGGAGATTATGACAAGGTTATAGAGTGCCCAGTGGTGCCCACGGATGTGGATATGGATGCTGTATATGAGAAGGTGCACACACAGCCGCAGAATCCTACGCTGGATCCAGACATGAATTACGAGATCGTTGAGGCCAGAGATGGAGTGGATTTCGATGTGGCGGCTGCCAAGAGCAGCCTTCAGAAGGCCAAGGCCGGCGATCAGGTCAGGATACCTCTTACATACACCAAAGCCGAGATGACCACAGATGAGTACAGGAGTCTCCTGTTCAGGGATCAGATCAGCAGCTACAGCACTGAGGTTGAAGGTTCTGATGCAAGAAAGACAAATGTCAAGCTGGCGGCACAGTACTGTGATGGAACCATACTTATGCCAGGTGAATCATTCTCATACAATCTGGGGGTTGGAGAGCTCACTGAGGAGAGGGGCTTCCTTCCAGGTCCATCATATGCCGATGGCAAGTCCGTCATGGACATGGGCGGTGGAATATGTCAGGTGTCATCCACTATGTATATGGCCTGTCTGTATGCCAATCTGGAGATAGATGAGAGACACTGTCATCCATATCCGTCATCGTATGTACCGGCCGGACTGGATGCCACGGTGGCATGGGGCGGATGTGACTTTGTATTCACCAATGATACAGATTACCCGATAAAGATCAACACGACGTATGATGGATATTCAACCTCGTGTACAATATGGGGAACAGTTACAGAGGCGTTCAGCGTTGAGCTTTACACGGAGACACTTGAGACCGAGCCGTACGAGACCAAATATGAGCTTGACAAGAGCCTCGGCAAGGATGATCGGGTGCTTGACACAGTTGGAATAGATGGTCTTACGATCCAGTCATACAGAAGGGTATATGACGGTGATGGCAATGTCATATCGGACAATCCGGAAGCAATAAGCGAGTACTCAGTCAGGGACGAGGTCTACAAGGTTGGAAAACTTCCAAAGGATAAAAAAGACGACAAGAAATCATCAGACAGCAAGAGCAGCTCAGAAGACGACAGCACGTCAGACAGCGGCGAGACAGACAGCGATGATGCGGACGGCAGCGGGGTGAACGATGGTGGGTCAGATGGCAGTGAGTCAGATGGGGATGATGCAGACAGCAGTGAGTAAGATCCTGCCGCAGTCAGTGACGCGGGTGAGTTGTGAGTTACATGGTAGTCAGAGACGCGGGTGAGGTTTTAAAACTGTAGTGAGTCTGGTATAGACATTGACTCCGGAAAGAAAACATCGTGTTTGTCACTTTTAGTTGTTATTTGCATTGTTTGCTTACAAAATTATCACTATCCACAATAAAAAAGACAAAGAGATACAATTTTTCCAAGTCTTGTATCTTTTTGTCTTTTTTTATTGAATCGGTGATAATTTTATGTTCTTAATGCTTCCAAATGATAAAAATGAGTACAAACAATTATTACAAGCAATTAGTGCAAACAAATGAGTACAAACGAAAACCCTTACTCTTCCACATCATCAGAATCATCCTCACGGATCTGTATAAGTCCTTCAAGGAATCCCGGTTCCTTAGTTCTGATTTCCTGATTGGTGTACAGATTGACATAGTGAGGCCTGAGCTTCGAGTAGATGATCTTCTGTTCGTTGTACAGACTGTAGTAGCCCGACAGCATGTAGCTCACGGCGCAGCCTATGGTGAACAGCAGGATACCCTGTGCACCGAATAGCTCAATGCTGAGGAACAGCGATGTGAGAGGGGAGTTGACTACTCCACAGAAGAAGCAGACCATACCAAGTGCCGCTGCGAATCCCGGATCAAGTCCCATGACCCCGCCCATGACACATCCAAATGTTGCACCAACGAAGAAGGAAGGAACGATCTCACCGCCACGGAAGCCGCAGCCGATGGTTATGGCAGTAAACACAGCCTTAAACAGGAAAGCAGCTGGCTTTGCCTGACCATTCAGGGCATCTGCAATTATATTCATTCCGGTACCATTGTAGTCTGTGGTTTTCAGGACTATATTCAGAAGGACAAGAAGGACACCACCTGCGAATACCCTCACGTACTGGTTCTTGAAGTATTTGCGGAAAAGCTTGTGCACCATGGTCATAAATATACAGAACAGACTGCTGAGGATAGCACACAGTATGGCAAGTCCGATGACCTTGAGCACCAGCATAACGCTTACAGATGATGGCATCCCGGCGATCACATAGTGGGCATGCTGTACGTGGAGCTTCTGTGTTATGGCATATGCGATGACGGAGGAGAAAAGACAAGGAACAAATGCACAGTAATACAGAATTCCGATGCTTATGACCTCCATGCTGAACAGTGCTGCGGTTATAGGTGTTCCGAACAGCGCTGAGAATACGGCGCTCATTCCACATAGTGTCAGTATATGCTTGTCGCTGTCGTCCAGCTTGAACAGCTTTCCTATGGATACACCGATGCTTCCTCCAATCTGGAGAGCAGCGCCCTCACGTCCTGAGGAACCACCAAAGAGGTGTGTTATAACCGTTGATATGAAGATGAGTGGAGCCATACGGGATGGAATCTCATCCTCAACACTCCTGATGGATCCAATGACAAGATTAGTTCCCTTGGAGTGCCGTATTCCACACATCCTGTATATGAATACTATGACAACTCCGGCCAGTGGCAGGAAATATATGATAGGATGGTGTGCTTCACGAAATCCGGTGGCGTACTCAACACATATGTGGAAAGCGGTTCCAACCAATCCGCATATAGTACCCATTATCAGAGAAAAGATGATCCATTTTAGGAAAGTTCTCGCATATCTTACACATCTGCTGAAACAGTTTATCCAGTAATCCTTTGTAAATTCCATGAATTATACTCCAATCATAAAAAATCGTATATGTTTATTATCATCATAATTTGTATCGCAACTCTAGTAATGTTAAAGCATATGGACAGATTTGTCCAGTGATACCGATGACAAATACTGCCAGAATAGTGATGGCGCAGAATGGAGATTCTAGTAACAGTTAGATTTATCCAAGTAAGGGAGCTGGTGTATATGAATGAAAAAGTAGGAAAACAGAGCATAAGATTCGGAAATGCACCCTATATAATTGGTGCGGCATCCGTGGCCGGCCCGAAGGAGATAGATGGCCCTATGGCCAGGTATTTTGACAGGGTCAGTGAGGATGCAACATTTGGCAAAGATTCCTGGGAAGAGGGAGAGAGCGAGATGGTGAGACAGGCGGTGACGCTTGCTCTTCAGAAGGCGGGAATAGACAAAGAACAGATCCGGTATATATTTGCCGGGGATCTGCTGGGACAGCTCATAGCATCGACATTCGGAATAAAGGACATGGAGATACCAGTATTCGGACTTTACGGAGCCTGCTCCACATGTGGAGAGGCTTTGTCACTTGCATCCATGACCATTGCCGCCGGGTATGCTGACTATGTCATAGCGGAGGCGTCCAGCCACTACGGGAGTGCTGAGAAGCAGTTCAGGTTTCCCCTTGAGTATGGCAATCAGAGACCCCTGTCGGCTACCTGGACGGTCACTGGAAGTGGAGCCTTTGTGGTGTCCACCCAGGAATCAGATGTGTGTATCCGTGGAATAACCACCGGCAGGATAGTTGATTACGGAGTGAAGGACTCGCTCAACATGGGGGCATGCATGGCACCTGCGGCTGCGGATGTCATATATCAGAATATACAGGATTTCGGGATAAAGCCAACCTATTATGACCGGATAATCACTGGTGATCTGGGAAAGGTTGGAAAGACCATCCTTACGGATCTGCTGGGAATGAACAACATAGATATATCCTCCAACCACATGGACTGTGGCATAGAGATATTCGACAACAAGGAGCAGGATACCCATTCCGGGGGTTCGGGCTGTGGCTGCTCTGCCACCGTGCTTGCCGGCTATATACTGGGCAAGGTCAGTTCAGGGGAGTGGAAGAGAGTGTTGTTTGTTCCGACAGGGGCGCTTCTGTCAACAGTCAGCTACAACGAAGGACAGTCTATACCGGGAATTGCCCACGCTGTCATGATAGAGCATCACGATGCTGAAAGGAGAGTGTGATATATGGATTATATAAAGGCATTTGTCATTGGGGGGATAATCTGTGCACTGGCACAGATACTGATGGATAAGACTAAGCTTCTGCCCGGAAGAATCATGGTTATTCTGGTATGCTCAGGAGTGGTGCTTGGAGCGTTGGGATTGTACGAGCCTCTGCTGGAGTTTGCCCAGTGTGGGGCGTCGGTCCCACTGACGGGATTTGGATATAATCTGTGGAAGGGAATCACCGAGGCGGTGGACAAGGACGGGTTCATTGGACTGTTCCGCGGTGGCTTCCAGATGGCGGCTGTGGGAAGCTCTGCAGCCCTCATATTCGGATATCTTGCATCTCTGATATTCAAGCCGAAGATGACAAAATAACAAAAGGCCCGGTCACCATACCGGTGACCGGGCCCTGATCATATCAATTATTCACTATCACTCCGAAGGTGGTTCCTCGGTGGTGACTATATCCTCTGAGGTTGGAGGATCCTCGGATGTAGGTTCCTCTGTAGTAGGCTCCTCAGTGGTTGGTTCAGGAGTAGGCTCCTCAGATGTAGGTTCCTCTGTAGTAGGCTCCGGAGTAGGTTCCTCCGTAGTCGTAGTCTCCGTAGTCGTAGTTGCCTTTGTTGTCTTCTTTGGCTCCTTCTTCTTGCCGTGGATGTTACAGTGCTCCTTGAGGAGTGATTCATCCCATGTGTAACCCTCAAGAACATATTCACCATCATCATTCAGCTTGTAGATGAAGGTTGTAGTCTCAGGACATTCCTTGTTGGCAAGCATGTGTGATTCGTTACATACGACAACCTTCTTGACACCTGGACAGTACTTTGTAGGAATCTTGGATGCGTCAAAGTAATCTGTTACGGTAGGACATCCATTCGATGGAAGAAGTCCTGTATCCGAACATACAGTGGCCTGTACTATTCCGTCCGGCATCTCAAATGTAGCTGATGTATCTAGTCCCTTCTTCTCAATGACCTGATCCATGATATCTCTCCACATATAGCACTTGATTGAACCAGGGCTGTATGTGATGTTCTCATCGTTTCCAAGCCATATAGAAGCTGTGTAGTAAGGGTTGTAACCACAGAACCAGCTATCAAAGTCTCCTGATGTGGTACCTGTCTTACCGGCTGTGTACATACCTGTGTATGAGTTGGCACCTGAACCGGTACCTCCTGTTACAACATCGTGCATTGCGTTTGTGAGAAGCCATGCAGTCTGCTCTGATATGACACGTGTCTTCTCAGGCTCCCTGTTGTCTATCAGAAGATTGCCTTCATGGTCGTAAACCTCTGAGTAGAACACAGGCTTTATATAATTACCACCGTTGGCGATGGTTGCGTATGCAGCTGTGATCTCCAGGTTGGTAATACCATTTGTCAGACCACCGAGTGCAAGTGACTGGTTGATATCTGACAGGATGAGACCGTCGCTGTCTGTCTTTCTCTCAACAAGAGTTGTAAATCCAAGCTTCAGCAGATAGTCATATGCGAGCTGTGGAGTTACATCTGTGATACACTTTACAGCTATGATATTCATAGACTCCATGATAGCGTATCGTATAGTCTTTGGTCCCCAGTATCCGCCGTACCAGTTAAATACCTGATTACCATTCTCATAGTAGTAAGGTGCATCATCGTATACGGTGGCAAGAGACATGTTGCACGCTTCCAGTGCAGGAAGGTATGTGGCAACTATCTTGAAGCATGAACCAGGCTGTCTGGTCGCCTCAGTTGCACGGTTGAATGATCTGTTCTCAGTTTTCTCTCCACGGCCTCCGACAAGTGCCTTGACCTGACCGGTGTTCTGGTCCATGAGAGTGAATGATACCTGTGGCTGGATGACAAGCTTGAATGTCTCCATGAAGACTTCGTCGCCGGTCTCGGCAACCATCGCATCCTTGAACTCGTCTGCCGCTGCACGGGCGTCGTCCTCGCTGTAATATCTTGCGCTGTACTCGTAACCCTGCTGCTCTGTGAACCAGCTCTCAAGATTCTCCACACTGTAGTTCGTCTGAACCTTTGTCTCCTTGTCAGCAAGGGTGAGAGCGTAGTTGAGCTGATATACAGGCTCAGGCCAGTAATCTGCATTGTTGACAACAGAATCCGCAATCTCCTGGATCTCAGGATCCTGACATACGATGACCTTAAGTCCGCCTGACCAGATCATGGCCTCGGCTTCGTCCTCAGAGTAGCCTTTGGCGACGAGATCGGACTGAAGCTGATTGATAACCTCATCAGTGTAGTATGAGTTGACTTCAGCTTTCTGCTGCTTCTGTTCCTTCTTGGATACTGAAGCGATACGCTTGTATACATTATCATTTATTGCTTCGTCATACTGGGCTTGTGTTATATACTCAAGATCCAGCATATATTTGAGAACCTGGATCCTTCTTGACTTGTTGTCGTCAGGATAGACAAGAGGATCAAATTTCGTAGGGTTCTGAGGAATGGCAGCAAGCACAGCGCACTCTGAAACTGTCAGCTGGCTGAGCTCCTTACCGAAGTAAGTCTGGGCTGCGGTCTCAACTCCATAACATCCCTGACCGAGATATATGGTGTTCAGGTAATACTCAACGATTGACTTCTTGTCGATCTTTTTCTCCATATCAACCGCAAGATACTGCTCCTGAACCTTACGCTCAAGCCTGTCAAGGAAAGTTGTCTCATCCAGACCAACATTGAACACGTTGTTCTTGATAAGCTGCTGTGTAAGAGTGGAAGCACCCTCATCGAAGTCTCTGCTTTTGAGACCCTTTATAAATGCTCTGGCAATACCCTGTACATCGATTCCGTTGTGCTCCCAGAAACGTCTGTCCTCTATAGCGACAAATGCATTCACAAGATCCTGTGGAATGGAATCATAGTACACGTACTCTCGGTTGGAGCTTGAATTGGCAAGAGTGGTTATCTCCTTGCCGTTCTGGTATACAAGAGTTGTCTTGTAGCCCTTAGGTATGAGAGCGTCTGCGTTGATATTCGGTGTGTCATCCAGGATACCCTTCAGAGCACCAAATCCGGCTCCTATGCCAATGACAACAAAGGCGAGAAACAGAACCAGTATAGTCTTAAACACGGAAATGTTAAGCTTACGCCGGTTTCTTGGAAGCTTGGATACGAGCTCCTTCTGAGCTTTCACCGCTCCCTTCTTAGTAAAATCCATAAAAAGACCTCCTTAAAACTTGGGGGATCAGTATCCCCGCTATTTAATTGTAAAAGATAAATTCTAAATAAGGGCAGACTACTGCCATTAATACACTTCAAATCAGTATATCAAATATCAGTATAATAATAAAGAAAAAAATATTGCAACAAAACAAAAATTAATAATAGTGAACAGCTTGGTTGACAATCGCGGGGGAAATAGGCATTATAAATGCATATACGGACGAATAGACAGGAGGATGAGATATGTTTGCATCGGTGGATGAAGCTATAGAATATTGGAAGGATGAGCTCTCATATGTGGAGGATGCCAGAGTTACGGGCTATGAAGGAGGATATCCCGTTGTGGAATTCACCATCAGCCAGGCCGCATGGGATCTGGTAAAGGATAAGAAGAAGTTCCCAAGGATCGTCAGATCATCAGAGATGGAGGGCGGAATAGAGGTGGGAGTGTCGACATGTTTTTATCAGACTGCCTCACTTGACTGGAACCCTCCGGTCATGAGGATTTGTGGTTATCCTGAGGTCATAAACAGGATCCTGAAAAAAGTTATGTAGATTCGTGAAAACAGAATAAAGATCAAGTGAAAAGATAGTGTGAAAATGCCCCGGCGGATACATACAAATGTACTGACCGGGGCATTTTAATATTAATTATAATAATGAAGAATGAACTGATCGGAGGGGGAAGGATGAACAGGGAGATAAGAACAGACCTTGCGATAGAGCTCAGGGAAAATGTGGCGCAGAAGAGCAGGCTTCCCGGTGTAAATGTACGGACGGTGGTCAATGAGGACAAAAGCATCAAGACTACAATCATAAACGTGGAGAATGAGCTTGGTGAGAAGGCTCTTGGGAAGGCGGTGGGACAGTATATCACCATAGAGTGTCCAAGACTGAAGGATTATGAGGAGACCATACATGAGCCTCTCCGGGATGAGCTGAGGGACAGGCTGAATGAGCTGATCGGCGGAGAGCACAACATACTTGTGGTGGGACTTGGCAACCGCCAGGTCACACCGGATTCCATTGGTCCCCTTGTAGTTGATAACCTGTATATAACAAGACATCTGGATACCCCGTTCAGGAGCAGACTCATGCTCAGCGCCATCTGCCCCGGGGTGATGGCCCAGACGGGTATAGAGACGGTGGATATAGTCAGGGGGATATGTGATGAGATAGATGCAGGTGTGGTCATCGCCGTGGATGCGCTGGCGGCCAGAAGCAGCAAGAGACTGAACAGCACCATACAGCTCACCGACACCGGCATAAGTCCCGGCTCCGGTGTCGGCAACAACAGAAAGACATTGAATGAGGACAACCTGGGGAGGAGGGTTATCGCCATAGGAGTTCCCACGGTCATAGCGGTGCCGTCCATAATCGATGATTCGCTGGATGAGGTGGCAGACGCGTTCAACGAGACATATGGACGTAGGATCATGCGGGAGTTCACGGAGAAGCAGAGATATCAGATAGCATGCAATCTCATAGATGAGGATATGGCTGATATGTTCGTCACTCCCAAGAATATAGACGAGCTGGTGAAGCGGATCAGCTACACCATATCGGAGTCCATCAACGGGCTGGAGACAACTTCCTGAGTCATGAAGAGGCCTGCCGCTGCATATACTGGGAGTAGTGGAAAATGACAGGTTATATATGTTCAGGAGGGGTGAACGATATCATGGCTGAAGGCAGACTCAAGGGCAAGACTATCTATATACTTGCGTGGCTCATACTGGTGTGCGCAGGTATACTCATAAGGACAGGTACTGCGGATGAACTCATGCAGCTCATATACGACGGGATATATGGTGTAAAGGAGGGGACAGCGCAGACCGGCAGCTATGGAGGCTCTGGAGCCAGGCCTGACGTGTACTGCTACATGAATTACTGGGAGTCTCAGGTCCAGGAGGTATGCCAGGAGGGCACCAGGTACAGTGCACCTGAGGAGACTGACCATGGCAAAAATGCAGAGCAGACGGCAGAATCTGGCCAAGAAGGTGCGGTATCAGATGCAGAGACGGGGAACCAGAACGAAGGGGCGCCGGTAAGTAAAGCGGAGGATAGCGGCAAGGTGACGATACCGGTCATGGCGGATATAACCAACTCATATATAGGGATGGACTCAGACACACTTCTTTCCTATTGTTATAATGTGACATATCCGAAATGTGTGAAGAGCGATGAGCTGGATGCAGCCAATCTTCTTGGCAAGGATCTGACACTTGACATGGACACAGGTGGCTATAAGGTGCTGATATATCACACCCACAGCTCCGAGGCATTTGCCGATTCAAGACCGGGCGAGGTGGACGACACGGTGATAGGACTTGGCAGCCGCCTTGCAGAGATCCTCACGGATACATACGGAATACCGGTGTACCACGACACCACGGCATATGACATGATGACAGGGGTTCTTGACAGGAACGCTTCTTATGATTATTCGAGGGAAGGTGTGTCACAGATACTTAAGGACAATCCTGAGATAGAGGTCATCATAGATCTCCACAGGGATGGTGTGCCGGATGACACCCATCTGGTGACTGATGTGGATGGAAATCCGACTGCACAGATCATGCTGCTCAACGGAATGTGCCGCGATGAAGAGGGCAATGACGTGGATTACTGGAGCAATGACAATAAGGTTGACAATATGGCATTTGCACTGCAGACGTATCTGGCAGGAAGGGGAAATTATGGTGATGTGATGCGCAAGATATACATAAGCACGAGCCGGTACAACATGGATCTTATGCCACATGCCATGCTTGCTGAGATAGGAGCTCAGACCAACACTGTGGAGGAGGAGTACAACGCCATCGAGCCATTTGCCGCCATGCTTGCGAAGGTGCTCCTGAAGTGATACAGGGAAGACAGATTACCACTTGCAGTTATATGCTCATACATGTTATATTAACGTCAAATGCGAGTAAGACGAATATAAGAATAAAGGCCCGGCACACACAAGGCACCGGCCATAGATAAGGATGTGAGGACATGGAGCATTTAGACCAGTCAAAGATAAGAAATTTCTGTATAATAGCACATATAGACCACGGCAAATCAACGCTTGCCGACAGGATCATAGAGAAGACCGGAACACTGACCAGCAGGGAGATGCAGAATCAGGTTCTCGACAACATGGACCTTGAGAGAGAGCGTGGAATCACCATCAAGGCTCAGTGTGTCAGAATCGTGTACAATGCCAGCGATGGACAGGAGTACATATTCAATCTCATAGACACTCCGGGACATGTGGATTTCAATTATGAGGTATCCCGAAGCCTGGCAGCCTGTGAGGGAGCCATACTTGTGGTTGATGCCGCACAGGGCATAGAGGCGCAGACCCTGGCGAATGTATACCTGGCGCTGGATCATGACCTTGATGTCATGCCGGTCATCAACAAGATAGACCTTCCGTCAGCAGACCCGGAGAGGGTCGTGAACGAGATCGAGGATGTAATTGGAATAGAGGCACAGGATGCCCCAAGGATATCGGCAAAGAATGGAATTAATATAGAAGAAGTGCTTGAACAGATCGTGAAGAAGGTGCCGGCACCGCACGGTGACCCTGAGGCTCCACTCAAGGCACTAATATTCGACAGTCTGTATGACTCCTACAAGGGAGTTATCATATTCTGCCGATTATTTGACGGTTGCGTGAAGAAGGGAACCACCATAAGGATGATGGCCACCGGAGCTGAGGCTGAGGTGGTTGAGGTCGGAATATTCGGAGCGGGAAGATTTGTTCCATGCGATGAGCTGTCAGCCGGTATGGTTGGTTACATAACAGCCAGCCTTAAGAATGTACAGGATACCACAGTGGGAGATACAGTCACACAGGCGGACAGGCCATGTGACGAGGCACTCCCTGGATACAAGAAGGCACAGCCGATGGTATACTGCGGACTCTATCCTGCAGATGGAGCCAAGTATCCGGACCTTAGGGATGCCCTTGAGAAGCTTCAGTTAAATGATGCGGCGCTCAGCTTTGAGCCGGAGACATCCATAGCACTGGGCTTTGGTTTCCGATGTGGATTCCTTGGACTGCTTCACCTTGAGATAGTTCAGGAACGACTGGAGAGGGAGTTCAATCTTGATCTGGTAACCACAGCGCCAGGCGTTGTATATAAGGTACATACCACAGATGGAAATGTGATAGAGCTCACCAATCCGTCGAATCTGCCGGATCCATCCACCATAGAGTACATGGAGGAGCCATTTGTCGATGCGGAGATCATGGTCACAACAGAGTATGTGGGTGCTATCATGCAGCTCTGCCAGGAGAGGCGAGGCGTGTACAAGAGCATGGAATACATGGAGGAGACAAGAGCACTTCTCAAGTACGACCTTCCACTGAACGAGATTATATACGATTTCTTTGATGCACTTAAGTCGCGTTCAAGGGGCTATGCTTCATTTGACTATGAGATGAAGGGCTATGTCCGCTCAGAGCTTGTGAAGCTGGACATCCTTATCAATAAGGAAGAGGTCGATGCACTCTCATTCATCATACACAAGGATACGGCGTATGAGAGAGGCAGAAAGATGTGCGAGAAGCTCAAGGACGAGATCCCGAGACATCTGTTCGAGATACCTATCCAGGCTGCCATAGGCGGCAAGGTAATAGCCCGCGAGACAGTCAAGGCCATGAGAAAGGATGTCCTTGCCAAATGCTACGGCGGAGATATATCCAGAAAGAGAAAGCTCCTTGAAAAGCAGAAGGAAGGAAAGAAGCGAATGAGACAGGTGGGCAATGTGGAGATACCACAGAAGGCATTTATGTCTGTCCTGAAGCTTGATGAGGAATAGAGAAGACCGGGAACACAGTGACGCGGTTATA
>CAKQIY010000033.1 GCA_934247115.1 uncultured Coprococcus sp.
CCTGAGGATCTGCCATACGATGTGAGCGCAGATGTGATAGAGCTGCCGGATGATGATTTCGGTATCTGGTATGTGGACGCATCGGATATGAAGGAGAGATACGATGGCAAGAAGATACACTTCAAGGCCATGGTATTCAGACCAAAGCAGTATGGTAACAATGCATTTGTTCCTGGAAGATTTGCCATGACATGCTGTGTTGAGGATATCCAGTTTGTCGGATTCAAGTGCTACTATCAGGGAGCCAAGAACCTTGTGGACAGACAGTGGGTTGATGTCACTGCCAAGATTGGTTATGAGTATTATCCGGACTTTGAGGGTGAAGGACCTGTTCTCACAGCTGAGAAGGTTACACTCACAAGTGCACCAAAGGAAGAAGTGGTATACTTCAGCTAAATCATGATATGAATATTGAAGTACCTCCTTTGCCGGGAAGCATAGTCACCCGGTGAGGGAGGTATTTTTGTGCAAATATAGGTGGTATTACGTCTTACGAAAGTGTAAGTTGCGTTATTGGCCGGCAGAATTTATTATTAGCATAGTTGTTAAATTACGATAATTTTGAAACGGAAGGAACTATATATGTTCAGGATAAAGCTGTTATGTGGAGGTGCAATTGCCTGTATGCTGCTCAGCGGATTGGGAGCGGTGAGGGCTGAAGCTGCGGAGACTCTGTGCGTGCGGGATACAGGGACTCAGGTGGTGAATATGCAGTCTGTGGAAGAGACGAATATAGATGATATAGACGATTCTGATGAAGGCTCATCGGAGACAGCTATAGATGGAAGCACCTATGGACGTATCAACAGGAGAACTCTGAAGAAGAATCCGGATATAAATGTAGAAGTGAATTATGGCGTTGATGGCTACGCCACGTATGATGCGGGAAGTCAGATCGTGCTGACGGTTGATAGTGATATCCCGTTCTCCGGAAAGGTGTCGATCATACCAAGCTATGATGAATATTATGGCGATCAGAAGATGGAATATTCCCAGAAGGTCAGCTGGGAGGCAGGAGACAGCACTCAGCTCAAATTCTATGTGGACAGTCTGGGTTATGGGAGAATGCTTGTCCAGCTGAGCGATGATTCCGGAGATGTCATATATTCTGAGAGCGATCAGCTGAGCGTGAATGGATACGAGATGACCTCAATTATGGGCATTCTCAGTGATGATCCGGATAAATTCAGCAATCTGGATGAGGCGAGAATAAGGTATCAGATGGACAAGGTCAACATAACCAGGCTGAACATGACAGGTGATTTATTCCCGGAATCGATACAGGGACTTGATGTGGTTCATTATATGCTGATCGATGACTATGACACATCACAGCTTTCAGATGCCCAGATGGCTGCAATACAGGAATGGGTACTGGAGGGCGGCACTCTGATCCTGTCTCTGGGGGATGCTGCTGGTAAGGTGCTCAGCGGATTTGACAGTGATTTCATAAGATGCCGTCTGGATAGAGTAGCTAGTACAGATATAGATATAAAGCTTGAGAACGGGCGGTTACTCAGCTACGATTCAGTCCCGGAGGCGAAGCTGTCTGTGGATGGCATGGATCCGTATGAGACGCTGGCAGGTGCGTATGTCACTGATTCTGGATATGGAAGGATCATTGTGCTTCCATACTCAATTGGAAGCCAGCCTATACATGGTGGAGATGGAGAGCTCCAGCTGGATGAACAGATACTTAAGGCTGGATATACGACTAAGATAAGTGCCATGGTACAGGGCTCGTATTACAATGACACAGAGAGTATTGGAATAACCAATGCCATGAATGCCAATGATAAGAAGACTGTGCCACCTGTTGTGCTGATAGTTATTCTGGTCATATATCTGATAGTGTGTGGTCCTCTGACATATATACTTCTGAAAAGAATGAAGAGGCGCGAACTTATATGGATAGCAGTTCCGGCCTGGGCGGTTATAGGAACACTGGCCATATACATAATAAGCAAGAGTTACAGAGTCACAAAGCCTCTGGAGCTTTCATTTGTATCTGCGGATATAAGTGACAATGTCATGAAGCAGAATGTATACACATATATAATGGGGGCAAAGGCTGGACACTATTCAGTTGATGTAGATAATGCATACAGGAATGTCCGGGTACTTGATGGTTATTATGGGAACAGCTCGTCAACCCAGGCAAGCACTGATGTTGAGCGCATGACAGAGGATGATGGTGTTAATGTCAGCTTTGATACTCACATCCCATTCGGAAGCGTGAGCCTTGCTGCAAGCAGTGTTACAAGCAATGACATAGGCACATTTGACAGCGGTATAAAGCTGTATACAGATGGGATAGAGGGAAGTGTAGTGAATAATACTGCGTATGATATGAAGGACGTTGTGGTCATGTCGGATGGGTATTATTATTGTATTGACAGCCTTGCGGCAGGAGCTTCCCTGAATATAACAAAGGCGCAGAACAGAAAGATGATCCGAGGATTGTCCATAGACTGCATGAAGAGTTATTATGTATACAGATATGGTACAGATTATAATTATGACGATGATGCCAGTGCCATGATGTACAGGAATTATTATATGATGCTCATGATGAGTGCATATTCACCTGTGGCATCAGGAGAAGGACGTGTTGCGATCTGGGCGACCATCGACAGGGATACGGATGTGTTAGGCGGGGAAAATGCAGAGAAGTACGGAAGTTATGTTGTGTATGATGTGCGGGCACAGAAGTACGAGGATGTGGATGGCGCCTATTATAGCAATATATATACGAGAGATGTGAACAGGAATGTCCAGTCAGATTATGATACCAATGATATGATGATGTATTCGGATCAGATCGATATTGATGTCCAGTTCAGGAGTCATGATGATATAACCTCCCTGACAAATGAGACAGACAGCAAGGATACATCTTCGTCCAATGTTGTTGTGAAAGCGTACAATTACAGTACTGGCAATTACGATGTTATATTTGCAAATGGAGCTACAGAGATCAAGGGAGACAGGCTCAGAAAATATCTGCAGAATGGCGAGATAAAGCTGAGATTCATATCTCCTCATCAGGGCAGTGAGTATACCGAGGTATATCTTCCTCGTATAAGTGCAAGAGGAGGTGGAGACTGATGGTAGATATAGAGAATTTGGCCAAATATTACGATGGATTTGCGGCACTTGACAATGTTAATCTCCACATAGACAAGGGGGAGATATTCGGATTTGTCGGACCGAATGGTGCGGGCAAGACCACGACCATGAAGATAATGTGCGGTCTGCTCAAGGCCACATCTGGCAGGATCATCATCAATGGGGTGGATGCTCTCAAAAAGTCCTCAGATGTCAGAAGGATGATAGGATATGTACCGGATTTCTTTGGAGTTTATGACAATTTCAAGGTTATTGAATATATGGAGTTCTATGCATCACTGTATGGTATAGGAAAACGTGAGGCTGATGAGATCGCTGACAGACTGCTTGACATGGTGAAGTTGTCTGACAAGAGAGAGGAATTCGTGGATGGCCTGTCAAGGGGAATGAAGCAGCGATTGTGTATTGCCAGGGCGCTCATACATGATCCGGAGCTGCTGGTTCTTGACGAGCCCAATTCAGGTCTTGACCCAAGAGCACGTTATGAGATGAAGGATATCATGAGAAATCTCAGGGAGATGGGCAAGACTGTAATCATAAGCTCACATATACTTCCTGAGCTGTCGGAGATGTGTACCAGTATAGGTGTCATAGATCATGGCAGGATAGTGACAAGCGGCAAGGTCGGGGATGTAATGGAACAGGGCCACTCTGAGCCGCCGATCAGGATCAAGGGATATATTCTGGGCAAGAATGCGCATGAGGCCGCAGACAGGATATCCGTTATTATCAGGGAGAGATTCAAGGTGGACCATATCTGCGAGAAAGACGAAGAACTGGTGGTATATTGTCACGGCGACAGGGAGACAGATGCAGAACTGCTCAGAAGCCTTGTTGACAATGGTGTCCATATACATCAGTTCTTCAGGGATAAGGATAACCTGGAGTCCCTGTTCCTTGAGATTACAGGAGGTGATGAGCATGCGGGCAAGGACATTTATTAATCCTGTGCTCAAGAAGGATATACTGGTGAATGCCAGAAATGCAAAGATGATAGTTGCCATCACACTGATCAACTGTCTGTTTGCACTTATTGCGGCAGGAGCATTTGCCATGTCATCCGGTATGGGCTATCAGGCGTATTATTCATATATTGTAAAGCTGTTCCCTATACTTGCAGCGTGTGAGCTGGGTATCATATGTATGGTCCTGCCGATCATGACATCCACGTCAGTGTCGGGTGAGCGGGAGAGACAGACTCTGGATATCATGCTTACAACTCCGGTTAAACCATCAGCCATAGTATTTGGAAAGCTGGCCTCAGCCATGGCGACTACATTTATGTATGTGATCGCAACACTTCCATTTCTGGCTGTTTCATTCGTGGTGGGCGGCCTTGGCTGGAGTGCACTTGGGGAGTATATTGGTATAGTTTTGTATGTGGATATTTATATAGGAAGCTTTGGAATGCTTTTCTCTTGTGTGAAGAGAACGTCGGTTTCTGCAGCGGTGACAACCATCATAACTGTGGCTTCTATAACTCTTCTGACATATATTGTCGGGAAAGTTATGGATTCTGCTATGTTTAGGACCGGGGATATAGATCAGTACAAGGGATATCTTGCAGGAATCATGACATGCTATGCCATAAATCCATTTGTGTGGATAGTGGATTTCGCACAGAGGACGTTCTATGCGGATTCAGTTCTGCCTTCACTGGATCAGGCAGGCAGATATTCAACATTTGTGGCAGAGCATATGCATATCATATCCATCACGCTGAATATGATAGTTGCATTTGTGCTGTTGAAGATTGCAGCTGTAAGGATAACATCAGGTGGAAGAAAAAAGAAAACTATCCAAAAAGGCGTTTGACTTACAGGTGCACATAGGTTATCCTCTCGTATATGATATGTGCTTCGTGTGGAGAGGCTGCCCGGACTGGGCAGAAAGGAGCACATGTATTATGTATAGCAAAGTTTTAAGCGGCCTTGTACAAGGCGTTGAGGGTACGCTCATATCCGTTGAGACGGATATACATGATGGCCTCCCTGTGATGAATATGGTTGGATACTTATCATCGTGCGTCAGGGAGGCTGGAGAGCGTGTGCGCACAGCCCTGCGCAATTCAGATTTCAGCCTTCCACCGAAGAGGGTTACGATCAATCTTTTTCCGGCGGATATCAGAAAGGAAGGCACAGCCTTCGATCTTCCCATTGCAGTAGGAATACTTGCGTCCATGGGAATCATTCCAATTGATACGATCAACAGCATACTTATTATTGGCGAGCTCGGACTGGATGGACATGTGAATTCCGTCAGTGGTGTGCTGGCTATAGTTCACCATGCATATACCTGTGGAGTGCGCAGTTGTATAGTTCCGGCGGGTAACTCAGGGGAGGCTGCCATCATAGAGGGGATGACGGTCATCCCTGTGGAAAACCTCAGGGAGCTGGTGGACCATCTATGTGGAATACACATCATTGAACCGGAATATGTTGATGTAGACGCGGTGCTCAGCTCATATATGGAGGAGGAGGGGGATTTCTCTGAGGTGAAGGGGCATGAGACCCTGAAGAGGGGGATAGAGATCGCTGCTGCAGGGATGCACAATATACTTATGACGGGACCTGCAGGGGCTGGTAAATCTATGATAGCCAGAAGAATTCCTTCCATACTTCCGAGACTGACTCTTGATGAGAGCATAGAGATAACGAAGATATACAGTGTGGCAGGCATGCTTGATGAGGGACATCCGGTCATCAACAGGAGACCATTCCGATCGCCACATCACACCATATCGCTGCATGCGCTGTCAGGAGGTGGCAGGGATCCGAGGCCTGGAGAGATAAGTCTGGCTCACGGGGGTGTGCTGTTCCTTGATGAATTACCAGAGTTCAGCAGGAATGTGCTTGAGGTCATGAGACAGCCACTGGAGGAGGGCGTGGTACATATATCCAGACTGAATGGAACGTACAGATTCCCTGCTGACTTTATGCTTGTTGCGGCGAGAAATCCCTGCCCCTGTGGCCAGTATCCGGATATGAACAGGTGTACATGTACAGTCAATCAGATCAGGAATTATAATGCCAGGATAAGCAAGCCTCTGCTTGACAGGATAGATATCAACGTGGAGGTCAGAAAGGTTCAGTACAGGGAGCTGTTTGAACCACAAAGAGGTGCTTCTTCAGCGGAGATGAGAGCACGGGTGCTGGCGGCACAGAGACTTCAACAGGAGAGATATGCCGGTGAGAACATACGGTTTAATTCACAGATGGATTCAGGCATGTGTTCGAGATATATACGGCTTGGAGCTGCAGAGAAGAATTTTATGGAGGAAAGCTTTGACAGGTACAGAATGACAGCCAGGGGAAGCAATCGTGTACTCAAGATTGCAAGAACCATAGCTGACCTTGATGGTGACGAGAATGTACAGGTCAGGCATTTGAGAGAAGCAGTATTCTTCAGAAATTCAGACGGGGAAGGTGGGATCTGATATGGATGATGAAATGTTGTATCTGTGGTATGGAATGATAAGTCGTATGGTGCACACGCAGAAGCTTGATATAGCCATGCGGTTTGGAGGTATACGCGGATTATGGGAGGCATCTGAGAGTGATATCAGAGGAGAACTCACAGATATACAGGCTGGGGCAGTTTTGGAAAACCGGTCGGAGAAGGCTGTGCTGGGGTACAGAGGCAGACTGGATGACTGTGATATATCATATGTGTATCCAGGACATGCATGCTATCCGGAGAGACTGTACGACATACCAGATCCCCCTATGCTGCTGTTCACATCTGGAGATAAAGAATTGCTCCGGGAAATAACTCCGGCTATAGCCGTTGTGGGTGCGAGAAAGGCATCTACGTATGGAAGAACGATGACAGACAGGCTGGCAGGTGAGCTGGCTGCAGCCGGGGTCACGATCGTCAGCGGTATGGCGCTCGGAGTTGACGGAACGGCCCACAGAGCGGCGCTTGCTGCGGGAGGAAGAACCATAGCAGTTCTTGGAAGTGGTATAAATGTTCCTTATCCAAGGGAAAATTATGATATATATCACGATATAAGAGCAGGGGGCGGTGTTGTGATATCGGAGAATGGTCTGGACGTGAAACCGGAGGCTTTCAGATTCCCATACAGGAACAGGATAATAAGCGGATTGTCAGATGGAGTTCTGGTGGTAGAGGCAAGGGAGAAGAGCGGTTCGCTCATAACTGCAGACCAGGCTCTGGAACAGGGACGTGATGTGTATGCTCTTCCGGGCAGGGTGACTGACAGCTGCAGCAGCGGCTGTAATGCGCTTATCAGAATGGGCGCTATGTGTGTCACTTCATCGGTGGATATACTGGATGAACTGGGAATAGAAGCGCCAGACAGAGAAATCATTAACAAAAAATTACTTGCGCCTTCAGAGAAAAAAGTGTATAGTTGTGTACGTTTGGAATCCAGACATATAGATGATATATGTAGGGAAGCCGGGATAGGGGTGTCTGAGGCAGCTCAGATACTGTATGAACTGGAGCGGAAGAAGCTGGTTAAGCAGATAATAAGAAACTATTATTCAAGAGCCTGACTTTTCGAGCTTCTTGACTATATACAGAATATGAAGAAAGGAAAAAGATATCTATGGCAAAGAATCTTGTTATTGTTGAGTCTCCGGCCAAAGCTAAGACGATCAAGAAGTTTCTGGGGTCAAACTATGAAGTTATAGCGTCCAATGGTCATGTGAGAGATCTTCCTAAGAGTCAGATGGGAGTAGATGTGGATAATGATTTTGAGCCAAAGTATATCACTATAAGAGGAAAAGGTGATATTCTTGCGGCACTGAGAAAAGCAGTGAAGAAAGCGGATAAGATATATCTCGCAACTGACCCGGACCGTGAAGGAGAAGCTATTTCATATCATTTGATGAAAGCGCTGAAGCTGGAGGATAAGGACTATAAGAGAATCACATTCAATGAGATCACCAAGAATGCGGTCAAGAATTCCATAAAGAAGGCACGTGATATAGATATGAATCTTGTGGATGCACAGCAGGCGCGAAGAGTGCTTGACAGACTGGTGGGTTACAAGATAAGTCCCGTTCTGTGGGCCAAGATCAAGAGAGGACTCTCAGCAGGACGTGTTCAGTCTGTTGCGCTCAAGCTTGTGTGTGACAGGGAGAAAGAGATCAATGATTTCATCCCACAGGAGTACTGGACACTTGATGCGAATCTTACTACAGGAAAGGTTAAGAAGCCTATAGCCTTTAAGTTTACAGGTGATGGTGTCAACAAAGAGGAGATATCAGGCCGTGAGGCATTGAATGATATATTGAAGAAGCTCGATGGCGGGGAGTATGTTGTAAAGTCGATCAAGGAGAGTGAGAGGAACAAGAAGTCTCCACTTCCTTTTACTACAAGTACACTTCAGCAGGAGGCATCCTCCAAGCTGAACTTTGCGACCTCCAAGACCATGAGGATCGCGCAGCAGTTATACGAGGGCGTGGATATCAAGGGTCGTGGAACCATAGGTCTTATCACATACCTCAGAACAGATTCCACAAGAATATCTGAGGAGGCTGTTGCTGCCGCTGACGCATATATTTCCGAGAATTTTGGACAGCAGTATATCGGTGATTCCAATGGAAGAGCAAAGACTGACAAGAAGATACAGGATGCGCATGAAGCGATCAGACCTACGGATGTGACACTGTCTCCTGTTATGCTGAAGGAACAGCTTTCAAGGGACCAGTTCAGACTGTATCAGCTCATATATAACAGATTCCTTGCAAGTCAGATGTCAGGGGCTGTGTACTCAGTTAAGAGTGTCAAGGTTGGCTGTGGTGATGCGGTGTTCCAGACGTCGGCATCCAAGATCGCATTTGACGGATTCCTTGCAGTATATAATCTGGACAATGACAGGGGAGAGACTGTTGCTGGAATCAATAACCTGTCAGAGGGAGATGTGCTGAAGCTTGACAGTCTGGATGAGAAGCAGCACTTCACACAGCCACCGGCCAGATATACGGAGGCTCTGCTTGTAAAGACCCTTGAGGAATTGGGCATAGGAAGACCAAGTACCTATGCACCAACTATCTCAACGATACTTGCAAGAAGATATATAACAAAGGAACAGAAGAAGCTGTATGTGACAGCTCTTGGCGATGCTGTCAATCAGAGCATGGAGCAGGCGTTCCCTGTTATCATAGATGTGAATTTCACAGCCAACATGGAGTCACTGCTGGACAAGATAGGAGAGGGCACTGTCGACTGGAAGGTAGTAGTGAGAAATTTCTATCCTGATCTGGATGAGGCGGTGAAGAATGCGGAGGCAGAGCTTGAGTCCATCAAGATTGAGGACGAGGTATCTGATGAGGTGTGTGATGTATGTGGACGCAACATGGTTGTAAAGTATGGTCCACATGGCAAGTTCCTGGCATGCCCGGGATTCCCAGAGTGCAGATCCACCAAGCCATTCTATGAGAAAATCGGTGTGGCATGTCCTAAGTGTGGAGCTGATGTGGTGATCAAGGCGACCAGAAAGGGAAGAAGATACTATGGATGTATCAAGGCCCCTGAATGTGATTTCATGTCATGGGCTATGCCAAGCAATGAGAAGTGCCCTGAGTGTGGAAGCTATATGATCGTGAAGGGCAGTAAGCTTGTATGCTCTGATCAGGAGTGTGGCTATACCTGCAATAACAAGGCGGCAGAAAAGGAAGATAAGTAAAATCTGAATAGCTGGGATAGATATATAACCCATAGATGGTCTGGCTGATAAGCTGACTGTCTATGGGGTTTTTGTTGTAAAATGAGCAAAAATGCCATGGGTTGTCAGTCATTTGTGTGAGTTGTGTAAAAATTCATAAATGTATGAGGTTGTCATAAGAATGAAAATTGTGTCGAAAAATATGGCAACCACAAGATATAGTGGCTTGAAAACCCAGTAAAATCAACGTTTTCTTAAATTTTTGAAAATAGGACTACTTTACATAAAATAGGGTTGTTATGAGTTATTCATTGTGGTAGAATCACAAATAGTCATAAAAATTCGCGCAAAAGATACTTTTTATTACATAAAGAATCGGAGGATAACTTATGAGTGTACAATTGTTAGATAAAACACGTAAAATCAACAAGTTATTGCACAACAACAACTCGCATAAGGTTGTATTCAATGATATTTGCGATGTATTAAGCGATATATTATCGTCGAATGTCATGGTTATAAGCAAGAAGGGCAAGATACTCGGGCTCAAGAACAGAGATGATATCCCTGAGATACATGAGCTTATAGAGGGGAAGGTTGGAAGCCTGATAGATCCCATGCTCAATGAGAGACTTCTTCTGGTGCTGTCGACCAAGGAGAATGTCAATCTCACGACACTGGGTTTTGACGGAGTGAATATTGATAAGTATCACGGACTGCTGCTTCCAATAGATATTGCGGGGGAGAGACTTGGCACACTTTTCCTGTACAGGCTTGGAATTGAGTATGATATAGATGATATCATACTTGGAGAGTATGGCACCACTGTGGTTGGGCTGGAGATGATGAGGGCTCTCAATGAGGAGAATGCAGAGGAGAACCGCAAGATTGCCATTGTGAGATCTGCAATCAACACATTGTCATTTTCTGAACTCCAGGCCATTAAGCATATTTTCTCAGAGCTGGACGGCGAGGAGGGAATACTTGTTGCCAGCAAGGTGGCGGATCGTGTGGGAATCACCAGATCGGTTATTGTGAATGCCCTCAGAAAGTTTGAGAGTGCAGGAGTTATAGAGGCGAGATCGTCAGGCATGAAGGGAACATATATCAAAGTGTTGAATGATGTAGTGTTCGATGAGCTTAAGGATGCTTAGAACGGAATGACCAGAGCCAGACGGAATATGGCGATACAGACAAATTACGAAAAGGAGAAATATATATGATACCGGGAATTGTGACATTGGTAGTAGGCGTGGTGATAGTGATAATAAGCTTTTTCCTTGGCGATGGCAAGAAGGAGGACACATCTGAGAATCTTCTTGCAGAGAACAGGGAGAAGCTTGAGAAGCAGCTCGATGAGTATTGTGATCTTCTTGTAGAGAAGAAGAAGAATGACCTTCAGAAGCAAGGCGAAGAGGTCAAGAACAACATGAAGAAGGGACTGGATGAAGTAAAGTCCACATCCAAGAAAGAACTCAGCGAGATAAAGGATGCTTCAAAGAAGGATATAGAGGAGTTCAGGGAGAATTCCAGAAAAGAGATAGACGAGTACAGGGAAACTGCAAGGGCTGATATAGATAAAGCCATGAAGTCATATCAGGACAGTCTTGCAGAGGCCAGAAAGAATATGGAGTCGGAGCTTCAGGCATGTTCATCCCAGCTCTCAGAGAAGGCCAAGAAGCAGATGATAGATTATATCAATCAGAGCCTTACTGAGGCATATGAGGCATATGATCCTGATGATACAAGCGAGAAAGAGCCGATCAACTACGATGAGGAGCCGGCAGCCGAAGATGCGGATGCTACAGATGTTGTAGAGCCAGCAGCAGAAGAGGCAGCTCAGGAGGCTGAGGTTACCGAGAGTGCCGAAGAGGCAGCTATCCAGAATACAGAGAAGGCTGAACAGACTGCAGAAGATGCAGAGAAGGTGACAGAGGAGCCTGTACAGGAAGCAGATGCTTCAGTGGAAAAGCAGGAGGATGCAGCTGTTGAGACAGACATTGCTACAGCAGATGAGGCAGCTGCTGAGACAGTTGTTTCCGTTGAGGAAAGCCCTGTGTCAGACAGTGCATTTACAGTTGTTGAGGCTGAGAATCCTGAGAAGATGGCGGCTGCAATAGAGGAAGGCAATGTTGTGCCGACACCTCAGAAGAACCGGAATAACAGGTCAAGAAAGAAAAAGAAGAAAAAATCAGCACAGAACGCTCCTATAGATATATGGGACGAGGGTGTCGATATAGAGACACAGGTGGCAGACCTTCACAAGAAGGGGCTCAGCATCATGGAGATAGCCAATAAGCTGGGAATCGGTGTAGGAGAGGCCAAGATCATGATAGATCAGATAAGTGAGACAAAAGAGACAGACAGGCAGTAGATGGTCATGGAGGTAAGCAATGTACAAAAAAAGTTTTTTTAGAGGACTTGGAACAGGCTTGATCGTAGGAGCTCTTACCGTAACTGTGGCATTTAACTTTGATAATGCAGGTAAGTCTGATTCCGGACAGGGCAGCTCTGTGGGAGTGGTCCAGCAGAACAGTACAGAGGATTCAGAGGCGGCTACATCAGAGACATCTGAGAAAGCTACTACAAAGAAGACGACAACTGAGAAGAGTACCACGGAAAAAGGAAAGACAGATAAGAGCAATACTGATAAGAAGAGCACGGACAAGTCGGGCGTTGAGAATACAGAAGCTGGCAGCAAGTCCGATGGATCAGGCGTGAACAGTAAGGGAGATGTGTACGCAGGTGCTGATTCGTCAGATGGAAAGAATACGTCGGGTAGCAGCGGAAGCGGTTCAGGAAGCAATGGCAGTGCAGGGAATAAAACAGGAGGAACCGGCACAGCGGACAACAACGGGGATCTTTCTGACAAGACCGAGAAGGTTCCGTCAGCCAAGGATAATGGCTATACAGAGGATAAGAATTCCCAGAACGGTTCAGGAAGCGGCACAGGAAAGACAACTGAGGCGACTACAGAAGCTGTACAGCCAAGTGCGATAAAGTATGACAATGGCGGCGGAGAGATCACATTTGGATCTGGAACATCTGCATACGAGATATGTCAGCTTCTGGCACAGATAGGGATAAGGGATGCGGATGAGTATTATGACTGGCTGCTCAGGTCAGGATATTCAGGCAGTCTTGTGCCTGGAACATATACATTCACCGGCAATGAGACAAACGGCGGAATAGTATGGATACTATTAGGTAATCAGTAAAGATACGAGAAAAGGAAGGGGTAATCAATTATGGGAGACAATACGAATAATGAGAAGATGGGATATCCGGGACAGCGTTTCAGTGCGGGTAGTGGTAGCAGCAGTATGGATCCGTTTGCGCCCAATCCGACAGCCTTGCAGTATGTACCGAATGAATTTGGAATAACTCACAGTGAGACCAGTCCTATGTACCGGTATAACAATCCGGCTGAACCGGATAGTGGAGCTGCCTCACAGACGGACAAATATTATCCGGGACAGCAGTACGGTCAGAATCAGCAGTATGGCCAGAACCAGATGTATGGTCAGAATCAGATGTACGGCCAGAACCAGATGTATGGACAGAGTCAGCCATATGGCCAGGGCTACGATCAGGAGACTATGAATCCACAGGGGAAAAAGGCAAAGAGTTCCGGATCAAATGTTCTGGCAGGACTGGTAGGAGCGTTTCTTGGATCACTGGTCGGAGTTGTGCTCTGGATTGTTGTGTATAAGCTTGGTTATATCGCAGGCATATCAGGAGCGGTTATGGTCATATGTGCCATGATGGGGTACAACAAGTTTGGAAAGAAACTTGACCTGAAGGGCATAATAATCTGCGTAGCATTGTGTATAGGAATGATATACATTTCAGAGAGACTGAGTGTCAGCATGGAATTATACCAGGAATTTAGTGATTATGGATATGATGTGAGCTTCTTTGACTGTTATAAGAGTATGTATGATGTGCTGGATGCTGCAGGTACTATGAGTTCATTCTGGGGCGAGCTTGCGGTCGGTTATCTTCTGTTTGTTGTAGCCAGTGTTTCATATATAATAAATAGCATCAGGACAAGAGCAAAATAGAAAATAGAACACGAACCGGCAGACAGAATACTTCTTATAAAACATATATTTTCAGAAAAAAGTGCTTGAATGCACTTTTTTTTTGTGTTACAATGTCGATTGCGTGAGTGCGCATAACAAATATACATGCTGGTTGATAGTTGGCGTGGTGCCTGTGCTCGGGTGGTCCAAAGAGTTGATGCCGGCAGAAGATTTTAACCATGGAGGTAGAAAAAATGAGCGTTATTTCAATGAAGCAGTTATTAGAGGCAGGTGTACATTTCGGACACCAGACAAGAAGATGGAACCCTAAGATGAAGCCATACATCTACACAGAGCGTAATGGTATCTACATCATCGATCTTCAGAAGTCAGTAGGAATGGTTGACGATGCTTACAATGCAATCGGCGATTGCGTTGCAAACGGCGGAACAATCCTTTTCGTTGGTACAAAGAAGCAGGCTCAGGACTCAATCAAGAGCGAGGCAGAGCGTTGCGGTATGTACTATGTAAATGAGAGATGGCTTGGAGGTATGCTTACAAACTTCAAGACAATCCAGACAAGAATCGCTACTCTTAAGAAGTACGAGGAGATGGAGCAGGACGGTACATTTGACGTTCTTCCTAAGAAGGAAGTTATCCAGATCAAGAAGGAGATGGAGAAGCTCGAGAAGAACCTTGGCGGTATCAAGAACATGAAGAGAATCCCAGACATGATCTTCGTTGTTGATCCTAAGAAGGAGAGAATATGTATCCAGGAGGCTCAGTCACTTGGAATTAAGCTTGTTGGTATCGCTGATACAAACTGTGATCCAGAGGAGCTTGATTATGTAATTCCTGGTAACGACGACGCTATCAGAGCCGTAAAGCTTATCGTTTCAAAGATGGCAGACGCTGTTATCGAGGCTCAGCAGGGCGTTGATGCTGATTCAGTAGATGAGGCAGAGGCTGAGGAGGCTGCAGAGGAGTAATCTGTAGTTGATATTGATCATCATTGATCATAAGTAATAAATGATTATAAAAGGTAACGGGGTAATATAATAAAAAGTATTATCCCGTGACTTTTAAAGAGACATATACAGGCTGAAAAGCTTAAATAAAGTGACATAACCATTATTATGATATGTCAATATTCAAATTTGGAGGTAAAATAAGATGGCAATCACAGCAGCTCAGGTTAAAGAGTTAAGAGAGCTCACAGGTGCCGGTATGATGGATTGCAAGAAGGCACTTGCAGAGACTGATGGTAATATGGAAGCAGCAGTAGATGTACTTCGTAAGAGTGGTGCAGTTAAGGCTGAGAAGAAGGCAAGCAGAATCGCAGCAGAGGGTATCTGCCGTGCAGCAGTTAACGATACAACAGGTGTTGTTGTTGAGGTTAACTCAGAGACAGATTTCGTTGCTAAGAATGAGATATTCCAGACATTTGTTCAGCAGATAGCTGATCAGGCACTTGCTTCATCACTTGTTGGTGGCAAGGACGGCGAGGATGTTGAGGCACTTCTTGGAGAGAATGGTCTTAAGGAAGAGCTTGTTGATAAGACTGCAACGATCGGAGAGAAGTTATCATTCCGTAGATTTGAGAAGGTTACAGGCGATGTAGTAGTTGATTACTTACATGGCAATGGTAGAATCGGTGTTCTTGTTGCTGGTGTTGGCGCAAACGATGACGCTGCTAAGGAAGCACTCAAGAATGTTGCTATGCAGATCGCAGCTATGAACCCACAGTACATCAGCAGAGCTGACATCTCAGCAGACGCTATGGCTAAGCTTAAGGAGATCACAGTTGACAGTGCACTCAATGCACCTGACACACTTCCAAAGCCTATCCTTAACAAGCTTATCGCAAAGGCTGTTGACGGCGTATGGAGCGCAGAGGATGTAGCTATCTACGAAGAGAAGAAGAGCAACATGAACTTCTTATTTAACTTCCTTTCAAAGGAGGCAAAGGCACAGCTTGCAGAGCTTGCTATCGCTGATAAAGATACTATCGTTGCTGATAAGATCTTCAATGGCCTCGTTGAGGGACGTATCTCAAAGCAGGTTAAGGAGATAAGCCTTCTTGATCAGGTATATGTAAAGGCTGAGGATGGAAAGCAGACAGTTGCCAAGTACCTTGAGTCAGTTAACAAGGATCTCAAGATCGCTAAGTTCGTTCGTTTTGAGGTTGGCGAGGGAATGGAGAAGAAGAACGAGGACTTCGCAGCTGAGGTTGCTAAGCAGATGAACGTTTAATCTTATCCCTGGATCTGTATATATTAGAATAATTGCCCTGTGGCTGGCTTTTGAGTTGGCCGTGGGGCTTTTTTATTGTCTGTATTCTGGAGAGGGACCGGGGAGATGCGAGGGGCTGCCATTCATCTGTTATCATGTGTGAATGACATCCTCGATATAAGCAAGCCTGCAGACAATTGTGAATGTTATGAAGGTTTAAGCTTTATTTAAGCTTTAGGTGTATAATACGAACTATAGATGGTTCATGAGATATAGAAAAACACGCTGAGGTGTGCGCGTGTTATGGCGATTACACGCGGAGAAATGTGATATAACATGTGACATATATAATGTGAGACGGAGATGAGATTATGAGATTACTTCTTGCAGAGGACGAGAAGGCGCTTTCAAGTGCCCTTCAGGTTATATTGAAGCACAAAAACGCTCCGGTTGCAGTGCTGTAGTTTGCATAATACACAGCACTGCAACCGGGGCTTTTTGTGTATATACAGGGTAAAATTATTTGTGCATTTTTGAAAATACATAACACTATATTATACTGTTGCGCGAAAAAACTGCACACAAATTGCGCACGTGTTGCGCTTTTGATTATACAATATGCACAATAAATTCCTTAAAACATTGGCTACAAGCGACATGGTAACTATAAAGCGAGTATGATAATATATAACCATAAGAACAAACGGTTGCGCAACTGTTGTACAACATATCATTATCATAAGGAGGGCTTATATGAGAAGAAAGAGAATTGTAAAGCAGATTAGCTGCGCAGTTCTTGCAGGTGCGCTTGTAGCAGGGCAGATCTTTGGATCGGGATCTTCACTGATAACAGCGGAGGCTGCAGAGAGCTGGGTGGATACACTCAGTACCACAAATGGTGATTTTGAGCTTGGTGATTACACAGGATGGACTATATCAGGAGGAGATGCACTCACATATACGGTTAAGACTGACCAGTGGGCAAAGAATAATACAACACAGTTTCTGAACTATTATGCTGAAAAGGAAGCGGATATAACAATTTCACAGACTGTATCGGATGTCTCCGCCGGAACATATAAGATAGGATATGACCTTGAAGGAGAGACTGGGGCCACAGGACTTACACTTGCCGCAGCAACAGTGAGCCAGCCGCTGGCAGATACGACCGGCTGGGATAACTGGGTATCCTATGAGACGGATACATTTACATTGGATGAGACTACTGATGTAACGATAACAATATCCGGAACTCTTACAGCGGGTTACTGGGGAGACATAGACAATATAAAGCTGTACAGACTCACAGATGATTCAGAGATAGTTGAACCAGTTGAGGCAGGAATATATGTTGATCGTGTCAAAGATCTTACATACACTGATTTAAATGGAGAGAAACAGGAATTTATAGAAGGTGTGGATGTATCATCTTACGTATCACTGAAGAACAGTGGAGTTAAGTATTATGACTTCGATGGCAATGAGCTTGACGACATCGGATATTTCAAGTTCCTTGCTTCATGTGGAATAAATTATGTGCGTGTCCGTGTATGGAATGATCCATATGATGCAGACAAAAACGGTTACGGCGGCGGTAACAATGATTTGGAGACAGCCAAGAAGATCGGACAGTATGCAACAGCAGCCGGAATAAAGCTTCTTGTGGATTTCCATTATTCGGATTTCTGGGCTGATCCTGGCAAACAGCAGGTGCCTAAGGCTTGGTCAGGCTTTACACTTGATGAAAAGGTAGCAGCAGTTGAGCAGTATACATCAGAAAGCCTCAAGACTCTTCTTGCAGCAGGTGTTGATGTGGGTATGGTGCAGATCGGTAATGAGACTACAAATGGAATATGCGGTGAGACAAGCTGGGCAAATATGGCAAAGATATTCAGTGCCGGAAGCAAGGCTGTAAGGGATATCAACAAGAACATTCTTGTTGCCATTCATTTCACAAATCCAGAGAGTGGTAACTATGCAAGATTTGCGGGATATCTTAATACATACAACGTAGACTACGATGTATTTGCATCATCATACTATCCTGTATGGCATGGCACACTTGACAACCTCACATCAGTTCTCAAGAATGTGGCTAACACATACGGCAAGCTGGTAATGGTAGCAGAGACATCATGGGCATACACACTGGATGACGGAGATGGACATGACAACACCGTGAGAAAGGGCGTAAATGACTCAACAACCTACGACATATCAGTTCAGGGACAGGCAAATGAGATCAGCTCAGTTATCAAGGCTGTAAAGAATACAGGTTCATCAGGAATCGGTGTATTCTACTGGGAACCTGCATGGCTTCCTGTAAATGTGTATGATTCATCTGCAGAGAATGCAGCAGACGTCCTTGCAGCCAACAAGGAGGCATGGGAGAAGTATGGTTCAGGCTGGGCTTCATCATACGCAGGAGAATACGACGCAGCAGACGCCGGCAAGTGGTACGGCGGTTCAGCAGTTGACAACCAGGCACTGTTTGACTTCACAGGACATCCACTTGAGTCACTCAAGACATTTGCCTATGTTCACACAGGAACTAAGACAAAGAGAGAGGTAGTCTCAATAACAGTTGATGATGTTGAGATCGAGATAACAGATATTGCAAATGTAGCTCTGCCGACTGCAGCAACAGTAGCTTACAATGATGGTAATTCAGAGAGCGCAGACATCACCTGGGAGGATGGAGCGCTTGAGAAGGTAAAGAACTACGGTGCAGGAACATGTACTGTAAAGGGAACTGTGACAGTAAATGATGAGACTGTCGAGGTTCAGTGCAATGTAACAATATTAAAGGAGAACATCCTTGTAAATCCTGGATTTGAGTCAGGAAATGAGGGCTGGACGATCGCAGATACCAGCAAGGGACTTGCAATAAAGACAAAGGAAGACTACAGAAACGGAGCATACTGTGCACATTACTACAATGCTTCAGATTTCACATATGACATGTATCAGACCATCACACTTGAGCCGGGCGAGTATGTGTTCAGCGCATATCTCCAGGGCGGTGCAAATGGTGAGACTGATGTATACGAGGTATATGCAAAGGCAGGAGACACAGAGCTTGCATCAGCTTCAGCAGTTCCACAGGGCTGGAAGATATGGCAGCATCCTGAGATCAGATTTACAGTGGAAGAGACAACAGAGGTTGTTGTCGGAATGAGAGCAACCGCATCAGGCAAGGCATGGGGAACATGGGATGACGCATATCTCTACAAGGATGCGGATATCACACCGACACCGGATCCAGATCCAACACCTGATGTGACAAAGAATGGACTTGTCACAGAGGATGGTGTGACATATTTTTACAAGAAGGGTGTTGTTCAGGAGAACTATACAGGCTTTGTGAAGAGCGAAGGTGTTAATTATTATGTAGTTGATGGTATAGTAGATGCTGAATACACAGGACTTGCAACAAGTTCAACGACAGGCAAGGTATATCTTGTAAAGAATGGAAAGATATATACAGAATATACAGGCTTCTATAAAAACAAAAAGGGTCAGCAGTGCCTTATAATCAAGGGTAAGTTCGCGGACAGCAAGACTGCACTTGTGAAGAGCGCCAGAGATAACAGGTACTATTATGTGAAGAAGGGTATAATCCAGTCAGGATATACCGGCTTCTTCAGAAGTACAACAACAGGCGCTAACTGTTACATCTACAGAGGTGTATTCCAGTCAGCCAAGACAGGAATAGTAAAGAGCCCTAGAAACAATAAGAAGTATTATGTGAAGAAGGGCAAGATCGCATCGAAGGTTACAGGAACAGTTACAGTATCAGGCGTAAAGTATAAAGTAGTAAGAGGCCTTGTAACAGGAAAAGCAAAATAATATAGAAATATTCCTCTGAATATATATGTTAGTCCGGCTGGAGAATACTCTTCAGCCGGACTATTTTAGTAATTGTTTATATTTTACTAAATTTTTGTAAGAATCATAAATAAATTATATAAAAGTAGTTGAAAAAGTAATATTAACTGATATAGAATGGATAAGTACTTGTTTATATTATACTAAAACGAGAAAAGGAGAGTAATCATGGACAAATTCTTCAAAATCTCAGAGCGTGGGTCTACAATCAAGACCGAGATCATG
>CAKQIY010000034.1 GCA_934247115.1 uncultured Coprococcus sp.
GGCAATTTGCTGGAAAAGGATATAAGCAACTGATAGTGGATGACCATACTTCGTATGAGGTGTGGTCATTTTTTATGCATTTCTTTCGGTTTTTGCCTTGATTTTCCACAATAGTAACCTCCAGGTAACTACACCACAATATTGTGCGTACTTTTTTTAATAGAAAACATCTTATAGAATAGTCTCGAAAGCAAGAGAAAAACTTTGATGTTCCGATGCAATCGACAGCGTTTCGGGGCAGAGTGCAGAACATATTTTATAAGGAGGTACAGCAATGAACGCAGAGAGATGCCTGCAGATACTCAGGGAGATAAAGGATGTGGCCTTTGCCACGGTTGATGACAAGGGCATGCCTCAGATAAGGATAATAGACATAATGCTGGTGGAAGGTGAGAAAGTTTATTTCTGCACGGCAAGGGGCAAGGAATTTTACGCGCAGCTTATGCATGATGGAAATGTTGCGGTGACGGGCATGAACAGAGAATATCAGATGATAAGGCTGAACGGAAAGGCGCGCAGGCTGGATGACCAGAAAAAGTGGATAGACAGGATATTTGCGGAGAATCCATCTATGAACAGTGTGTACCCGGATGACAGCAGATATGTGCTTGAGCCATTCTGCATTGACAACGGAGAAGTGGAATTCTTTGATCTTGGCAGGGAGCCGATAGTCAGAGAGACATTTGCGCTGGGGGGAAGTGAAAAGACTTTCAAGGGATACGAGATAACCGACAAATGTATCCAGTGCGGGAAATGTGAGCGGATCTGCCCACAGAAGTGCATTAAGGATTTTGCGATAAATCAGACACACTGTCTGCACTGCGGATTGTGCTTTGAGGAGTGTCCGGTAAATGCGGTGAGGAAATTGTAATAGAAACCGAATCCACAGGATAAAGTTTAAGGAGGATATAACATGTTAAAAGAAATGTGGACATTGCTGCTTGAGAAGAAAGGATTTTTCCTGGATCTTCTTGTGGAGCATATAGAGATATCATTGTTGGCAATAGTAATAGCTATAGTAATTGGCGGTGGTGTTGGAATACTGATAAGTGAATATCAGAAGGCGTCAAAGCCGACGCTCGGAGTGATAAACTTCCTGTACACGATTCCGTCCATATCCATGCTGGGATTCCTCATACCGTTTTCTGGTGTGGGAAATGCGACGGCGGTCATTGCTCTGACCGTATATGCATTGCTGCCGATGGTCAGAAACACCAACACAGGTCTGACAAATGTGGATGAGAACATTCTCGAGGCGGCGAAGGGCATGGGAAGCACAAGAACGCAGATCTTATTCAAAGTCAAGCTTCCACTCGCGATGCCGGTCATAATCTCTGGAATCAGAAACATGGTGACAATGACGATAGCGCTTGCCGGTATAGCATCATTCATCGGCGCTGGTGGACTTGGCGTAGCAATCTACAGAGGTATCACGACAAATAACACAGCCATGACGATGGTAGGAAGTTTGCTCATTGCGCTGCTTGCACTGGCATTTGATTTTGTTCTGGGATTTGTGGAGAGGCGTCTTTCAAAGAGGAGCGTTAAGGCAAAGAAGACAAACAGGATAATGGCAGCGGTATGCGTGGCACTTGTTCTGATACTTGTTCTGATTCAGGTGGTGCCAAAGGATAAAAAGGAAACCATACATATCGCAACCAAGCCGATGACGGAGCAGTACATACTCGGTGAGATGCTGGATATTCTGATCGAACAGGATACGGATCTTGACGTGGAGATAACCCAGGGTGTGGGTGGTGGAACTTCAAATATCCAGCCTGCCATGGAGAGCGGTGAATTTGACATTTACCCTGAGTACACGGGTACTGCATGGAACATGGTGCTGAAAAAGGATGGACTGTACACTGAGGACATGTTCACGGAGCTTGAAAGTGAGTACGAAGATTCACTTGGAATGAGCTGGGTGGGCATGTACGGATTCAACAATACTTATGGTCTGGTGGTGCGCAAGGAGATTGCTGACAAATATAACATCAAGACATATTCGGATCTGAGAGCGGTATCGGACAAGCTTATCTTCGGCGCTGAGTATGATTTCTTCGAGCGTGAGGATGGATATGATGCGCTCTGCAGCGAATATGGATTCAATTTTAAGAAGACGATGGACATGGACATTGGACTCAAATATCAGGCTATCAATCAGGGCAAGATCGACGTTATGAATATATTTACAACAGATGGACAGCTTGCGGCATCGGATGTGACGGTGTTGGTGGATGACAAGAATTTCTACCCGTCATACATGTGCGGAAATGTTGTCAGAAACGAGGTCATTGAAAGCCATCCGGAGATAAAGGATGTGCTGGATGAACTGTCAGGAACAATAACCGACAGCGACATGGCACAGATGAATTATGATGTTGAGACCGAAGGCAGAGAGCCTAGGGATGTTGCGGAGGAGTTTTTGTCCGGCAAGGGACTTTTAAAATAGGTTGGAGGTACCAATAATGAATACTGCTATTGAGTTTAGAAATGTAAAAAAGTCGTATGGAGATAAGGCGGTCATAGAAAATCTCAACCTCACAGTTGAGCAGGGAGAATTTGTAACCATAGTGGGTTCGTCAGGCTGTGGCAAGACGACAGCACTTAAGATGATAAATGGTCTTATCGACGCCACAGATGGGGATATACTGATAGACGGCGAGAATATCAGGGACAAAGATCTTATTGAGCTTCGCAGAAGTATTGGCTATTCTATACAGGGAAGCGTGCTTTTTCCTCATATGACAGTGGAGGAGAACATATCTTATGTGCCAAATCTTCTAAATAAAAAGGACAGGGCTAAGACGAGGAACGCCGTATCAAAATGGATGAAGATAGTGGGACTTGATGAGGAGATAAAGAACAGATATCCGGGCGAACTGTCCGGCGGACAGCAGCAGAGAGTTGGCATTGCCAGAGCACTTGCGGCATCACCGGACATACTGTTGATGGATGAGCCGTTCGGCGCAGTTGATGAGATAACGAGGGCTCAGCTTCAGCAGGAGATCAAGAGAATACATGAGGAGACGAAGATAACTATCATGTTCGTAACACATGATATATCAGAGGCGCTCCTGCTTGGAACGAAGGTGCTAGTCATGAACAAAGGTGGTGTTGAACAGTATGACACACCGGCGGAGATACTGAAAAATCCGGCGACAGACTTTGTGGCACAGCTTGTCTACAGGCAGAGGCACCAGTGCAATCTGTCGGAAGGCCAGATCGGGGATTGCCAGTACAGTTTTGTGGCAGGTCTTGAATAAAGAAGGTGCCGCCCCCAGGGTAAATAGTGATAGTTGATTGGAGAATTAGATGAACCAGAGTGAGAGAAGAATATATTTGATAAAACGGTTGCTGGAAGAACGCAGCGATTGCGCAGGCGTGCAGATTCCATCTGGCAGTGAGGCTCAGCGCAGACTACTCCGTTCACTTATGAATGTCAGGATGCCGGGAGACATCGACTCAGAATTTCTGAGGATACAGGATGAGTATCTGACACAGGTAAATGATGAGAAAGGCATAGTGGAGCTTTGTGACATCCCAGAGATTCAGAAGGACACATACGTGTGGCGTGGAGATATAACAAGGCTTGCAGTCTCAGCCATAGTAAATGCAGCAAATAGCGGCATGACCGGATGTTACGTGCCGTGTCACAACTGCATAGACAATTGTATACATACATTTGCGGGGGTGCAGCTAAGAAACAGATGTGGCGAGATCATGCGTGAGCAGGGACACGAAGAAGCGACAGGACAAGCGAAGATAACACCGGCTTACAATCTTCCGTGCAAATATGTGATCCACACAGTTGGCCCGATCGTGCAGGGGAGGCTTACAGCGGAACATGAACGATTATTGACGTCATGCTATAGAAGCTGTCTTGCGGTTGCTGACGAAAACAGTGCAGATTCCATAGCATTTTGCTGCATATCCACTGGTGTATTCATGTTTCCAAATGAGCGGGCTGCCGAGATAGCTGTGGAGACTGTCAAAGCATACAGGCAAGAGACAGGCAGCAGAATAAAGGTGGTGTTCAATGTGTTTAAGGAAGAAGACGAGAGGATATATAGAAAGCTGCTGGATAAGAAGGTGAAAATATGAGAGCTACAGGCCTATTAAAAAGAAGAATAACATTTGAGTCATTCCTCTGTGGAACTCCCGCAAGAGATTACGTATATCAGAGCGACCCGTATGAAAAACAGATAATGCAGGCGGCACAGGCGATAGCTGATGCGGACTGCGTGCTCATAGGTGCGGGGGCTGGCATGAGTGCAGCTGCAGGAGCTCAGTATGGCGGTGATTTCTTTGAGGAAAATTTTGGTGAGTTTAAGCAGAAATATGGGAATGGTCCATACATGCAGGATATGTACAGTGCAGGCTTTTATCCGTATCCTGATGAGGAGAGCTATTGGGGATATTGGTCAAAGCAGGCTGTGCTGGGCGGAATAAAGCTGGATGTCACACCGCTTCACAAGAAACTTCTGGATGGACTAACCGGAAAAGATATATTTGTGTTGAGCACAAATGCGGACGGTCAGTTTGTGAAAGCCGGGTTGCCGCAGGAGAAGATATTCTGCACCCAGGGCGATTACTTTCATATACAGTGCGCGCATGCCTGCCATGACAAGACATACGATGCCACTGATATGTTTCTGCAAATGGATCAGGCAAGAAGAGACTGCAAGATCCCAACATATATGGTTCCGCGCTGCCCTGTCTGTGGAGGCTCGATGGACATGAACCTCCGCAAGGATGGTTATTTTGTTCAGGACAGTGCGTGGTATGAGGCGGAGAGGTGCTTCGGTGATTTTGTCGCCAGATCCCTGGACAGTAAGCTTGTGCTCCTTGAGCTGGGCGTTGGATTCAACACGCCAACCATAATCCGTTTTCCTTTTGAGAAAATGACACGAGAACACGACAACATAACGCTTATCAGGTTAAATCTCGATCAAGCTGTGATTCCGGAAAGTCTTGGTAGTAGGGCTATAGGGATAAATGCAGATATGGCAGAGAGTATAAATGATATATTTAAAATCGTGTGATCCATTGATTTATATACGTTTTGGAGAGTTTTGTAAAAACTGTAGACAAAGATTTTTGCAAGTGATATAATCCGTCCAAAGCATAGGTTTCAAGTCAAATATTTCTACGGCAAAGATCAGTATTTCATATCTTTATCTCGCGAATTTCTCATGCTTTTGTATCACATTTTGTAAGCAGGGGATTCTGGTAAAGAGTAAACTTGTATGTTCAGTCAGACATTGTTATCCCCTGAAATAAATACTCAAGGAGGACAATGAATGGCACAGAAAAGTAAAAGAGATTATTATCTCGATTATTCTATTCTTGACAGGGAGAATGGAGACATTTTTAAGCAGGCAATCACCAACCTGTCACGAATACTTGGAAACGTAAATGAAAAGTATAAGGATTCTGTATTCCGAATGTTAGTGAATGACAGGAGTGTTGCACTTGAAATTTATAATGCAATGAACGGATCGAATTATAACAATCCTGATGAGGTAATCGTGACAACATTGAAAAATGCAATATATATGGGCGTGAAGAATGATGCCTCTTTTATTATTGCATCACAGCTCATGTTATACGAGCAGCAATCTACAGTTAATCCTAATATGCCTTTGCGTGATCTGGAGTATGTGGCATGCCTTATGGCGGCACTTACATATAATGCGAATATTTACAGTAGACGATTGATCAGACTACCAGAGCCTAAATTTGTAGTATTCTATAATGGCAAAGAGAAAATCCCAGAAAGATATGAGATGAAATTATCGGATGCATATGAAAAGCATACAGATAATCCGGCATTGGAGTTGAAGATAGATGTTCTAAACATCAATCCTGGATATAATGAAGATCTGTTAAAAAGGAGTCCAACTCTTTATCAGTACATGGAATTTGTTAGTACCGTCAGAAAATTTCAGAACAAATATCCATTTGATGAGGCGATAGAGCTGGCTATAGATGAATGTGTGAAAAATGGGGTTTTGTCTGACTTTCTAGAGAAGAACAGGGCGGAGGTGCTGAGAATGAATATATTTGAGTATGATCAGGAAAAGCATATAAAGATGGAGAAAGAAGAATCGCTTGAGGAAGGGATTCAGATAGGTGAGGAGCGTGGTGAACGTAAAACCCTTGTCAGGCAGGTGGGTGCAAAAATAAAGAAAGGATATACAATTGATCAGATAGCTGATTTGCTTGAGTATCCGGTTGACGAAATTGAACCTATTTATAATATGGTAAGAGAGTCTGCTGATAGTTATAAAGTAAAGAAAATGGCTTCAGAAGATAGAAATGAGACAGAAAAAGATAACAATTAAAATAATTCCAAAGTAAGGCTGCACTATCATCAATTGATAATGCAGCTTTTTTTGAACATATATTTTTTATCGTTTCAGTATCGCATCCATATCCTGTTCCGGTGCGGTAATAGGATTAAGCTGGTAATTTTCCACCAGATATTTAATCACAGTCTCAGACATGAACGCAGGCAGTGTCGGGCCGATATACATGTTGCGCACACCCAGCGACAGCAGGGTGAGAAGGATGCAGACTGCCTTCTGCTCATACCATGACAGTACAAGGGTGAGCGGGAGGTCGTTTATGCTGCAATGAAATGCATCAGCCAGAGCCAGGGCGACCTTGATGGCACTGTAGGAGTCATTGCACTGCCCCATGTCGAGTATTCTTGGAATCCCGTCAATTTCGCCGAGGTCGAGATCGTTGAAACGGTATTTGCCACAGGCGAGGGTGAGGACAAGAGTGTCCATCGGAGTCTGCTTTACAAATTCGGTGTAATAGTTGCGTCCCGGATGTGCGCCGTCACAGCCTCCAACGAGGAAAATGTGCTTGATATGTCCTGCCTTGATGGCATCTATGATCTTGCCAGCCTGTGACAGAACTGCGCTGTGTCCAAATCCGGTTGTCAGCATATGACCGCCGTTTATGCCGCTCATGCTTCTGTCGTGTTCGTAGCCGCCGAGCTTTTGGGCATGTTTTATGATCGGAGTGAAATCCTTTTTGCCGGCTCTTGTGCCGGAGATGTGTATCATGCCATCATAGCCAACAACCGATGTGGTGTAGATCCTGTCTTTGTAGCTCGGCCTTGGCGGCATGAGACAGTTGGTGGTAAAAAGCACCGGTGCGGGAATATTTTCAAATTCCGTCTGCTGGCTCTGCCATGCCGTTCCGAAGTTGCCCGCCAGGTGATGGTATTTGTTGAGCTCCGGATAGCCGTGTGCAGGCAGCATCTCGCAGTGGGTATATACATTTACCCCTGTCTTTTCAGTCTGCTCAAGGAGCTGTGACAGGTCGTTCAGGTCGTGACCGGAGACCACGATAAATGGCCCTTTTTTGATGTCGACATTCACTCTCGCAGGCACAGGATTGCCAAATGATTCAGTGTTGGCCTTGTCCAGAAGCTCCATGCATTTGAAGTTGACCTGGCCAAATTCCATGATGAGTTCTATCCATTCAGTTACGCTGTGCTCCCTGTTCACCTCGCACAGTCCTTTGTAGAACCACTTCAGAACCTCATTATCTGTGTATCCGAGATTCATGGCGTGATGGGCGTATGCCGCCATACCCTTGAGTCCAAACAGCAGGGTGGAACGCAAGGACACTATATCCGTGTCACCATCCCATAGGTCGATCACCTGTATCTTTTCAGCCTCAGATCTGCTGATCTTGTTCTGCTCGTTCCTGACCCTTCCCATAAATTCTTTTATTGCATTGTCGTCAAAGTTGACATTTGTCAGAGTGGTGAAAAGACCATCTATGATAAGCCTGTCGGCGACTGTGCTGTGTTTATTCTCCTTTTTTGAGAGCTCTGCAAGTTTTATAAGCTCACACACAAGCTCGTCCTGTAGATTAGATGTGGACGGCTGTTTGCCGCACACTCCGGTATTGACGCAGGCGGAACCTCCTGCTGTCTGCTGACACTGAAAACAAAACATATTTGACATGTACTGTATACCTCCTGAAATTATGAATCTGTCTGAAAAACTGGTGACTGCCTGGCAGTCTGTGGATTTTCTTCTAAATAGAGTATGGGCAGACAGCAAAAGTTTTATACAATGTTAAACATTATATTGCACACATTTGACTGAAATTTTACACGACGCTGATAGTGGATAGATGTGAAGATGTTTTTGTGCATAAAAAAATCGGTGCGACGGGATTCGAACCCACGACCTCTTCGTCCCGAACGAAGCGCTCTACCAAGCTGAGCCACGCACCGATTGTGTTTATCAACACTGCCATAATAGTATAAGAAGATTCTGAAAAAATTTCAAGAAGTTTTCTAAATAAAATTCCAGAAAATTTTCATGGCAAAATATCTTCACAATATACGAAAACTCTTTTATGAAACTGAAATCCATCAACGGCAGAGTAATAACCAGAAAGTAATTGATATGAGTAAGGCTTCAAGGCAGCAGCTCAGACGAAATGCAGTGCTATCGGCGGACAAATTCTCCACAAGGACATTTGCCGACAGGGGGGAGAAGCTTTATGAGAATGTGTGCGAGCTCAGAGAGATGGTGCTGAGGGCTTGCTAGAAATTTAATTTGTATGAATTCTCTGGTGGGTGTCGGGATAACCAGGGAAAAGATACAAAATTATCTCCAACTAGACGAAAAAGCCATAAAAAAGAAAAAATTCTAAATAATTATCCGTAGGACACAGAATGAAGTGTTTTACGGATAGTTTTTTATATTTTTAAGGGAAAACATTGTATATGAGATAAACAGTGGGAAGTAAGCCTAAATGACGAGGTGCCCGGATGCATGAGTTGTTATCCAGATGACTTAAAATTAAAAAAATATGCTTTATTTAAAAATACAGTTGACAACACTATAATACTAGTGTACTATTCAACTAGTACGGCGGTACAGAAGAGCTAGGCAACATACAAGGAGGAGGTGTGTGATGGAATTTAAGACGAATATCCCCATATATCTTCAGGTAATAGAGGATATAAAGCAGAAGATAATAGCGGGCACACTGCCTTTGGGGTCTAAGCTTCCGTCATCAAGAGAACTTGCCATAGAATACCAGATAAATCCGAATACTGCAGCGAGGATTTACAGTGAGATGGAGTCTATGGGGTTGTCCTATACCAGACGTGGAATAGGAACATTTGTGACGGAGGATGACAAGGTCATAGACGACTTGAAAAAGGAGAGAACAGAAGAAATTATACAGAGCTTTGACGAACAGCTCATCGGTATGGGATTTTCACAGGATGAGATCCTTGAGCTGCTAAAAGAACACTTTGGGAAGTAAATAAAAAGGAAAGAAACAAGAAGGAAATAAGAAGGAATAAAAAAGAAGGGAAATGATACAATGTTAAAATGCGAACATCTGGTTAAGAAATATATTACGACCACAGCCATATCCGACCTGTCACTGGAGATTGAGCCGGGACACATATATGCGCTGCTCGGTCCGAATGGAAGTGGAAAATCAACACTTATGAAGATCATAGCCGGTCTGGTCAAGCCGGATTCAGGAACTATCACAATAGATGGAGTGCCTATGACATACAGATCCAAGAAAGACATAGCATATATGCCAACGGAGGCATTCTTCTTCGGATATATGAACTGTAAAGACATAGGAAAGTATTACAAAGATTTCTTTGATGACTTTGACTATGACAAATATATGGGACTGCTTGCGGAGATGGAGCTGAATCCCGATCAGAAGGCGAAGAGCATGTCTTCAGGAATGCTTGCAAAGCTCAAGATAGCGGTTACTCTGTCCAGAGACAGCAGGATAGTCATGCTGGATGAGCCACTAAACGGAATTGACATTATAGCTAGGGAGAAGATCATCAGCACGATTGTCCGGAATATATCGGATGACACAGCCGTACTCATGTCAAGTCACCTTGTGGATGAGCTTGAGAGGATAGTGGATCACGCATTCTTTATCAAGAATGGCACCTGTGTGCTTCAGGGTGATGCGGAGGAGCTGCGAGTGAGCAGGGGCAAGTCGATAGTTGATATGTATAAGGAAATATATGCATAGTTAAATTTGTTGATGAAGGAGAGATAGATATTATGTTAAAGATGATGAAATATGAATACAGACGTGGAGTATTTCCACTTCTGGTGGTTATAACGGCTCTTGCGGCAGCAGAATTGCTGTTCGTGATTGGAATATTTGCAAAAAAAGATCTGCTAGCTGGACTTGGTATCACCTTCCTTGTGCTGGGGGGCTTCGCTTCGTTTATGTTCGTTCTGATATATGGTGTGATAATCTACAGTCAGGATCTGAAGAACAAGACTGGGTATATGGTGTTTATGACGCCGATCTCAAATTACAAGATTATCGGTGCAAAGCTGCTTTCAATCCTGCTCACCGGCGTGACACTCGTAGCCTTTCTTGGGTTGCTTATAGTTGTTGATTATAACCTGCTGAAGTCACATAACGGCGGTGTAGCTAGTGCTGAGTTTGTGCTGGATGAGATTCTGGGGACAAGAGGATTGTCAATAGGAAGTGTCATTGCAAATGTTGTAGGGTTCATAGTAGTAGCGCTTATTCAATTCTATACAATGATCACCATAGCGTACCTCGCAGTGTCACTGTCTTCCACAGTGCTCCAGAACAAGAAGATAAAGGGCGTTGTCAGCTTTATACTTTTTGTGGCTCTTTATGTGCTGGTGAGCTACATAGCATACAAGCTTCCAAACCTTGGGGATGATATGCAGGCGGAGACTATGCTTTACGCGATGTATAAGAATATACCGCAGCTTATTCTCTATGTTGTGTGCATGATCGGCAGTTATATAGGAAGTGCGACACTGCTGTCTAAGAAGATCAGCTTATAATGTAATGAGAGGAATGCATTAAGATGGCAGTAGATATGAGGAATGGTGATGTGATGAAATGGTTTAGATACCTAGTTACAGGAGTCTGCACAGGAGTCATAGTAGTGCTCCTTGTACCTGTGGCTGTGTGTGGAATCTGTGCATATGGTGTGTGGCGGCTGCTCAATATGGTAACAGGCGGAAATAAAGAGCCACGCAGGACTATGATAAAGCAGAATTTATAAATGTAAATTTTTAATCAACAAGATAACCCGGAGTGAGAAAATGTCTCACTCCGGGTTATTGACGTTCAGAGGGGAATCCTGTAGTATTTTTGTTGAGGTTAGGTGTAACTAACAGGACTTGGAGTCGCTTAGGATGATCATTTATAAGGTGAGTTAATATAGGCGTTTTCTGATGGTCTTAAAGATTTATTTGTCACAAGGAGGCTTTGGCATGAGTGAAAATACATGGGAGATCATGAAGGGCATGGAGCTCGGCGACGTAGAACTTCAGATGGCACTTCAGTGTGCGCCGGTGATAACCGGGGTAAAGGTGTCAAATCTTCTGAACATAAAGCTCAGCGGATATCGCCAGATGGTGGAGATACTTAAGGACAGCGATATATGTATGTACACGCTGGGAGCTACCTGTGGCAGGGTAAATGTATTTATCTACAATGCGGCAAAGCTCAGGGCATTTGTCCAGAGGGATGATGTGCAAAGACTTATGTCTGAGCTGGGATATGAGGACTTGGATCTGCCCGAGATACTTGCGGTGTTTCGTGAAAAATACCAGCAGTACTTAAAGAGCAGAGGAAGATTCACCTCAAAACAACCGGCACAGACAGATCAGGCTTGTGGCGATGGAGCTCTTGGCAAGGAGTGGTTTCCGCACGAGATGGGCTTGCTGCTGGGATATCCGCCAGAGGATGTGGAAGGTTTTATTCGGCAGAACGGAAGAAATGCACTTTGCTCCGGTTACTGGAAGGTATATGAGGATGCTGAATCAAAGCGGAGAACATTTCGTATATTTGAATGTGCGGAAGAGAGACTTATCCAATTTCTTTCAAATGGACTGCATATGAGAGATATCATGGGGATGTACACGACGAGCAGAAACGCCGCGTAGAAGTATATGGAAAGATGTAGATAAACGAAGTTTACAAGGATGTATAGGGTAGGACACCTTTACATATAATTTCATAAGGAGGATCAACATGAGCAAAATTAATATTGTATTCTGGACACAGGGCGGAAATACACAGATGATGGCAGAGGCTATCGCAGACGGCGTGAGAGAGGCCGGAAAGGAAGCAGAGGTAGTATTCGTAAGCAGCATCACACCTGATGCACTCAAGGATGAGCCGGTATTTGCACTTGGATGCCCGGCTATGGGAGCTGAGGTTCTTGAGGAGGCTGAGATGGAGCCGTTTGTTGCTGAGGTAGAGGAATTTGCAGCAGGCAAGAAGATCGCGCTCTTCGGTTCATATGGATGGGGAGACGGTGAATGGATGCGCGACTGGGAGGCGAGAATGCAGTCAGCAGGCGCAGAGCTCGTGGGCGGAGCCGGACTTATGTGCCATGAGACACCTGACGCAGAAGGCCTTGAGGAGTGTAAGGAGCTTGGACGCCAGCTGGCAAATGCCTGATTGACGGACGGCACGGACGATAAAAAATAACCATATATATGCAGTCACGTTCGGCTTCCCTTGATTCGACCAGTTACATATGCATGCGGCTACGCAAACGATAAGGGCGTTGTTTGCTTCGCCTTAGCAGGTAACTGATCGAACCAATGGCGCCTTCACTACCGACTGGCATATATATGGTTTTTTTATCTGTGTGCCTGTTTGTGGAATATGTAGAAATGGAGCAGACGCATTCCAATGCGCTGCGCGCGGCGTCTGCGTGAACTGTCATCAAGCATTGTTTAGTGCCCTGCGTACTGGGCTTTGTGGCTGCCGTGGCGCCTGATGTGATTGGTTATGTATGGAGCGATGGCGATGTGCTTGTCCATGACATTTCCAACTATGGCGATTCCCTTGCCCATGGTGAATGCGGCGAGGACTGTGCCGATTCCCAGACCATAGATATGACCGAGAATAAATCCTGTCATGGCAGCTGTCGTTGCAAGGCAGATCACATCAAACGAAATCTTTACCTTGGAATATTTGACCGATATTATCTCAGACAGCTCTCTAGGGAAAAGGTCCGTCGGGATGATCGGCAGGCCGCATCTGTTGGACAGCGCGATTCCGATACAGATCAGCAGATAGCTTATCACGAAGTAGAGGACTCTCCATGGCAGTGCAGTTGGGAGGACTCCGATCCACATCTCATGGATATCCAGCATCTTGCCAAATACGAAACCAACTATGAAGCTGCACAGATACTGGGGAACAAATTTCCTTCTCATGATCATGAGAGTGAGAATAAGTGCGCCCTGAAATATGTATGTCCAGGTTCCGAGAGTCAGTCTTGGAAGAACCAGCGAGAATGCGTATGGCACGCTGGATATTGCCGATATTCCCGCCGCAGAATAGAGCATGAGAACCACTCCGAAGCTGTTGATGGTGACTGCTGTTATCAGGGCGATCTCGCCCCACATGTTATGCAGATGTGCATTTCCTGGTTGAGTATTCATTTTTGCCTTTCCTCATTTCTTTATATAATGTGTTTTATAACATATCCCTTGGTTTACCCAGTATCTGGGCGCTTTAATTGTCTAAGACTTCATAATTATATCCCTGCGGTTTTTGATTGTAGCACCGACAACACCACATAACAAATAAATAGTTTTTATGGTTTGATAGATTTTGTCTATAAAAAATATTCGGATTGTATTAAAATATGAATAGGATCATATATAAATAATGAAAAGGGGGAGTTATAAGTGAACCTGTCATATATTAGATATTTTGTTGAACTGGCCCATGTTCAGCATTACACAAATGCGGCCAGAAATCTGAATATAACGCAGCCAAGTCTCAGTCACGCAATATCCCAGCTGGAGGAAGAACTTGGGGTAATGCTTTTTGAAAAGAATGGGCGCAATACGGAGCTCACTGCATTTGGCAGAGAATTCCTTGCGTGTGCAGAACATTCGCTTGGCACGCTTGATGCGGGGGTAGAGTCCATACAAAAAGAGGCTGCCGGGGATGGCGTGATACGGCTTGGTCTCATAAGGCCTCTTGGAATGGAATTTGTACCGCGTCTGGCAGCGGAGTATCTGAAGAAGGATGAAAACAGAAATGTGTCGTTTACATTTCACACAGGGACCACAGGACAACTGCTTGGTGATCTTGCAGCCAGAAAATATGACATGGTTTTCTGTTCGAGACCACCTGAGGCGATGGGATTTTCTGCCATTCCTGTCGGCAGACAGGATCTTGTTGTCATAGCACCGTCAGGCCATCCTTTGGCAGACAGAGATTCGGTGACACTTGAGGATACACTCGGATATAAACATGTATATTTTTCGAAGGGATCTGGAATGAGAAGTCTGGTGGATGAGATGTTTGAAGGGCTTGGCAAAGCTCCTGGGATAGCATGTGAAACGGAGGAGGATGAGGTCATAGCCGGACTTGTGGCAGCAGGGTTTGGAATAGCGGTAGTCCCTTACATGGATATGCTCAAAAGGCTTGATGTGAAGGTTCTTAGCATAAAACATCAGCCAGTTGACAGGCTTTACTATGTTGTTCATGACAGCAGGACATATATGACCCCTGTGGCGACAAAATTCCATAAATATGTGTTATCTAGTAATTGACAAATTAAGGTATGATATATAGAATTATTCTCATGTAAACTTATAAATTTGAAAAAATGTTGCACAAATCAAATTGTACAATTACTACAATAAACCGCCAGGAAGTATAAGGGGGCGCATAGTTAGTGGATAGGACTGCTGTATTTAATATAGCATTTGAAATGTGGGGAATATTAATTTGTCTGTTTGCATTTACGGTTATATTCCTTCAGAAGAATAATAATAGAGACAAAAAGAGTGTGAGTCTGTGTATGGAGGCTGCATGTATCATCCTGCTGACTGCAGATATGTTGTCATGGTATTATCAGGGAAGAGCAGGGCAGACAGCCTATTACATGCTAAAGATAAGCAACTTTGCCGTGTTCTTTATCAATTATTTATATATGACTTTGTTTACGTTTTATCTTCTTGTCATTCTCAACAGAGGAGAGACGAAGATGCCGGCGAGAGCAAGGGGCGTGGAAGTGATGAGTGCTGTCGGGATAGTTCTGCTCATCATATCCCAGTTCAGTGACAAGCTGTTCTATTATATAGATGACAGCAACTTCTATCACAGGAGCAGCGGTTATCTGTTGGCGCAGCTTATTGCTGCAGCAGGACTTGTCCTAAGCTTTTCGATACTTTTGCAGTATAAAAAAAGACTGGAAAAAAGGGTTTTCTGGTCAAGTGTGTTGTATTTTATCCTGCCGTGTATATCTACAGTTGTTGTTATATTCTATTATGGGATTTCATTTCAGACAATATCTGTGGTTGCTTCTACACAGATCATGTTTGCAGTTGATATGGTCGAGATGGACAGATCACTTGCGAGATCCAGACAGGAGGTTGAGCGTACAAAGTATGAGGCTGAGCATGATCTTCTGACCGGCATGTACAACAAGACGGCCGGAATGCAGAGGATAAGAGAGTATATAGATAACATGACTGACGAAGACAGTGCTTCTCTTGTATTTGTGGATATAGATGATTTCAAGAGTGTAAATGATACATATGGGCACGCAGTTGGTGATTACTGGATTGAGAAGGTGGCAAAGCTTCTCCGGAGTGACTGCTATGAAGAGGACGTTGCCTGCAGATATGGTGGAGACGAATATGTAGTGCTTCATAAGGGCTTATCAGATATATCTGTTCTGGAGTCAAAGATGAGAAGACTTGCCAGAAAGCTTCAGCGCAAGGCAATGGAGAGAGGTCAGAACGTCCATTGCAGTGCTGGTATATGTCAGATCCATGGCTCCGGATTCAGCACAGATGAGTGTATGAGTGTCGCGGACACTGCGCTGTATGAAGCAAAGAAGAAGGGCAAGAATGCCAGCGTGATCCACAGCATCAGCAAGGATGGTACGGACAGAGTGACCGTACTTGACAAGATTGAGTCTGATATAAAAAAGGCTCAATCCAGGGTAGAGGCAAGAATCGCATATATGTATACTGATATTATATATGTTAATTATGAGAACGATAAATACCGTGTTATCAAAGGCGATCCCGAGTTGCAGAATGCTATATCCTGTGCGACTAGCTGCGATGAAGTGGTTGAATTGATAAGCAGACAGTTTGAGTCGGATCGGTCAAGAAAAATAGTCAGAGATTTTCTCAGCCGAGAGCGAATGGAGAGTTACACAGGCGGCAATACGGGATATCAGACAGAGAACCTTCGCAGAGGGGTTTTGTCAGTCAGCTGTGCAAACAACCATGGGGGTGCAAGTCTTATACATGCTATCCCGGTGGATGAGGACGGTGACAGAGGTTACTTTGTGGTCGTGCAGGATCTTGACATATATGGTGGTTGAAGTATAAAATCATACATAATAATTAAAACGAAAACAAGTTGGTGGATTTTTCCGGATCAAGTCATCTTTTCGCCCCACAACCGAAAGGTTGTGGGGTTTTATTTATGCCCTGCGGGGACGGAGGTTTTATGAACGAGAATTTTATGAAAGAAAAGCCGGTGTTCCCACTTTTGATGTCCATGGCACTGCCTATGGTTATATCAATGATGGTGAATGCTTTGTACAATATAGTTGACAGTTTCTTTGTGGCGAAGATAAGTGAAGATGCGATGACAGCACTTTCGTATGTATTTCCGCTGCAGAATTTTGTAAATGCTGTGGCGATCGGATTTGGTGTTGGAATAAACGCGGTGATAGCCATATATCTTGGAGCCAAGGACAATGAGCGTGCAGATCGTGCAGCTAGTTGGGGGATGTTTCTTGCCGTTATACAGGGAATAGTGATGACAGTCGTGTGTATTGCCATCATTCCATCGTTTCTCAGAGCCTTCAAGGCAAGTGGAGATGTTCTTGACCTTGGCTGCCGTTATGCTGACATAGTATTTGGATTTTCTGTAATTATTTCGGTTGATCTTGCATTTGAGAAGGTATTTCAGTCGGTTGGACGCATGATAGTTACAATGGTTGGACTGATGGGCGGCTGCATTGTGAATATAGTGCTTGATCCGCTGCTGATATTCGGTGTGGGACCATTTCCTGAGTTGGGTATAGAAGGTGCTGCACTGGCAACTGGCCTGGGACAGGTGTTTACACTGATCATATATTTTATTGTGTACTTTGGAAGACCGATAAATGTGAAGTTTGGCATAAGGCATTTGCATGAGGGCGGTCTGATGGTGAAGAAGCTCTATGCTATAGGTATACCTGCCATACTCAATATGGCACTGCCGTCTTTGCTTACAAGCGCACTCAACGCCATACTCAGCATGTATTCGGCAACTTATGTCATGATCCTGGGCGTGTACTACAAGCTTCAGACCTTCCTGTATATGCCGGCAAATGGAATCATTCAGGGAATGCGTCCTATCATAGGATATAACTATGGTGCCGGAGAACATGCAAGAGTGAAGAAGATATTCACCATAACGCTTGCATTAAATGTTGGAATCTTGCTGGCTGGAACAGTTGTATGCCTGCTCATCCCGGAGAGGCTTATAGGTATGTTCACAGAGAATATGTCTACAATAAATGCAGGTGGAACAGCACTGCGCATCATATGTGCCGGATTTGTAGTGTCGGCCGTGTCGGTAACTGCATCGGGAGCACTGGAGGGATTGGGAAAGGGCACTCCGTCCCTGCTCATATCCCTGCTCAGATATGTGGTTGTCATAATCCCGGCTGCATGGATACTTTCAAGGCTTTGTGGTTTCGGACCTGCTGGTGTGTGGAATGCGTTCTGGGTAGCAGAGCTTATAACGGCGGTGTGTGCGGCGTTTATATATAGAGGGGCTGTGAAGGAACAGCGAGATTGAGCTACAAATTGGGCTATTGCCCATCAAACATTTAGTATGTTAGAATAGTCGTGGTTATCCTATAAAAACACTAGGATAACCACGATTGTTTTGTTGGAGGAAAAATAGTGGGAAATATATTCAGAAAGGCATTTGTCAAATCAATCCCAATTATGTGCAGTTATTTGTTCGTCAGCATGGCATACGGAATTATGATGGAGAATGCCGGATTCAAATGGTATTATTCACTTCTGGTCAGCCTGACGGTGTACACAGGAGCGTACCAGTTTGTGCTTGTGACGCTGCTTTCAAGCGGAGCATCCATACTCACCATGGCGCTCACTGCATTTCTGATGAACAGCAGGCAGAGCTTCTATGCGCTGACATTTGTGGATGAATTCAACCGTATGGGAAAGCGGAAATTATATATGATACATACAATGACGGATGAGACTTATGCCGTGAACTGCACCCTGCCGGACACCGGTAAGGAGAAACAGAGCATCATGTTCTGGGTGGCATTTCTGTCGAGGTGTTACTGGATGATCGGTGCGGTTGCCGGGGGAATCCTGGGGCAGATCATTCCGATTGATATGACGGGGATTGATTTCTGTATGACGGCGCTGTTTGTCATCATATTTATCGACCAGTGGGAGAAGGCGGAGAGCCATATCCCGGCGATTGCGGGAATTGTGATAGCGGTTTTATGCTTGTTGGTAGTTGGACAGCAGTATTTCCTTCTGCCGTCACTCATCATAGCGTCAGCGGTGCTTGTGGTGTGGAATACAAGGCGCAAATAAATCTCAGATAAAATTGAAACAGTACGATTTAAGAAGTGTAGGAAGAACAGGGAAAAAACATGAATACAAAATATATATTGATAGGAATTGCAGTGTCGGCGGTAGTAACATTTGCACTGAGGGCACTTCCATTTGTCATATTTGGTGGAAAAAGACAGATGCCGGAGATGCTGGTGAAACTTGGCAAGGTACTTCCGGCTACCATCATGGCGGTGCTCATAGTATACTGCCTGAAGGGGGCAGTGTCGGCTCCGGTGGCAACTGGAATACCGAGTCTTGTCGGCGTGCTGGTGACAGGTGGGACATACAAATGGAGGCACAATACGCTTCTGGGTATTCTGCTGGGGACTGTGAGTTATATGGTGATGCTGCGTTTAATGTAAATTGCCATGCAGAATCCCACTATTGAATGAACGTGCATAATTTGTTAGAATAGCTGTGTGTTTATTGACGTAAGCACATATTATAATATGAAGATATCATCAAGGCATATTTTGTTAGCGCCGATGATATTTGGAGATATTATTAGAAAGGATCTGAATAAGTAATGGATAGATCAGATAAACAGAGAATTGAGGGAATCGTGCAGAGGATACTGGATGATTTCGGCGATGACAGAGCCATCAACAAGACGGATCTGTGCAACGAGCCGGATAAGACAGCCATTATCGATGTGATCGACAAACTCATGAAGATTCTGTATCCGGGTTATTACAGCGACAAGCTGTATAAGATATACAGTCTGAAGAATAACATGTCTGTTATCATAGAGGATGTAATATTTCATCTGAAGAAGCAGATCATGATAGTTCTCAGGTATTGCAAAAAGTTTCCTGAGCTCACAGATGCTGAGCTTGAGGATAAGGCTATGGATATCACATATGAATTTATGGATAAGATACCTCAGATAAGAGACTATCTTGAGACTGATATCCAGGCGGCATTTGACGGGGATCCTGCTGCGGGCAGCAAGGATGAAGTCATACTTTCATACCCTGGACTGTATGCGATATCTGTATACCGCATGGCACATGAGCTTTGTCTGCTGGATGTTCCAATGATACCAAGGATCATGACTGAGCACGCCCACAGCGTGACCGGAATAGACATTCATCCGGGTGCCACCATAGGAAAGTATTTCTTTATCGACCATGGTACGGGAATCGTTATCGGCGAGACGACTATTATCGGCGAGCATGTGAAGATATATCAGGGCGTGACACTTGGAGGACTCTCTACACAGGGAGGTCAGAAGCTCAAGGGAGCCAAGAGACATCCAACCATCGGTGACAACGTGACCATCTATTCAGGCGCGTCCATCCTTGGAGGCGAGACTATCATCGAGGACAACGTTGTTGTGGGTGGTAATACATTTATCACCAACTCAGTTGAGAAGGATACAAGGGTTACTGCCAAGAAGCAGGAGCTTCAATATAAAAATAA
>CAKQIY010000035.1 GCA_934247115.1 uncultured Coprococcus sp.
GTAGAAGTTCCTAACCTTCAGAACAACCTCGATGCAGTTCTGGAAGTTATGCGATTCATATATGACAACATTCTCTATGCAGAGCTGAACACCAAGAGCGACTATTGTGAAAAGTGCGGTTATGACGGCGAGATCAAGATCGTGACAGACGATTATGGCAAGCTGGTGTGGGAGTGCCCTAACTGCGGCAACCGCGACCAGAACACTCTATTCGTTGCAAGACGTACCTGCGGTTATATCGGAACCCAGTTCTGGAATCAGGGACGTACACAGGAGATCAAGGACAGAGTCCTTCACCTGTAGAATAGGCCATATAAAAAAGAAATACTATTAATAAAACCACAGGCAATCAAGTTGTTATGAGCTTACCTCAAAAATCAACTGACTGCCTGCGGTTTTTATCACTTCCATATTTAGTTGAATTTTAATTGGAATCTAGCCTACCCTCATGTAAGCGGCATCATCAGCAAAATCCGGCTGATCTTAGATGTAACATTTCATCTAAAAATCCTGCCACAGATTCATCTTCTTGGCATTCTCCACCAAATCTATATAGCTTCCGTCCATTGCATTGATGCAGATGATCTGGGAGATTTCAGCTGATGTATCTCCGCCTCTGAGCTCCTCGCTCTGTGTAAATACCCATGCCGGGATAAAGCACTTCTTGCCGGAATCGTCCACAGCAGCCACATATCTGAGCTCTGCCTTATTGAAATCAATCCTGCCATATCTTGTCTGATATTTCTCATAATATGCAGCAATGCTCTCATTTGCCTTTGAGATCATATCGTTCCAGTTCAGGATATCAACATCCTCATCTTTAAATGAGGCCGAATCCGAATACAATGATGTATACATATACACGATGCCTTCATCATTTACACATACGTGTGCAATATCATTTGTATCGTACATATATCCGTTCTGGTTCTGAAGGTTATCAACATTATAAAGCTCGTCTGATCTTATTGGAACGCCATTTATTGTACGGCTCATAGATACATAATATCCATTTACCTCACTCTTTTTCACATCACCATTTTCTGCAGCCCATATTCTTACAAGCGGCTCCACATCTGTGCACTCCATGCCATCTATCCCTACGCCTGAAAGGAAGTTCATTGCCTGGGAAATAGCATCATTTTCTGTAATCCTGCATTCATTTGTCATATTGGTAACATCAACATCTGTGGCATTGCTGACTCCGGTTACATATGTATAAGTAGCACCGCTCACACCATCGAGAAGTTTGTTCTCCTCCGTCTCGGCCTGACTGAATGCCATGTACATTCCAGCGTCCACATAATCATTACCGCTGTACATTGTGATTGCAACAGTATAATCCTTGTCGCCATACTTTCCTGTGTAAGCGCCATATGGGTCGTCATAATTTTCAAGCGGTGGAAGAGTGTCCGGAGCTTCAGCCATCTGCTTTTCATAACTCTCTATCTGTGAGTCATACCATGCATCAGATGTGTCATCGCCCTGACTCTTTGCCTCCTCCTTGAACTTCTTCGTGTTCTCTATCATGCTCTTCAGCTCATCCTTGGTGGACACACCGTCCTTTCGCACATATATGCCCTTGGATCTGTCAAGCAATCCCTCAACGATACTCTGGATACGCTCAGAGTCAAGCTTCGCCGTTGTATAATATACTTTTTTCATCTGTTCAGAGTCCGGAACATCTATAGGATCAGCTGTACAACGGATCTCTGACAGTCCGGATTTGCCAACGTCAAATGTCTCATCACACTTATCCGGCACTCCAAGAGTCTTTGCCAGAGTGCTTTTACCATTATCATCACTGCTGCCGCTTTCGTCTGACGACTCCCCATCCAATGAGTAATCCACCTTCTTGCTGCCACAGCCTGTCATCTGCATGGCCATTATCCCCGCCAGCACACATGCTGCTATTCTTGTCACAAACCTTCTCTTGATCATCATATTTTCCTCCTTATAAATAAATACAAATATCATCCCCATCATTGAAACACCCGATATCCGGCACATTTTGCTGCCGTAAACATATAAGACACTTCATGCATCCCAATCATCACAAACCTTTTGAAATTATATTCTCTGATGCCTGTGACTCTTCCTGGTCTTTATTTCTCTTTAACCCCGCTTCTGCTTTTATTCTATGTCAGTATCACTTTAAGAAACAATTGGCCTAAGCTTTAAGAAATCTTTAAGATTAAAACAAAAGATCCCTTCCGGCCGGCATACAACTGCCACCCGGAAGGGATCTTTATTTTATCATATCGCCTGCTATATCTTCATGAACATCAGCATGAGTATCACACCGACAAGCGTCAGCGCCGCACCTACAAGAAATGCGATCCTGAACCATTTCTCCTCACCTGTCACATTGTCAAATGTATCATCTTCAACCTCAACAAAGCTGAGAGCTGTCATGGTCATAAGCCCCAGACCTGTGAGTACAGCCGCTGCGGCCGGGATCTTTATCGCCGGAATGATCCACAATATAAAATACACAACATCACATCCAAGGAATATAAATAATTTCTTTCCATACTTTTCAAACATAAACCCATCTATCTCCTTTATAACACCTGTATCATAGCACCTTATCAGTTTCTACTCAAGCTTCTGTTCTTCAGTCTCCGGATAATGTCATCACATCCACACACCGCGCTTATTCCAACCGCTATTCCCAGCACAAACAGCATTGTGGAATTGCCATATTCGCTTGCGGCCTTCCAGTCTGAATCAAATGCAGCGCTCAGAGTGTAGTAAAGCGGTGCCCCCGGCAGAAGCGGGATGAGCCCGACTATAAGATACTGATTTGCCGGTGCTTTCATGATCCTTGCCGCTATCTCAGCATATATGGCAGCCCACAGGCTTGCCACAAGAGATGGGATAAATACGTCATCTATGATATTTCTGACCAGAATGTATACTATCCATGTGCACATTCCATTAACCGCCGCCGGTATCACATTCCGCCTGCCAAGATTGAACATAAGCGCAAATCCCAGTGATCCCAGAAGCGCAGTGATTATCTGTACCGCCATTTGCCATTCCTCCTGTTGTTATCTGCATATAAATACCGCAAGTGCAAATCCGCAGGCTATGCCTGCCGCCCACAGCACTGACTCAACCAGCCTCAGACTTCCCGTTATCGTATCACCAACAAACATGTCCTTCACAGCATTTGTCAGTGCCAGTCCCGGGATCAGCAGCATTATATCTCCTATCATGACCTTGTCCGCATGTATTGGAAGCACGTGCCCCGCCAGTCCTATCAGTACGCCCGTGACAAATGAACTCAGGAAATTAAACAATATGTTGTTGGTGCATATCGGGGCAAAATACATCTGCATCAGCCATATCCCCACAGCAAACACCGCCGCCATAACTCCATCAAGTATGCTTCCGCCGAAGAATACCGCAAGCGCTCCCGCCGCCAGCACGCTTCCCACGCACACCCGGAGTCTCGGCGCTGATGCCTGCTCTATCTCTTCAATTCGTTCTTTCAGGCCGTCAATTTCAAGTGGCTGTCTGCAATACTCCCTGCTCAGGGCATTTATCCGCTCCAGCTTCCAGAAGTCCGTCTTTGTCCCATCCCTGGTTCCTCTGGTCATGGAGCACACCGATCCATCCGGCATGTTCATGGTACATACCAGAGTGGATGTAATAGCAAATACATCCATACGGTCAGCACCATATGCCGCACCCATTCGTCTGAGCGTATCCTCCACTCTCTTCACCTCTGAGCCATTCCGTATCATCATGGCTCCGACATCCATGAACAGACCGAGCATTTTCACATCCTCCGGACTTCCCTGAGGCATATCCCGCAGCTTCTCCATCCCGCTGTGCCTGTCAATATCCGCCATCCCCATATGCCACCATCCTTTTTATACAGATATACCGCATGTCAATATCTATCTCATCGGAATTTGCTGGAAATACTGATGTCTTCTCTCGTCCACTATCCTCTCCAGCTCCTTCTGATTGTGGTTATATATCTTATTTATCTCTTCGTTGTATCCTATTATTATGTATGGAACCACGCTTTCTATGTATGCAAGGGTGTCATCACAGTCCTTCTCCTTCCTCATCGGAAGCGCCATTCCGCTGCCATCATTCAGCCTGACCTCGATCTGGTAAGACTTACCCGCCTTGATTCCGTTTACTCTGTTCTGGGTTATGAGCTTATATACCCACATAAGCTCCCTGGTCTCTGCGAAATTCACTGTGTCTCCCTTGATATACATGAAGAACTCGTTATTTAATCTGAGACCATTAACTGCGGCACCTGATCTGTAAAACTGCTCTATCCTCTCCATCTCATATTCAGGATTTGACTTCTTCTTGCAGTAATCCAGCACGTCTCTTATATTGCTCTGCCTGATGGCCAGAGATACGAACCATGCCGCAAATGCGAGGAACATCGCGGATCCAAGCCCTATCCATATCGATTCTTCATCTACCCCCATTGCCGCAGCAACACCGGCTATTCCGATTGCCGCAAATATCACTGTTCCAATAATACATTTTATCCTGTACTTTGTTCCAAGCTTCTTTATCATCTGTTTTAACCCCATTTTCTTAATTTTACTCAGTCATATTCCACCTTCATCAGGCAAAGTCCATGTGGAGGCGCCGTAGGCCCCGCCAGCTGCCTGTCCATCCCGGCTATGATCTCAGGGATATGCTCCGCACTCATATTCCCATATCCAACCTCTACCAGCGTTCCGGTCAGTATCCTCACCATGTTCTGCAAAAAGCCATTTCCATGGAATCTCATGCGGACGTAGTCTCCCTCCTTGACTATATCCACATCGTATATGGTTCTGACCGTGGATTTCTTCATCTTATTGTTGCCACAAAAAGATCTGAAATCATGCTTTCCGACAAGATACGATGCAGCCTTTTTCATCACATCCACATCAAGTGCACTGCCCTGCGGCACACACCACACATAATTTCTGTCAAACACAGGTTTCTCAGCACCTACATACAGCGTGTATTCGTAGACTTTGCCGGTTGCATTCAGCCTTGCATGAAACCTGTCCCCGGCCACAGCAACATCAAGCGCGCAGATATCCGCAGGCAGATATCTGTTCAGATAATCTTTTATCTCTTCCGGAGTCTTATCTGTCTCAAGCCTTCCGTTCGCCACCATGGCTCTGGCATGTACTCCCGCATCAGTCCTGCCTGCACCATGGATATCGACCTTTGCATCGACCATCCTGGTGAGAACCGCCTCTATTCGCCCCTCCACTGTATCCGCATTTGTCTTGCTCTCCCAGCCGTGATAACGTGTGCCATCATAGCTGAAAGTAAATCTGTAATTTACCATATGTCCTCTCCAGGGACGCTTCTTTTGTCACAAGGAGTGTCCCTCTGTCCTATAAATCCAATCCAGGGGACACTCCTTGTGACAAAAGAAGCGTCCCCACTACAGCACCTGCTCGCCTGTGTCTGCCTCAAATTCCTTTACCTGTTCAAGCCAATATTGCTTATCTTTTTCTGTTATCGGTCTTATGACTTTACATGGATTTCCAGCAGCTATCACACCATCCGGAATATCCTTTGTGACAACTGACCCTGAGCCTATGACAATATTTGAACCTATGGTCACACCCGGATTGATGACCGTATTACCACCGATCCATACATTATCGCCTATTGTGACCGGCTTGCCAAGCTCCACACCGGCATTTCTGATCATCGCATCTATCGGATGACATGCACAGTATATATTGACCCTTGGTCCCAGAAATGCATGATCTCCAATGATGACATCACACTGATCCAGAACTATCAGCCCTGTATTTGCATAGAAATAGTCTCCCACATGTATATTTGTTCCATAGTCGCAGTAAAATGGCGGCTCTATGTAACACTCCTTTCCCATGTGTGCGAATAATTTTCCAAGGTACTCGCCGGTTCTTGTCATTGTCTCAGACCTCGGAGCACCATTGAACTTATCAACCAGATCCTTCGCCTTACCCTCCGGATCCCAGTCCACACATTTATATAACTTACCAGCTTTCATTCTGCCAAACATTTTCTCTACTCTGTCCATAGAATTTTCTCCTTGTATTTATAATGTTTACTCATCATGTTTATAACTGACTAAAAGATACCATTCTTTATGGCTGCAATCAACCGCAAATATAATTACCCGTAAATCGAATCCAATATAAGCAATAAACTGCTATCGGTAACAGAAAAACTGCTCTCCAGATATTATAATAAGCCGTGTGCCTGTATTCTGAATCGATAGCGTAATCGACTGAACTTCAGCGCAGTGCAAATATAAGCAAGCTGAAGTTACGGAAGATTAGTGTGATTCAGAATACAGGCACACGGCTTATTATGTCTGGAGAGCAGTTTTTCGTCCGTCCTCAATACACATAAAGGTACATCCCAAACCAGTGCAGCGCAGCCCCCAGCATCACAAAGATATGCCAGATAAAGTGCGCCCCCTTGGTGTCCTTCACAAATGGAATCATGCCGAGCGTATAGACAACACCTCCGCCCACGATCCATCCCAAAAGCGGCTTGTCATTTCTGAACCAGCCCGGAATGAACATGATAGCGCTCCATCCGATGACGAAGTACAGCGTGTAGTGTATCGGTCTGAACCTTCCCGGACCAAATACACATATGATTGTAATTCCCGCTATGATAAGTGCCCACTGCACGCAGAACAACACTATTCCAAGCACATTTCCCCAGTACACAAGGTACAGTGGAGCAAATGTTCCACCTATCAACAGGTATATAGAAGAATAATCAAATCTTCTCCAAAGTCTCTTCACCGCAAGTCCTGATTTGTATGAGTGATACAGGCAGCTCATGAGAAACATCAGTATCAGTGATATTCCATAAAAACACGATGCCATCACTTTGAGCCCTGTGTCTGACTTCAGGAGAAGAAGGACAAAGCCGGCTATGGCAAGCCCTGCTCCTATTCCGTGGGTGACTGCATTTCCTACCTCCTCAAGCACCGTGAGCTTTGGCGGCTCATTCAGTTCCCTGTAGTGCTGTTTTTTCGCTCTTTTTTCCACTTTCTTATCTTCTTTTCTTTTCTCTTTGTCCAGCTCAGCTTTCTGCTGACTGCTCATGTCTGTTTCTAAGTTATTTACTTCTGCCATATTTGATTTGAAACTTCTTTCTATCTATAATTTATACCACTAGAGCGCCTCAAACACCTGCACACCGCGCTTCTTCAGCCATATTCTGAACAAACTGGCAATGACAGCTGTCAACACTGCGCTTATTATAAGATATAATGTCGATCCAGTTAGGCTTCCGAGGGCTACATATCCCACTACAAGTACTATAATATACACAAAATTAGATAAAAGAGCAACAAGTACTCCCATGCTCTGCTTCACGACTGCTGTCTCCGACGTCCAGTCAAGCTTTGGCATCTTGAGATTGACTGCAAGCCCTATGTATGCAGTCAGGCACACATAAAGGCATGGTATCAAAAGCATCATCACCCCATTTGTCAGGGAAGGCTTCACCACAGTCATCAAAGCCGCATCGAGCACCATCGCCGGAACCATCGTGAGTATAACATGCATTCTTATTTTGGCTCTGAGTATCTGCCATGATGTGACTGGAAGTGATCTCACTATCCACAGCGTCTTTCCCTCAAGGGATACGGACGGTGCGGTCAGATCATTCATGGAGGCTGCCGCGCACACCGCTATACACGCCCCAAATACAAGCACCCCATCCGGTAGTCCGGGAATTTTCGTAATCATATCTACTACATACTGTCCTTTAACAAGACAAACCACTGCCATAGCGATCATCATCACTGTCCCCAGGGAACAGTTGAGCATATATACGGCAGATGCTGCCAGTCTTTTGAACTCTTTCTGAAGAAGTGCTGCATCCTGGCTCTGCGCCTTTGCAGCTTTTATTATATTCTTCCTTTTGGTGTGTCCGACTTTTGTCGTCACGATTCCGATGAATGTTCTCTCAAGTACCAGCCACACAGCAAGAGAGATGATCAATGTGCCTGCTGCCACAAACGCCAGCTGCAGTCCATCTCCTGTAGCCGCACAGCCAATTGAATAGAGCGGATATGCAGCACCTTTTATCTTTGCACTGTATTCTCCGCTGTTTGCAAGGATCTTTGATAGAAATTTATTTGCATTCATGTATACAGCATAATATGCGGCTATAAATGCCAGTGACAATACAACTGTCACAAAGCTCTTATTTCTGGTCTTATTGCCTATCTTCCCCACTACCCAGCCAAGTATACATGAGAGCACCAGTATGACAAATGTCAGAAGAACCAGCACTATAATAGATGACATGACCGGCCACACACCGGGATGGGCTACTATTCCATATACTATGATACCGGGAATCATGGCGGTCACGGCGAACATCGCACCCATGACGTACACTCCTGACAGTCTTGCAAATAATATAGCCCTGACCGGGATGGGCAGTGACAGCATCAGATCATTGTCCTTTGCCTGATAAAGGCTTGCATATGTATTGAACACGCTTCCTAATATACCGATGGTCAACGCCATCATAGACATCATCGCCATGTACATCCAGTCAAGCCCCGCAGAACAAAGCGGCTCACACACCGAATATGCCTCCATTCCGAACATGCCTCCCATACAGCCCTGCAGCACTGCCACATAACCGATGATACCCAGGACTACAGCACCTTTGGATCTGGACTTTCCAGTCTTCCGGTCAACGAAAAATCCACTGAACAGCATCTTAAGCTGTTTCTTCATCAATATCCTTATCATGACTCACCCTCCAGCTCAAGGAACACGGATTCAAGTGACTCGTCTCCCTTCACCTGCTCCATTATGCCCTCCTTCACCAGTCGTCCGCCTTTGATGATCGCCACTTTATCGCACAGCTTTTCTGCGACTTCCAATACATGTGTGGAGAAGAATATCGCTCCTCCGTCATCACACATTTTTCTCATCATCTGCTTGAGTATATGGGAAGCCTTTGGATCAAGACCTACAAATGGCTCATCCATGATAATGAGCTTGGGCTCATGTATCCATGCCGATATGATGGCAAGCTTCTGCTTCATACCATGGGAATACTCAGATATCAGCTGTCCGAGGTTATCTTTTATCTCAAATGCGTCAGCATATTTGTCAATCAACTCTCCTCTGACTTCCTCCGGCACGCCAAATATATCTGCTATAAAATTCAAATATCCGATTCCAGTCATGAAATCATACACATCCGGATTGTCAGGAATATATGCAATCTGTTTCTTGCATTCCAGCGGTTTTTCCTTTATGGACACGCCATCTATAAGGATATCTCCCTCCTCAAAATTCAGGATTCCCGTACACGCCTTTATAGTGGTTGTCTTACCTGCTCCGTTGTGTCCGATGAAACCGTATATCTCCCCCGGCATTATATGCAGGCTCAGATTGTCCACCGCCAGTTTATCTCCATATCTCTTTGTGAGATGCTTTATTCGCAGCATATTATTTACTCCTTTTTCAACTTCTTTCTCTTCATCCTGCCCCTGAACTCGTCAAGTGCCGCGCGTCCAGGTCCTGTCATAGGTTTGATCCATCTTCCCTTCAGTAGATACGGTGTGAGTATGACAAATCTCAGAAGCTCATCCGTGTAAACAAATGAGAACACTGCGAGGAATGGCAGCTTGAGCACCATTCCGGCTATCCATGTGGCTGGAACGGAGAACAGCATAAGTCCGCCGATCTCCATAACTGTTCCGACAATGGCCTCACCGCCTGCACGGAAGCACTCGTTCTGTATATAGCAGCACGTTCTGACTGCACCGAAGAACAGATATATGATAAGCATATACTTCGTGTACATCATCGCCTCCGCTCCGAGTCCGAACAATCCGAACAGCGGATTATGCAACAGCGTCATGATGAGCACAATCGTGAATGTGATGGCCGGACATACCAGTGCAGCTCTCTTGGCATAGGAAAGTCCCCTGTCCAGATTGCCGGCACCAACTTCATTACCCACGGCGACGCTGGACGCATTTGCCAGGCCGCCAAAGAATGCATATACAAATCCCTCGCACACACGGAACGCTGCCATGGCTGCTATGGCTGAATCGCTCTGGTGCCCCATGACGACATTGATTATCATCTGACCCACGCCGTAGAGAATCTCGTTGCACACGATTGGGAATGCCTTGGACGCATAGGACTTCACAAATCCCATATCAATATCAAATGCCTTTCGTGCGCTGAACTTTATCTCGTGACTGCTCTTTGCAAGATACAGAATGAGCAATGCTATGTTCACGATTCCTGACACCAGTGTACCTATAGCCGCACCGGCAACTCCCATCTTCGGAGCGCCAAATCTGCCGTAGATCAACACAAAATTTATACAAAAGTTGAGTAAAAGTGAGATGATGGAGCATACCAGTGGCACCTTCACCCTCTCCGTTGACTTAAGAAGTGCTGTAATTATGGCGGCAAATACCTGAAGCGGATAAGACCATCCAACTATTCTCATATATGGCTTCGCAAGTGCTATGATCTCTACTTTATCTGTATATATTCCCAGTATCCACCCCGGTGCAGCCACAGTCACCACCGCAAATGCCATTCCAAATATTCCCGCACATATGATCGCCAGACCAAAAGCCTTGTTCATTCCATCTGGATCCTTGGCTCCCCAGTATTGAGACATGAACAGAAGGGAGCAGCTGACAAATCCCCAATATGTTGAAAACAAAAGTGATCCTATCTGCGCACACACGCCAACCGCCGCAACGGCGATCTCGCCCTCACTTCCTATCATGATGGTGTCAACCATACTGGCGGTGGTCGCCAGCAGATTCTGCATCGCAATAGGCACGGCAAGCACAGCAAGCATTCTGGCAAATTCCTTCCATGTCACCTTTTTATTATTTTTTACAAAGCCCATAGCAGCACTTCCCATTTCAAATACCTTTTCCTGTTATTATCTCTTTCATCATTTAATTTGATGCGTCCGACTATTGTACTCCCGAATAATTGTATTTGCAATGGCTTTATACCTGTAGTGTAAGGTATTTTCTTATTAATTTTAATAAGCGCACCACTTTCATATCATACGTGATGCGCTTTACCTTGTCATTTTCAAGTATTATATTTTTGTATGCCATTGTTACATACTGTTGGTTGACAAATCTTCAAGCTCACGCTCTACTCTCTCAAGCTCGCCGTCACTCCAGTTATCCCCCAGTGCAAATACTGCTCTGCACACATTGAAGTTCACATCGCTATCTGCGTTGAGCTCTCCGGAGATCACTCTGTGGGATATCTTCTGAAGTATGGAAAGTATGTCTATCCTCACGTCCGATATGACAGAAGGCTCTGCCACATTGCCTTCACTATTGCCTTCCTCGTGCTCTGTCCGCTCTTCTCTGTACACGCTCTCCCAGTCATAATCTGCAGTCCTGCCACATGGTGCACCGCACACACTGCAGTCAGGGACAATCGTATGCTTATCAGCATGCACCCTTGCGATCATCGCCTTCATGTCTGCATCAGAGATGCCAAGAGCAATATCAGACATGTGCAAACCTTCTATTATTATGTTATTTGTATCATCAGTCACATGCATCATCCCATCAGTGGCTCTCACCAGCCCTATCAGAGCACCGACCAGGCGACTGCCTGTCTCAGTTGTAATCCGTGTCATACTTGTCTATTCCCTTTTCTGTAAATTACTGACATCTATATGAAGGTATTTTATTTGCGCTATCTCAATCAAGGATTCTTCCATCTATTGATATTGTTGCAACCTGCCATGGGATAAACTTGCCGCTGTCCTGTAGTGCCTTCTTCGCAGCCATCTCCAGTCCTCCACAGCAAGGAACCTCCATACGGACTATTGTAACACTTTGTATGTCATTTCGCTTGATAATCTCTGTAAGTTTCTCTGAATAATCCACACTGTCAAGCTTTGGGCATCCAATCAGAGTCACATGTCCCTTTATGAATTTCTCGTGGAACGATGCATAGGCATAGGCTGTACAGTCCGCCGCTATAAGCAACTTTGCACCATCGAAGTATGGAGCATTTACCGGGGCAAGCTTGATCTGAACCGGCCACTGTGAGAGCTGGCTTGGACGCTCATAATTATAAATGTCACCCGCCTGATGGTTGACGGTTTTATCAGGTGTATTCTGTTCGCATTCTACTGCTGACTGTTCATAGGAGCTTGCCTGTACCGCTTCACCTGAAGCTGCTGCCGGTCTCCTGAATATGCTTCTCGCCATAGAACCAGGGCAACCGGAGTGTGCCGGACTTTTTCCATGCACCGCTCCTGAACCAACCATATTTCCGGATTTTTCTGCATCGAGTCTTGCCTGTTTGTTTGCCATGACTGCCGCCTCATCATACGCAGCCGCCTCTCTCTCCACATATGTTATGGCTCCTGTAGGGCACGACGGCAGGCAGTCGCCAAGTCCATCACAATAATCGTCTCTGAGCAGCTTTGCTTTGCCGTTTACCATGCCTATAGCACCCTCATGGCACGCATTTGCACAGGCTCCACATCCATTACACTTGTCCTCGTCTATCTGTATAACTCTTCTTATCATATATATTTCCTCCAATCTTTTTCCTGCTTTTAACGTCATTATATTCAGTCAGAGCATTTATGTATGTTGAATTTTCAACATAAAAAATGTTATACTCTCCAGGGACGCTTCTTTTGTCACAAGGAGTGTCCATCTGTCATACAAATCTAATACAGGGGACACTCCTTGTGACAAAAGAAGCGTCCCCACTAAGAGGTAATATGAACAAATACATGGACACATTATTGAAATCCAGTCTTTTTTCTGGTATTATCGCCGACGACGTTGACTCCATACTGGACTGTCTGGGTGCAATCATCAAAAAATACCAAAAAAATGAGTGTATTCTCATGGCTGGCAACACAACAGAATATATAGGATTGCTGCTTACAGGCAAAGCAATAGTCATCCAGGAGGATTACTGGGGTGGTCAAAGCGTCATGTCTGCCATCCTGCCCGGACACACGTTTGCGGAATCATATGCCTGTACCCCTGGCTCCGTACTCGACGTCAGCGTATATGCTGAAGCTGCAAGTTCTGTAATGTTCCTGAATGTCCAAAAGATGCTCACCACCTGCCCGGTAACATGTGGCAGACATAATCAGATGATAAGAAATCTCCTGTGCGATCTCGCCGGCAAGAACCTGAAGCTCGGCGAAAAATCAAAGCACATGAGCCAGAAAACAACGAGGGACAAGCTTCTCTCCTATCTGTCATCTGAGATGCACAGACACGGCAGCAACGAATTCGACATACCATTTTCCAGACAGCAGCTCGCTGACTTTCTGTCCGTGGACCGCAGCGGTCTGTCTACTGAACTTGGCAGGATGAAGACTGATGGGCTGATCGACTTCCACAAATCTCATTTTGTTCTTAAGTCTCCTGCCCAGGGGTGGACTGATGTATGATGTTGATGTATCATGTAATTAACTGTTCAGGGAGATTCATTACAGATGGGGGATTTTCCCTGATTCAGGATTTATCAATATAATATGATCAGGAGGGATTTCAATGAAACCAATGAAAACTATCAAAGACGGATGGAACAAATTCACTGTTGTCGTAAAGGATAAAGACTACTCAACAAGAGAGGCCGTGCTTTTCGCTATCTGCACATTCCTCACAGGACTTGTGCTCGGAATGCTCTGCTCCCCTAGAAAGAGCCAGACATTTGGCTCATACAACGGAAACTGCAGCGATGGCGGCTGTAACTGCGACTGCGATTACGATGAGGACGATTTTGAGTAGGCTGTGATCTAATATCAAAAAACAAAAGACAGGTGTCAATTATCTGACACCTGTCTTCTGTTTTATACAAGATACATTTTATATCTTCCAGCTCACCGCCAGCTCTCGTGAGTCTACAAATCTTCTATAGATTCCATCCTGCTTCATGAGCTCCTCGTGGGTTCCCTTCTGGGCTATCCTTCCCTGATCCACAACAATTATCTGATCCGCATGTCTTACGGTCTTGAGTCTGTGGGCGATCATGATGATCGTCTTTTCCTTTGTCAGGGCATCCACTGCAAGAGTAAGCTCCTTCTCGTTCTCAGGGTCAACATTTGCTGTTGCCTCATCAAGAATGATGATAGGTGAATCCTTCATAATGGCGCGGGCTATGGATATTCTCTGCTTCTCACCGCCTGAGAGGGTTGCACCGCCCTCACCGATCACAGTGTTGTAACCGTCAGGAAGCTTGCTGATGAAGTCATGGCAGCACGCCTTCTTTGCAGTCTCCACAACCTCTTCATGGGTTGCCTCCGGCCTTCCGAACTTGATGTTGTTCTCTATGGTATCAGCAAATAGATATACATTCTGGAATACAAATGAGAAGTTGTTCATGAGACTGTTCATGCTATAGTCCTTAACATTTGTTCCGCCCAGGGTTATCTCGCCTGAATCCACATCCCAGAATCTGGCGATCAGATTGCACAAGGTTGTCTTTCCACCGCCAGATGGTCCGACGATCGCCGTCGTTGTCTTCTCTGGTATGGAGAGTGAGATTCCGTCTATTATCTTTCTCTTATCGTATGAAAACTCTATATTCTTAACTTCTATATCGTGATTTTCCGGATTGAGTTCCTTTCCATCTATATCCATTGTGTCAAGTCCGAGCACTGCATTTGCCTTGTCTACACACACACTTACCACATGTATCAGAGATGAAAATGTTCCCATGGTCTCAAGGCTTCCGTAGAGCATGAATGCCGCGATCGACATACCCACAGCATACAGAACGCTCATGCTGCCATTTATATAGAAGTAAGCCGAAAGTCCTATTATTGCCGCTCCCGTGAGTTTTGTCACAACGCTCTGAAGGAAATGATATGGAACATAGACAAGCTCCATCTTTACATTTGCCCTGACGCAGGCTTCATTTGCCGCATTGAGTCTCTTCGTCTGCTTGCCGATGAGGTTGTAGGACTTGACCTCCGATATGCCCTGTATGTACTCCATGATCTGATTTATGAGCTCAGTGTCGCAGTCAATCTTCGCCGAAGATGCCTGCTTGCCGGCATTCTGCATCACAGTATTTATCACAAGGAATATGGCAACTCCTGCAAGTGATACCAGCGCGATCCTCCAGTCGCAGAGCAGGATCATGAGTATGATCATGGATGTCTCGAGAAGTCCCTGAGTCGTAAGCATGACTACTCTCGTAGCCACATCTCCCAGATTCTCCATGGTATTTGTCGTGACTGATGCGATCTCGCCTATACTGTTGGAATTGAAATATCCCATCGGCACATATCTGAGGTGCTCCGCCATCTCTATACGCTTGAATGCCGCCGTGGTATAGCCGCCCTCTGTCTGCAGCACGGTCGATGACATCTTGCAAAGTATTCCAACTATGATGGATACCGCCATGATGGCTATAGAACCAAGTATGTATTTTCCAAGGTCTTTTCCCTCTATAACTCCCATGAGGACACACATTATAGCCGGGATCTTCAGTGCAGATGCCAGTGCGTCTATCAGGCTTATCACTATTGAACGCTTGAATTTGCGGCTGTTTTCCTCACCTGAGAACAGGAAGAACTTTTTAAGTACTCCAAACATATTACTCGCCCTCCTTTTCATCGCCTGTCGTATCCTTGACCGAGATGTGTGCCTGCCACATATCCCTGTAAAGTGTGCATTTATCAAGAAGCTCCTCATGTGTTCCGTGAGCCTCCACATTTCCTGCATTTACCACAAATATCTGATCCGCATCCTTGATGGTGGACAGTCTGTGGGCTATGACTATCAGCGTCTTGCCCACCACAAGCCTGGCGATAGAACTCTGAAGTATGGCCTCATTCTCCGGATCAGTGTAGGCTGTTGCCTCGTCCAGTATGACTATCGGCGCATCCTTCAGCATGGCCCTGGCGATGGATATCCTCTGCCTCTCTCCGCCTGACAAATGTCCACCTGCACCGCCGACCACGGTGTCAAATCCATTCTCAAGATTCATGATGAAGTCGTAGCAGCCGCTCTTTCTGGCTGCCTCCTCGACCTCGGCGTCCGTGGCATCCGGCCTGCCCTGTCTTATGTTGTCCCTGACTGTCTCGTTGAACAGGTAATTATCCTGTGACACATACGCAAGCCTGTCGTTGAAATCCGTCAGCGCGATATCCTTTATGTCCACGCCTCCTATCTCTATGCTTCCGCTGTTCACATCCCACAGTGAAGCTATCAGCTTGGCTATTGTAGACTTTCCGCTTCCCGACGGACCGACTATCGCATTTACAGTTCCCGCCTTGATATCCATGCTCACACCGTGAAGTATCCCCTTGTCATGATAGCCAAATGTGATATCTGTAACCTTTATTCCATTGTCCTTCGGCTGTGCCTTTGTGTGCTCAGGTCTTACAAGCTCAGGCTGCTCCAGGATTCCTGTCACCTCTCCGATGACTGTCGACAGCTTGCCCAGATCATCAGTGTATGAACCAATGGTGAGCAGCGGGCCGACTATTCCAAGCGAGAGAATGATACACACAACGAAATCCGCGATGGTGAGCGAACCATTTGACACATAGTGCGCACCTATCGGAAGGACCGTTGCAAGTGTGTACGGTGTGATGACGAACATGGCAGCCTGGAAGAATGAGCACTTCTTCATCCAGTTGATATACGAATCGGCGTTCTCCTTTGCCGCCTTTGTGAACTTGGCATATGAGCTCTCTGTCCTGCCAAATGCCTTGATGACCTCGATTCCATCTATGTACTCCACTGCTGCATCGTTCAGCGCCTTGGTCTTCTCAACTGTCCTGTTGTAGTTCTCCTGGAAGTCGATCATCATGCCCATATACGTTGCAAATCCAACGATAATCGGAATAAATGAGAACAACGCAAGTCTCCAGTCAATCATGAAGAAATACACGATGACGATAATAGGCGCCAGCAGATTGGATGTAAACTCAGGCACGACATGCGCCAGCGTTGTCTCTATGCTGTCTATTCTCTCCACCATGATGTTCTTGAATGAGCCCGACTGAGTATCCTTCACATATCCAAGCGGCACCCTTGCAAGCTTGTCGCAGCATGACTTTCTGATATTTGCAAGCACTGTGAATGTCGCCTTATGGGAACATGCCGTTGATACACTGTGACAAAGTTCTGCAAGCATAAACGATCCCGCAATAATAAGAGCCTTCACCATATATTCCCTGAGATCCTTCTCCCCGTCAAGGAACATCCTGACCACGTCCGCAATGATGAAATACGGAACTATCTTGAATACTACATTGATAACCGCCAAAATGACGCTCCACACATAGGATGACTTCTTCTGCCCCGCCCATGTGAGGACCCAGCTCGCCGCTGATTTCTTCTTTCCTTCCACTTTTTATCCTCCTTTTTATCCTAAATGCAGACTTTCTGTTAGTTGAAATAATTCTAAGAGGAAGGTCTACATTATTTACATTATCTATGTCTAATAGGGTCAGGCACCTCCGCCCTGCACAGCTTATAAAGGCAAAAGTTCGATTCCGCTTATTAACATTAGTTTTGTCTAACTTATATGTTTAAAATTATGCGGACCGGATTCTTTTCCTTTCCGCATACATACTGACTACTCCGGGAACTGCACCTTCCATATTCTCTCCCAGCCTCCAGTGTAGAATCTCTTAAGTTTACCGACATTCTCTATCGCAGTCTCGCGGTCCATGTCGTGCTCAATGATCTGAAATATCGCCGAGAAGAATCCACTGTATATCATATGACACAGGCTGTCGCTTATGTCCGGCACATCTATACCGGCTCTGTGCATCTCATCCACATACTGCTTTGAAGATCTCATCTCACGGCCTACCAGATTGTGTATCATATCTCCATACTTCTCATTGTCACTGCACCGCAACAGTAGTTTGAAATTGTCATAATGGTCATATACATAATTCACCATCTGATCCATTCCGTCCCCAGATGCACTTGCCATGTTCTCAGTCTGCTTCTCCGGTGGCAGACTCTGGAACTTCTCAAGCACGCTGTCATATATCCTGTACAACTCCTCTACATACGGATCTATCAGCGCATCAAAAAGTGCCTCCTTTGTTGGATAATATTTGTAAAATGCACCTGTCGTAAGTCCGGCATCCCTAACTATGCTTCTGAGTGATGCCCCCGCAAACCCATACTCAAGGAAATGCTTCAGCGCAGTATTTAGGATGTTTTGTCTTGTATTCTCTGCTTTTTCTGTCATAGAGCCTCCTCTATATCATCGGATATACATCGTTTTTAACTGGAGCATATTCCATATAAGCACCAGTCGCGCGCAAATATAACAGTGTTATATTACATTGTTATATTTTATATATAATCTCTCTGTTGTCAAGTGGAGTTTTGATATTTTTTCGCCATTTGTAATGTTCTGATGAAATATGTGATTTATTCTTATAAAAAAAACAACCACTTGATATCTTATTGTATATCAAGTAGTTGTTTTCTATTTCTTTATTATATATGTTTATATATTCAACATATCTATGGCTATGGCAGCCGTCTCCTCGTCATATCCCTCTTCGGTCAGTTGACTGACTGTCGTGTAAGCATTCTCCTTTGCACATTTAAAAGCCTTGACAATCAAGGATCGGCCTTCTGCAACCCCCTCAACCTTACCTTCTTTCCTTCCTTCTGCTCTTCCTTCTGCTCTTCCTTCTGCTCTTCCTTCTGCTCTTCCCTCTTCTCTTATCCTCTTTTCTATCTCGACACTTTTCATATATGCAAGACCTACCTCTCCATCTTTCTTAATGTCGGTAACTATCCTATGCAGTTCTCTCCTAATTTGGTTTGAGTGTAACCGAATCCCCAGCCAAATTCAACTACGGATTACAGTTCTTACAAGGCTCATATCCCTCAGCTATAAGCTCATCCCTTGTGGTCGTTCTC
>CAKQIY010000036.1 GCA_934247115.1 uncultured Coprococcus sp.
GATCTGGGAGCAGTCGGCAAGGGATATGGCTGTGACAGGGCAGCAGAGTATCTTAAAGGGACTGATGCGGCCGGTGCATGTGTGGCCCTGGGCGGAAGCATAGTTGTGTATGGAAGCAAGCCTGATGGTACAGCCTGGAAGGTCGGTGTCAAGGATCCGAGAGCCGGAGAGGAAACGACGATGGGTGTCATAAGCTTTGGCGATGGGGAGACGGCATTTGTATCCACATCGGGAGATTATGAAAAGTATTTTGAGCAGGATGGCAGGAGATACCACCACATACTTGATCCCCGGACAGGATATCCGGCATGGAATGGTACGATAGCGGCCACGGTAGTGTGTGATGACGGACTGACCAGTGACGCCTTGTCCACACTGTGTATGCTGATGGATAAGGATAAGGCTATGAAGACCATTCAGGAGTATGGTGCGGAGGCCGTCATCATAGATGAGGATAAGAATGTGTATGTCAGTGAAGGACTGAAGGACAAATTCACCATAACGGCAGAAGACTATAAATTGGCAGAGTGATGTGAAGATATGGCAGGATGGTTTAGAAAAAAAGATCTGATATTGTGTGTAGTCCTTTTAGTAGCGGGAATTATATGCTGGCTTGTCATGCGGCTTGTGCTTCCGGCTGGAAATACCGCGAATGTGTATATAGAGGGCAATCTGGTGCAGACTATAGACATGACAGTCGATGATACCTATGAGTTCAGCACGGACAGGGGCAGCAATACTGTTGTGGTTGAATCTGGAAAGATCCGTGTCAGTGATGCGGACTGTCCGGATAAGGTGTGCGTGGATATGGGCTGGAAGAGCAGGCGTGGAGAGACGATAACCTGTCTTCCACACAAGCTGGTCATAGAGATACAAGGTGGCGGGGAAAGAGATATAGATGTGCAGTAGAGATAAAAATGATCAGAAAAGTTCAGCGACGGCTGTGGGCAGAACACATGGCTGGAGCACAAAAAGAATCACATATACAGGCATGTTCGTGGCCATAGCCATGGTGTTTTCCTATCTTGAATCTATGATTCCGGTGAATATAGCGATTCCTGGAATCAAGCTGGGACTTGCCAACATGGTTACCATAGTGGTCATGTACAGGCTTGGGATATCAGATGCGTGGATAGTGTCGATTGTCAGAGTTGTGTTGTCATCACTGCTCTTTGGTAATATGATGGTTATGGTATATAGCATTGCGGGAGCGGTGCTGTCACTTCTGGTCATGTCGATCTGCAGGAAAAAGGAGCTGTTCGGACTTCTTGGAACGAGCATACTGGGCGGAGTGAGCCATAATGCAGGGCAGATAGCCACGGCAGCGCTTCTCATGAAGAGTGGAAATATCATGTTGTATATGCCGGTGCTGTGCATATCGGGAACTATAGCCGGTGTGTGCATAGGCCTGGCGGGAACCGTGCTTGTCAGAAAGCTTCCGTCCATAGAATATTAGAATGATATCCGAATGAATTTATAAATGATCACATATAAGATACAGAAAAGACATAAGTGTCTATATCTTATATGTGATCGTTTTTTATGCGGATAAGCAGCAGAATTTCCATATTTTAAAATGATAATATATCCCCATTTAGGTTGTTTTTGAGGGCTTAAAGCGTTATTATATAGGGAGATTTTTTTAATAAAAAATATATAAGGAAAAGAGGTAGAACATGGGTTTGTTAACATTTCTGGGCGGAATTCATCCATATGAAGGCAAAGAATTGTCAATGGAAAAGCCTGTCAGAGAATACCTTCCAAAAGGTGACTGTGTGTATCCGCTGAGTCAGCATATAGGGGCACCGGCCACACCTATAGTGAAGAAGGGCGACAGAGTCCTGGTTGGTCAGAAGATTGCGGAGGCCAGCGGTTTCGTGTCAGCGAATATACACTCATCTATATCGGGAAAGGTCAAGGCAATCGAGCCGAGATATGTGCCTGGTGGATCAAAGGTTGAATCAATAGTTGTAGAGAATGATGGTCTGTTTGAGGAGATCGACTTTGCAGCAAATGTAAAAGATCTGTCCACTCTGTATAGAGAGGATGTGAAGGAGATCATCAAGGAGGCCGGAATAGTAGGAATGGGCGGCGCCGGTTTCCCTGCAAATGTCAAGTTGTCCCCGAAGAACGAGGATGAGATCGACTACATAATAGTAAATGGCGCAGAGTGTGAGCCATATCTTACTTCGGATTACAGAAGGATGATGGAGGAACCGGACAAGCTGATACTGGGACTTGAGATATGTATCAATCTGTTTGATCATGCAAAGGGAATCATCGCCATAGAGGATAATAAACCTGAGGCAATAGAACTTCTCAGGGATAAGGTAAAGGACAATGACAAGATCGAAGTCCATGTGATGAAGACCAAGTACCCTCAGGGTGCCGAGCGTCAGCTCATATATGCTAACACTGGAAGATATGTCAACTCCAAGATGCTTCCAGCGGATGCTGGATGTATAGTTCACAATGTTGATACCATCGTGTCCATATATGAGGCAGTTATAGAGGGAAGACCACTCTACACAAGAATAGTCACCATAACAGGTGATGCCATAGAGAATCCATGCAACCTTATGGTGAGGATAGGAACAAACTGTCAGGAGCTTATAGAGGCTGCGGGTGGATTCAAGGATGGTGTGGTTCCAGAAAAGGTGATCTCAGGCGGACCGATGATGGGCAAAGCACTTTTTTCTCTTGATGTACCTGCAACAAAGGGTGTGTCAGCTCTTCTCTGTATGAGCCATGATGAGGTTGCAGATCTTGAGCCTAGCAACTGCATAAGATGCGGACGCTGTGTTGATGTGTGTCCCGGACGTATTGTTCCTTCGATGCTTGCTTCACTGGCTGAGCATGGGGATACAGAGGGCTTCCTTGCTCACAACGGAATGGAGTGCTGTGAGTGTGGATGCTGTTCATATGTATGTCCTGCCAAGAGACATCTGACACAGACCATCGCAGGAACAAGAAAATCCATAATTGCGAATAAAAAGAAGTAGGAGGTGCACACATTGGATAACACATTTAAGATTTCGTCATCTCCACATGTCAGAGATAAACGAAGTACACAGAGCATTATGCTGGATGTGATCATTGCTTTGCTTCCGGCAACCGTATTTGGAATCATCAACTTCGAGCTGAACGCTATGATACTTATACTCACATGCGTGGTCTCATGCGTGCTGTTTGAGTGGCTGTACCAGAAGATGATGAACAGAAAAGTAACCATAAGCGATCTCAGTGCAGTTGTAACAGGACTTCTTCTTGCACTGAACCTCTCACCGGATGTACCAGTGTGGATGGCGATACTCGGAAGTGCATTTGCCATCATCATAGTTAAACAGCTCTTTGGAGGACTGGGATTCAACTTCATGAACCCTGCGCTGGGTGCAAGATGTTTCCTGCTCATATCATTTGCGGGAAGAATGACATCATTCTCGTATGATGGCGTGACAACTGCTACACCTCTTGCAGTGCTCAAGAACACAGGGGATCTGGCAAATGTCAATGTACTCAATATGTTTCTTGGAAATATACCGGGAACCATAGGTGAGACATCAGTTGTATGTTTACTTGTTGGTGCGGCTTATCTTCTGATCAGAAGAGTTATAAAGCCGGTTATTCCACTTACATATATAGGAACATTTGCGGTGCTTATTATGATATATGCGGTTGCATCGGGTAGAGGTTTTGATCTTACATTCCTTGCAGCACACCTGTGCGGTGGTGGTCTGATGCTTGGAGCATTCTTTATGGCAACTGACTATGTTACATCACCTATCACACCTGCGGGTAAGGTTGTGTTTGGTGTGATACTTGGTATACTCACATTCTGTTTCAGAATATACGGAGGATCAGCAGAGGGCGTATCATATGCGATCATATTCTCCAACCTGCTTGTGCCACTCATTGAGAGATGGACACAGCCGAAGAGCTTCGGAGAGGGTGCAGAGCTTGCAGCCCAGGGTGACACAGCCGGAACAAAGTCCAAGATGGATACAAAGTCTATTGTTATAGCAACTATAGCAATCATGATAATCACAGTCATAGCAGGATTTGCACTGGCTTATGTATATAAGATCACAAAGGATCCTATAGCAGTTACAGAGCAGAAAGCAAAGGAAGAGGCATATAAGGCGGTATTCAATGATGCGGATTCGTTTGACAGCTATGCTGACTTTGATGCCGATGCGGCTGCAAAGATTCTGTCAGATGCCGGATATAACGCAGATATAGATGAGATCGTGGAAGCAAAGGGCAGCGATGGTTCAGTGCTTGGATATGTTGTGACTGTCACATCACATGAGGCGTATAGTGGAGACCTTCAGCTTGCCATGGGAGTCAGAGCGGATGGAACGACAAATGGAATCTCGTTCCTGTCACTCTCAGAGACAGCAGGACTTGGTATGGAGGCTGACACAGACAGCTTCAAGTCGCAGTTCGCCGGCAAGAATGTTGAAAAGTTCCAGTACACCAAGTCAGGTGCCACAGTGGACGAGGAGATAGATGCCCTGTCAGGCGCTACCATCACAACAAATGCGGTTACCAATGCGGTGAATGCGGGACTTGAGTATGTGAAGTCCATAAATGGCGGAGCTGCAGATTCATCGGCAGCATCGAACGGAGGTGACAAGTAATGGGAAAATGTACAGAGCGTTTATATAACGGTATTGTGAAAGAGAACCCGACCTTCGTACAGATGCTTGGAATGTGTCCGACACTTGCGGTCACATCATCAGCCATCAACGGCGCAGGAATGGGACTTACGACCACATGTATCCTGGTGCTCAGCAACTTCATGATCTCAGCACTCAGAAAGGTCATACCTGATAAGGTCAGAATACCATCGTTTATAGTTATCATAGCTTCATTTGTTACGATTATACAGTTCCTGCTGCAGGCGTACCTGCCATCACTCAACAGCAGCCTTGGACTGTATATACCACTTATAGTTGTTAACTGTATCATCCTTGGACGTGCCGAGGCATATGCCTCCAAGAACAAGGTACTTCCATCCATATTCGATGGACTTGGAATGGGTCTTGGATTTACAGTTGGACTTACACTTATAGGAATGTTCAGAGAGCTTGTAGGAAAGGGCTGTGTATTTGGATTCCAGATACTTGGAGATGGCAACTTACTTCAGAACTCATCGGGAATTATAAAGGGTATAGGCAATGCGCTCAGCCTGTACACCCCTATAACAATATTTGTACTTGCACCTGGTGCATTCTTCGTGCTTGCATTCATCATAGCATTTATCAACAAGAGAAATGCAAAGAAGGCGGCTGAGGCTCTGGCAAATGGAGAGGAGATCCCGGCAGCATGCAGACCGGACTCATGTGCAGGCTGTATCAATGCAGCATGTTGTGGCAAGCTGGTTTCAGAGACTCCGGCTCCTGTAAAGGCAGCAGAGGCTCCGACGAAATCTTCAGCGGATGCAAAACAGGTTAAGAAGCAGGAAGAGACACCTGCAGCGGCAGATAAGGATGCAGCAAAGAATACAGCGCCAGAGGCTGACAAGCCAGATGAGGCGAAGAAGGATGAGCCAAGGCTCAGCCCATATGCACCTACCAGAGAATCCGTTCTCGCTGATATAAAGCTTGTTCCAAATGCAACTGGAAAGATGCTTAAGGAGCATGCTGGGGAAGTTCAGCAGGAAAAGGCGCCAGATGAGGAGCAGCAGACTGTTACAGATACTCAGTCAGACAGTCAGGACAATCTCCCGAATGAGAATTCAACAGAGCAGCCGGCAGCAGAACAGGAAGTAGCAGACAAAGTGTCAGCAGAGCAGCCATCAACGGATCAGCCGACGGAAGCAGAGCAGCCAGAACATTCTGCAGAGAACGAGCCAACAGATTCCGACATAAAGCTCAAGGAGACAATGGCTCATATAAAGAAGAAAAAAGGAAAGGGAGGTAAGAGATAATGAATATTTTATTGTTAGCCATCGGAGCGGCACTTGTAAATAATGTTATCCTCAGCCAGTTCCTCGGACTGTGTCCTTTCCTTGGAGTGTCCAAGAGTGTCAACACAGCAACCGGAATGGGAGCAGCGGTCGTGTTCGTCATGACCATAGCTTCATTTGTCACCAGCGTTGTGTATTACGGCATACTGAGAAGATTCGGACTTGAGTACCTCAACACCATAGTGTTCATCCTTGTGATCGCAGCACTTGTACAGTTTGTTGAGATGTTCCTCAAGAAGAAGGTAAAGTCACTGTATGAATCACTTGGTGTATATCTTCCATTGATCACGACCAACTGCGCCGTGCTTGGTATCGCTCTCTCGAATGTACAGAGCGGTTACGGCATACTTGAGAGTACAATTAACGGATGTGGCTCTGCAGTCGGATTTACTATAGCCATAGTGATACTTGCAGGAATCAGAGAGAGACTTGAGCACAGCCCTATACCTGAGTCATTCAAGGGAACTCCTATAGTTCTCATCACATCAGGTCTTATGGCAATCGCGTTCTTTGGTTTCTCAGGATTGATATAAGGAGGGTGCAGATATGACAGGAATATTGATAGCTGTGGCAGTTGTCGCAGGCGTAGGTATTGTGATAGGTATCCTTCTGGGTGTCGCAGGAGAGAAATTTAAGGTAGAAGTAGATGAGAAAGAAATAGCAGTAAGAGAGCTGCTTCCAGGAAATAACTGCGGTGGATGTGGATATCCGGGTTGTGATGGTCTGGCTGCGGCCATCGCCAAGGGCGAGATGCCGCCATCGGCATGTCCTGTAGGAGGCGAGGCAGTGGCAGCGAAGATCAGTGAGGTTATGGGCGTGGAAAACGCTGAAAATACAAGGTATGTGGCATTTGTCAAGTGTGCAGGAGACTGCGAGAAGGCAAAGGATGTATATGAGTATATTGGCCCAAGAGACTGTAAGCTGGCACAGAACAATCCCAACAACGGACCAAAGGCATGTACATACGGATGTACAGGTTATGGTTCATGTAAGGCAGTATGTGAGTTCGGGGCTATTGACATTATAGATGGAATTGCGGTAATTAATAAGGAGAAGTGTAAGGCATGCGGCAAATGTGTCACAGAGTGCCCAAGACACCTGATAGAGCTGGTTCCTTATGACGCAGAGAGACTTGTCAGATGTAATTCCCATGACAAGGGACTTCAGGTCAAGGCGGTCTGCAGCGCAGGATGTATCGGATGTACACTGTGTGCAAGAAACTGTGAGGCTGGAGCCATCACCATAGACAGGAATCTTGCCCACATAGATCCGGAGAAGTGTACAAATTGTGGTGCATGTAAGGCCAAGTGCCCAGTAAAGATAATATCGTAAGGAGAAAATTATATGAGATGCCCATTTTGCTCAGCAGATGATACAAAGGTTATCGATTCCAGACCGGCGGAGGATGGAAGTGCGATCAGAAGAAGAAGACAGTGTGATGCCTGTGGAAAAAGATTTACCACATACGAGAAGGTTGAGACAATACCGCTCATAGTCATCAAGAAGGATAAGAATAGAGAGACCTATGACCGTTCTAAGATAGAGTCAGGTGTCATCAAGTCATGCCATAAGCGTCCTGTATCAGCGGAGGCTGTCACAAGATGTATAGATGACATTGAGAACACTATCTTCAACATGGAAGTGAGAGAGATAGAGAGTACAACCATAGGAGAGATAGTCATGGATAAGATCAAGGATCTTGATCAGGTAGCTTATGTAAGATTTGCATCAGTGTACAGAGAGTTCAAGGATGTGAATACATTTATGGATGAGCTGGGCAAGCTGCTCACCAGCAATTCGGAGAAGCGATGATAGAGACATACAACACGATATTACAGGAGGGACAGGACGAGATAGTCGAGAAGAAGTCACGATTCATAGGCTATGCGGTTCCTGTGACCTCTGAGGAAGAGGCATATGCCTTTGTCGAGAAGATCAAAAAGCAGCACTATGATGCAAGGCACAACTGCTATGCATTTGCTATAGGCAGTGAGAATACACTGCTCAGATTCTCTGATGACGGAGAACCGCAGGGAACGGCTGGAAAACCCATCCTGGAGGTTATCACGGGAAATGAAGTGGTTAATATATGTATAGTGGTCACAAGGTATTTTGGCGGAACACTGCTCGGAACAGGTGGTCTTGTGAGAGCATACACTGAGGCCGCCAAGCTTGCACTGGCTGATGCAGGTATACATAAGATGCAGCTTATGAAGCTGGTGAAGATAACCACGAACTACAACGATTCGGGTAAGGTACAATATCTTCTCAGTAACAGTGATGCGCTGATAGACAGTACGGATTATACTGTAGATGTGTGCTTCAATGTGGCGGTGCCGGCTGACAGCTATGGATGTCTGGTAAAGCAGATCACAGAGTCTACATCTGCGAGAGCATTGATAGAAGACTCAGGAGAAGAGTACAGATGATGATAAAAGGCAGGGCAGTTGAATAAGCCCGGAGGTGCCTGAATATAAGCCTGAACAACATGCATAGGAGGAGGCTGGACAGGGTAACTCCGGCTACGCACAGAAGATAGTACAGAGGTTCTGAAAAGCCTGAATATATAAGCAGAGATATATAGTTCACTACAGCAGCGGGAATAATTCCCGCTGCTATATTTTTTGTACAGAAGGAAGCCCGGGCGTATGGAGACAGTATGGAATACACACCATCATCAAGATCCTTCAGGTAATTCTGAAGGCCGAGCAGTGCACAGATAAATATAGTCATATATATAAGCGTTTCTACTGGAAGATTATTCGGGGATATATCCTGACTGTCTGTCCTGGAGACAGCATTGCTGTCGCTGTCAGCAAGTGAACTCTGGATGGTGAATATATCCTTTTCATCAATGTAGGAGTTGAAATGTTCATCAATGTAACTGTCGATATCTTCAGTATCAACAGTTTGACCGCCGGACAGATATCTGGATTCGAGCATGTGTACGGACATGGCAGGGGCGTAAGCTCTCAGGAGTGCGGCATACACGGATTCAGCTGTAACAGCCTGAAATGATGTGGCAGGAGTGGTGAACACGGTAATACAATCTCTGTTGTCACCAGATATGATCCTGCTGCTTATATCATCAGGCAGCAAGTATCCTGCATCTATATCTCCGGATGCAACAGCATCCTTCATGGCATTTTCAGATCCATATATACGGAACACAAAGCCTGTGGAAGTGCTCAGAAGATAATCCGAGAAAGCATCGGTATAACTGTCGGGGGTCTGTATATATATTCCTGACACTATCTCGGTGTTCCGGGTTCTGGCAGGGAGCAGGCTCAGAATGATCAGTGATACGGGGATCAACATAAGAACTACCAGCATGGCAGGCCTGCACAATATTCTCTTTATAAGCAACATAGTCTGTCTTATATAATTCATATAACAGTATCTCCAATTAAATATATCAGCCGCATATCAGGCGGCACAGTGTATGGGCCATATCATTCAAAACAGATACATGGCATACGTTCTTGGCAAAGTTCGGAAGCATTGTCTCCGGCACGAAGAAGCCACTGAGATAAGATGATATGAGTACAATGGTTATAAGTGCAAGAGTGCATCCGTGTACTCCCGCTGGGATAAGGCATATAACTGATACGATCAGGGCGGCAGCACCGGCAACGACAAGACCATATAGCAGTCCTTTCAGGGTGAAATGTATGGACAGACTTCCGATAATCTGTGACGCAAGTATAAGTGCTGTGTACGCAGACACATACAGTATTACGTCCCAGATATATACAGATATAAAACTGCTGAGGAATCTGCCCATCCTGCCTATGCCAAAGGCACGAAGTCTGGTGACAAACGCATCAGGAACGTTGAGGATATATGGTACAAATATTGTCCCGCACAGAAGCATGATCAGTATAATGGATGCACTTACATAGAAGTCCCTGGTGCTGCCGGCACGGGTTGCATTTATCTCAGAGGATACATATATCGAGGTACGATTTAGAACCTCACTCAGGAAAAGTGTGTTGATATCATCGCTCAGAGTGCTCTGGACTGGCCCTGGGAGCTGCATGTCACGGCCTATGGCCTGTACAGAATATATGGCTGCCTGAGATATGCCAAGCATGGATGAAGTGGATCTGAACAGATCGTTCAGCACAAATGTGTCCATGGATCGGTTGTCAGAGTAGTATACCTCCACCGGGGTGTTGGTTCCATCCATGATATCGCTGATGATATTGTCGGGTACATATATAAAGGCGAACAGCCGACCATCCTCAAGCATATCGTTGGCAGTGTCCTTGTCTGCTACCTCAGTGAAGTGGCACGAGGCCCTGTAGCTGTCCATATCCTCAATTGTGGCATATGCCATTTGTGCATAACTGGAATCAGCACTCATGACAATTCCAATTTCCAGTGGCTGGTTATCTGTCCGGGAATATATGATATCGTCCGCCTTAAGGGCAAGAAGAGTGAAGAGAACCAGCAGTATGCATGCTGAAATGGCAAGTCCTGCGGCATAATGTGTTATTCTCTTGAGATCCGTCTTTACAAGTCTGAAAAACATAATACTCCTTATGGCTTCATGAGCCTGATGTATGTGTCTGCGGATATCGGTTCCCGGAATCCGGGTAAGTCTTTATCTATGCAGAGTTCCAGATGTCCATTCTTAAGCGAATATATCTGGCTGCATATATCCAGTGCTGAGGTTTCATGGGTGGCTATGATGACGCTGCCACCGCTTGCAGTATAATCCTTAAGGTAATCGAGTATACCCTTCTTGCAGAGAAGATCAAGGGAAGCAAGAGGTTCGTCGAGAAGGAGAAGATCTGGATCAGACATCATGGTGATGGCAAGACTCAGTCTCTTCTTCATACCTCCTGACAATCTTGATACGCGTTTGTCCATGAATGAGTCAACTCCAAGACGTGTAAATATATCGCAGTTATGGCTGCTGAGTATATCCTTTTTCCTGCCGGGATGCCACAGCCTGATGTTATCGTACGCAGACAGCTCGGGAAGCAGCGGGTTATCCTGTGGCAGAAGGGCAATGGTGCCATCGCCATCAAAGCCGAAGTGGCCGGAATCAGCCTTTATGCTGCCTGACAGTATATTAAGCAGTGTGGATTTGCCAGAGCCGTTGATGCCCAGAAGCGCAGCGCACTGGTGCGAGGCAATATCAAAGGAGATATCAGACAAAACCTTGTGGCTGCCGTAGCTTTTGCATACAGAAGATACTGAAAACATCTAATATTCCTCCTCAATGACGCGGAATTCCAAATAGTCAAAATCTATACTGTCTATGAAGTTGTCCGCGTAGAATCTGGTGAAGTGAAACTGTATAAATTCGTTTTTATTCTTATCGAGCCATATTGGCTGGGACAGATTGAATTCAACGCACATATCCTCCAGTGCCTTATATACCTTGTGGGTACGGGACATACTGTAGTCAGATATACATATGACTGTGTCCTGTATAAGCCGGTTGTCCCTGATGATCTTTCCCCATACTCTGAACATATATAACCTCCGTGTACTATGATCTGATCCGACTTATGTATTGTGTACATAAGCGTGCTTTTTGATTATAACATATTTTGTGCACAGAATTAAAACAATAAAGACACATTTAAGACACAATTGCTGAGTATAGTAGCAAATGTAAGAGAGAGAAAGAGAACACAGATCAGTGTTGAATGGACAAAGTACATATTTCAAATGATGATTACAGATCAGGAGGATGATAGATATGGAACAGGAAAAAAGGAATAACGAAGAACAGTCACAACAGACTCAGGCAGGCCGTCAGACACAGCAGTCAGAAGGAATGTATCATTACAGCTACAGGAATACTCAGGATATGAATGTCCAGACCGGAGCTGGTCCACAGACAGGCATGAACAACCAGACCGGACAGCCGGGAATGAATGCCCAGGCAGGCAATGACCAGCAGAACAGCGGCTCATATGGATATGCAGCAGGTGGTAGTCAGAGAAATGCGTATTCCGGATATGAGAGAAATGTGAACGGAATGGAGGCCTGGTATGACAGCCAGAGAATGAATCAGGGTTATCAGAGTCAGGCTGGCAATACTATGAGCAACAATGCCGACAAGGCTCCTGAACATATGCAGAAACAGAAGAAGGCCAAGACCAGGAAGCCTAAGGATAAAAAGAAGAATGGCTTCGGAATGAAGGCCCTTGGAGTTGTGGCAGCGGCAGTCGTGTTCGGACTGGTGGCAGGCGCAGTATTCCAGGGAGTCAGATATGGAACTGATAAGGTGTTGAATAAGAACAGTGTTGTATCTGAGAGCATGACAGACAAGAGTGCTGATGCTTCCACTGAGAACAGCGCACCACAGCTCAAGCAGGCATCTTCAGATGCCACTAGCACAGTGTACGATGTAGCGGCAGTTGCCAAGAAGGTTATGCCTTCTATCGTATCGATAACAGGAACATATGTAACAACATATGATTACTGGTTCAACTCATATCAGCAGGAGTCAACAGGAGCCGGTTCAGGTATCATCATCGGCAAGGATGACCAGTACCTGTATCTTGCAACTAATTATCATGTGGTACAGAATGCTAAGTCACTGTCAGTTACATTTGTCGATGACAAGAGTGCAGATGCAGTGGTAAAGGGATACGTTGAGAACAATGATATAGCAGTTGTCACAGTTAAGCTTTCGGACATATCGGATGACACCTTGAATGAGATAAAGGAGATTCAGGTAGGTTCATCGGAAGATCTTGCAGTTGGTGATCCGTGCGTGGCAATCGGAAATGCACTTGGATATGGACAGTCAGTAACAGTTGGATATATAAGTGCACTTAACAGAGAGATCAGTGCTTCAGATGAGACAGTCAAGGTACTTCAGACAGATGCAGCTATCAACCCTGGTAATAGTGGAGGTGCCCTTGTCAACATGCAGGGCGAACTGATAGGTATCAATACAGCAAAGTATTCAGATACAAGCGTTGAGGGCATGGGTTATGCACTTCCTATATCAGATGTGCAGGATCTGATCAATGATCTTATAGCAGGCAAGGATGTGTCAAATGATGGTACAACATCAGGACAGGCTTACCTTGGAATATCAGCACAGACTATTACAAAACAGTATTCACAGCTTCTGAACATGCCTGAAGGAGTATATATCTCATCAGTTGAGCAGGGTTCAGCAGCAGAGGAATGCGGACTTCAGTCAGGAGATATCATTTGCAGCCTTGACGGTGAGGATATAGCAGATATGGAGACATTCCACGACAAGATAGTTGCATGCAATCCTGGTGATAAGGTAACCATCGTATACTACAGAAATAACAATGGCAACTATGAGAAACAGACTGCTACAGCCACACTTAAGGCAAAGCAGTAAAAGCGATATAATTCAGTGGTGATTTAGCACGGAGCTAACAGAACTGAAAGACTATAGATTGATATAACGGCACCTGTAAGTGAAATTACAGGTGCCGTTTTGCATATAAGATATTCAGTTGTCAGAATTGTAATCTGCCGGCATTATATTTAAAGTCGTCATACTCATCAGGTATACGGTCAAGCTCAGTAGTAAATGCCTGGATATCGATGGGAGTGCCGGCTGTGATGTCCTGTTCCATGCGGTCAAGCTTTTCATCATATATAGACAGACTGCTCAGAATGGATGTGCAGTATTCTTCTTCGTTGACAAATGTATTCACGCCATGCTTGATGCGGTAGTTTTTGGAGAATCCGCAGTCGATATTGATGAGGTATAAGCGTATGTACCGCCCGATTCTTATGAACATATAAATCACAAATATAAAGGTAGCATAATACAGTGCCATACCCATGCCGAATGCAGCGTGGGTTGATATGAAGAAGCATATGGCTGCCACGACCACCATGATACAGGCGTTTACTATGATGTTGGACATGATATCCCTGCGCTTTTTAGGGATATTGGCGAGCTCAGCATTGAATATATTCCGGTTATAGGCTATTCGTTTTCTCTTGTTGTCGATTTCAGAGAGCAGATTGCCGTAGCTGCGCTCAGGTGTACGATCAAACTTATCCCCTCCAAATGATATTGTATCCACTGGTGATACAGATTCAGATGATTTTAGTTGCATGTTGAAGTCCCCTTTTTATTTTTCTATGTGCAAATATAACAGATGGTATAGAAAATTAAAAGAACAAATATCAGAGCATATATGTATGCGCCTTCAAATGTGTATACATGTGTCAAATCTTCTTGCAAATATATTGTAAATGGTGCATTATTAAAAGTGCGCTCTGATGTATCGTAGTAAGGATAAGAAAAAAGGACAAGAAAAAAGGACGAGAAAAGAAAGGTTTACATAATAATGTATAAAATACTTTGTAAGGATGGAAGAGCCAAGAGAGCTGAATTTCAGACTGTTCATGGAACTGTACAGACACCTCTGTTCATGAATGTTGGAACGGCAGCAGCCATAAAAGGTGCTGTAGCGACGACTGATCTCAAGGATATAGGGTGTCAGATAGAGCTTTCGAATACATATCATCTTCACGTGAGACCAGGAGATAAGATCGTAAAACAGATGGGTGGTTTACATAAGTTTATGTACTGGGACAGACCGATACTCACTGATTCAGGCGGATTCCAGGTATTCTCCCTGGCGGGCCTGAGAAAGATCAAGGAGGAAGGCGTAACCTTTAATTCCCATGTCGATGGACGTAAGATATTCATGGGACCTGAGGAGAGTATGCAGATACAGTCGAATCTGGCATCTACCATAGCCATGGCATTTGACGAGTGTGCTCCTGCACTGGCTGACAGACAGTACGTGGAGAATTCTGTTGCGAGAACAGCCAGATGGCTGGTTAGATGTAAGAATGAGATGGAGAGACTGAACAGCCTGCCTGATACTATCAACAAGAACCAGCTGCTGTTCGGAATCAACCAGGGTGCTGTATATGATGATATCAGAATAGACCATGCCAAGAGGATCAGCGAGCTTGATCTTCCGGGATATGCCATAGGAGGACTTGCCGTTGGAGAGACTGCTGAACAGATGTATCACATACTTGATGTGACAGTTCCGTATCTGCCAGAGGACAGACCGACATATCTCATGGGTGTTGGAACTCCGGCAAATATACTTGAGGCAGTCGACAGAGGTGTAGATTTCTTTGACTGTGTATATCCATCCAGAAATGGACGCCATGCACATGTGTACACGAAGCATGGCAAGCTTAATCTTAAGAATGCCAGATTTGAGACGGATGACAGACCTATAGAGGAGGGCTGCGGATGCCCTGCGTGCCAGCACTACAGCAGAGCGTATATCAGACATCTGCTCAAGGCAAATGAAATGCTCGGTATGAGATTTTGCGTCTTGCATAATTTGTATTTTTATAATAATAT
>CAKQIY010000037.1 GCA_934247115.1 uncultured Coprococcus sp.
ACACACAGGGAGAATGGGAAATGCAAGTTATCAAGAGAGACGGTCGTGCGGTTACTTACGACCGAAGCAAGATCATATTGGCTATACAGAAGGCCAACTCGGAGGTGGAGCCTTGTGAAAAAATCTCTGACGAGAAGATCGAAGAGATTGTCGGAAGTATCGAAGCCAAGAACCGAAAGAGAATGCTCGTCGAAGATATCCAGGATATCATCGAGCAGGGACTGATGGCTGATGGCAAGTTTGTCCTTGCCAAGACATACATCATATACAGATACAGCCGTGAGCTCATCAGAAAAGCAAATACGACTGATGATTCCATCCTCAGTCTTATCCAGAACAGGAATAAGGATGTCATGGAGGAGAACTCCAACAAGAACGCCACAGTGGCATCCACACAGCGTGATCTGATCGCAGGAGAGGTATCAAAGGATCTTACCAAGAGAATGCTTCTTCCGGAGAAGATATCCAAAGCTCATGAGGAGGGTGCCATCCACTTCCACGATGCGGACTATTTCCTCCAGCCTATATTCAACTGCTGCCTTATCAATATCGGGGATATGCTTGACAACGGCACAGTCATGAATGGTAAGCTCATAGAGAGTCCTAAGAGCTTTCAGGTTGCCTGCACCATAGTGACACAGATCATCGCATCAGTTGCATCCAGCCAGTACGGCGGTCAGTCAGTTGATGTACGTCACCTGGGCAAGTACCTCAGAAAGAGCTACAACAAATACAAAAAGAGATATACCGAAGAATTCGGCGATAAGATAGATCCTGAGACACTGGAGAAGCTCATCACCGAGAGACTCAAGGACGAGTTAAAGTCAGGCGTCCAGACCATACAGTACCAGATCAACACTCTGATGACTACCAACGGTCAGTCTCCTTTTGTCACTCTCTTCCTCAACCTCAGAAAGGATGACGAGTACATCAAGGAAAATGCCATGATCATCGAAGAGATCCTGAGACAGAGACTTGAGGGCATCAAGAACGAGGCAGGTGTATATGTTACACCGGCATTCCCTAAGCTCATATATGTCCTTGATGAGCACAACTGCCTCAAGGGTGGCGAATATGATTACATTACTGAGCTCGCCATCAAATGTTCTGCCAAGAGAATGTACCCTGATTATATATCTGCCAAGAAGATGCGTGAGAACTACGAGGGCAATGTATTCTCATGTATGGGATGCCGTTCATTCCTCTCTCCATGGAAGGATGAGAACGGGGAATATAAATGGGAAGGCCGTTTCAACCAGGGAGTTGTCAGCCTGAACCTCCCACAGATAGCTATACTTGCCAAGGGAGATGATGACAAGTTCTGGAGTCTTCTGGACGAGAGATTACAGCTCTGCTACGACGCTCTCATGTGCCGTCACAGAGCACTGGAGGGTGTTACCTCTGATGTCAGCCCTGTACACTGGCAGTATGGAGCCATCGCAAGACTTAAGAAGGGTGAGGTCATCGATCCTCTTCTCCACAACGGCTACTCAACCATATCACTGGGCTATATTGGTGTGTACGAGACAACCAAGCTCATGCGTGGTGTGAGCCACACTGATCCTGTTGGTGAGGAATTTGCACTGAAGCTCATGCACAAGCTCCGCGCAGCCTGTGACAAGTGGAAGGCCGATACCGGACTGGGCTTCGGACTCTACGGCACACCTGCTGAGAGCCTTTGCTACAGATTCGCCCGCATTGACAAAGAGCGCTTCGGAACCATCAAGGATGTCACTGACAAGGGCTATTACACCAACTCTTATCATGTTGACGTGCGTGAGAAGATAGATGCTTTCAGCAAATTCAGATTTGAGAGCCAGTTCCAAACCATATCATCAGGTGGTGCCATCTCATACGTCGAGATACCTAACATGCGCAACAATCTGGATGCTCTGGCTGAGGTTGTCAGATATATCTACGACAACATCCAGTACGCAGAGTTCAACACAAAGTCTGATTACTGCCATATATGCGGATACGACGGTGAGATCATCATCAACGACGAAGGCGAGTGGGAATGTCCACAGTGTGGCAACAAGGATCACAACAAGATGAACGTAACCAGAAGAACCTGCGGTTATCTTGGAGAGAACTTCTGGAATGTGGGCAAGACCAGGGAGATCAAAGCAAGAGTGCTTCACCTGTAAGCACTGGCGAAATCTTTGATTTCCTCTGAATATTGCAAAAAACACTTGATAATTACGGCTGACTGGTATAGAATAAGACTATGCAAGTAGTTTTATGAACAGTTTTTATCCGATTTTTAACTAAGTGCATTAATAATTTCAATTGTATGGTCTGCATGTCGTAGAGGGCAACGCAGGCCATACTTTTGTTTTACGGATCATTTTGAAAGGATTTTATTATGAATTACGCAGATATCAAACTATTTGATGTGGCCAATGGAACCGGAGTCAGAGTATCGGTATTCGTATCCGGTTGTACTCATCACTGCAAGGAATGTTTCAACCCAGATACCTGGGATTTCGGCTACGGCAAGCCATTCACGGATGTGGAGATCAATCGTATCATAGACAGCTGCAAAGAAGACTACATAGCAGGACTCTCTCTTCTGGGCGGCGAACCAATGGAATATGTGAACCAGCAGGGACTTCTGCCTCTAGTCAGGAAGTTCAAGGAGACCTACCCCGGCAAGACCATATGGTGCTACACCGGTTATACATTTGAGACCGATCTCTTAGGCCGCATGTGTAATGAATGGGAATATACAAAGGAGCTTCTCTCCTACATCGATGTCCTTGTGGACGGAGAGTTCATAAATGAGGAAAAGGATCTGTCTCTCAGATTCAAGGGATCAAGAAACCAGCGCATCATTGATGTGCCCAAATCCCTGGAGACAGGCACCACCGTTCTGTGGGATGAACGCGGAAAGTATTTCTAAAAAATACGGGCTGGCACATCATGTAATGATACTGCCAGCCCGTATTTTTTTATTTTCCTGTAGAACCAAATCCGCCAGCACCTCTGACTGTATCGCTGAGCTCGTCCACCTGATGGAACGCTCCCACGATATAAGGAGCGATCACAAGCTGTGCTATTCTCTCCTCTGGTTCAACCGTCTGTGTCTGGGTTCCGTGATTATGAAGAGCTACCATGATCTCGCCCCTGTAGTCCGCATCCACAACGCCGACCTTGTTAGCAGGAGCAAGTCCCTTCTTGGATGCCAGGCCGCTCCTGGCATATACCAGCCCTGCATATCCCTCCGGTATCTCCATAGCTATACCTGTGTGTACCATAATCGTTTGCCCCGGCTCTATGCTAAGTGCCTCATCCAGACACGCATACAGATCTGCACCCGCTGCATATTCCGAGCCATATGTCGGTATGATAGCTTTGTCATCAAGCTTCTTAATATTGATATCATATACTGTTGCCATTTATTGTTCTCCTGTTCTTGTATCTTATATAATCAATTATCAAATGTTATCTGCTCATACACATCCATATCAACCCTCTTGGTGTATGAGTAGCCACTGTCAATCTCCTCCATCCAGTCAGACATAAGATTGTCGTAGTAATCCGCGTCCGCCGCCTCTGTGAGCTTCTTCTTATTCTCTGCCGTCGCCTTCTCATCAGTTATGCTTATCATCTGGAAAATATGATATCCATACTCTGTCTCCACTACCGTGGATATATCTCCATCCGACATACTGTACAATATGTCCAGTGTATTCTGGCCATAGGTGCTGAGGATGTCATCTCTGCTCATAGTGTGGGTTCCTGCATACGGAAGCTTCTTTGCAGTTCCCAGAAATGCAATGTTCAGATCAGGATTATCAGTCTCTTCGGCTATAGACGCATATGCCTCATCAGCAGCTTTCTTCTGGGCATCTATCTTAGACTGTGGATACAGGGTTATATTGCCATAGTCATCCTCGGAATAGCACTCAAAGAACATATCATAGAATGTGCTCATGCGTGCCTGCTCATCAGATATCTCCGTGGCACTCTGCTTCATCACATACTTATATATCTTGTCAGCCAGTGCACTCTCGCACAAGACCTTCTTCACTGTATCCAGTTCAAGACCAACACTGGATATCTGCTCATCTGTGAGAATATTGTAGAATTCCTCCGCAGCCTTCTCCTGGTCCTTCTGTTCCCTATCTGTCAGACTGATCCCAAACTCATCTGATCTGGTTATGAGCGTCTTGGTCTTGACCACCTTGGCTACAGCCTCCCTGCGGGCGGCATCCACTGCATTCATCTCAAGCCCGTCATCTGTGACTATGCTCTTCTTCCACACATCACTTCCATATTTCGATTCATACGATTCCTTCACAGTCTCTGCATAGATATACATCTCGTCTATACATATATCCTGGCCATTATATCTGAGGACTACCGCCTTGCCAGTATCCTCACTGTCATCCTGTCCGCATCCCACCAGTGCACATACCAACAAGCACAGCAGTATGACACACAGCCATCTCTTTGGTCTCATATACTCACATCACCTCCACATCTCACACTATATCTCCAGGCTTTTGTCCATCACTATTCTGCCCAGGAGCATCATCCACCGTCATGAGCAGCTGTGTCATATCAGACACCACGAACTCCGCCTTTCTCAGTATATCCTTCTTGTCGTCATTTCCAAGTTTCAGCACGAATTCCGGTTTGGAACCCATGACGAATTTCATCCTTCCAGCATAGTTGTTCACAACCTCACCTATTCCATCCACATTGATGTGTGCCTTGTTATACATACTGAATCTGAGACAATTGTCCTTATACCATATCCTGGTTATATAACATGTATGTGCCTGCACACGCAGCATAGCTACATCCAGAAGATTCATGGTCTCATCAGGGATCTCCCCGAATCTGTCTATAAGCTCGTCTATTATATCCTCATATTCCTTCTCATTCTTGATCAGTGATATTCTCTTACACAGTTCAAGCTTGATGAAATCATTCTTCACATAGGTCTCCGGTATAAATGAATCCACAGGAATATCTATCTCTGTCTCATAGTCAAGAGATACAGTCTCCCCCCGCAGCTCTCTCACCGCATCATTGAGCATCTTGCAGTACAGATCATATCCAACCACCTCATAATTGCCGGACTGACTCTCACCCAGAACACTGCCTGCGCCTCTGATATTCAGATCCGCCTTGGATATCTTCACCCCAGAGCCCAGATCTGTGTATTCCTTTATGGCCCTGAGTCTTTTCTCCGCAACCTCTGATATCATCCTGTCTCTTCTGTAGAACATGAATGCAAATGCACTTCTGTCCGATCGGCCAACTCTTCCTCTGAGCTGGTACAGCTGCGCCAGTCCGAACAGATTGGCATCATGTATGATGATAGTGTTCGCATTCGGAATATCAAGCCCAGTCTCAATGATGGTGGTGCACACAAGCACATCAATCTCCCTCTTGTTGAATCTGTACATGATATCCTCAAGAGTCCGGCCGTCCATCTGACCATGCGCAAACTCTACATGTGCGTCAGGGACAAGATTTCTTATATCATCTGTAAACCGCTCTATTCCCTCAACCCGGTTATACACATAATATACCTGGCCCTGGCGTGCAAGTTCTCTGGCTATCGCCTCCCTGGCAAGCTCACGGTCATACTCCATGACATAGGTCTGGATAGGACGTCTGTCTACCGGAGGCTCCTCCAACAGACTCATATCTCTTATTCCAACCAGACTCATATGCAGTGTTCTCGGTATCGGTGTTGCAGTCAGGGTGAGAACATCAACATTTGTCTTCATCTCCTTGATCTTCTCTTTATGATTCACACCGAATCTCTGTTCCTCATCTATGATAAGGAGTCCCAGATCCTTGAATTCCACATCCTTGGACAGCAATCTGTGTGTCCCTATCACGATATCTACCTTGCCTTCCCTGAGTTCTCTCAGAGTGGTTTTGATCTCCTTCTGCGTACAGAATCTGCACAGGAGCCTCACTGTGATGGGGTAATCCTTCATTCTCTCGGTAAATGTCTCATAATGCTGCTCAGCAAGTATGGTAGTCGGCACGAGATATGCCACCTGCCTGCCGTCACATGTCGCCTTGAAGGCAGCACGTATGGCAACCTCGGTCTTGCCGAATCCCACATCTCCACACACCAGTCTGTCCATGATCTTCGGGCTCTCCATGTCCGCCTTCACATCCGCTATGGCTTTCAGCTGATCATCAGTCTCTGTGTATGGGAAGGTCTCCTCAAATTCCTTCTGCCAGTCAGAATCCTCCGAATAAGAATATCCCGGCTTGGACTGTCTCTCTGCATAAAGGTGTACCAGATGCTGGGCGACCTCACTGACATGTCCCTTGACCTTGTTACGTACCTTCTGCCAGTCACTTCCGCCCATTCTGTTGATCTTAGGAGGTCTTCCATCACGGCTTCTGTACTTCTGTATCCTGTCAGTCTCTGATGCAAGAACATATAGTTTGCCACCCTCTGCATACTCTATGACCAGATAATCCTTCATGGCACCATCAACCTCGATCTTCTCAAGGCCTGCATATCTTCCTATTCCGTATTTCTCATGAACAACATAATCACCTACACTTACATCTGAAAAGGATCTGACTATCTCACCAGTCCTCGGCAGTTTCTTCTGTGTCTGCTTTCTGCCTGTACCCTTGCTTGAGAATATATCACCTTCACTGACGACCACCATATGCATGTCGGGGATCATGAAACCCGCCCTGAGACGGCCCGGCATAACTGCCATCTCCCGGGCCGACAGCGTCTTGTCAGAATCATTCAGGTAATGACAGATAACATCATTGTCCATGAGGTTATCCACCATTCTCTTTGCACCAACAGATGATGGTGATACGAACAGAACGCTGTATTTGTCCTTTTTCCAGGCTTTCACATCAGCCACAAGGGAATCAAAGTTACTCCTGTAGCTGTGCACCTGCCTTGTCTCCAATTCCACTCTGTGGTCGTAGGTGATCCTATCATCAGTCCCCACAAATGCATCAAAGCCTATCACCCTGTACCGTCTCATCTTCTCTATGATATCGTCATATGTATACATGACATTCATCTGACCAGGGAGAACATAACCGCCCTCCAGCCTGTGCTTCATGCTGCTCTGGAAGCTCAGCTCGCTTCCCTGAGCCTTCTCTGTGACCTTTCCTGTCTCATCCACAAGCACATATGCGTCCTCTGGAATACAATCTATGAGAGACACTGTATCACTGTAGAAATAATCAACATAACTCTCAACACCATATGCTGCACTGAACTCGGTGAGCTGTTCCTTTAATGATTCAATCTCATTCCTGATCCTGGCATATGCCTCAGTGTGCAGCCCTTCCTTAAGCTTCTTCGCGTATGGCTTGTATTCCTTCTCCACGTTGCGGATTCCCCTGTCGATCCTGCTCTTCGACAGAACCATCTCACTGGCTGGATAAATACTCAGCCCAGGCACATTCTCTATAGACCTCTGGCTCTCCGCATCAAATGTCTTGATAGTGTCCACCTCGTCATCCCACATATCAATTCGATATGGGCACTCCTCTGTAAGTGGAAATATATCTATGATCCCACCCCGCACAGCGAACTGTCCCGGTTCATCCACACTGTCAACCTTCTCATACCCCAGATCCACAAGAGTCTGTCTCAGCTCCTGTACATCCAGGTGTTCCTGCTCACGTATGCGGATAATATACTTCTTCATATATGAGAGTGCCGGTATCTTGTCGTACATGGCGTCCACCGTGGCTACTATGGTACACGGCTCGCCGGCCGACAGCTTTCTCAGTACTTCCATCCTTCGTCTGGTTATGGCATTGCCATGGACATCCGCACTGAAAAACAGGATATCCTTTGCGGGATACATATATACATCCCTGCCATAGAACCTGAGGTCGCTGTAAAGCTCCTCTGCCCGCTTTTCACTGTAGGTCAGAATAAGCCTAACCGGTGCATGGGCAGACAATGTCTCCATGGCAAATACCCTGTCCGTGCCATCCCCTGATGTTCCTGTTACATCCACAGCACCAGCACCATCAGCCAGCCACGAACTCACATCCTTATATATATTCAGTTGTTCAAAGGGTTCCTGTAACACTCTCATATCTGTTCTTCTTTATCCATTAAAATTATTCATGGCTGCAACTGCGCCATCAGCCAATATGACCGTTACTGCATCACACGCTCTGCCGCAGCTCTCCCTCATCATCGGCAGCTCATCACGGCCGAATCTTGACAACACATAATCTGCAAGATCCATCTTGTCCGGCTTGTGTCCCACACCCACACGGACTCTGACGAAATCCTGGCTCCCAACATGCTGTATGATATTCTTCATACCATTGTGTCCACCGGCACTTCCACGCTCACGGATCCTGAGCTTACCGACATCCAGATCTATATCATCATACACAACTATGAGATCATCCGGGGTACACTTGTAGAAATCCAGCACCGCCCTGATGCTCTCACCACTAAGATTCATATATGTCTGGGGCATCACAAGTATGACCTTCTCGCCATCAATTATCCCCTTACCGATAAGTGCCTTGTGCTTATTGGTGTCCACCTTTATATTGTATCTCTCTGCAAGCTCATCTATAACCGAAAATCCAACATTATGTCTGGTTCCGGCATACTTTGCTCCGGGATTTCCCAGCCCTGCTATTATCTTCATGTCTTTCTCCTTAATCATAACCAAATACTACAATCATCAGTATGCCGATCAGCGTTCCTTCATTATCTCTGCAGCCTCTGCAAGCTGGTCAAGAGTATTTACTCCCCTTATCTGATCCGCATCATCCATTGGAACTGCATCAACAGGAAGTCCCATGGCCTTTATCAGCCCTATGGCATCAGGAAGATAATACTCTCCCTGGGCATTGTCGTTCGAGATCTTTCCAAGTGCTGTCTGGAGTGCATCGCAGTTGAATATATACATACCGGAATTCACCTCGTGTACCTTCTGCTCCTCTTCAGTTGCATCCTTCTGCTCAACTATCCGATCAAGGCCCTGATCATCCCTGATGATCCTTCCATATCCAAACGGATCATCAAGCATGGCTGAGATAACAGTCACTCCATTGCCGCCTGCTCTGTGCTGCTCTATGGCAGTCTTGAGCGTATCACCTGTCACGAGAGGGGTATCTCCACACAGAACCACCACATCTCCATCATGACCTATAAAATCAGATGCGCACTTCACCGCATGTCCAGTTCCAAGCTGCTCCTTCTGCACTGCATATCTTATAACCTTATCTACCACGTCAGACTGTCCAAGTCCTCTGTACACGGACTCCACACACTGTCTGACCTCCTCGCCTTTATATCCCACGATAACGCATACCTCATCGCATCCGGCTGACCTTGCGGCCTCTATAGAATAATATACCATAGGTCTGCCAAGCACCTCATGCACGACCTTCGGCTTCTCTGACTTCATCCTTGTTCCCTTGCCTGCTGCAAGAATTACGGACTTTAACATATATAGGTCCCCCTTATGAAATAAAATGGAGCAGACGCATTCCATGCGCTCCGCGCGGCGTCTGCATGCTTCATAAGAAATCCCCCGCTTTCGCGGGTCCCCCTTATGAAATATTCTGCTGACAATTTTACTGTATAGACTGGTATTTTTCAACTACATAAAAATATCAGCCACTGTATACATACAGTGGCTGACCGTACAATTTCTTCTCATATTGATCCCGGAATTTACTCCTCCACGGATTCGCGATACTTATCAAGTATCATTTTCTGCAGACGCTCTCTTGTCGCCGTGTTGATAGGATGAGCAATATCCCTATACTCTCCATCTGATGCCTTTCTGCTAGGCATGGCAATGAACATTCCCTTCTCTCCTTCAATGATCTTAATGTCATGAACCACGAACTCGTCGTCGATGGTGATGGAGACAACAGCCTTCATCTTTCCTTCCTTCTCAACACTTCTAATTCTAATATCAGTTATCTGCACCTGATTACCCCCTTAAACCCTGACGCCGCCATGATCCCACTCACAGCTTGTCTTTTGTACTACTAAAAAATCACGCCTTTACAGCGCATATCTGAAATTCTTCTCCACTATAACCTTTATATCGTCCGGTGTTCCCTGATGTACTGTGTTCGCACGAAGAGTATCTCTGCTCTCCACGATACAGTTCTCAATGATAGAATTGTCACCGATATTCACATCATTCAGAATGATTGAATTCCTGATCACACAGTTGTTGCCGATATAAACCTTCTTGAATATGACTGAATTCTCAACAGTACCATTGATGATACAGCCGCTTGCTATCAGACTGTTGTTGACAACAGCTTCAGCATTGTACTTTGCAGGCGGAAGATCATCTACTCTTGAGTAGATATCCGGATGCTGCTTGAAGAAGAAGTCCCTTACATCCTTCTTGAGGAAATCCATATTAGCTCTGTAATATGACTCCTTGGTTCCTATATTTCTCCAGTAGCTGTCCATCTTGTATCCGTATATTCTCTTGACACCCTTATATCTCACGAGAATATCTCTTACGAAGTCATTTCTTCCTTCATTGGCACATGTCTCAAGGAGCTCAATGAGCTGTCTTCTTCTTATGACATATACTCCTATAGATACTGTATTGGTTCCGGCTACGAGCGGCTTCTCTTCAAAGTCTATGATACGGCCATCGTCGTTCATCTTGATAACACCGAATCTGTTGATATCATCCTCACCCGGCGCCATGTCCTTACATACAACTGTAATATCTGCACCATTGCTTATATGCTCCTCAAGAACCTTGTTGTAATCCAGCTTGTAGATTCCATCACCTGATGCGATAACTACATATGGCTCATGGCTCTCCTTGAGGAACTTGATATTCTGATAAAGTGCATCTGCTGTTCCCTTATACCAGTAGCTGTTGGCTGCGGTTATGGTAGGTGTGAAAATGAACAGGCCCCCCTGCTTTCTTCCGAAATCCCACCACTTGCTTGAGTTCAGATGCTCATTCAGTGATCTTGTATTGTACTGTGTAAATACCGCTACCTTCTGTATATGAGAATTGGTCATATTAGAAAGTGCGAAATCAATTGCTCTGTAGCTTCCTGTGATAGGCATGGCTGCAACGGCTCTCTTAGCTGAAAGATCTCCCAGCTTATTGCTGTTACCACCTGCCAGAATAATTCCTAATGCTCTCATGTCTACTCACCTGCCTTTATAATACTACCGCCACTTGGGAGCTGTCCGTCCGGATAATCAGACATATCTGTATCTCCAAATATAGCAGTGTTCTTTCCTATTGTTACGCCCTCAGGTATAACTGAGTTCTCACCTATAGTTACAAGGCCAAATGCGTAGATATTAGGCTTCATCTCATTGACTGCCTCCTCGCCAACACCAAGCTTGGCATTTGCTCCAACCTTTACGTTCTCAGCTATGATACCCTTTTCAACATAAGCACCGGCTTCAATCGTAACCCCATTCATTATAATTGAATCCTTAACGACTGCTCCCTCGCCTATGGTTACACAGGAACCTATAACTGAATTCTCAACCGTACCATATATCTCGGTTCCCTCTCCGATGATACACTTTGTCACCTTGGCTGATTCGTCTATGTACTGAGGTGGTATGGCATCTGTCTTGGTATATATCTTCCAGAACTCCTCATAGAGGTTGAACTCAGGAACAATATCCACCAGCTCCATATTGGCCTCCCAATATGAACCAAGAGTTCCTACATCCTTCCAGTAGCCCTTGAAATCGTATGCACAGATCTTGTTGCCATTCTCATGACAATATGGAATGATATGCTTACCAAAATCACATCCCGGCTGATCCTTCATTGTGACAAGTGCCTCACGCAGGATCTTCCAGTTGAATATATATATACCCATGGAAGCCTTATTGCTTCGTGGATTCTCCGGTTTCTCCTCGAACTCGGAGATGATTCCGTCATCGTTGGTTATAACAACTCCGAAACGGCTTGCCTCCTCCCAAGGAACCTGGTATGTTGCCAGGGTTACATCAGCATTCATGGACTTATGATATTCAAGCATATGCTCATAATCCATCTTGTAGATATGATCTCCCGAAAGTATAAGCACATAGTCCGGATTGTAATAATCAATGAACTCTATGTTCTGATAAATGGCATTCGCTGTACCGGTATACCATTCACTGTTATTGCTCTTCTCATATGGTGGAAGAACTGTAACACCACCGATATTTCTATCCAGATCCCATGGAATACCTATTCCGATGTGCTGATTAAGTCTGAGTGGTCTGTACTGTGTAAGTACACCAACTGTGTCAATCCCCGAGTTGATACAGTTACTCAGTGGGAAATCGATTATCTTGTATTTGCCGCCAAATGCTACGGCTGGCTTGGCAAGCTTGGATGTAAGAACCCCAAGACGGCTGCCCTGTCCGCCCGCAAGAAGCATGGCGATCATCTCTTTTTTAATCATGTAAGTCACCTCTCCATGCAAAATTATAAAGTCATTATACCATTCTTTTTATAATAATCAAAGTTTTTTATGCATTTTCACAAAAAGAATGCGCATTTTCCGATTTTTTTAAACATTTTTTACTCAGAGTATATTTTTTCTTGATGAAATTTGTCAATATATCTGTATTTGTTTTAGTTATAAAGCACTTAGAACTTTTCATGCAATGAGATTTGAGTGTATAATAACAGATAAGATTGTATCAATACGTAGATTTTGTATTATACTATCCCATAAAGGTGCCAGACAAAAGATAAGCATTTATACAAGGAGTAATATATATGTCAGAAATACTTGTAAAAGAATACCGTGGAAATATCGTGGAGAATGTCCATTGCGGTTCCATCGCAATAGTCTCATCCACAGGAGATACCATCGCCTATCTGGGTGATATCGAAAAGCAGACCTTTATGCGCTCTGCCAGCAAACCTATTCAGGTTCTGCCCACTCTGCTTGCAGGACTGCATAGGAGATTCAACCTGACTGACGAGGATGTCGCCATGTTCAACTCCTCCCACTGGGGCAGCAACCATCACATATTTGTGCTTGAGGAGATATCAAGAAAGACCGGGATCAATCCGGAGGACATGATCATGAAGCCATGCAGCTCCACATCGGCATCTGCACTGGCCGCCAAACTCACTGACAGGACAAAGCTGCACCCGAGACAGGGGCAGAGCAAGCTGCAGCACTGCTGTTCAGGCAAGCATTTCAGTCTGATGCTCCTGCAGAGAGAACTCACTGGCAAGCCTGACGGATATCATCTGAAGGATTCTCCTGTACAGCAGCAGATCATCAACTTCATATCCATGCTCAGCCAGACTCCTACCTATAAGATAGGTCTTGGAATCGACGGCTGCGGCGTTCCAGTATTTGCCCTGCCGCTCAGAAGTATCGCCATGTCCTACGCCAAGCTCATGGATCCGTTCAGTCTCTCCAACGAGCTGCGCGAGACCATTGATTATAATTTCTCATGCATACACCGTTATCCTGAGAAGATCAATGACTATGGAACACCTTCTTATTATATTAACCAGAACCCGGATCTAATCATGAAGGATGGTTCAAGAGGTGTCATATGTATGGCCATCAAGAGCATGAAGCTGGGAATCGCCGTGAAGCTTGAAGACGGATGGACCGACGAATTCCAGGGGCTTATCATCGCCAACATACTCGAGCAGCTTAAGTACGACGACACCGATCTTATCGAAAAGCTGAAAAACTGCTACACAACAAAGCTGTATAATGACTGCGGCATAGAGGTTGGCCACTCAGAGGTAGATTTCAAACTGGATATAGATCCAACTTTCTTTGAAAAGCCTGAGGAATATATTCCGTCCGATGAGACCGGAAGCAGCTCAGCCGTCTCCGGCCAAGGCAGAAACGACCTGCCAGCTGACGGCTATGACCCCGACAAAGACAGTGCGTTCAACGATGAATATGAAGCTGACAGGGACAGTGCATTCAGCAGCGAATATGAGCCTGATAAAGACAGTGCGTTCTCAGATGTACACAATCACGAAAATGCAGATTCTGACGACGAAGATGCGATCATCGATGATATACTTGCAAAGAACGAGGATTCCGCCAGCGCCGATACTCCTGTGCAGGAGATGTCAGACGAGGAGCAGCGTATACTTCGCAACAGAAAATCAATACTTGGAATGACAGTTGTAAAGCCTTCGGCGAACAAGACATTCATCAGTAATCCAAGAGAGGATCCTATAAATGCCATACCACAGCAGAAGCTCCACGATACAGATGACGACGCATCGTTTTCAACGTGCGCAGGATCCGCACCGGATACAGAAGCGACCTCTGCTGCGCCTGCATTTTCTGGAGAATACTCTAACCGTGAGATAAAATCGGCCAATATACTCTCCCAGAAGAAGAGAGACTGACACAGAGAAATAAAGGCATAAACACCTGATAATGCCTGCACATACCAAAAGACCGATACTCATACTCCGCATCCAATATGCGTTTATGTGCACCGGTCTTTTATCATCTCAATCACAGACTTTTCAGACTCTCCTTACAAGATAGGCATATCCCGATAAATTCCAGGTTGTGTGACAATATGACAAATTCACTGTCCGCCTCCACCCCCATCTGCGTGATGGAATCCTGATACGGAAGCTCACTGTCAAATATCCTGTCACATACCTTGCAGCGTATGTGATAGTGGTTCTCCGTATTGCCATCAAAATGCTCCATCTTGTCTCCAGAATACACATTCATGACAATCCCATCATCAACCGCATCAGAGAGCACCCTGTACACAGTTGATTTGCCTATCTTATATCCTCTCTTTTCCAGTTCATCTATCAGACTCTGGACTGTAGGATGAGT
>CAKQIY010000038.1 GCA_934247115.1 uncultured Coprococcus sp.
GAAGAGATGGAGAGACCTTTAGTAGGTATCGTATGTTCATACAATGAGATAGTTCCAGGCCACATGAACCTGGACAAGATAGCACAGGCAGTAAAGATGGGAGTTGCCATGGCAGGCGGTACACCTGTTATGTTCCCGGCTATCGCTGTGTGTGATGGTATAGCAATGGGACACATCGGAATGAAGTATTCACTGGTTACAAGAGATCTGATCGCAGACTCAACAGAGGCTATGGCTATAGCTCATCAGTTTGACGCACTGGTTATGATCCCTAACTGTGACAAGAACGTTCCTGGACTTCTCATGGCTGCAGCCAGAGTAAATGTCCCAACAGTATTTGTATCTGGCGGTCCTATGCTTGCCGGACACGTAAAGGGAAATAAGACAAGTCTTTCAAGTATGTTCGAGGCTGTCGGATCATACGCAGCTGGAACCATGACTGAGGAGGATGTATATGAGTATGAGTGCAAGACATGTCCTACATGCGGATCATGTTCAGGTATGTACACAGCAAACTCTATGAACTGTCTGACAGAGGCTCTTGGAATGGGACTTCCAGGAAATGGAACTATTCCAGCCGTATATTCAGAGAGACTTAAGCTTGCAAAGCATGCTGGTATGGCTGTTATGGAGATGTACAGAAAGGGTATCAAGCCTAGAGACATCATCACAAAGGAGTCCATCATCAACGCTCTCACAGTTGATATGGCACTTGGATGTTCAACCAACTCTATGCTCCATCTTCCAGCTATAGCACATGAGATCGGATTCGACTTCGATATCTCATTTGCAAATGAGATAAGTGCAAAGACACCTAACCTGTGCCACCTTGCTCCTGCAGGTCACACATACATGGAGGATCTCAATGAGGCCGGCGGTGTGTATGCGGTTATTAAGCAGCTTGCTGATGCAGGGCTCATCAACAAGGACTGCATGACAGTTACAGGTAAGACAATAGGAGAGGCTGTTGCAGGCAGTGTCAACAAGAATCCTGAGGTCATCAGACCTATGGACAATCCATATTCAGTTACAGGTGGTCTGGCTGTACTCAAGGGTAACCTTGCACCGGACGGCTCTGTAGTAAAGCGTTCAGCAGTTGTGCCTGAGATGCTGGCTCACAAGGGCCCTGCAAGGGTATTCGACTGTGAGGAGGACGCAATCGCAGCTATCAAGGGTGGCAAGATCGTAGAGGGTGACGTGGTAGTCATCAGATACGAGGGACCAAAGGGAGGCCCTGGTATGAGAGAGATGCTCAATCCTACATCAGCAATCGCAGGTATGGGACTTGGCTCATCAGTAGCTCTTATCACAGACGGAAGATTCTCAGGAGCAAGCCGTGGAGCATCCATCGGACATGTATCACCAGAGGCTGCTGTGGGTGGACCTATCGCACTTGTTGAGGAAGGCGATATGATCGAGATCGATATCAACAACCTCAGCATCAAGCTCGATGTGTCAGACGAGGAGCTCGCAAAGAGAAAGGCTGCATGGACACCAAGAGAGCCAAGGGTTACAACAGGCTACCTTGCAAGATACGCAGCTATGGTTACATCAGGCAACAGAGGCGCCGTACTTGAAGTGCCAAAGAACTAGATGATAATTATGAAATTCAAATATGTAGATTACGACTGAGATTGTTTAGCCTTACCAAATCGGAGGAATACGCAGCCGCCGGTCCTTAGATGGCGCTACAGCGGCATCTTAGTACCGCTGCAGGCTAAGTTAAGCGGGAGCGACCTCCGATTGGTAGGCTAATACATCTCAGAAGTTCATAATCTACATGTTTCACAATTATCTCTATGAGATGAAAGAAAAAGAAGGAGAAGATAATAATGTCAAAGATATCAGGTTCTGAAATTGTTATAGAGTGCCTTAAGGAACAGGGCGTTGACACCGTGTTCGGTTATCCGGGAGGAACTATCCTCAACGTATATGATGCTCTCTACAAGCACCAGGATGAGATCAACCATGTGCTCACATCACATGAGCAGGGGGCTGCCCATGCGGCAGATGGATATGCCAGAGCTACAGGCAAGGTCGGAGTATGTATGGCCACATCAGGTCCGGGTGCCACCAACCTCGTAACAGGTATAGCTACAGCATACATGGATTCTGTTCCTGTTGTAGCCATCACAGCAAATGTAGGCGTAAATATGCTCGGTAAGGACAGCTTCCAGGAGGTAGATATTGCAGGTGTTGTTATGCCTATCACCAAGCACAGTTTTATTGTAAAGCACATAGATGATCTTGCACCTACCATCAGACGTGCGTTCAAGATCGCGAAGAGCGGCAGACCTGGCCCTGTGCTTGTGGATATAACAAAGGATGTAACCGCAGCGGAGACAGAGTATATACCAGAGACGCCGGAGGTTATCGAGAGAAAGACAGACACCATCCGCGAGGAGGATGTGAACAAAGTACTTGAGATGATCAAGGTTTCAAGAAGACCATTTATCATGGCAGGCGGCGGATGTATCATCTCTGACGCATCGGCAGAGCTTGCAGAATTTGCAGATAAGGTGGATGCACCTGTGTGCGATACACTTATGGGCAAGGGCGCATTTGACGGAAGAAGCGAGAGATATACAGGCATGATCGGTATGCACGGAACCAAGGTGTCCAACCTCGGTGTGTCAAGGGCAGATCTTGTGATCGTTGTTGGTGCCAGATTCTCAGACCGAGTTATCGGAAATGCATCCAAGTTCGCGCCAAATGCAAAGATCATACATATAGATATAGATGCGGCTGAGATAGATAAGAATATCCCAACAAATGCCAGCATAGTCGGCGATGCAAAGGAGGTTCTGAAGATCCTCAACAGCAAGCTTGCAGCTCAGTCCAACAAGACGTGGATGTCTGAGATCGAAGACCTCAAGAAGCAGAATCCTGATGTGTATAGCTTCGATACACTGAACGGACCTGCAGCTATCAAGAAGATCTACGAGCTTACAGAGGGTGATGCAATCATCACAACAGATGTCGGACAGCATCAGATGTGGGCAGCTCAGAACTATACATTCAAGGAGCCTAGGACATTCCTGTCATCAGGCGGACTTGGAACCATGGGTTACGGTGTCGGCGCTGCGATCGGAGCAAAGTACGGCAGACCTGACAAGGCAGTCATCAACATAGCCGGAGACGGATGCTTCAGAATGAATCTGAACGAGATAGCAACAGCTGCAAGATACAACGTGCCTATCATCCAGGTGGTCCTGAACAACCACGTACTTGGAATGGTAAGACAGTGGCAGACACTGTTCTATGACCACAGATATTCCAACACTGTGCTTGACGATTCAGTAGATTTCGTCAAGGTAGCAGAGGGACTTGGCGCCATGGGAATCAGAGCCAACACACTTGATGAGTTCGAGGCAGCAATGAAGACAGCCCTGACAGCAGGCAGACCTGTGGTAATAGATGTAACAATAGCGGGAGACGACAAGGTATGGCCAATGGTAGCTCCGGGAGCAGCCATCGACACCTGTTTCTCAGAGGATGACATGTAATACATGTCAGTATAAGATGAAAAGGCACCATATTTGTGTGCATACAAGCATAGATATGGTGCTTATATATATAATCCCTACTTGCCGACAGGCGAAAAGAGTGCTATAGTACAGGGATATAAGCGATAATAAAGTTATTTTACTTGAAAACATAAGATTTTAAGCCCAAAAACTTGAAAATCGCAAGCGGGATACAACAATTAACGGAAATCACCATTTTCAAAATGAATTATTGAATAGTGTCATAAGTTTTGCGGAGATTTGTTATATATAAAATATGCAAAAAACATACTCTTCAATAATCATAAATAGGAGCGAAATGCCGTTTTTGTTAAATAAATATCTCGCACACATTTAATTAAGTCACAAACAGATGATTTCGTAAATAAAGTAAATTAGCCTGTGTTTCGCTGCCTATATCGTTCGAAGGACATTCTCCTCCGCCGGTCCTTAGGTGGCGCTGTAGGCGGCACCTTAGTACCGCTGCAGGAGGAGACGAGCGGGAGCGCTCCGCAGAACGATATAGGCAGCGAAACACAGGCTTACATACATTAAAACGAAATCATCGTCACAACTAAAAAGAAGGAGAGATAACAAAAATGGCAAGAGTGTACAACTTTTCAGCAGGCCCTTCAGTTCTTCCTGAGGTGGTATTAAAAGAGGCAGCAGAAGAAATGCTTGATTACAAGGGAACAGGCATGAGCGTAATGGAGATGAGCCACAGGTCCAAAGCCTTCGACAATATCATCAAAGAGGCAGAGAAGGATCTCAGAGATCTCATGAACATACCTGATAACTACAAGGTGCTTTTCCTTCAGGGAGGAGCTTCTCAGCAGTTCGCAGCAATTCCAATGAATCTCATGAAGAATGGTGTAGCTGACTACATCATCACAGGTCAGTGGGCAAAGAAAGCATACGAAGAAGCAAAGAAATATGGAAAGGCAGTTGCAGTTGCATCATCAGCAGACAAGACTTTCTCATATATCCCAGACTGTTCAGATCTTCCAATCGATGACGATGCTGATTATGTATACATTTGTCATAACAACACTATATATGGAACAACATACCACACACTTCCTAACACAAAGGGCAAGATCCTTGTTGCGGATATGTCATCAGACATTCTCTCACAGCCTGTAAATGTTGAGGATTATGGTATGATCTACTTCGGAGTTCAGAAGAACGTTGGTCCTGCAGGCGTAGTAGTGGCTATCATCCGTGAGGATCTTATCAGAGATGACGTAATGCCATTTACACCAACCATGCTCAAGTACAAGACACAGGCAGATGCAGACTCACTCTACAACACACCTCCATGCTACGGTATCTATATCTGTGGTAAGGTATTTAAGTGGGTTAAGGAGATGGGCGGCCTTGAAGCTATGAAGGCTCACAACGAGAAGAAGGCCAAGATCCTCTATGATTTCCTCGACAGCTCAGAGCTCTTCAAGGGAACAGTAGTAAAGGAAGACCGTTCACTCATGAACGTACCATTTGTAACAGGTGATGCAGACCTTGATGCCAAGTTCGTCAAGGAGGCAACAGAGGCAGGATTTGTCAACCTCAAGGGCCACAGAACAGTAGGTGGTATGAGAGCATCTATCTACAACGCAATGCCGATCGAGGGTGTTGAGAAGCTTGTAGAGTTCATGAAGAAGTTCGAGGCAGAGAACAAGTAATTTAAAGTAACAGAAAAGGGAGAAAAGACATGTCAGTAAAGATTAATTGTTTAAATCCTATCGCAGCATGCGGTATGGAGCTTTTACCTGATACATATGAAGTAACAGACAATTTCGCAGACGCAGATGCAGTTCTGGTCAGAAGTGCATCCATGCATGATCTCGAGCTGTCAGATAACCTTCTGGCAGTAGCCCGTGCGGGTGCAGGTGTCAATAATATTCCACTTGATAAGTGCGCTGAGAAGGGTATCGTGGTATTCAACACACCAGGAGCAAATGCAAACGGTGTTAAGGAGCTTGTAGTAGCAGCGCTTCTCATGGCTTCAAGAGACCTTGTTGGCGGTTACAACTGGGTTAAGGACAATGCCGCTGAGGCGGATATCGCCAAGATGGTGGAGAAGCAGAAGAAGAACTACGCAGGCAATGAGATCCTCGGCAAGAAGCTCGGTGTAATCGGACTTGGTGCCATAGGAGCAAAGGTTGCGAATGTTGCACTCAAGCTTGGTATGCAGGTATACGGATATGATCCATATGTGTCAGTAGATGCAGCATGGGGACTTTCAAAGGATGTAAAGCACATCACTAATGTAGAGGATATCTACAGAGATTGTGATTATATAACAGTTCATGTTCCAGCACTTGACAGTACAAAGGGCATGATCAATGCAGATGCATTTGCACTGATGAAGGACGGCGTGAAGATCCTCAACTTCGCAAGAGACGTACTGGTCAACGATGAGGATATGAAGGCGGCACTCGACTCAGGCAAGGTTGCAAAGTATATGACAGATTTCCCTAACCCAGCCATAGCAGGTTACAAGAACGTGGTAGCATTCCCACATCTTGGAGCTTCAACAGCAGAGTCAGAGGACAACTGTGCAGTTATGGCATGCAAGGAGATCAAGGCATACATCAACGATGGAAACATCAAGAACTCTGTAAACTATCCAAATGTCAACATGGGACAGTGCAGTGATGTAGCCAGAGTTACCATCTGCCACAAGAACATCCCTAACATGCTCACCCAGTTCACAGGAGTATTCTCCAAGAAGGGCGGCAACGTATCAGGAATGATCAGCAAGGCAAAGGGTGATTATGCATACTCGATCCTTGATATCGGTGTAGAGCCAACAGCAGACGACATCGCAGAGCTCTCAGCAATCGAGGGAGTAGTAAAGGTAAGAGTCATAAAGTAATAAAAAATATAAAATAACAGTAGTTCTCGAGTATCGAGTTAATTACTATATTTTGAAGAGCAGATAAATGAACAGCTACAGAGAGTAGAATCATATCATGTGAGTTTATCAATATCATGTGTGGGACATACGAGGTCGCCGGTACTTGGCGATACGAAGTGAGCCTTAGTATCCGCTGCAGACCGAGTTGAGCGGGAGCGTTACCACACAGATATGATAAAACTCACATGATGTATATATGAAAGAACGCTGTTCATTTATCGTCATATAAAAACAGATAGGAGAGAAGAAAGATGAGTGACAAGTTAAAGGTAGGTATCCTCGGCGCAACAGGTATGGTAGGTCAGAGATTTATCTCACTTCTTGAGAACCATCCTTGGTTTGAGGTTGTTACAGTTGCAGCCAGCCCAAGAAGCGCAGGCAAGACATACGAAGAGGCAGTTGGTGACAGATGGAAGATGGATACACCGATGCCAGAGGCAGTTAAGAAGCTTGTAGTATACAATGTCAATGAGGTTGAGAAGGTCGCAGCCACAGTTGATTTCGTATTCTCAGCAGTAGATATGACAAAGGATGAGATCAAAGCTATAGAGGAGGCTTATGCCAAGACAGAGACTCCTGTAGTTTCAAACAACTCAGCTCACAGATGGACTCCGGATGTTCCTATGATGGTTCCAGAGATCAATGCAGACCATGCAGAGGTTATCGAGTTCCAGAAGAAGAGACTTGGAACAGAGAGAGGATTTGTTGCAGTTAAGCCTAACTGCTCAATCCAGAGCTACGCACCGGTACTTACAGCATGGATGCCATTTGAGCCATACGAGGTTATCGTAAGCACATATCAGGCAATCTCAGGAGCAGGCAAGACATTCAAGGACTGGCCTGAGATGCTCGGCAACATCATCCCATATATCGGCGGTGAGGAAGAGAAGTCAGAGAAGGAGCCGCTCAGGATCTGGGGTAAGGTAGACAAGGAGAATGGCGTGATCGTTCCTGCAGAGGGAATCACTATCACAAGCCAGTGTATCAGAGTTCCAGTTCTCAACGGACATACAGCAACTGTATTTGTAAAGTTCAGAAAGAACCCTACAAAGGAGCAGCTTATCGAGGCTATGACAAGCTTCAAGGGCGCACCTCAGGAGCTGAACCTTCCAAGTGCACCAAAGCAGTTTATCCAGTACCTTGAGGAGGACAACAGGCCACAGGTATCTCTGGATGTTGATTTTGAGAATGGTATGGGTATAAGCGTAGGACGTCTCCGTGAGGATTCAGTATATGACTGGAAGTTCGTTGGTCTTTCACACAACACTGTAAGAGGTGCAGCAGGCGGTGCGGTTCTCTGTGCAGAGCTTCTGAAGGCCAAGGGATATATCACAAAGAAATAAATTTCTGGCGGTATAAAAGCTGATAATTTATAAATATTTGACAGGATTGAGCCTGTTTAGTCAAGGTCGATACGAAATGTGTCAACTGTTGGCTGAACAGGCTTGTTTTTATTATATTGTTCCCTGCGGTCAGACACCTCCGTCCCCGATGAATGTCCTGTGGTCAGACATCTCCGTCCCCGATGGATGTCCATGGATATACATAGCAGTATATCCTGTGCCGGATTGTGTCTTTTATTTTCTTTTAACGTTAAAAAATGTTGTAAGCAAATTGTAATTGTGATACACTATTAGAAAAATTGATTTCATTTACATGGAGGCATTTATAGATATGAAGAAGCTTATTTTAGTTACATCACCACCAGCATGTGGAAAGACATTTATTTCAAAGCAGGTTGCAAAGGCACTTCACAATTGTGTATACCTTGACAAGGATACATTGATCGTGCTTTCAAAGCAGATATTTGTAGTTGCCGGACAGGAGTACAATCGTTCATCAGACTTCTTCCAGAAGGAGATCAGAGATTACGAGTATTATTGTGTACTGGATCTTGCATTTGAGGCACTGGATTACAATGATACAGTACTTATCAATGCTCCGTTCACAGAGGAGATCAGAGATGATGAGTATCTTGATAACCTTCGTGCCAAGCTTGCTGAGAAGGACGCAGAGCTCTTCGTTATCTGGGTAAATACAAGAAAAGATGTATGTCACGAGAGAATGATCAAGAGAGCTTCAGACAGAGATACATGGAAGCTTGAGCACTGGGATGAGTACATCAACAGCCAGAACTTCAATCCACCAACCAACATCAAGGATCTCTTTATATTTGAGAACTCATCAGAAGAGGAATATGAGGATTCCATCAAGAAGGTTGTCAAGGCAGTAAGGGGTTAATTGGCACATACAATAAAATATTTATGACAGGAGTAATGAATATGGCAACAATCAGAAGTTTTAGAGCCTATAGACCGAGACCCGATGTTGCAGGCAGAGTAGCTGCCTTGCCATACGATGTGTATAACCGTCAGGAAGCAGAGATAGAGGTCAAGCGTGAACCATTATCATTTTTGAAAGTGGACAGAGCTGAGACATCCTTTGGACCAGATGTAGATACATATGCTCCATGTGTATATGATAAGGCTGGTCAGCTGCTTCAGAGCATGATAGATGATGGAACATATATCATGGAGCGCAGACCAGTCTATTATATTTATGAACTTATCATGGATGGCAGACATCAGACAGGACTTGTGGCATGTTCTTCTATAGATGATTATATGAACGGGATCATCAAGAAGCATGAGAACACAAGAGAAGACAAGGAGATAGACAGAATAAAGCATGTTGAGGCATGCGGGGCGCAGACGGGACCTATCTTCCTTGCGTACAGAGCTATAGATAAGGTTGATGAGATCATAGGCAGAGTGAAGAATGGAGAGAAGCTTTATGGCTTCACATCGCCTGATGGAATAACACACAATGTATGGATCATCGACGATCAGGGAGATATTGACACCATCCGCTCAGCGTTCGAGGACGTAGATGACATATATATTGCGGACGGACATCACAGGGCAGCGTCAGCTGTCAAGGCGGGGATCCATATGAGAGAGAAGAACCCGGGATATACCGGGGAAGAGGAATTCAATTATTTCCTCTCTGTGCTCTTCCCTCATGACCAGCTCATGATCATGCCTTACAACAGAGTTGTAAAGGATCTGAATGGGCATGACAAGGCAGAGTTCATGGATGAGATATCAAAGGTGTTCGATGTGACTGCAAGTGACACTCCGGTTGATCCACAGGTCAAGGGACAGGTTGGAATGTATATCGATGGAAGCTGGTACAGGCTCGATGTGAAGGACGGTATTGTTCCTGATGATGTGGTTGGCAGACTTGACGTGTCTGTGCTTCAGGATAATGTGCTTGCCCCGATTCTAGGAATACAGGATCCAAGGACGGATCAGAGAATCATGTTCGTTGGAGGGATCAGGGGACTTTCAGAGCTGGAGAGACTGGTGGATGGAGGAATGGCTGTTGCATTCTCCATGTATCCGACGTCTATTACAGAGCTGTTTGATATAGCTGATGCCGGACTGCTCATGCCGCCTAAGTCTACATGGTTTGAGCCAAAGCTCAGAAGTGGAATATTTATTCATGCTATAGATGGAAGATGAGATATTACAGGGGAGATAATAACCGCAGAAATTAGGAGAAGGTTGTAATATGGAGATATTTGTACTAAAGTCGGAGGAAATTGCGTCCATAACAAGGGCGACGCATGGCAATCCACATCACATACTCGGCATGCATATGTGTCTTAAGAATTGCATAGTCAATGCATATATGCCTGGTGCTGCCGGAGTGTCTGTGATGGATGGAGATCAGGAATATCCGATGAAGGAGGTTGGAGCGCAGGGCTTCTTTACTGTAAGGATACCGGATAGAGAGGCATTTGCTTATAAGCTCAGAATCACACGCAGAATATGGGGCGAATCAGGTGAAGAGGATGAGATAAAGGATATATACGATCCGTATTCATTTGGATACAGCGTTGATCTTGAGGATGTCATGAAAGTTGTAAGTGGTGAGGATGATATAGAATCCGGATTCCACGTGAAGGAACTGTTCGGAGCGAGAAAGACAGTGCTGGAAGGCATATCCGGTGTTTCATTCTGCATGAACATGCCTGGTGCTACACGCGTCAGCGTGGTTGGCGACTTCAATGGCTGGGATGGAAGAGTGAATCCGATGCGGAGGATAGACTATACTGATATGTTCGAGCTGTTTATTCCGGGGGATCTCACGAATACAAGATATAAGTTTGAGGCATTATATAGAGATGGGAATATAGATATATTTGCCGATCCGTATGCTGTTGCCTACGAGGTAGCTCCGGGTAACGCATCACTCCTCACTGAGCTGGAGTACAGCTGGAAGGATGAAGCATACCTGAAGAATAGAAAGAAGAATCATGGTGTGAACATCTATGAGGTTCATATGCCTACCTGGAAGTCTCCTGCGGATGGAGAGCGCATAAGCTATGCAGAATTCGGTGGTGATATTGCAGCCTATGTGAAGAGCATGGGATATAATTATATCCAGTTCATGCCTCTTATGGAATACAGGGATGATGATGGCTGGGGTTATGACACGGTTGGAATGTTTGCCCCTACATCCAGATTCGGAACACCTGTGGATTTCATGGCTATGATCGACATGCTTCACGGCAAGGGAATAGGTGTCATCATGGATATGGTATCAGTGAGTGATGTGGACTGCCTTGCCTATTGGATAGACACATACCATCTTGATGGAATAAGGCTTGAGGACGATGATCTTGTCAGGGAGTTCAGAAGTGTTACCGGAGACAGGTACTCTGATGTGCTGGTGGGACTTGGCTGGAACAATGCGGCGGTTGACAGGGTTACGGATTACATGATGATACCGCCTTCATCGAGAGGAAGCTTTGTTGATTATACATGCGGCATACCATTTTCGGAGAAGGATACATCAGTGTGGGCCATGAGCCATGATGCCGTTGCCGGTCAGCGCGGCAGCTATGCATCCAAGATGCCGGGCGGATATGAGGACAAGTATGCGGATCTCAGGATGCTGTTCGGACTTGTGATGACGCTTCCGGGAAGAAAGCTTACATTCATGGGTCAGGAGCTGGGCGGATTTGGAGGCTTTGATGGAAGATCAGTCATTGACTGGTCAGTGTTGGAATTTGATGCCAACAGTTATTTCCAGAAGTATGTGAAGGAGCTCAACAAGCTCTACAGCACGAAGCCGGCTCTTTACGGAGATACTGATGAAGATGTGACATTCAGTGAGGATGGACAGGTTATGTCATTTGTCAGACATGGCGGTGATGACCGGGACGACCTGTACGTCGTATGTAATTTCGGGCTTAAGAATGTATCGGATTATGAACTGACGGTGGCTCAGGATGGAAGATACAGAGAGGTGTTCTCCAGCGACAATCAGAAGTTCGGTGGAGAGGGCTGTAACAATAAAGGATACAAAACTGCGGCTGATGGAGCTGTCAGGGTTGCTGCACCTGCTTTATCATTTGCGGTATTTGCACATGTGAAGTAGGAGGTAGGACATTATGATATCGCTGGGATATCTGTACAGCATGGCGACTGGTACAGAGACTACGGAGAATGTGGTGACAGACGCGGTGAAGGAGGCCACGGATCAGGTAAGTATCATAGGGCAGTATGTCCAGAAGCTTACAGACTGGTGTATGTCCAAGCTTGGCAGTGTAGTTGTGGCTGTCATATTCATGGTCGTCTGCTTCAAACTGGTGAAGCTTCTGCTCAGGATACTCAGGAAGAGTTTCGAGAGGTCAAAGCTGGATCCAAGCGTTGCCGGTTTTTTCATATCTGCGGTCAAGATCGTTCTGAATGTGTTGATCGTGCTCACTGCGGCGAGTATTGTGGGATTTCAGATCACTTCATTTATAACTATACTAGGCACAGCGGGGGTTACCCTCGGACTTGCACTTCAGGGAAGTCTGTCGAATCTTGCGGGCGGCCTGTTGATTCTCATATTAAAACCATTCAGGGTCGGTGACTATATTGTGGAGAACAATACCCACTGCGAAGGAACAGTCGTGTCCATAGACATATTCTATACAAGGCTGATAACTTTCGACAACAAATCAGTCGTCATACCGAATGGCAACATATCCAACACATCCCTTGTGAATGTGACAGAGCATGATATGAGAAGGGTGGATATACCATTTTCTGTTGCGTATGATTCTGATATGGAGAAGGTCAAGAGGGTTACCATTGAGACTATCAAGGATGTGGATGGTTATCTTCCGGATGAGCAGATTCTGTTCTATATAGATGAATTTGCAGACAGTGGGATCAATATGTATGTGAAGTTCTATGCGACGATAGAGAAGTTCTTTGATGCCAAGTGGGATGCCATGTGGAAGCTTAAGAAGGCATTTGACGAGAATGGCATAGAGATCCCATTTAATCAGATGGATGTACACATGAAATAAATACTCAATAATCCATATATGATGCCTGATTTCTTGCAAAAATAAAAGCAATCGAGTATAATCATGTGGATGTAGATATCAAAGAGCGTGTATTTAGTATACATGGTCTTAATATAAATTTGTTTAAGGAGTGATTGATATGACAAAGATTGATATTATCTCAGGCTTTCTTGGAGCTGGTAAGACAACGTTGATCAAGAAACTTATTGAGCAGGCATTTAAGGGAGAGAAGCTGGTTCTTATAGAGAACGAGTTTGGTGAGATAGGAATCGATGGCGGCTTCCTGAAGGATGCCGGTGTTCAGATCACAGAGATGAACTCAGGTTGTATCTGTTGTTCACTGGTCGGAGATTTTGGTACTGCACTCAAGCAGGTTATCACAGATTACACCCCTGACAGGATCATCATTGAGCCATCAGGAGTTGGTAAGCTGTCTGATGTTATCAAGGCAGTAAAGGATGTATCAGGCAATCTTGATGTTGAGCTCGACAGCTACACAACAGTTGCCGATGTGTCAAAGGTTAAGATATATATGAAGAACTTCGGTGAGTTCTTCAATAACCAGATCGAGAGTGCCAACACTATCATCCTGAGCAGAACACAGACTACTACACAGGACAAGATAGAGAAGGCTGTAGCTATGATCAGGGAGAAGAACGATCATGCAACCATCATCACAACTCCATGGGATGAGATCGATGGAGCAGCCATCAGAGAGGCTATGCAGAACTACAAGTCTCTTGAGGAGACAATGATGGATGAGGCTAAGAAGGGACATGATCATGACCACGACCACGGCGATGAGTGCACATGTGGCTGTCACGACCATGACCATCATCATCACGACCACGATGAGCACGAGCATCACCACGATCACGACGAGCACGAGCATCATCATGACCACGATGAGCACGAGCATCACCACGACCACGATGACCACGATCATCATGATCACGACCATGGCGATGAGTGCACATGTGGCTGCCATGACCATGATCATCACCATCATCATGCAGATGAGGTATTTACAAGCTGGGGCAGGGAGACTCCTCACAAGTACAATGAGGATAAGCTCAGAGAGATCCTTGACACTCTGGCTGACACAGAGAAGTATGGCGTCATCCTCAGAGCTAAGGGTATCGTGCCTGGCGATGCAGGTGAGTGGTTGTACTTTGATCTTGTACCAGGCGAGTTCGAGATCAGAAAGGGCAAGGCTGACATCACTGGTAAGCTTTGCGTAATAGGAAGCAAGCTTAAGGAGGACGACCTTGCACAGCTTTTTGAGGTTTAGGCAGGTTGTTCTATGATAAGGAGTTAATATGATGGGACGTCAGAACAAAGAGATACCTGTATATGTGTTCATGGGATTCCTTGAGAGCGGCAAGACAACATTTGCCAGGGAGACCCTGATGGACAGAGGCTTTACAGGTGGAGCCAAGACACTTCTTCTCGTCTGTGAGGACGGAGAGGAGGAGTACGATCTTGAGGCTCTGAAGAAGGCGAATATATATACAGAGTTTATAGAGGAAGATCAGCTCACTACAGATCATCTTCTTGACCTTCAGGACAAATATAATCCAGAGCAGGTCATGATCGAGTACAATGGTATGTGGAAGCTGGATAAGATATTTGAGATAAGAGTTCCAAAGGGATGGACAGTTGTCCAGGTTATCTCATTTGTGAATGCGGAGACATATGATGTGTACTCACAGAACATGAAGGCAACCATGGTTGAGCAGTTCAACAGTGCAGACATGGTCATCTTCAACAGATGTGATGAGAATTCTAAGATCCCTGAGTGGAGAAGATCCATCAAGGCGGTGAACAGGAGAGCGCAGATCATCTTTGAGATGAAGGATGGCTCCATTGCACCAGAGACAAATGAACCTGAGGATCTGCCATACGATGTGAGCGCAGATGTGATAGAGCTGCCGGATGATGATTTCGGTATCTGGTATGTGGA
>CAKQIY010000039.1 GCA_934247115.1 uncultured Coprococcus sp.
AATGAAAGTGAAACTGTAAAAAACAACTTGGTAGACACAATTTTGAAGTTGATTGAGAACGGTGCATTTGATTTGAGTCAAATCCAAGAATAATCAGGGACGTTCCTTCAGCCGCGCCATATCTGCTGGTGTGTCAATGTCCATCAATTCAGTCTTGCTGGTGACAGGTAGCTGCCTTACCTGAGATTCGTGACTGTGGACAACGACATTTCCGCCTTTTCCTTGTGGGAGAGACATAAGCTCATCAAAATATTCTTTTGGAAATATCACAGGTGCTCCTGGTGTTTTGTCATAACACGTTCTCCATATATATGATGGCTCATTTTGGGCACATAATAATAGTGATGCTATAGATTCCGTCTTTATGAGTGGCTGATCGGAAGGAATAAAAGCACAGCGGTCAATATAGGAACCAATTGTATCCAGACCAAGACGGATCATATCATTCCGATATGGTGAGGAGTGAAGGATTACCGGTATACTATATTCTGTGCAAAGCTTTTCAATATCCTGGTGTATGGTGACAACAAGTCGCCTGGCAAACAAATCTTTTGTTATATCAAGTATCCACTTTATGAGTGGCTGTCCGTGATATTCAGCCATGAGCTTATTGCTGCCAAAGCGCTTTCCCTGTCCTGAAGCCATGATGATACATCCGGAATTGCCAAATGGTCTGTCAAGGTCAACAAGGAACACATCTTTATGGCTGCACAGCCAGTTTAGAAATGAGAGATCCTGTTTTCGAACAACCATAATGATTCGCTTTTTATTCATGAGCCTTTCAAAAGCTTTTTGATAATCGTATGATGTGTTTTCAAGATATCCAATTTCGTCTACAGTAATCCATGGTGCTGTTGTGTCTGCTAGGCTTTCTAAGAAAGCAATACATGTGCTGTTAAAGGCATCTCTAATGGGCTGCATGAGGTTCTCGCAACCTGTGGCATCAGAGCAGAATCTGCCGATACGTACAACTTCACCGCTTGAGTTGTTTTTCATGTATACGCCTTCTTTTGGGACGGCCCATGATGTAATTCCGGGCATTTGCCCGTCGAAAAGTGAAGAGAGAAGTGTTGATTTGCCACTTTTCCTGTCACCGGTAATAACGATATGTTTCTTTTGGCTAGTCAGAAAAGATCTCCATATACAATTGGCTTCCAGCCTGAATACAGGCTTCTCTGTATTGTTCATATTTTTTCAGCCATTCCTTTCCCTCTGGTGTTATCGTGCTTCCCCCACCTGACCTGCCACCTGTTGTGCGGCTTGTAAGTGAAAATCCCAGCGCCTCTTCAGCATTTTTTATCATGCGGAATGCTTTGCTGTAGGCAAGTCCCATGGACTGGGATGCGGAGCGGAGAGAACCGGTTTCTTCTATAGCCAAAAGGAGGCGGTATGGGCCTTCACCAAAGAATTTCTCATCATTATCATCAAAAAATGTTATTTTAATAGCAGCTCTCAATGCATATCATCCTCCTTCATCATGACAAGCTGGCGATTTCCCTGACGGTTGCAAAGTTCCCTGATACTGATTGTACCATAAACTTTGGACAGAAGCATTTCCATTTCCTCAATGGGTGTTTTATCGGGATATATTTCACCGATCAGTTTGGATTCAGATAAAACCAGAAGAGTGTTGCAGTAATTTAAAGCAAGTGATGAATCGTGCAGCGTTACCAGAGACACCGCGCGGTTTTGTTCAACATAGCTGCAGAGAAGTTTCATGATCTGGTAGCGCAGCCTGAAGTCCAGTGCACTTTCCGGTTCGTCCAGGAGTAAAAGCTTCCGTTTGGCCACAAATGTACGTGCCAGCAGGGCAAGCTGTTTTTGGCCCTCGCTCAATGTCTGAAAATTATCGTTTATTCGTGAATCAAGGCCGACTATTGCAAGAACTTCATGAACTTTTTCTTTCATGGTATCAGTAGGGGGCTGAAGCAGCTTAAGCTCTGGGTTAAATCCCATCATGACAACATCCAAGAGAGATATGTCTATGGATATGCCGCTTTTTTGAGGGATATATCCACATAGCTGTGCTAGTTTTTTGTGAGGCATATGTTCCAGCTGGAGATTATCTAACTCGCAGCAGCCACTATGTGGAATCAAATTGGCAATTGCTTTGATAAGGGTTGTCTTGCCACAGCCATTCTCGCCAAGTATACCAACAATTGAACCTTCTTCCGCAGAAAAGCTGATATTGTTTATCACATTTTGCACATCTGGGGTGTTGGTGCGGCTGCTGTGGTGGTAGCCGGCTGACAGATCGCATATGTTTAATATACTCATTTTACAGGTTTCCTCCTTATGCATAGATAGATAAGAAACGGTGCTCCTACGATACTTGTGAATATACTGACCGGCAGTTCTGTGGAACATACACTGCGGGCAAGGATATCGCCGAAAGTGAGAAGGCATCCACCTATAAGACCACTCAGAAGCATAGTTGATAAGCGGTTATTTTTGAGCAGCATTCTGGCTCCGTGCGGAGCAAGCAGAGAGATAAAGCTGATAAGTCCTGTCATGCTGATCACACTTGAGGTTGCCAGGGTTGCGATCAAAAGAACCAGCATTCGTATCTGGTTAACATTCACTCCAAGCATTTTGCCCTCTGCGTCATCAAGGGAGAGCATTATGATCTGTCTGTACAACAGGAACATTATCAGCAGGCAGACCGCACATAGTATTACGTTTGAGCCAATGGAATATATGCTTATGCCATTAAGACTTCCCATGATCCAGTATTCAATTGATGCTAATTGTTTTTCAGGGTCGGCAGTCAGCTTCAGACACACAAGAGCGGTCTGGGCAAGACTGTGTACTGCTATGCCTGCCAGTACTATGCTTTTTCCATCACGTTCATATGTCAGAGATGACAGAAGCAGAACCAGTATCACACAGCATATGGCTCCGGCAAAAGCGGATATGGTTACAGACATTGTTCCCGACAAAAACAGAATGCCAAATGCGGCACCGGCGCTTGCACCTGAGGATACACCTATGATGTCTGGAGAAGCCAATGGATTCTTAAATACAGTCTGATATACAAATCCTGCTATGCCGAGAACAAATCCTCCTATACAGCCGATGATTCCGCGGCTTGCGCGAAGCGTGAGAAATACACGCCACTGCATGTCATCACCTTGCAGCAATCCATTCAGTGTAAGAGGATATTTTCCGACAAAAAAAGAAAATATACTGAGAGCCGCCAGAATGACAGCTCCCAGTATAATAGTTATTGTTGCTTTGTTTTTATTTTTACGCTTGTTATTAGTTGTTGATTCCATAGAATGTTTCATAATAATTTGTCATTTCAGTTGTATATGTGTCAGCTGATACCTGATCAGGATGAAGGATTCCTGCAAGCCATACAGATGCCAGGATTCCTGCAGGTACCGGACTGTCCAATGCCTCAACATCTCCAGGAATAGCATATACGTGGCTGTTTTTTACAGCAGTGCATTCTGCAAGGTTTGGATCGTTCATTACGTCATCTACTGTATATTCGGCATCAGATGCGATTATTATATAAGAAGGATCCCATGCAAGAAGCTGCTCATAGCTTATCTCGGCCCAGTAGGAGTCTGTGATAGAATCAGCTGCATTTTTTCCACCGGCAAGCTCTATGATGCTTGACTGATACATAGAAGGACCGGCAGTAGACAAGAATGATGAGTTGCCGGCAAGGTATACACTTTCAGGTTCTACGCCAGACAGAGCTGAAGTAAGCATATTCTTCTGAGAATCTATATATGCGAGCAGCTTTGCAGCTTCTGAATTGGTGTTAGTTGCCGTAGCTATGGTGTTGATCATTTCTGTCATAAGATCCTGACTTTCAGGATTGACGAGCAGTACTGTGATACCGAGGTCTGTCAGGCTCTGGGCTGCATCCTTCAGTTTCATTGGCAGAATAACCAGATCAGGTGAAAGAGCAGCACATGTCTCAAGGTTGAACTCTTTGGCAGTTCCAACATTAGGCAGCTCTGTCAGTTCTGGTGCAGCAAGCTTATAAATAGGGCGCTTGTCTGCTTTTGCCTCAATACCGACAACCTTATCCTTGAGACCAAGAGCGATCAGAAGGCTTGAAGAAATATAGTAGCCACTCACGATAGAAGATGGCTCTTTTTCAATTGTAACTTCACGGCCGGCCTGGTCAGTAACTGTTACAGGGTAGACAGTCTGTTCAGCATCTGCTTCAGTGGAAGACTCTTCAGAAGATAATTCTTCAGATACTTCTTCACTGGAAGCTGATTCGGATACTGAAGCAGCTGTGGTGCTTTCCGTAGTACTCTGTGTTGTCGTAGCACTGTCTGTACCACAGGCTGTAAGTACTGCCAGCATAGTACAGATAAGGATGATAGATAGTTGCTTTTTAAAAGTTGTTTTCATGAATTCAATGTTCCTTTCGTTATTCTTGAAATAATACAACGGTATTGTAACAAAGCATCTTTTCAAAGACAAGCTGTTTTAATATAATATATTTTGAAAAATTGTGTTTATATGTTAAAAGGAGCTTTTATGGTAACAATACAGAATTATGTACGCGCACAAAGTATTGATGAGGCATATGAACTGAATCAGAAAAAGGGAAGCTGTATTATTGGAGGAATGCTCTGGACAAAAATGCAGGATCGCCTGATACAGACAGCCATAGATATGTGTGATCTGGGACTTGATAAGATTGAAGAAAGAGAAGACGAATTCATTATTGGTGCAATGACATCACTCCGTCAGATAGAGCTGCATGACGGATTAAACAAATATACACATGGTGCAGTATGCGAAGCGGTGAAGGATATTGTGGGGGTTCAGTTTCGGAATCTCGCCACGATTGGCGGAAGCATATGGGGACGTTTCGGATTTTCGGACATTCTGACAGTTTTTTTAGCTATGGATGCATTTGTGGAGCTTTATCATGGTGGTATGATTCCTCTCAGGGAATTTGTCAACATGAAGCAGGACAGGGACGTGATTGTACATCTGATCATCAGGAAAACTCCCGGAGTTTTTGCTTATGCATCAGTCCGCAATCAGAGAACAGATTTCCCTGTCATTGCCTGTTCAGCATCATGCGTGGATGGAGAATACCGTCTGGCTGTGGGAGCAAGGCCTGGAAGGGCGATGCTTGTTCTGGATGAAGAAGGTTTGCTTACAGGGGGATTTTCAGATGATACAGAGAAAGCATTTGCCAATTGGGTTTCTGACAAGGTTCCGGTTGGAAGCAATCATCGTGCTGGCGCAGAATACAGAAGCCGTCTGATACGTGTGCTTGGACAGAGATTATTGAAAAAAATTGAGGAGGAGCAGCAGTGGAAATAAAAGTTAAATTAAATGGGAAATTTGTCTCGGAAAATATAGCTCCGGATATGCTCCTTATAGATTTTCTGCGTGATCATGGATGTTATAGTGTGAAACGCGGCTGTGAGACGTCAAATTGTGGTCTGTGTACAGTGCTCATGGATCAGACTCCTGTCCTTTCCTGTTCGATGCTTGCTGCCAGGGCAGATGGACACGAGGTGCAGACCCTTGAGGACCTTCAGGATGAGGCGGCAGAATTTGCCGGGTTCATTGCTGATCAGGGGGCTGACCAATGTGGTTTCTGCAATCCGGGTTTTGTGATGAATACAATAGCTCTTCTCAGAGAAAATCCTGACCCATCGGATGATGAGATCAGGGCATATCTTGCAGGGAATCTGTGCAGATGTTCCGGATATGAGGGACAACTGAGAGGGATCCGAAATTACTTAGACAGTAGAATTCCTGCAGATGACAGACAGTAAAGGGGTGAACTCATGGAACATAAAAAATATAATGTAGTTAATAAATCCGTTAGAAAAAAAGATTCTATGCAGTTACTTCTTGGCAAACCGGTATATGTGGATGATATCACTCCCGGTGATGCACTTGTTGTGAAACTGCTTCGCAGTCCACATGCGAATGCCATTGTGGAGGATATAAATGTCTCCATAGCAAAAAAAATACCCGGAATAGTAGATATTTACACATGGCAGGATGTGCCAAATAGCCGGTTTGCAATAGCAGGACAGACATATCCTGAGCCGTCACCGTATGACAGACTCATTATGGACCGCCATGTGAGGTGTGTGGGCGATGTGGTTGCCATCATAGCAGCTGAGGATGAAAAGTCAGCAATTAAGGCTATGAAACTCATAAAGGTAAAATATAAAATCTTAGAGCCTGTTCTGGATTTCCGCAAGGCAAAGGATAATGACATATTGGTTCATCCTGAGGACGACTGGTTCCCGCCGGTTCAGGTAGGAGGCGATCCGAAACGCAACCTGGTTGCAAGCGAAGTAGGCGGTGATGGCGATGTTGATGCCGTTATAGCGGACTGTGATGAGGTGCTGGAGAACAGATATCATATGAGAGCCTTTAACCAGGCTATGATGGAGACTTTTCGAACGTATACACACCTTGACCGTTATGGAAGGCTTCATGTAATTTCTTCTACACAGATCGTGTTTCATGTACGTCGTATTCTGTCAAGAGCACTTGGCATTCCAAAGAGCAGGATCAGAGTGGAAAAACCACGTATAGGAGGCGGTTTTGGAGCAAAGCAGACAGCGGTAAGTGAGGTGTATCCTGCATTTGTGACTATGAAGACCGGACGTGCGGCCAAGATCATATTTACGAGACAGGAAAGTCAAATCGCAGGTTCGCCACGCCATGAGATGGAGGTGAGTGTTCGTCTGGGGGCAGACCGTGATGGACATATAAGGGGACTTGATCTGTATACGCTGTCCAACACAGGAGCGTATGGGGAGCATGGACCTACAACAGTCGGACTTAGCGGGCATAAGTCCATCCCGTTATATACGGGAGGTCTTGAGGCATATAGGTTTGGATATGATGTTGTATATACGAACACCATGGCGGCCGGCGCATACAGAGGCTATGGGGCTACACAGGGAATCTTCGCACTTGAGTCTGCGGTGAATGAACTCGCGGAGAAACTGGGGATAGATCCGACCGTGATCCGTGAGCAGAATATGCTGCGCGAGGGAATGAAGATGCCTGCGTATTATGGCGAGACGGCAAATGCGTGTGCTCTTGACAGATGTATGGCCAGATGCAAGGAGATATTTAACTGGGATGATAAATACCCTGTCAGGGACATGGGAAATGGAAAAGTCAGGGCTGCAGGAGTGGCAATGGCCATGCAGGGTTCTTGCATATCGAATGTGGATGTGGGATCTGCAACGGTCAAGCTTGCGGATGATGGTACCTTTAACCTGATAATCGGTGCTGCAGATATGGGAACCGGATGTGATACTATCCTTGCACAGATGGTTGCGGAGTGTATGGACTGCTCGGTTGATGACGTAGCGGTATTTGGAGCAGACACAGATGCTTCACCATATGATTCCGGCTCATATGCTTCATCCACTACGTATGTAACGGGAAAGGCTGTGGAGCTTGCCTGTGATGAACTGAAGAAGAAGCTGTGCGCAATTGCAGCAGGAATGCTTGGATGTGAACAGGATGAAATGTATTTTGAAAATGGCAGGGCATATCGGACAGGAACAGATCAAAGTGTTTCTTTGGCTGATATAAGTGTTAAGGATCAGGTCGCAAATGATATTGCTGCTGTAGCTACAGTCTCTCATTCGTCTCCGGTTTCACCTCCTCCATATATGGTCGGAATGGTTGAGATAGAACTTGACAGATATACGGGTGAAGTGAAGATACTGGATTATGCTGCAGTCGTGGATTGTGGCATAGCCATAAACCCGGCACTGGCACGTGTTCAGGCAGAGGGAGGCATAGTCCAAGGAATAGGACACACTCTGTTTGAGAACATCACCTACAATGCGAAGGGCTGCCCGATAGAGTCGAGTTTTATGCAATACAAGATACCAACCCGTCTTGATGTGGGACATTTGAGAGTGGAATTTGAAAACAGCTATGAGCCTACAGGTCCTTTTGGAGCCAAATCTATAGGAGAAATAGTTATCAATACTCCGGCACCGGCTATTGCGCATGCCATATACAGGGCAACAGGTGTATGGCACAGAGAACTGCCGATCACACCGGAGAAGATTCTTATGTCCATGCCGGAAGAGTGATTGGAGATAACATAAGCAGAATAACAGAATCTGTAATATGAAAATAAAATATACAGGAGAAAACAACAGATGAAAAATAAGTTTAAACTTTCAGAAACAGCATTCCAGCTTGATGGAAGGATGCCTCTTTCCCAGGCGATACCTCTTGGACTTCAGCATGTCCTTGCAATGTTTGTCGGAAATTTGACACCATTATTAATTATCACAGGAGCATGCGGACTGGTCGGTGGTGAATTTGCTGATCTTCAGCTTTCACTGCTTCAGAACGCAATGCTTATCGCGGGAGTTGTCACCCTGATACAGCTTTTTTCAATAGGACCTGTTGGAGGAAAGGTACCTATCATTATGGGTACATCTTCAGGTTTTATAGGAGTATTCAACAGTGTGGCGGCAACCATGGGCGGTGGAGTGCTTGCGTATGGTGCGATTATGGGTGCATCCATTATCGGTGGCTTGTTTGAGACTGTGCTTGGCTTTTTCCTGAAGCCTCTGCGCAGATTTTTCCCGGCTGTTGTAACAGGTACAGTGGTTTTATCCATTGGACTCAGCCTTATATCGGTGGGAATAAATTCGTTTGGAGGTGGAAATAATGCCGCAGACTTTGGCTCCATGGAGAACCTTCTGCTTGCATTATTTGTCCTTGTGGTCATCCTTTTCTTTAAGCACTGGACAAAAGGATTTTTGAGCTCATCATCGATTCTTTTTGGAATAATCGCAGGTTATATCGCAGCGATCATAATGGGATTTGTTCTCCCGAAAACAGGTATAACTGCTGATGGTGTGGAATATACCAAAGCCTGGGTGCTGAACTGGGACAAGGTGAAAGATGCTTCCTGGTTTGCGATTCCACAGCTCATGCCTGTAAAGCCGGTGTTTGATATGCGTGCAATTCTTCCGGTGCTCATAATGTTTATTGTTACGGCGGTGGAGACCGTAGGTGATATATCAGGTGTTATGGAAGGTGGTCTTGGAAGGGAAGCCACAGACAAGGAACTCTCAGGTGGTGTGATGTGTGACGGTCTGGGTTCATCTCTTGCAGCGGTGTTTGGAGTCCTTCCAAATACATCGTTCAGCCAGAATGTGGGACTTGTAGCCATGACTAAGGTCGTCAACAGATTTGCGCTTGCAACAGGAGCGATATTCCTGATATTATGTGGCCTTTGCCCTAAACTTGCAGCACTGGTATCGATCATGCCTCAGTCAGTACTTGGCGGAGCTGCGGTTATGATGTTTTCTTCGATAGTTATCAGTGGTATTCAGCTCATAACAAAGGAACCGTTAAGTGCACGCAACCTGTCCATAGTTTCAGTAGCACTGGGTGTGGGCTATGGAATGGGAGCCAATCCGGGTATTCTAGCAAATGCCCCTCAGCTGCTCCAGCTTGTTTTTGGAGGCTCAGGAATTGTTCCTGCGGCAATGGTTGCAATTCTGCTTAACATTATCCTGCCTAAAGAAAAGTAGTAATAGGGGACGTTCCTTCTGTCACAAAGAGTGTCCCCGTGTCACGAATGAGACAGAGGGACGCTCTTTGTGACAGAAGGAACGTCCCTGGGAGGAGATTATGTCTAAACGATGGAGCAAATTACAACAGAGATTATATAATCTGATGGACGAATCAGTGGGATTCCAGATTCACTGTGCGATATACAAGATGAATTCTAATTTTTCACACCAGACTAATCCGCTTCCAAGGTATTTTATAACAATAGGCGAGGATGTGGTATGGGATTATCCGAGGCAGTTTGATACGTCATATAAGTATGGATGGAATAGTTACCCATGGGACGGTGAGATATCGGACATATCGCTGGTTATAGAGAACTATGTCCAGAGACCGGAATCGGAGATCATGGATCCGGTGGATGGTGATATATGGGGACTGGTTGATATACTCAGAGTTTGTGACCGCAGGGTCGGAAGAAGGAGGCTTGAGAAGCTTCTTGATTCTACGGATGATGAGGTACTTCGCATGATAATCGAGAGGAGATTATATGCCACTAAGGATAGTTAGAAATGACATTGTGAAGATGATCACGGACGCCATTGTGAATACGGCAAATGACCATGTGGCCGTTGGAACAGGATGTGACGGAGCCGTATACAGGGCAGCAGGGTATGATGAACTTTTAAATTATCGCAGGGAATATATCGGGTTTGTGGAAGAAGGCGGAGCCTTTATAACTCCGGGGTTTGGCCTTGATGCCAGATATATCATTCATGCGGTGAGTCCGAGGTTTATAGACGGAGATCACGGAGAAGAGGAAAAGCTTCGTTCGTGCTACAGAAAGAGCTTACAGCTGGCAAAGGAGAATGGTGTCAGGTCTATAGCATTTCCGTTGATTTCGACCGGAGGGTTCGGGTATCCGAAGGAAGAAGGACTTAGGATTGCGGTGGATGAGATAAATGCATTCCTTTTTGAGAATGAGATGGACATATTTCTGGTTGTATTTGACGAGAAGTCTACGCGGCTTGGCGAGAAGATATATCCGGATCTGGAAACGTATATAGATCTGCATTATGTCGAAGTGGCAAATGAGACAGAGTATCTACCCGACGGATTTGGTGTGGCACAGTCTAAACGGAGTAGAAATTTTGAAGATACACGCCGCATAAGTGATTATTTCGGTGCTCAGGAGACAGCTTCATTTGAATTCAGTGAGCGCCACGGTGATAAGCTTGATGAGAGGATCAAACATATATCAGACACCTATTCGGAGTATCTGATGTACCTTATTCATCAAAAGAATCTGACGAGTAAAGAGGTGTATGATGGTTCGATAGTCAGCAAGAAGGTGTTTTCAAAGATCAAGAGTAACCCGGACTATCATCCAAACAAACAGACGGCACTTCGACTTTGCATAGGGGCGAGACTTAACCTTGATGAGTCGAGGGATCTGCTGGCAAGAGCCGGCTATGCATTATCCCCATGTGACAAGACAGATATCATATTCTCTTATTTTATAGAAAATGAAATATATGACATTATTGAGCTGGATATTCAACTGGAAGAACACGGACTGCCGTGTGCCATTTCATAATATTACAGGATTTTTCAGGGTCGCTTTCGAAGCGACCTTTTTTCGTGCCCTCTTTTGTATAATGCGGATATAAGATAAAACACCGAGAGGTGATGACATATCATAAGGAGGACAAATATTATGCGTAAAGGTTTAACAGAAGTTGTTTTTATTTTGGACAGAAGTGGTTCTATGAGGGGGCTCGAGGCAGATACCATAGGTGGATTCAACTCCATGATTGAGAAACAGAGAAAAGAGGAGGGAGAGGCATATATATCCACAGTGCTTTTTGATGATCAGACAGAGGTGATCTATGACAGGGTTTCGGTTGATAAAGTGGAGCCGATGAATGACAGGCAGTACTATGTCAGGGGCTGCACAGCCCTTCTCGATGCCATTGGCGGAGCAATCAATCACATTGCAAATGTTCACAGATATGCGAGGGAAGAAGACAGACCGGAAAAGACAATGTTTATCATAACCACTGATGGAATGGAAAATTCCAGCCGAATGTACACCTACAAAATGGTAAAAAAGATGGTGGAGAAGGAGAAGAAAAAATATGGCTGGGAGTTCCTGTTCCTTGGAGCAAATATTGACGCGATAGAGGTAGCAGGAAGATTTGGAATAGGGGCAGACAGAGCGATAAACTATGAATGTGACAGTGTGGGAGTTACACTCAATTATCAGGCTATTTCTGAGACAATATCTGCAGTTAGGAAGTCCAAGAGCAAGGACGAGCTGGACAGCACAGTATATGCAAGCTGCGCCGCCATCAGAGATGATTATAAGAGACGCCATAATGGAGCGAGGCCATAGTGGAACAGGATTATATATAGGAGAGATAGTAGTGTAGCAGGAATACAGTACATTGTTGATTATGATGCGGACGGAGGATATAATAAAGTTGATTGATATTTAGCGATGGAATCTGTGCCATGTGGATCAGGAGATAGTGAAGTGGATAAGAGCAAGATAGTGAGAGGAATTGTGACTGCCGGTGGGGTGATATTTTCGATCGTGCTTTCGGCCTTTGGCATAAATAGCATAAACAGGGATGACCGCCGAGACGGTTCACAGGAAGATTCCGGGCAGGAGGACAGCTACCCAGAGGAGCTGTTTGAAAAGTATAAGTATAAATAGCAGTTGACGTGGAGGTGTGTGTGACCATGGAGATAAAAAGCATTCTTATCAAGGATACGACAAAGGAAGAGCGTATGCGTATAGTTGCGGAGGGACTCAGCCAGTGTGGTGGAGCCTGTGATTTCTGCAATGGCTGCGACAATCTGGGTGGAGGCTCGATTGATTCCTTCTATGAGCCATATATAAATGGAGAGAAGGAGATTCGCGAGCTGAATGAGGAGTACAGAAGCAACTCCGGAATGGTACATTAGGTGACGCCATGAGACCACCTGAGATAGGAAACTTTACATAAGTCATATACAACACACTGTTATGCTACAAAAGTAGTTGTTGATAACAAAAAAATATGCTAACATAAAAATAGTAGTTTTCGAATGTATGTTCGATATAGTGTAATATATATTGTACATACATTTGAGACTGCTATTTTTTAGCTTGAAGAAAAATATATAGTAATAAAACATATTCGGTATGGAGGAGAAGTTATGTACCTTGTGATTGACGTAGGCGGAACATTTATAAAGCATTGTGTGATGGACAGAGAAGCTGACATAATGGAGAAGAATAAATTCCCTACACCTGGAAGATTTGGGAATGGACTGGAGAACATACAACAGGGGCTGGATGCATTCCTTGATGCACTTCAGTCGATATATGATGGATATAAGGAAAGATATGATATACAGGGAATAGCTATATCACTTCCTGGACAGGTGGACGTGGACAACGGGATATGTTATGCCGGCGGAGCCTTGCCTTACCTTGACAAAGCGCATATAGGTGAGCTTGTAAGCGAGAGATGTGATGGACTTAAGGTAGCTCTTGAGAACGATGGCAAATGTGCAGCCTTGTCGGAGATATGGCAGGGAAATGCAAAGGACTATAGCAGCGCAGTTGTTCTGGTATTTGGAACAGGCGTGGGTGGCGGAATCGTCATAGACAGAAAGATACTTCACGGCAGGGGGATGGTTGCCGGTGAGATGTCGTATCTGTTTGAGGATGTGAACAGGGACAATATAGACAAACTAGTACCGCTTGAGGCGAATCTCAAGAATACAAAGAAACATGTAAAACTTCCGGACAATGTCATCTGGACGATGCAGGCGTCGGTAAGCGCACTCAGAAGATCTGTGGCAGCAGTCAAGGGCATGAGGGAAGATGAAGTGTCAGGTGAGATGATATATGAGTGGGAGGCTGTCGGTGATAAGGCGGTCATAGATGTGCTTGAGGACTGGTATCTGAATATTGCTAAGCACTGTATGAACATGCATGTTCTGCTGGCACCGGACATCATACTCCTTGGCGGTGGAATCAGTGCGGAACCAAGATTCATACAGGGTGTGAAGAAGTATGTGGATAAACTGGCGAAATTTTCAGTCATTTATAATGAGATGCAGGTGGGCCTGTGCAAATTTGGCAACGATTCCAATCTCATAGGAGCACTATTCAACTATCTTCAGAAGTATGAGGGTGCCCACTAGATACGAAAACGGAAATTATATCAGGATGAAACACAATGACGGAAAAGAGACGGACATCAGAATGAGCACAGAAAAGAGTACAGAAAAAAGTAAAGAAATGAATACAGAAATGAATACCGATCATAGAAAAAAATCGCACGAGATGGATATGTTAAACGGTTCACTGGCGCTTAAGATGCTTATATTTGCCATGCCACTTGCCGCCAGCAGTATACTGCAGCAGCTTTTCAATTCAGCTGATGTGGCTGTGGCAGGAAGATTTGCAGGAAGCGATGCACTGGCAGCAGTTGGAAGTAATGCCGCAGTCGTTGCTCTGTTTGTGAATGTATTTGTAGGACTTTCTGTCGGTGTGAATGTTCTTGTGGCGCATTATATAGGTCAGAATAAGAAAGATTCAATAAGCAAATGTGTGCATACCAGCGTGAAGTTCGCCATTATATGCGGAATAACTATACTTGTGGCTGGAATGTTTGTGGCAAGACC
>CAKQIY010000040.1 GCA_934247115.1 uncultured Coprococcus sp.
AATTACAGGAGGATATGATGAAGACATCGGTTATAGGATTTCCAAGGGTGGGAACATTAAGAGAGTTAAAATTCGCATCTGAAAAATATTTCAGACATGAGATAACGGCGCAGGAGCTGACAGACATTGCCGCAGATCTCAGACACAGACACTGGGTAACACAGGTGGCGGCAGGGATAGATTTTATTCCATGCAACGACTTTTCATTTTATGATATCGTGCTTGACACAGCGGTTCTTCTCGGAATCGTGCCAAAGAGATACAGAGAGCTTAATGTCTCAAAGCTCGACACGTATTTTGCCATGGCGAGGGGATACCAGGGCGAGTCAGGTGATGTGAAGGCACTTGCAATGAAGAAGTGGTTCAATACGAACTATCACTACATAGTTCCTGAGATAGAGGATGACACAGTGATAAGCTTAGATAGCGAGAAGCTGATAGGTGAATACGAGGAGGCCAAGGAGCTTGGGATCAAGATGAAGCCTGTGGTGACAGGACCATACACCATGCTTAAGCTCTGCAGATATGTGGGATCAAAGAATGCGGAAGATTTTGCTGATGATGTGGCAGATGCCTACAGACAACTCATCGCCGAGTGCGCCGATAAGAATGTGGAGTGGCTGCAGTTTGATGAGCCGTCACTGGTGAGAGATATGGATGACGATGATAAGGCACTTTTCCACAGAGTGTATGACAGGGTATTTGCAGATCATGCAGGCTGTAAGATACTTCTTCAGACATACTTCGGTGATGTGAGGGATGTGTATGAGGATATCATAAATATGCCATTTGCCGGAATAGGTCTTGACTTTATAGAGGGCAGACAGACTAAGCAGCTTATAGACAGATTCGGATTCCCTGAGGATAAGGTACTTTTTGCCGGACTGGTAAATGGAAAAAATATCTGGAGAAATCATTACGACAAGACCCTCAAGGTAGTAGGTCAGCTTCGCGATAAGAAGATAAATGTGGTTCTGTCTACATCGTGCTCACTGCTTCATGTGCCATACACACTTAAGCATGAGACGAAACTGTCACAGGACTATCTGAAGTTTTTTGCATTTGCGGAGGAAAAGCTTACTGAACTCTCGGAGCTTGCGGCACTTGCTGAGAGCTACAACTATACAGAGCTTGAGGCATATCACAAGAATCAGGAGTTATTTGCAGGAACAAGAGACTGCAACAGCGACGAGGTGAGACAGAGACTTGCAGCGGTGACTGAGGAGGATTATGTAAGACTTCCGAAGAGGAGTGAGAGGCAGGCACTTCAGAAGAAGGAATTTGGACTTCCAGAGCTTCCGACAACCACTATAGGTTCATTCCCACAGACTAAGGATGTGAAGTCACAGAGAGCACAGCTCAGAAAGGGAGAGATATCTGAGCAGGAGTATGTGGACTTTGTAAAGGGAAAGATAAAGGAATGTGTAAAGTGGCAGGAGGACATCGGACTGGATGTGCTTGTGCATGGAGAGTATGAAAGAAATGACATGGTTGAATATTTCGGTGAGGCACTTGGCGGTTTCCTGTTCACTGAGAAAGCGTGGGTACAGTCATATGGAACGAGATGCGTAAAGCCTCCTGTGATATGGGGTGACGTATACCGCAAAAAGCCGATCACTGTTGACTGGTCCGTATATGCACAGTCGCTCACAGACAAGATCATGAAGGGAATGTTGACTGGTCCGGTGACGATACTCAACTGGTCATTCCCAAGAGAGGATATATCGATCAAGGAATCTATATCACAGATAGCGCTTGCAATCAGAGATGAGGTGCTGGATCTGGAAGCGCACGGAATAAGGATGATACAGATAGATGAGGCTGCACTCAGAGAGAAGCTTCCGCTCAGAAAATCCGACTGGTATACGGAGTACCTTGATTTTGCAATACCTGCATTCCGCCTGACACACAGCGGTGTGAAGGCTGAGACGCAGATACACACACATATGTGCTACAGTGAATTTACAGATATCATACCTGCCATAGACGATATGGACGCAGATGTGATCACATTTGAGGCATCAAGGTCTGATCTGCAGATACTGGATTCTCTCAGGGAGAACAACTTCGAGACAGAGGTGGGACCTGGCGTATATGATATTCACTCTCCGAGAGTTCCGTCGGTGGCAGAGATCGTGAAGGCGGTAAATGTCATGCTCACAAAGATTGACAGAGACAAGCTGTGGATCAATCCGGACTGCGGTCTTAAGACGAGAGGTGTGCCTGAGACTGATGCCAGCCTCAGAAACATGGTTGAGGCCGCCAGACAGGTGAGAAAATAATATATAAAATGATTGACAAATAAACGATCGTTTACTAATATATCAGTAAACGGTCGTTTATTACATGCGGATTTAAAATACTGAAGCGGAAGGGTGTACACAATATGGAAGAAACTAAAGTCACAAGAGATACTAAGGAAGAGATACTGATAACGGCACTTCACAGATTTGCCAGAGATGGCTATGAGGCGGTGTCGGTGAGCCAGATAGCGGGAGATCTTGGCATTACAAAAGGTGCACTGTACCGGCATTATAAGAATAAGCGGGATATATTTGATCACATCGTTGCGAGGATGGAACAGGGCGACAGCGATCAGGCTGAAAGTCACGATATGCCGGAGGACGACATAGAGAGCATGCCGGAAAAGTATGAAGAGGTATCACTGGATGATTTTGTGCAGTACAGCAGATCCATGTTCGAGTACTGGACAGAGGATGATTTTGCCTCTTCTTTTAGAAAAATGCTTGTGATAGAACAGTTCCGAAGTGCGGAGATGCAGGCTCTGTATCAGCAGTATCTTGTGGCGGGGCCTGTCGGTTATGTAAAGGATCTGTTCAAGAGCATGGGAATCAAAGGCGCGAAGAAAAAAGCGGCACAGTTTTATGCGATCATGTTCATGTACTATAGCCTTTATGATGGAGCGTCCGACAGGAAAAAGATAAAGAAACAATTTGGCCAGGCAATAAGTGAATTTGCAAGAAACTTACAGGTTTGATTATACATTTGAGTATATTAAGCAGCTTACAGATCATCATAAGTATTTTTTCATTTTTTGTTGATCGGTAGAAGGAGGTAGATGGAATGAATGATCATGGAAATATCAGTCAGGTCAGGCATAGTGAAGATCTGGTTATACGATTGGAAAAAGAGGATGAATACCGGGAAGTTGAGAATCTGGTGCGGGACAGCTTCTGGAATGTGTATCGCCCCGGCTGCCTGGAACACTATGTGCTCAATCAGCTGAGAAGTGACAGTGCATTTGTCCCGGAACTGGATTTTGTAATGCTGTTAGATGGAGAAATCATCGGACAGAACATGTTTATGAGAGCGGAAATAACTGCGGATGATGGAAGAAATATCCCCATTATGACAATGGGGCCTATATGTATAAAGAATGAACTTAAACGTAAGGGATACGGGAAGCTCCTGCTGGATTATTCGTTGCAGAAAGCTGCAGAGCTCGGCTGCGGTGCACTATGCTTTGAGGGAAATATTGACTTTTATGGCAAAAGCGGATTCAGACCGGCAAGTGAGTTTGGCATTCGCTACCATGGACTTGATGAGGGAGAGGATGCATCGTTTTTCCTCTGCAAAGAGCTGATGCCCGGCTATCTTGATGGAATCACAGGTGAGTACGCTCCGCCAGAAGGATATTTCGTGGACGAAAAGGCTGCGGAAGAATTTGACAGGCAGTTTTCATATAAAGAGAAAAAGAAATTGCCTGGACAGATATTTTAATGCGAAAGCGCCTTTACATGCGCATGCACGATTCTTTTCATAAGGAGGTAATACTAGAATGAAACAGATGGAAAAAGACTGGTACAAAAAGATATGGACGCTGGACATCCAGAATATGTCATGGGTGGAGGATACCAAAAGACAGGTGGATTTCATCATAGATAAACTTAATCTGAAGGGAACGGAGAGGATCCTGGACCTTGCCTGTGGATTTGGAAGACATTCCCTGGAGTTTGCCAGACGGGGCTATGAGGTGGTCGGAGTAGACATCACAAAGGATTATGTTGAATACGCCAACGAACAGGCAGGAAAAGAACAGCTGGATGCATCTTTTATCTGTAAGGATATTCGCGAGCTGACATTTGAAAACGAATTTGACGTGGCCCTCAATATGGCGGATGGAGCTATAGGTTATCTTGAAGATGACGAAGAAAATAAGAAGATATTTGCGGTTGTTGCAAAAGCACTAAAAAAAGGCGGAAAACATTTCATGGACATAATGAATGGAGACTATGCAGAAACACATTTCCCGTGTAAATTGTGGGATGCCGGAGCGCAGTGCCTTACGCTGTCTGAGTTTGAGTGGGACCGTGAGAATAAAACCCTACTATACGGGCAGATAGATTATACATACGGAGAGGCACTTCCAAAACCTGAGATGAAGGAGGGAAATCCGATCAGACTGTATACATTGGGCGAAGTGTCAGATATATTTATGGGATTGGGCATGAATGTGTGCGAAACTTATGCGGATTTTACCGGAAGGCCAGCCTCAGACAATGACATTCAGATGATGGTATATTCCAGGTTGGGATAACTGTGAAATAAAAGGAAATTGTTATTAAAGCCCGCAAAGTTGCAAAAACTGACGAAAAAAGGTTGGAAAAGTTACAAAAAGTAACTATCATATGGGTAGAAAAGTTGCAAATTCGAGGAATGGGAGCAAGAACTATGAAGATAAAAATGTGCGGAATCACGACCTCGGCAGATGTGACCGCAGTGAATGAAGTGAGACCTGATTATATAGGAATGGTGATGTATTTCCCAAAGTCAAAGAGAAATGTCAGTGCGGATACTGCACGCAGGTTACTTGAAGAACTGAGGGAAGATGTGAAGAAAGTTGCGGTGGTGGTATCCCCGGATGCGGAGCAGATGGCGGAGATAGCAGCGCTGGGATTTGATGTTATCCAGATTCATGGACAGACCAGCGATGAGCTTATAGAGAGTGCACATTTGCCTGTGTGGAAGGCCTTCAATGTGAAGGATATGGATATGTACCCACATTATCAAGGACTTTCAAATGTCACAGGTTATGTGTTCGATGCCGGTGAACCTGGAAGTGGAAAGACATTTGACTGGAACAGTTTGACGGATATCGACAGAGATGGAAGACTGTTTGTGCTTGCCGGAGGTCTCACGCCGGACAATGTACGGCGGGCAATAGAGCAGGTGCATCCTGACGTAGTCGATGTGTCATCTGGCATAGAGTATGATGTGGTAGATGGCGTTCAAAAACCGGGAAAGGATCCGGAGAAGATGCGCCGGATGAAGAGGAACGCTGCAGGGGAGTAAGAAAGTCTGGACAAAAATGCACACAGGGAGAAGAAAGGGAGAAATAAATTTATGAAGAAAATAATAGTGAAGAAGCTTGTGACGGTTGCATGTATGGCTGGTATGGTGATGGGACTTACCGGATGTCATTTGTCAATATGGGGATATGCCGTGGATAGAGCAGCAGAGGATATTCAGGAGGACAGCGAGGAGTCTAGTGAATATTCATATGGGGATGCTTTTTCGACAGAGGATCAGACCACGGAGGAGCAGATTTCGACTGAGGATATTACAGAGAAAGAGGCGACACATCAGTCAGACTCCGAGGAATCAACTGAGAGTGGCAATGTTGGCAGGAGCCTTACAAATTCGACTCTGGATCCGGATATACAGACGGTTCTCGATTCATTAAGTTCAGACTACAACAAAGTCTTGTGGGGAAGTGTATATTCTGTTATAGAGCAGTATACAGGCATAGTTGTAAGTGTAACTCCGTGTTTGACGGGGGATGATTATGGGCTGCTTGTTGCGGTGACAAATCTTTACAATGAACCTATGGCGTTTTCGGGAAAAGCGCAGGCTAAGGGGACTGGAGAAGAAATTATTGGTGATACTTATTTTTCAGAGGACTGTATAGGAACCGGTAACACGGTTATCAAGATAATAGACTGTGGTGACACGTATCCTGATGGACGCATTCATTGGGAGGATTGTATGGCAGAAGCAGCCGATGGCGTAAATGCAACATGGAGTGGAGATTATGCGGTTACAGGGGATCCTGCAAATGGCAGCATCACGATCAACTATAACATACATATAGCGGATGGAAGTGCGGCAAAGCTTGATGAAGCGGTGATCGTGCTCCTTGATGAAAATGGTATGGCAATTACTGCAATTACAGCCTATCCTGATGATATACCTGCCGGAGGCAGTACCGAGGATTCGACTGTAGTATATGCAGATCCGGATATTCTGAAACTTGCAAAGAGCATCGCAGTATTTGTCAATCCGATTTTGGAGTAGAAATTTATTTCTTTATCCTTTTAAGAGTTTCGTCGCGTCTCTTAAGACCTTCGATCCACAGATCTATCATATCCATAGCCACCTGTTGATTTCCGCAGTTGCAGTGGTCTGCACCCTGCTCCTTTATCTGACTGCCAACTTTTCGTATCTCGTCCAGATCCCCCAGATCAAAATTGACGAAAAGGTTTAACTGAAAACTGATGGATGGATTGACATTCAGCTTGTACATTCCAACTGGCAGAACGAAAGGTTTCGTGATATCGTATTTCTCCATTGCTTTGCGGATTTCTGGTAAATCTGACGATCATCTATCTGATCGTGGGGCTGTTGCTTATGTTTGCGGGAGTGATTCAGTATATTGTAGAGTGCAGAAGATGCAGGTGTGCCTAAAAATACAAAATTGTATCTAAATACATATTTAAGAGGCAAAAAGGACAAAGTTGCGAGACTTTGTCCTTTTTCGCGAGTAATATTAAATTTAGCGATAATTTTGTATCTATTTCACGTGCATGGTAAATCCAAATTCCCACTCATCCTCGTCAAATCTATACTTTTCATCAAGCTCAGGGCCGCAGCTATTGGAGCCGATTCCGTTCTGACGGTAGTCAATACACAGTACAGACTTATTGCTCTCAGGAAGCTCATAGTTGTGGGCTGCGTTGGTCAGTTCCTCTGCGGTGTAAGGTGACGCATTCATGGAGAATGGCACGGCTGATGTCACGGCTATGCTGTGGGATGTCCTGTCAGCTCCGTCATTTGCTCCAGGGGCGCTGACCCGGACATAGCTGCAGTCGTGATGGCTTCCGTTTTCCTGTGGCATGATGTAGTCTTCATGCATCTTGTCAATGGAAGCAGAGAATGCGCCATGCCAGCTTGCATGGTGCTTGTCGATATAGCTCTCATATGGTCCCATTCCGATATAATTTATATTTTGCATATCTTCTCTCAGGATCATTCTCACACCGAATCTAGGAATCATAGGGAATTCTGAGTTTTTCGTAACATGCATTCTTGCAGTTATAGTGCCTTCAGCAGAAATTGTCCATTCTGCGTTTATTCTCAGAACCGGCTGTACCGTCGGTGCAGAGAGGCAGGATGTACATGTAATCACTGCAAGATCATTCTTTATAATACAGCTTGTCTCATAGGTCCGCTCAGATACCATATCATAGTGAGCTCTAAACCACTTGTTCTTGATATTTCTGTCGTTGTCTGTAGGCGCGCGCCAGATAGTCTTGTCGCATGGTGCAGAGAGAAGATCCTGACCATCAACCACAATGCCTGCAAAGTTTCCTGTATTTCTGTCAAATGTATATTCAAAATTACTTCCACTGATAACGAATTCTGTGTCACTCTCCGATATATGAAGCGGTGCAGAAGTAGTATCCTGAGCGGTCAGATCTTGTTCTGTCAAATCCTGCGCCTTGTCCAAAGCTGATGTTTTATCCAGAATCTCGCCTGTATTCTGCTTTGGTGAGCCGAGTTCTACTTCATCGAATCCCAGCACATCACCTTCCTTGACAAATGCACTGCCTACAGCTGCCTTATATATCACACGAAGGAATGCTCTATGTGGAATCATATTCTTTATGCAGGCTTTATCGTCGAAACGCTCAGCGACACTGGAGCAATCGGCAGTAGCTGTGCTATCTGAATTATCAGAACCATTGATTGCAGATAGGGTCTGCAGCAAGTTCTGCATTTCCGTAATAAGTCTCAGGCTGGCAGCTCCATCGCCGTGAGGTGCCACGGAAGGAACATCAATATTCCCAGATGCAATAATCTGTCCGTCACAAGTAACCTCATAGCTCATAGTGAGGTAATCCCTGATGTCAGTGAAATCCATATAGTTGTGCAGAGTCAGAATACCATTTGCCTCATTATATCCGGTGATCCTTACCGGGCGGTTGATGTTCTTAAATTCAAGCAGTCCTGTGTGCGGTCTGCGGTCCGGATACACCAGGCCATCCATACAGAAATTGCCATCGTGGATAGTCTCGCCGTTGTCACCTCCGTAGGCGTACATAGCCTTGCCATTTGCCGCTTTGCCTTTGTAGATGGCGTGGTCGCACCACTCCCACACAAAACCGCCACAGGTGGTCTCGTGGGTGTCGAAGAACTGGAAGTAGTCCTCCAGATCTCCAGGACCGTTGCCCATGGCATGGCAGTACTCACACAGGATGTAAGGCTTATCGCCATCACCATCTATGTACTCAGCCATCTCCGATATGGATGGGTACATTCTGCTGTAGAGATCCAGATTGCTGTAGTCGTATTTTCTCTTGCCGTCCGTATACTGTGCACTCTCGTAGTGGGTGAGACGGGAACTGTCATAGGACTTGACCCATGCCAGAGCCTCCTCAAATGTCACGCCGTATGCACTCTCATTTCCCATGGACCAGATGACTACGCTGGCACGGTTCTTGTCCCTGATGACGCAGCGCCTGATGCGGTCCAGTATGGATTCGCAGAATTCAGGGTTGTTGGCGATCGGCTCATTCCACCTTGCAGCCTTGTTTTCCCAGCTATTATCTGAATAAAATAATTCACTTGGACCATGAGCCTCTATATCCGCCTCGTCTATCACATAGAATCCGTATTCGTCACAGAGCTCGTAGAAATAAGGAACATTTGGATAATGGCTGGTCCTTATGGCGTTGACATTGTGCTGCTTCATGAGAGACATATCCCTGATGATCTGTTCTCTGCTGATCGTAAAACCGGTCACAGGGTCGGAATCATGTCTGTTCACTCCATGGAACTTGATCGGCATGCCGTTGATGTACACGATCTTATTCTCTATCGTTATCTCCCTGATGCCTATCCTGTCAGTGATGACCTCACCGGCACATCTTATGATGACAGTGTAGAGATATGGCTTTTCTGCGTTCCACAGCACAGGGGAGTCAATCGACAAAGTAATGCTGCTGGAGCTGGCTGCGGTTTTGCCTTCGTCTGCATTGGTATTGGCATCGCCTTGGGCGCAAATTTCATGTTTTACACAGCCAGATGAACATATGCGGCCGTCGGTGTCCAGAATAGTAACTTCAATATCAATATTGGAATCAGCGCCTTTATCGACCCCTGTTTCCGGTTTTGATGAAAAATGGTCTTCAACGCGGGAATATCCCGTAAATGCTGTGAAGTCTATGTTCACCTTCGCCTCAGTTGGATCCTTTATATCGTCGCAGCTTGTCCTGATAAAATAGTCATATACGGCACCCTCAGAGCGCTTCAGGATATATACATCCCTGAAAATGCCGCTCATGCGGAATTTATCCTGATCCTCCAGATAGCTTCCGTCGCACCATTTGAGGACCAGCACGCAGAGCCTGTTGGAGCCGTTTCTTATGAATTCGGTTATGTCAAATTCACTGGTCGAGTGGGGCACCTGGCTGTAGCCAACATACCTGCCGTTGAGCCATACATAGAAACAGGAATCAACACCCTCAAAGTTCAGATGGGCGAGTGGTGCGTCCCCGTTCTGATCGTAGATAAAGTCTGTCACATATGCACCGCAAGGGTTGTCCTTTGGCACATAAGGTGGGTCAAATGCAAATGGATACCTGACATTGGTATACTGATGATAGTCGTATCCGTGCATCTGCCATACCGATGGAACCGGGATATCATCAAAGCCGGACACATCATAGCCCTCACTGTAGAATTCGTCCTGGAGCTTATAAATGCTGTCATAGTAGCGGAACTTCCAGGTTCCATTCAGAAACTGTACTCTGTCCGAGTGATCCCTTGCATCGAGGGATGTGCTGTATGCCTTCTCCGCAGGAATATAGTAATTCCTATCCGGCATGGTGTTCTCATGCAGAATATGCAGATTTTCGTAGTGATGTGGAATGATCATAGCAATACCTCCTGTGAATTATATAATATATAAAACGTTGTATATTCGTCATTTGTTAGATATATTATAAGATAATGTCACATGAACAGTCCATACATATAATGAGACAAAATATGCACATTCTGGTTTTATAAGGCGGATACGCCGCACCCTGCAAGTCTCCTTGCAGGGTGAAGTTTCTGAACGAACAGAAGAAAAAAGGTATAAAGCATACGGACTGTGCCTGCACAAGGGCGTTCGCTAAATAGTGTAAAAATAGTGAATAAATAGTGTAAATTTATAATAAGGAATGATATAATTATGGGGACATATGTACACGTGAAGTGATATGAAAATAAGAATATATAGTACCGGCTTTTGGCCGAGGCGATTTCGAGATGGCTGGTATTAAGAATAGGGAGGCGGAGAATGATTCATTCAGTGCTGACGAATGATATTTTGAAACAAATAGTTAATATAGAAGAAAACCGATTTAATACCGATTCCACGATTATTCCTGAGGTGAGCCGCAATAAATTTCGCAAGCTTTCCAAAAAGAAAAGCTCTTATGCATCTAATAAGATTGAGGGAAATCCTCTCACTGAAGCCCAGGTGGAGAAAGCAATAGATGATGATAGCCATAGACACTTTATGAAACCAGAACAGGAAGTGCGCAATTATTATCTGGCACTCAATTTTCTGGAGCAGAAGCTTCAGGAGAAAACGGCATTTTCCAAGGATTTGATACTTCAGGTACAGGCGTTGGTAGAAAAAGGGGCGTCCAGTGAGAAGATAGGATTTAGAGGGGCTATGCCGCCGGGATTTATATTTGCGGTGTATGACTCTGAGACAGGCGAAGCTGACTACATTCCGCCAGGGTACAGTGAGGTACCGGAGCTTGTAGGCGAGCTTGTAGAGTATGTCAATACGACAGATGACCATCCTCTCATTGTGGCAGCGATAGTACACTATCAGCTTGTCACGATACATGGATTTGAGAATGGAAATGGCAGAACAGCAAGGCTCATGTCGGGATATATATTGGATTATTACGGATATGGATTTGGTGGGATTGGTTCTCTGGAGGAATATTTTGCATATGATTCCGAGGAATATTACAGCAAACTTCAGATGGGACTTCCTGCACTATATTATTCAGGACGAGACAACCCACCACACCCGGAGATATGGATAAGTTATTTCCTGAGGATGGTGGAGCTGTATTCGACAAAGGTCAGACAGTTGTCACTGGAGATTCGGGATGAGGATATAGCAGGAGGATTGTCGCATCTTTCTATGAGGGAGAGAGATATGCTTGAATACACTATAAGAAACAAGCTATATGAATTTACCCCTATAGAGGTGAGCAGAAATATAGGCGTTACGAACAAGACGATCATCAACAGGTGCGCAGCTCTTGCACGAAATGGATATATCGTTCCGATGATGATAAATGAGAGAGTCAGGTCATACAGGATGAGCGATTACACTATAGAAAATAGTGGACAGATAGTAGAAGCAATAGAGAGACGCAGGCAAAAGTACTACAGACCCAAAGAGACACAGGAAAAATATAGTTAATATAACATATTTATCAAAAGAAAGGAGCCACACATGTACACAAACTCAGCCTACCTCCACAATTCTCTGCTAGACATTGTGGATAAGAGCAGACCGCTCATAATTACCAGTTGTGGAACGTACAAGCTGTATACGCAGAAGGAGTTTACGACCTACAGACCCAAAGGGCGTAAGGATTACCAGCTCATATACGTGGCGGCGGGCAAGGCACATTTTGAGATAGACGGAAAGGATATGATTGCCTGTCCCGGGAGCATGGTGATCTACAGGCCGAGACAGCGGCAGAGGTATGTGTATTACGGAGATGAACATACGGAAGTATTCTGGGTGCATTTTACTGGGGGAGAGGTGAAGCAGATACTCAGGCGATACGGAATAAATGACGATGTGAATATGTTTTATGGTGGAGATCGCGCGGAATACAGAACTCTGTTCAGGCAGATGATACAGGAACTGCAGCTCTGCCGGGATGACTACGAGGAGATGCTGGAATACATATTCAGACAGATACTCATATCAGTACACAGACATCAGGGACAGGATGATTCCAAGACTGTGTCAGCTATGGCAGAAGAAATGGACCGTGCAGCGGGATATTTTGGAGAACATTATAACGAAGAAATAGTGGTGGAGGAGTATGCAAATGAGCATAACATGAGTGTGAGCTGGTTCATACGGAATTTCAGACAGCGCATCGGCACCACGCCCACACAGTACATCATGGCAAAGCGTATAGCCAACGCCCAGATGCTGCTTGAGAGCTCGGACTACAATATGACGGAGATCGCCAAGATTGTCGGATACGACAACCCTCTCTACTTCAGCAGGGTGTTCAAGAAGGAAAAAGGAATGTCGCCAATGGAGTACAGGAAGTCGATCAGACGATGATGGCAGTTTGGACTATGCGCAGACAAACAACTGGAAATTCTTATAGTAAAGTGTATATAATATAGAAGAAACTGCCATGTGTGTTGTGGTTAAGTTAGTAATGAAAAATGATTGAATGATTGGAGGAATAGAATATGAAGGTTTTAATGTTGAATGGAAGTGCGAAGCCACAGGGCAATACATACCGTGCGCTTTATGAGGTAGGAGAGCAGCTTAAGAAAGAGGGAATAGACTATGAGATATTCCAGATCGGTGCAGATCCGATAAGAGACTGCATAGGTTGTGGCCAGTGTGGTGCAAAGGGCTGCTGCATATTTGATGATGATACGGTGAATGAGTTTGTGGCAAAGGCAAAAGAGGCTGACGGATTCGTATTTGGATCACCTGTATACTATGCTCATCCAAGCGGAAGGATATTATCATTCCTGGACAGGGCGTTTTATAGTGGCAAGAAAGCATTTGAGTATAAGCCGGGTGCATCTGTTGCGGTTGCAAGACGTGGCGGAACATCGGCAACATTTGATGTGATGAACAAATATTTTGGTATATCCCAGATGCCTGTAGCAGGCTCTACATACTGGAATCTTGTACACGGACGCGTGCCTGGTGAGGCAGAGCAGGATGCAGAGGGCATGCAGACCATGAGAAATCTTGCAAGGAATCTTGCATGGATGCTCAAATGCTTTGATGCCGGCAAGGCAGCAGGTGTTACACTGCCAGACACAGAGCGCGGAAACCAGACGAACTTTATAAGATAATAAAAGCCGTCTTAGCATGAAGACATAATTCATATCTATATGTTTGTAATCACGTTCAACTACCGATTTACAAACATATAGATATTGAATTTATAGTTTTAATGCTCAGATGGCTTTTTTACAATTCGTCATCAGTTTCGATATAATCCGGCCGGTTGTTGTTCATGGTCTCCTGGCTTGAGAGCGTTCTCTGACGCTTTCCCTGCCGGTAGGCGTTGGGAGACATGCCTGTGGTCTTGCGGAAGATCTTGTGGAACGCCTCGGCGGACTGGTAGCCACATGAAAATGCAATACTTTCTACAGAAAGCTCAGATATGGTAAGCATATGCTGGGCTTTTGTTATACGAAAATTTTGCAGATACTTCACAGGGCTCATTCCGGTGTACTGTTTGAACAGATCCGAGAAATAGCTCCTGTTGATGCCTACGTAATCCGACAGCTCCTCCACCTTCATAGGCATACTGTAGTGGTTCTGAATGTATGATATTGCGTGGTTCACGTACGCATTTCCCGATGGCGTCTCCAGCTTGTCCTTCTGTGCGTTTGCGATGACGGACAGAGCAAGGTAGAGCATGCCCATGAGCCTGTAGTGGTCGGCGTGGTCGGAAGTGTTGTGGGCAAGCATGTCGAACACGTATTTCTTCAGCTTGTCGCCGTCCTC
>CAKQIY010000041.1 GCA_934247115.1 uncultured Coprococcus sp.
TGTGCAAGAACTGTAGCTGTTGTTGTACCATCACCTGCAACATCATTTGTCTTTGTTGCAACTTCCTTGACGATCTGAGCACCCATATTCTCAAATGCATCCTCAAGCTCGATATCCTTTGCGATTGTAACACCATCATTTGTGATGAGTGGTGAACCGTATGACTTTGCAAGTACAACGTTTCTTCCTTTAGGTCCAAGTGTAACTCTTACTGTATCTGCTAACTGATTAACTCCTGCCTCAAGTGCCTTTCTAGCCTCAGCACCGTACTTAATTTCCTTTGCCATTTCTATCTACCTCCATATCTTAATCTGTCATTTTAGTCTTATTATACTGTCAAAAAACTGATTACTTCTCAACGATTGCAAGGATGCTGTCCTGCTTGATAACTATGTACTCTTCGTCGTCAAGCTTAACCTCCGAACCAGCGAACTTCTGATATATAACTGTATCTCCAACCTTAACGTCCATAGGAACCAGCTTGCCATCAACAACTGCTCCAGGACCTACCTCAATAACTTCTGCATACTGTGGCTTCTCTTTTGCCTGGCCTGGTAAAACGATTCCTGACTTTGTTGTCTCCTCTGCTACTGACTGCTTTAATACTACCCTGTCTCCAAGTGGTCTTAACTTCATGATATATACCTCCTGATCTGTTATTTTTCATTCCATCTTTTAGCACTCAATTTATGTGAGTGCTAACACTGTTTTATATTCTATCCATTTCTATAAAAAAATCAACCCTTATTTTCTAAAAAATATATAAAAAGATGTCCTCATCCCTCACATTATATATCACTTAAATAAAGTTGTTCTCGCATAGTCAAACAGATACTGCTGTGCATAACCGCCAAGATCTCCGAACTTATTCACTGCAAATGCCTCTATATCAGACTTTTTTGTGTCCTTGCCATCAAAGTACATATGCTCCATGATCCTCTTCATCCATACATCCACAGGAAAAGCCTCACGTCTTCCAAGTCCAAAGAGCAGGACACAGTTCGCCACTTTCTCACCGACACCCTTTATCGTCATGAGAAGCTCCCGGGCAGCATTTATATCCAGCTTATCCAGCTGCTCCTGTGTAACTGCACCTGAATATACAGCCTCAACAGCGTTCTTTATATATGGAGCCCTGAAGCCCACCTTACATTCCCTGATTTCATCCTCTGTCACCTCATGAAGCCTCTGTACATCTGGGAACACATAAAACGTCTCACCATTATATCCTATGACCTCATCGCCAAATCTATGCGATATATTTTTCACACACTGTTTTATCTGAGGGATATTCTTGTTTTGGGATATGATAAATGATATAAGTGTCTCAAAGAAATCCTGATTGAGAATCCTTATTCCATACTTCTCGTTCACCGCTGTCTGAAGAGCCCCGTCAGCCTGTATCACACGCTCCTTAATGCTGCCATAATCATTGTCCATATCCAGATAAGGACTCCATATTCCTTCATAATCCTCCATGGATGAGCCATATATTCTGAGTACACATCCTGACTGTTCCATCTTCACCGCTCTGCCAAATGCAATGACCTCGTACACTTCATCTTCAAGCTTATCGAAGTGAAAGCACTGACCACACTCCAGTATCTGTGAAAGTCTGAAATCTTTCACACCATCAACTGTAATTACATTCCCTTCACAACTAACATTCACCTTTTGTACACCTGCCATTCTATATTAAATAATTGTGCTTTTTGTCTTATAAATTACTCCAGGCTATTGTATAATACCTGTATATTATTTTCAATGTCACATAAGTGATATGGCATAGCAATACATGCCATCATGAAATTACCGCAAACAGGAGGATTTATGGCTGAACAGATATACACAATACCAGTAAATGACGCATTTGACAGCGACTGCGAATGCCCTATGTGCCAGATGCAGAAGGATCTTGAGCGAAATGCAATTGAATACACAATGGGGCCAAGCTACATGGAGGACGACAACCGCGCCATGACTGACAAACTTGGCTTTTGCAGTCATCATCTGAGAATGCTCTATCAGGAGAAGAACCGTCTGGGTCTTGCTCTCATGATGAACACCCACATGAACAAGACAATAAAAGATATGAAGGAGCTGGCTGCCAAAGGCCCCGCTGCCAAAGCCGGCCTGTTCGGTAAGAACACTCCAAATGCACCAGTTGTTGACTATATTGAGAACATGGAAAAAAGCTGCTTCATTTGTGGACGTATGGATGACATGTTCGTACGCTATGTAGACACTATCTTCCATATGTGGAAAAGAGATTCCGAGTTCAGGGACAAATTTGCAGCGAGCAAAGGCTTCTGTACATACCACTACGGAATACTATACAAGACAGGTCAGAACAAACTGAGCAAGGAACAGTATACGCAGTTCATTGAAATCCTCAACAAGGTATACTTTGACAATATGGAACGGGTCAATGGTGACCTGAGCTGGTTCATAGACAAGTTTGACTACAGATACAAGAACGAGCCATGGAAGAACTCCAAGGACGCTCTCCCAAGAGGAATCATCAAGATTGGCCACACATTTGTGGAATAACCATACTTCATATATAAATAACAGAAAAACCGTCTTACAGCGCTCTTTGATCCTACATCCGATCACTGTAAGGCGGTTTTTATATGTCTTATACTTTTTAAATCTAACTGACCTTCCAGACCATAAAGCCGTCTGGCAAAGTATGTTTTTTAAGATTATTCATATGACCTGTATTGTCTATTCCATGAGCCTGCTTCATCCTCTCATGAAGATATGCTCTGTACTCAGTGAGCAGTCCGGTGAATATCAGTCTCAGCGCAGGGCATCGCCTGAAATCTCCAGGCTTGACCAGTCCCGGTTTTTTGTGGAATATATCCACTCCGGCATTCTTCAGAACCGATGCAACGAACTGAGAGCAGAAGAAATTGTATTCCCTCTCATATGCAAGGTGGAAGAACACACTGAACACACCCATGAAGTTATATCTATATCGATCTGGATGCTTCTTGAATCTGGCAAGCTCCTGCTGGATGTGTTCATATTGCTTCTTCGTCACATCAAGCTCATATACAGCGCATCTCGTTCCCTTATGCTTTCCAAATATTCCTTTTTCTATGTTCTCACTTATAAATCCACTGTTAAATGGATTGTATACGCCCTTCCGTGCAAAACTGTACATCTCATCAAGGCTTATATCCAGAGCAAGAGATGTATGGCAGTACGGCTCCCTCGTCATCAGCTTTATAAGATTAGAAGGAACCGTCTTGGTCTTGGACAGAAGTATGTATATTTTCTTGTTATCATCTTCCATAATAATATTTTCCAATCACCTATTCTGATGTACGCATGTCTCCCCATATACACGCGCCACTCCCCACATCATAAACTTAAGACTACTTTCCTGGCTTGTACGAGCTCTTGAGAGATACAATTCTGTTGTATACTGGATGCCCTGCTGTTGAATCCTTAGAATCAACACAGAAGAAACCATTTCTCAGGAATTGGAATGCCTCACCCGGCTGTGCCTCCTCAAACGCCTTCTCAAGCTTACATCCCTGCTTTATAACAAGTGAGTTTGGATTAAGGTTCAATGTACCGTCATCGTTGAGCTTGCCTTTCTCTTCGTCTATGATATTCTCATACAGACGGACCTCAGCATCTATAGCACTCTCCGCTGATACCCAGTGAATGGTTCCCTTTACCTTACGTCCCTCAAAGCCTGAACCGCTTCTTGTCTCAGGATCATATGTACAATGTACTGTTGTTACATTGCCAGCCTCGTCCTTCTCAAATCCCACACACTTTACAAAATATGCATTCTTGAGACGCACCTCATTGCCTGGGAATAGTCTGAAGTACTTCTTAGGAGGCTCTTCCATGAAGTCATCTCTCTCTATATACAGGTACTTGCTGAATGCGACCTTTCTGCTTCCAAGCTCCTCATTCTCCTGATTGTTCTCAACATCAAGGTACTCAACCTGATTCTCCGGATAATTGTCAATGACAAGCTTTACAGGATCAACAACCGCCATGTATCTCTTGGCACTGAGCTTTAAGTCATCACGTACGCAGTACTCAAGCATAGCGTAATCGACTGATGACTGACTCTTAGATATTCCAACCAACTCCATGAACTTCTTGATGGCTGATGGTGTGAAGCCTCTTCTTCTGAGTGCTGCAATACTTACAAGACGTGGATCATCCCATCCGTCAACTATTCCGTCCTCAACAAGCTTCTTGATGTATCTCTTACCGGTTATCACATTTGTCAGATAAAGCTTTGCAAACTCTATCTGCTTTGGTGTTCCCTCCGGTGAATCCTTGTAACCAAGTTCCATGACAACCCAGTCATACAGAGGTCTGTGATCCTCGAACTCAAGTGTACATATGGAGTGGGTAACACCCTCAATGGCGTCCTCGATAGGATGTGCAAAATCATACATAGGATAGATGCACCACTTGTCACCTGTATTGTGATGGTTCATTCTCGCTATTCTGTAAATAATAGGGTCTCTCATGTTGATGTTAGGACTTGCCATATCTATCTTCGCACGGAGCACCTTGCTTCCATCAGGGAACTCGCCGTTCTTCATTCTCTCGAACAGATCAAGATTCTCCTCTATGCTTCTGTCTCTGTATGGGCTGTTCTTGCCTGGCTCAGTGAGGGTTCCTCTGTACTCCCTGATCTCATCTGCTGTGAGATCACATACATACGCCTTGCCCTTCTTGATGAGCTTTATGGCAGACTCATACATCTGATCAAAATAGTTGGATGCAAAGAATACTCTGTCTCCAAAGTCCGCTCCCAGCCACTTGACATCTGCAAGTATTGACTCAACAAACTCTGTCTTCTCCTTTGTAGGATTCGTATCGTCAAATCTAAGATTAAACTGTCCGCCATACTGCTGTGCCAGTCCGTAATTCAAAAGTATTGACTTGGCATGTCCTATATGTAAATATCCATTCGGCTCCGGAGGGAATCTGGTAACGATCTTCGGCACCTTACCCTCTGCGATATCTTTCTCAATTATCTGTTCAATGAAATTCTTACTTGTCATCTCTTCAGCCATTTTCCAATTGCCTCCCGCTTATAATATGAGTACGTGTCTGGCCCACAGGCCTTACCTCATGTTACTTATTTTTTCATGTATCGCAACACCTGTTTTCATGCATCATCTGATTTTGGCACGCGATTATAATTAGTTTATCATACTTTTACCGCTTGTACCACAATTATATTTCTTTTTATCGCAAAAAATAAATATTTCTCTTGATTTTTGCACTTCATTTTGGTATAGTTATTATTGCTTTTGAAAAGCAAGCTACTATAGCTCAGGTGGTAGAGCGCAACATTGGTAATGTTGAGGTCACGGGTCCGACTCCCGTTAGTAGCTTTATTATAATATTCAGTGTTTATGCCGCTTTGAGCGGTTTTTTTATTGCCTGAACTTCTATATAAATCATGCAAAAATCTGTTTTTGTCTACTATTTGTCTACTATTTCCAATTTTTTATGATCTACTGCCTTAATCAGCCTGAATCATAGAAAATAAGAAAAACACCTCGGCCTGGCAGGCGATGAGGTGTTTTCCTTAATCTTTATTTGCCGGACGAATAGGTGGTATCTATCGCTCGGCTGTCTTGTTAAGTACATTTATTGTTTTCCTGCGCCGGTCTATACATCTCTCAGCTTTGACCTTATCCTCTGAACGGCATTGTCTATAGACTTAACTGGTTTCCCCAATCTTCTGCCTATCTCCTCATAAGATGCACCTGTCAGATATTCGTCAAGCACTTCCATCTCCAATTTAGAGAGTTTACTCTCTATTGTCTTTATCAGGTCCGACTCCCTGAACCTGGCCATCATAATGTCTTCAGGGTTGGTTATCACACCGGAATCTATCTCGTCCAGTGGACTTCCATACGCACTGTCACTGTCTCCATATATTGATATATAGTAGTTCAGCGGTCCATTCTTCTTATTGTTTGAATTGTTCACAGCGGTTATGAGCTGTCTCCTCACACACATAAACGCAAATGTCTTGAAGGCAGCGCCCTTGTCAGGTCTGTAATTGTTTACAGCCTTAACAAGCCCTATCATGCCCTCCTGTATAAGATCCTCCTCATCAGCTCCTATGATATACAGGCTTCTGCTCTGTCCCGTTATCATCGGTCCGTAACGCTTGATGAGAGTCTCCATGGCATCATTGTCCTTGTGGTCATTGATAAGCTCCAGCAGCTCATTATCTGATAATTCCGAGTACATATCTCTTACCTTTACTTGTTCATTCTCTGTCTTACGACCTCGTAAGCCAGAACTCCGGCAGCAACCGATGCATTGAGTGAATCTATATCACCCTTCATCGGAACAGACACTACATAATCACACTTCTCCTTGACCAGTCTGCTGACACCGCTTCCCTCGTTGCCGATCACCAGGCCCAGAGAACCTGTAAGGTTACACTTATACATAAGCTCTCCATCCATATCCGCACATGCAAACCACATACCACGAGCCTTCAGTTCCTCTATGGTCTTACTGATATTGGTCACCTTTGCAACCGGGGTATAGTTTATTGCTCCAGCAGAAGCCTTTACAACCGTTGCTGTTATCCCAACCGCACGTCTCTTCGGTATAATAACTCCATGGGCACCACATAGATTGGCAGTTCTGATGATCGCACCGAGATTGTGTGGATCCTCGATCTCATCCAGTATAAAGAAGAACGGATCCTCTCCTCTGCTCTCTGCCAGTGCAAACATGTCCTCTATCTCAGCATACTTATACGCTGCAGCATGTGCTATAACTCCCTGATGCTTGCCTGCCTGTGACATCTGGTTTAACTTTTCCTTTGAGAGATAGTTTATCACGGTATCCTGCTTCTTAGCCTCTCTCACTATACTGTTCACAACACCATCTCTGCATCCATCAAGGACATACAGCTTATCAATTGTCTTGCCCGATCTGAAAGCTTCAAGGACTGCATTTCTGCCCTCTATGACAAATGCCTCCTCAGCATCTTCATTTCCATTGTTATTCTCAAATTCTCTGCTCATATTACTCTCCATCCACCATCATGGTGTCTTCTTCATATTTTATCTGTCTCTTTGACCGTATCTATATCTGCCTTACCACATATATCTGGCTCACTGCATGTATCTGTTTTTTTTACTGTATGTGTCTCCATAGCAGTATCTTGGTTTTTACCGGGATCTGGCATTGACAGTATCATTTTTGTGATCTCAAACATTCTGTCATACTGTTTGTCGAGATAGAGATATCCTATAAGGCACTCAAATCCGGTCGCCATGCGGTACTGCCCCACCGTGGCATTCTTGGCTGTGGAATGTGTCTTTGTATTTCTTCCACGCTTATATATCCACTCTTCGTCTTCTGTGAGAAGTCCGTTATCAAGCAGATAAATGATATATCCAGCCTGTGCCTCAGCCTTAACTTTCTGGCTGACTTCTTTGTGATATTTGTATGCCTGCTTGTTGTCCTTTGTGACCGCAAGTGTCTTTATAAGCAGATCGAACACACTGTCACCTATATACGCAAGTGACAGCGGCGAATATTCTCTTGGGTTGGTGTAGGTAACTCCGAGTATCTCAGTGAAATAACTGTCTATGCTCTTTTCCATTTTACGCCCTCTCTAGTATCCTCAAGAATGATTCCCATGTCGCTGAGCTGATCACGGATCTCATCTGCTCTTGCAAAGTTCTTTGCCTTTCTTGCCGCCTGTCTCTCCTCGATAAGAGCCTCTATATCAGAGTCAAGGATCTCCTCCTTCTTCTCGGTGATGATACCAAGCACATCGCAGAGCTTCTCAACTGTCTTAAGTACCAGATCAATCGTTGTCTTCGATGACTCCTCGTTTACATTTACATTCGAATACTTTACAAGCTCGAATATGACTGATATTGCATCCGCAGTGTTGAGGTCGTCATCCATGGCATCCTCATACTTCTTTACAAATGCTTCCATCTCATCAGCTACTGCTTTATCCACTTCACCATCTGTACCATTTATTGACTTCAGTCTATCTACTGCTGTGAGTATTCTCTCAAGTCCGTTCTTTGAAGCCTCAACAAGCTCTGCTGAGAAGTTGAGAGGACTTCTGTAGTGAGCTGACAGCATGAAGAATCTGATGACCTGAAGAGGATACTTATCTGCTATCTCCCTTACTGTGAAGAAATTGCCAAGAGACTTGGACATCTTCTCATTGTTGATCTTGAGGAAGCCGTTGTGCATCCAATATCTTGCAAACTCTGTGCCATTTGCAGCCTCGCTCTGGGCTATCTCGTTCTCATGGTGTGGGAATATCAGATCCTCGCCACCTGCATGGATATCTATGACATCACCGATATACTTCTTGGACATAACCGAGCACTCCAGATGCCAGCCCGGTCTTCCATCTCCCCATGGTGATGGCCATGATGGCTCCCCCTCTTTCTTCGGCTTCCAGAGAACGAAATCAAGTGGATCCTCTTTCTCGTCCACACCTGATACTAGAAGATCTCTGTTGCCTGAACGAAGATCATCTATGTTCTTCTTTGAAAGCTTGCCATAATCCTTGAACTTTCTTGTCCTGAAGTATACAGTTCCATTCACCTCATATGCGTAGTCCTTCTCTATAAGAGTCTTGACCATCTCTATCATATCCGGGATCTCTTCTGTTGCCTTTGGATGTGTCGTCGCCTCGCGGACATTGAGCGCTGCCATATCCTTCTTGACCTCTGCGATATATCTCTCCGATATAACGCTGGCATCCACGCCCTCCGCATTGGCACGCTTGATGATCTTATCATCAACATCAGTGAAATTCGATACATAATTGACCTCATATCCCTTGTACTCCAGATATCTTCTGAGAGTATCAAATACTATCATAGGTCTCGCATTTCCTATATGAATATAGTCATACACTGTAGGCCCACACACATATATTCCAACCTTGCCCTCATTGATAGGTACAAAATCTTCTTTTTTTCTTGTGAGTGTGTTTAAAATCTTCATAAAATATATCGTCCTTTCTATAAATACTCCAATAAATACCCATGACATATACAATCTGTATACAAAAAAACTCCGTCCCAATATACATATGATATGCATATAGAGACGAAGTATTATCTCCGCGGTTCCACTCTAATTGGATAAAATAAAATCCCACTCTCATCAGGTATAACGTTCCTTACACGTGCCGGAATACTCTTCTTATAATGCATTCTTTATAATTCATTTCCTCTGGCAGGCTCCCAGATGCACTTCACCACGTCTCCGACAACCATGCTCGCAGCCGATGGCACGGTCTCTCTGAATCCTCTGAACATAGCTACTCTTCCTGTTCACAGCCTTTCGAGTTTAGTATATGTGTGAGTTCTCTGTTTGTCAACAACTTCATTATTTTACAACGTCTCATTGCTTTTCCATTTTCTCACTGCTATACTTAACTCATCAACACCATACAGGAGATTTTTAATGTTAGATATTACGATCACAGAAACAAGGGACTTCGTAAAGAAGCTTCTCATGGAGAACACATTTGACCGTTTTCTCACAATGGAGACATTTGTAAAAAGCGGCATCACATACAGCTTTGACGGCAGGATAAACAGGGATTTCTATGATAAGGAAGAACTGGAGCTCATGTCATCCACATCCTATGCGTCATGGGAATCAATAAAACCCCATGTATATAATGTAATAAGAGGCAAGAAGCTGCCACTCAGCTTTAAGATCGTACTCGTACTCTCCCAGCAAAGCATTCTTGACATGCTTGAAAAGAACCACCTTACTATTCCTGTTTCAGACGTTGCCAATCTCACACTCAATATATATTACGACGGAATGAGTATACAGCTCACATCCATGGCAACCCAGAACGTTTTCACCATGGACAAAACTCTTGAACATGTGTGGGATGCGGAGATCAGAGATTTTCTTAAATCCACCAGCATATATTTCACCGAAAATTAAATATTTCTGAAGAAATCAAATATAATCATTGAAGCTCCGGCATCATATCTGATGCCGGACTTTTTATGTGTACTATCTGTTAGCACTCATTTTATCTGAGTGCTAATTTTTTCTTGACTTTAGTTCCAGCCTGATTTATCATACTTTTTAGCCTGATGTGTCAGTGTGCTTTTCTATTATTGTGGTGTACACAAATCGGGGATGACACATCGATAAAACAAAGATCAATATTTAAGGAGATGTATACACAATGAAGAATGGAAATTTATCAATCAACAGTGAAAACATTTTCCCTGTCATCAAGAAATGGCTGTACTCAGACCATGATATATTTGTCAGGGAGCTTATATCAAACGGCTGTGATGCCGTTACCAAGCTTAAGAAGCTGTCCCTCATGGGCGAATTTGACGAACCTGACGAACCATATCGTATAGATGTGACCACCAGTGCCAATGACAAGACCATCACATTTACCGATAATGGTATCGGTATGACTGAGGAGGAGGTTGAGAAGTATATCAACCAGATCGCTTTCTCAGGAGCTGAGGCCTTCCTCGAGCAGTACAAGGATAAGGCTACAGAGGAACAGATCATCGGCCACTTCGGACTGGGCTTCTACTCCGCATTCATGGTTGCTGACAAAGTTACCATCGAAACAAAGTCATATAAGGACGATGAGGATGCTATATACTGGGAGTGTGAGGATGGTCTCGAATACTCCATGAAGAAGTGCGTGAAGGCTGACCGTGGTACCACCATCACACTATACCTGAACGAAGACAGCTATGAATTTGCCAATGAATACAGGATCAAGGAGGTCATCGACAAGTACTGTTCATTCATGCCTGTTGAGATCTACTACACCAACGCAGACGAGCCACAGGAGGATCCTAAGGATGCAACTGTAGATGTGGATGCAAAGGAAGTCGGTGATACAGCAGATAGCACTGATGACAGCAAGGCCTCAGATACAGACGATACAAAGGGCGAGGACAAGAAGGACGAGAAGAAGCCTGAAGCTCCTAAGCCACTCAACACCACTACCCCACTGTGGGCAAAGCATCCAAATGACTGCACTGACGAGGAGTACAAGGAGTTCTACAGAAAGGTATTCCACGACTACAAGGAGCCTCTGTTCTGGATACACCTGAACATGGATTATCCTTTCAACCTGAAAGGTATCCTGTACTTCCCTAAGATCAACACACAGTATGACAATCTCGAGGGAACTATCAAGCTGTACAACAACCAGGTATTCGTAGCTGATAACATCAAAGAAGTTATCCCTGAGTTCCTTATGCTCTTAAAGGGATGTATTGACTGCCCTGATCTTCCTCTGAATGTATCACGTAGTGCACTTCAGAATGATGGATTTGTCAAGAAGATATCAGACTATATAACCAAAAAAGTTGCCGACAAGCTTTCAGGAATGTATAAGGTTCACAGAGAGGACTATGAGAAGTACTGGGATGATATCAATCCATTTATCAAGTTTGGATGTCTGAAGGATCTCAAGTTTCTCGACAAGATGAAGGACTTCTGTATCTACAAGAATCTTGAGGGTAAGTATATAACTCTACCTGAGTATCTTGAAGCTGGAAAAGAGAAATATGAGAACAAGGTATTCTATGTAACCGACGAACAGGCTCAGTCACAGTACATCAACATGTTCAAGGCAGAAGGCATGGACGCTCTGATCATGACCCAGACCATCGACAGTCCATTCATCACTCTGCTTGAGCAGAAGAACGAGAATGTACACTTCTACAGAATAGATGCTGAGCTTTCTGACAACTTTGTCGGTGAAGAACTCTCCGAGGAGACTGCAAAAGAATACAAGGATAAGCTCACCGCAGCATTTGAGAAGGCTCTTGATATGAAGAATCTCAATGTAAAGGTAGAGTCTCTGAAGGATGAGAATACATCTTCTATCCTCACCCAGCCTGAGGAGACAAGACGTATGCAGGAGATGATGAAGATGTACGGCATGGCCGGTATGGATCCATCCATGTTTGGTCAGGGCGAAGGCGAGACACTTATACTGAACAGCAACAATAAGCTGGTCAAGTATGTTCTGGACAACCCTGACAGTGAAAACACAGCTACCATCTGCTGTCAGCTATATGATCTGGCCGTACTTGCCAATCGTCCACTGTCAGCTGATGCTATGACCAAGTTCATCGCAAGAAGCAATGAGATCCTTGGCATACTTACAAAGTAATTTATCCTGTCTGCCGGTCCACGGCAGCAGATCCTAATGAATAACTAACGCAATGAAAAAGCAGCAGACGGATATGTCTTGATAGCATATCCGTCTGCTGCTTTTATTCTCATATCATTCTATATGTTTATTCTGTCTGCACAATAGAACTCAAGCTCTTCCGAGCATCATCTCTCTAGTGGGCAAGTATCTCCACTCCATGCTCTGTCATAACCAGTGTGTACTCCCACTGTGCTGATGGTGAGCCATCCTCTGTGTAAATAGTCCATCCATCATCTGCATCCTGATATACATCAGGGCCACCCATGTTGATCATAGGCTCTATGGTGAACACCATACCCGGAGCAAGAACATAATCCTTGCCAGGCTGTCCTATATGACTTACATATGGCTCCTCATGAATCTCTAGACCTACACCATGACCGCCTATCTCACGGACAACTGAATATCCCTGCTCCTGTGCAAACTGGTTGATGGCATAACCCACATCACCTATTGTCACGTATGGCTTGCTGCACACCTCAACACCTATGTCAAGAGCCTTCTTGGTATCCTCAACGAGCTTCTTCCATGCGGGATCTACATCTCCAAGCATGAACATTCTTGATGAATCTCCGAAATATCCCTTGTACTCCGTTGTACAGTCTATATTTACTATATCTCCATCCTGGAGAATTATGTCATCACTTGGGATACCATGACATACCACATCATTTACCGATATGCACACACTCTTAGGATATCCCTCATATCCGAGACATGCAGGAATCGCATCTATTGACTTTGTGTAGTTATATATAAGATCATCCAGTTCCCTGGTAGACACACCGATCTTGACAAATGGAGTTATATAATCAAGCACAGATGTATTGATCTTTGAAGCCTCCCTGATTCCCTCAATCTGCTCTGCGTTCTTGATCATTGCATGAGTAGGGATCTTGAATCCTCTGTTCTTCATATCTTCAAGCTTATCGTCAAGAGCCAGGTGACAGGTCTTGTATTTCTT
>CAKQIY010000042.1 GCA_934247115.1 uncultured Coprococcus sp.
CTGTACACAGTTGATTTGCCTATCTTATATCCTCTCTTTTCCAGTTCATCTATCAGACTCTGGACTGTAGGATGAGTCTTGAGCTCCTTTATAACAGAGTATATGACCTGCTTCTGCCATGTGTTACGCTTCTCACTCATTGTATAGTCCTCCTTCTGGTATTATTATACAGATATTTAAAGCTGTTCTAACTAACTATTTTTCTTTTAGCATTTCTAATAGGAACAGTTCTCTATAAGAGCAAGATAACACATTTCAGATATTATTTCCACTATTTTTATAACGTAAGATTTTCCAACGCCTCAATTATATATACATTTGCTTGTGAGCATATATATCACTGTCTGGTGAAGGTATATAACCTCAGCCCATGCTCCGTCCAGAGAGCTGTCTGGTCGTTGTAGCCAGTTCCTGCAAAGTTTGGAGCAAGATTCACTCCCATACGATTGAACACCGCACCGGCCGCTTGCACGTACTCCTTCTCGCCCTGAAGCCTGACTACCTTGTCTATCGCACTCTGGGTCAGCGAATCCGGCTTCACATGCACAGGTGTAACAGTGTTGATGAGATCTCCCATAAGTTTTACGCTGTACCGCAGGCTTCTTCCCTCCATGACATACACTGCATTTTCGTCAAGCCCCTTTGTCCGCATATGCTTGTAAGTATAATTCGGTATCACCTGACCCTCATAATAGCAGGACACTGCTTCTGATCCATCCTGAGCTACCGTCATAAACTGGTACACATTTCTCTTTAGATCTGACACCGTTCCGTTCTCAATCCTGTGATATTCTCCGAACTGAAGTGTGCGCCTGTGTCTCTTGTAGAACTCCACCTGCTCCTTTATGGCATCAAGATCTTTCTTCTTCATGTCACACAGGTTGCACTCATAACCCAACACGCCAAATGCCGCCACTCCGAATCTCGTCTCAAGCGGGGTGACTCTGAGCGTCTGGTGATTCGGACATCCCGACACGTGACTGCTGACAACCGACATAGGATATCCATAGCTATAGCCCGTCTGTATCTCAAGCCGCTCCCTGGCGTCTGTGTCATCACTTGCCCATATCTGCGGCATATAGCACAGTATACCGAGATCAAATCTGTTACCACCGGCAGCACATCCCTCAAACAATATCTCAGGGAAACGCTTAGTAAGCCTTCCCATGATATCGTAGAGTCCCAGCACATACCTGTGTCCAAATTCGCCCTGCCTGTCAGACGGCAGCGTCTGGCTATACCTGTCAGACATGATCCTGTTCATATCCCACTTCACATACGAGATATTCGCAGATGAGAACACATTTGTCATGGCTTCCACTATATGATCTCTCACATCCTTGTTGGTGAGATCCAGCAGCATCTGATGACGCCCCTCGGCATGACTCTGCCCCGGCACTCTGACCGCCCACTCCGGATGAGTCCTGTAGAGATCACTGTCCTCATTCACCATCTCCGGCTCGACCCATATACCAAAATCAAGTCCAAGTGCATTTATCTTGTCTGCAAGCTGCTTTACTCCACCCGGAAGCTTGCTCCGGTTCTCCTGCCAATCTCCAAGTGAAGATATGTCATTATCCCTGTGTCCAAACCATCCATCGTCCATGACGAACAGCTCTATGCCGCATTTCTTTGCCTCCCTGGCAAGTTTCAGCAGTTTCTTCTCATTGATATCAAAATACGCAGCTTCCCAACTATTCAGCAGAACAGGTCTCTCTCTGTCCGCCCAGTGTCCTCTGACTATATGCCTTCTGACAAACGCATGCATCTGGCTGCTGACACCGCCAAAGCCTGAATCCGAGTATGCCATGACCGCCTCCGGCGACTGCAGCGACTGCCCCGGCTCAAGCACAAATGAAAATCCTTCCGGATTGATACCGCTGAGGATACGCATGCGGCCATAGGAGTTCTGTTCACAGGTCTCCATATGGTCTCCTGAATATATGAGATTGAAGCCGTAACACTCACCGTGTTCCTCTGAACTGCCGTGCTCCGCCACCATGAAGAACGGATTTGCCCTGCTGCCGGAGGCTCCAGTGGACGATGAGACCGACACTCTTCCCTGCCTTACAGGGTGCTCCGCTCTGTGCATTTCCCTCGCCCAGGCTCCTCCGAAATGTATCATGTCATATTCCCGGTACATTCTCATATCAAGCTGCATGGACATAAGTCTGTCCACACGCTCCACGTCATCACTTTCATTTGTCAGGCGTGTGCTTCTGGTTATCACATCACTGTCATCCCATGTCACATATATAAGTTCCAGTTTCTGGTTGTAGCATTTGTCCCGCAGGGTTACGATGAGCTGGGTAACTCCAGCTCCTACATCATTCTGTCCGTCGTCGGTTTGAGTACTCTGCTGTACGTCATCCACAACAACGCCATCTCTCATTCCGCCGCCACGTTCCACCGCGCACGGAAGTCCCTCAAGCTCATCCCTGCCGTTCTTTATCTCGTAGGATTCGTACACAAAGTCGCAGGTCGTGCTGCCATTTGCATGAGTCATACAGACAAATGGTTCGCTGACATCCCCCTTGCCATTTGACGACAGCTCCTGCAGCAGGCTTTCAAGGGTGAGTCCACCATCCAGCACTACGGCATTGCCAGTCTCGAACAGGCTGCGATCATGCGTCACATCCCAAAGTCCTACAGTATTCTGCTCTCCGCAGTCCAGACTCCTGCCACCGTAGCACAGGTGCTCAAGGTGTCCATCCGGGCGCACACACATAGCATACTGAGTTGACTTTGTCTCCAGTATGAATACCTGATGTTCTTCTATATATCTGATCATAGCGGTTCCTCCTAATAATATGTATCGCCCCTCTCGTATAATCGAGCGGGGCAGGTCGTCGGAACCGATTCCTAGTATGAACTTCGTTCATAGCGGTTCCTCCTAATAATATGTATTGCCCCTCTCGCATAAGCGAGCGGGGCAGGTCGTCGGAACCGATTCCAAGTATGAACTTCGTTCATAGCGGTTCCTCCTATCTAATATGTATCGCCCCTCTCGCATAAGCGAGCGGGGCAGGTCGTCGGAACCGATTCCGAGTATGAACTTCGTTCATAGCGGTTCCTCCTATCTAAGCTTCGTCATGATCTCCTGCGTCCGCTCCTCTGTCAGTTTGTATTTCCTGATGAAGAATACGAGTCCTATGATGAGAAGAACTATCGGAACAACTGTCATCATCATGGAAAGTCCCATGAGGGTTCCCGTGCTCTGCTCTATGACCTCCGACGTTCCATCGGCAGGCTGAATGAGGCCGACCCATTTGATGGCAAGTCCGGCAAAGAACACTGCAACTCCCGATGCAAGCTTTACTACAAATGTCTGCATGGAGCATATGACGCTCTCATCTCTCTGTCCATTCTTGTACTCTCCATAGTCTATGCTGTCTGCAAGGCACACAGTTATCAGTACGTTGAGAAGTCCGCTTCCCGCAAATACCAGAAGTCCCGGTATGAACAGGATGTACCAGCAAGGTACTCCGCCCACTGTCATGCGGGTAACACCGGCCAAGCTGCAGGCAAGCAGCATCACATATCCGACGATCTCATATACTACTGAATGTACGAACAGCTTTCTCTTGGACATCTTCTTTCTAAAGAGCGGGAAAAGCATCATGGCAAGTATCTGCGCGCCACCGCCAAACGCGGAGAACAGTGCATATCCGCTCTCACTGCCTATGTCATATGTGAAGAAATATATGAGCAGGTTGCTTGTTATATAGAGTGCAGAGTTTACGAGCACGATGGTGATGACCACAGCCAGTGCCTGGTCATTGGTCACTAGTGAACGGAACATCTCACCGATTCCGTGGGACTCCACTTCTGTATCGCCCTTCTCCTTTACGTTGGCCACGCATATGGCCTCCGAGATGACGAACACCACAGCAACCAGAAGAGCCCACCACTTGAAGCCAATGCGGTAATCCGTGATATTCAGCTTGTCCGCCGCCAGGGCTGCACCGCTTATAGCCGGGACAACTATCATGGTAAGTACAGTAGGGATGGCAGACCCCACGCCCGCGCAGGATCTTGCCAGTGCAGACAGATTCTCCCTCTCCTTGCCCGGCTCAGTGATGGCCGGGATCATGGACCAGTACGGAATATCCATCAACGTGTATGTGATTCCCCACAGGAAATATGTCACTGTCAGGAACACCTTCATACCACCAGCTCCCATGCTTTCCGGCACGGCGAACATCGCATAGAGGACAACCGCGTTCAGCACGGTTCCTGAGAATATCCACGGTCTGAATCTTCCCCATCTGCTTCTGGTCTTTGCCACCACGATGCCCATGATAGGATCGTTAAATGCATCAAACACTCTCGCCGCCATCAGCACTGTTCCTATGAACACTGAGCTGACGCCGAGCACAGAATTGTAATAGTACAGTATATAGCTGGCTACCAGCATATACACCATGTCTTTTCCCACGGCACCTACTCCGTAGGCTATCTTTGTCCTTTTCAGAAGGCCGCCCGCAGGTGCGCCATTCTGTGTATTATCCTGTGAATTTTCTCCCATATATAACCTCCTTCAAGGCCTAGCCTTTTATATCAGCCAGCCTTGTCTCCAGCCATTTGTCAATATCGTCAAACACCTTATCCCTGCACAGCTCGTTCAGTATCTCGTGCCTACAGTCCTCATACAGATAGCATGCCACATTGTGTGACACCCTTCTGTGGTATAACTCGTAAAGCTTCAGTACATCCCTGCCGTAGTGTCCCACCGGATCCCTGTCACCGGACACAAACAGAACCGGCACATTCTTCGGTATCTTTGCTATGTTCCTGTCCTCCTGTATATAGTGAAGGGTGTTGAAGAGCGTCTCATAGCCCTTAAGTGTAAATGAGAACTGGCACAGAGGATCATCCACATACGCGTCCACGCGCTTCGGATCACGGCTCACCCAGTCCTTATTTGTCCTCTTTCTCACTTCACCATCCACTATAGTTGTCTTCGGAATACCCCTGTTATAAGTTCCAAATGCAAGAAGCTCCATGAGGGTGCTCCTGTACCTCTCACCGTGCTGACTCTTCTCAAGTTCCAGAACAAGTCTGCCTATCTGCAGCATATATTCAGGCATGCTTCCTGTTCCCATGCAGATAAAGCCGTCCACACTTGAGCCATCCGTGTAAGGTGATGGATATTTGGGATCCCAGCCGTAGTCACTCATGTATCTTCTCGCCATGAACGAACCCATGGAATGTCCCATCAGGAAGAACGGGACTCCCTTGTATGCCTTCTTCAGACTTCTAGTGACTCTGTGAAGATCCGAGACTATTGCCTTGCTCGCATCGTAGGCATTCATATATCCAAGCTCATCCATATTTGCCGCCGTAAGCCCATGTCCCAGGTGGTCATTTCCTGCTACCACAAATCCCTTCGCAGCAAGATATCTCGCAAATTCGTCGTATCTGTCTATCAACTCTATCATTCCGTGTGATATCTGAAGTATCGCCCGCACCTCGCCCTGTGGCTCCCACACGATGACATGCAGCCTGTCCTTTCCATTTGATGATGGTATAAATGTCTCTTTCTTTTTTACCTTATACATAATGTAACCCTCCTTATCTCAATTTTTCATATCCATCGCCAGTTTTACGACCTCATACGCTCCGTCGTATATTCCATCCAGTTTGTTCCTCTTTATGTTCTCACACATATCTGTGAGTATGCTGTCATCCTGCATGAACAGCTTCATCATCTGAAGAGTGTGTGGTATGTCACGGCACTCCAGTGTTCCATCTCCGATCTCCGCCGAGTGTATCGCCCCCCACTGCTCATGTCCGCCAACTCTCTTGATGAACAGCTTTGGAACCGGATAAAAGGCCAGCTCAGACGGCTTCGTTATGAGTACATCACAGCTTCTCATGAGAAGGTTAGTGCAGTACACAGCCTCATATATATTCTCGTGGCAAAATGCATGTATTCCATACACCTCTTCCTTAAGAGCCTTATCCGCAAATGCTGTGGTGTCGTTCCAGTCATCGAAATGTGTAGTGACAAGGCTCTCCATAGCCGGTATCTCTCTCACCAGCTCTTCCCACACGTTCATATAATCGCCCACATTCACATACAGGACCATGTTGCCCTTCTTCACACTGGCAAGCGCCGTCCTGATAATAGCTGCAAATATATCCTTCTGCGCTCCGGCTCCTCCTATGGTGAGAAGGAATCGCATCGGTGCTTTTCTCTTTCTTCTCTCTATTCTCCTGTCACAGTCCTCCTCTATGGCTGCCACCAGCTCGTGGTCTATATAGTGTCCAACGTATCTGATGGAATCACCGGGCATAGGCTTAAGCACCTCGTCGCCCTGCATGCCGTTCAGTGTCCTGTATCCTAGATATGACGATCTGGTCTGCACTGTGTGAAGGCTTCCCTCCGCAAGGTGGAGCGCCATAGGCCAGTTGTCAGGAATGGCATTCACCACATATTTCATCCCTGCGTGGACTGCTGTCTGGGCAGGCCACACATGTGTAGCCACAAGTGGGATATCCTTCGGGACATTCCCAAACACCGGTGTCATAAGCTCCGCGTTCATCTGATCCGAGGCATTGTACGATAATTTTCTGAAGCCCTCATAGTTCATCGGCTCCCACACCGCTTTGTTGAAAACCTTGCTCTTCCCCGATATCCTGGATCCCAGGGAATAGAGCTTATTCTGTGCCTCAATAACCTTCCCTCCCGTGGTCTCACTATAGGAATTAAGGTCCATCCAGTATGGCTTATATCCCAGATGATTGGCCGCTGACGCTATCGCCATGGATATTCTGTAATGTCCGAACCCCATCCTGATATTGCCAACTATGATCCCTTTGTCCCTGTCAAACACCTCACGTTCACCGGCATCCGCATCATCACTGACTCCGCCGTCGATAACAATATTGGAGACACCGAGAGTATCTCCAATATACGGATTCTTCACAACTGCAAGAGGATAATCCTCTTCACTGTCATCACCGAATCTCCTGACAAATCTCTCCTTGGAATTCTCCGCCTTTTTGACAACCTGACCGCTCATCCTGTTGCCAAATATAACCTCAGATCTCTTGCCCATAGCACAACCTCCTGTCTTTAATATGTACCGCACTCCTACTCCTTACAGGATATGCCATCCATAAGTACATCAAGTGTATACTGCACCGCCTCGTCAAATGTAAGTCCTGCATCTATCAGGACTGTAGTCTCCATGTATTTCTCAAGTGTAGCCTCGAACATTGTCTTGATGACCGGAATCGGAATGTTCCTTATAACACCCTCGTCAATTCCGCGCTTCAGGAGCTCTATGGTATTATCCCACTGCTGCTCCATCATTACTCTCACCCTGGCAAATATCCGTGGATATGAATTCTCCAGCTGGTATATCTGCCTCCAGTCCAGCTCACTGTAGCTGTCCGGCATGGCTATGAGTATCGCCTTTATCTTCTCCACAGTGGTCATGCTGTCGTCATCCATGACCGCCTGCTCACTTCTCTTGATCTGCTCATATATATATGTCGCCGTGTCAAAGAACAATGTTTCCTTGTCCCTCACAACCTGATATATGGTCTTCTTGCTCACACCAAGGCGTCTGGCCATATCGTCCATGGTGAATTTGAACCCCTTCTCCCGGAACTCTTCTATGGTCGCCTCGTATATCCTAAGCCGTAACTGCTGCTGTGTTTCTCCGTCCATAACACCCTCCTGTCCACAGGTATCCATCATGTTCCTGCACATACTGAACATTCTCAGGAAACTTGAAAACTATTTTCAGTTTCTCCGTTTCCTTGATAGTAACACTTATTTGTGTGTTGTGCAACAATAAGAATGTGTTATTTATGTTTTTGTGTAATTTTTGCACAATTTATACAAGTTTTTATTATTGGCAAAGCGTAATTTTCAGAGTTCTGACACTCGCAGCCGCAATTCTGCCCAGACGCGCATCCACCATATAGCAGCACTAAAAAAACGGCATCTCCACTCAGGCGGAAATGCCGTATATCACATCATATATTGTTCAGTTATAATCGCTGTTTTCCGTATAATATAGCTGGTATAATATTTCTTTCTCTGTGTCACTACTGTGGCTGAACCACATCAAGCACATACAACTCATGGAGCGCCCTTGTACAGGCGATATAATGTGCATGTCTTGTGACCATGCTGCCGTCGTAGGTTCCGTCCGTCATGACGTACACTGCATCGAACTCCATTCCCTTTGCAAGGAACTTTGGAAGTACGACCACGCCGCCTGCATATACAACCGACTGATTGGTGATGAGTGTCACCTCGGTGTACTCCGAAAGCTGCTTGTACACTTCGTAGGCGTCTGCCTCGTCATTTGTCAGGATTGCTATGTTGTCGTAGGCGTCCATGTCTCCGTAGCTCAGCTTGTCATTTATGAACTCCACAGCTTCATCCAGTGATCCGCACTGTATCTCCTCAGGCACCCTGCCGTGTCTCTCCACAGTGTTGCCACCCACGCCCTCTCCACCAAGTATACCGTTGCAGAACTCAGTGATCTCCGCCGTGGATCTGTACGACGCGAACAGCTCCTTGAGCTCATAACCGCCTCGTCCGTTCCTTCTTGCAAATATCTTCGTCAGGACATCAACCACCGTCTCCTCCGGATCATAGAAGAGCACCTGATACCTGTCGCCGAGTATAGTTTTCTTGCAGTCAAATACCCTGTCTATTACCGCATACTGGAATATATTATAATCCTGCATCTCATCTATGACGAGGTGCTTGATGTTATTGTAGGAATGACATCCGTAGAAATATACCTGCAGATACAGTATAGGAAGAATATCCTCATAGCATATCTTTCCGTATTCATTTCTATATTCCGATATGCCTGGGTATTTCTCCTCCATCTCAGACAGGAAGCCAACATACAGCTCAACCAGATTTCTCTCCGCGAACAGATTTACCATCTGCTTCTGTATCTGTCTTGCCAGATTACGCTTCTTCTCGTCCGGAAACTCCTTAGGAGAATTATCCTCCACCCTGTCAACTATGAAATATGCTATGTTCTCGAATCTCTCATAAACAGGTTTTCTCGCAAATCTTCCATTGAACATAGCAGCTATATCCTCGCCTGTGTACTCCACCTTCTGATAGTGAAAATTCCTGAACTTTATACCGGACACATACCTGTCAAGATACTCGTTGAAGCTGTCATAGAAGGTAATGGATGACTTGACCTTGATATTCCTCATCCTCTGGTTGTCCTGGTCTCCGCTGTCTATAATGAATTCTGACTGATCCAGTTTACTCTCATATTCCTCGTCAACGAAGATCAGCTCCTCGAGCAGACTGTCAAATTCCTTCTCCGGCACACTGTTCTCCTCAAGCTCCGGCAATACCTCTGATATATAATCGCCAAATATACTGTTTGGAGAAAGTATCATGACATTGTCACTCTCAAGTGTCTTGTAGTTGTACAGCAGCCATGCCAGCCTGTGCATAGCTATGACCGTCTTCCCGCTTCCGGCACGGCCATCCACTATGAGATTGTACGCATTCCGGTTTCTTATGATTGCATCCTGCTCTTTCTGTATGGTCGCCACCACATTTTTCATCTTCACACCGCTATTGCCCCCAAGAGCCTCCAGCAATATGGCGTCATTGATGTTGGAGTCAGTATCCACCGCATCCCTGAGTCTGCCATTTGACACTATGAACTGTTTCTTCTCCACTATGTCGCCCGAAAACTCATCGTCCTCAAGATCATCCACATGGACCTTGTATGATGCCGGCCCCTTTTCATATGCGTAATACATAGAAGACACCGGTGCTCTCCAGTCGTACACAAGCTGCTGGCTATTCATGTCTGATTGATAACCACTCATGCCCACATACACCGGAAGATATTCATCTTCATCACTATATTTGAACACAAATTTGCCAAAGTATGGTACTTTCTTCTGATGCTCATACACTTCAAGACGCTTTGCCGCTCTGCGCAGAAATGCCTCGTCATTGTTCACGGACTGCATATTCTGCAGAAACTCCTCATCGTCCATATCCCCATGACTGTCACGCATATACTTCTTCTGTTCCTTTATGCTGTCCTTCCCAAGTTCCATGGAGCCCTCAGTTATGCTGATGCTGTAATCAAGCTCCATCTCCACATTGTCAAAGTAATCCTCTTCTTCCTCAAGTGTAGATACCTTATATTCTTCCAAATCCTTGTTTTCTGCCATCTTTTCTGCCTTTCACTATTTTACCTTGATTCTCTGCACACTGCTCCAGCCACCATAATATGTTCTGCCGCCGGTTCTTCTGTAGGTCCTCATCCTCAAGTAGTAGTATTTTCCCGGGGACAGAGGGCTTATCCTACGGCTGAGCTTTGATGAACTATTTATCGTCGCCACCTTGTAGTTTTCAAACTTCGCTGAAGTACTGTACTGTATCTGATACCCGCTGACACCATTCACTTTATTCCATGTCACATCCACCGTCTTTCTGGCATTTGACCTGACTGTTTTAGCCTTGCAGCCCGGCATTCTGTACAATTTGACACCAGCCATATCATATGAGCTCGCCACAGTACTCCTGAATGCCTTTACAGTGTATGTATAGCTCTTGTAATCTGACACTTTCTTATCGACAAATGTGTGTGTGCCCGCAGACAGTACCCTGTACTGCTTCCAGTCCGTCTGCCCCGGTCCCTTTCGGTATATCTTATATCCGGTTACACCCACAACTTCATTCCAGTCTATCTTCACACCGGAATATGCATTCTTCACAGTGTACTTTGGCTGGGAGAGTCTTACAGATGCCTTTGTAACCGAAGCTCTTCCTGTCGTAGAGTCATGTACACCCTTCACAGCGTACCGGTATCTGCTTCCTGGCACCGCTGTTTTGTCTGTGTAGCTTCTGACATCCGTTCCATTGAGCTCAGCTATACATGTATATCCATCTGTGACTGATTTCCTGTATATCCTGTAACCCGTCGCTCCATCAGCAGCAGTCCAGGTCAGTCTGAGTCCATCCTTTGTGTTTACCAGCGTGCTCACACTGCAGTCTCCAACCGCCGTCTCCGGCTTTTCACCCGCAAATGTATCTGCAAAGTAATCTGCCATATACGGACATCCATATCCGCAATATTTGTCCTTACCTGCCGTTCCAAGATCCACCGAATAGGATATGAGTCTGTCCTTCAGCTGGTCACTGTCAAGCCCCGGCTCAGCCAGCTTCACATAGGCTGCCGCAGCCGATATGTGAGGTGCCGCCATGGATGTTCCTGTACTGACATGTCCGTGATCCGTTCCGGTCTTCCACGCCGATGTTATATAAGTTCCCGGAGCAGAAAAATCCACCGCATCACCATAGTAGGAATATGCATCGTCAAACTCTACCGTATCTGCAGTGATCCTGTCTGCTGTCTCCTCCGTTCCAGCCTTCTGCATAAGCCCCGACACTGTTATCACATCACTGCTGTCCGCAGGATATGACACACCTTCCACGTCGCTGATCTCCCAGTTGTTCACAGCGCTGTTCGTATTGCCCGCAGCAACACACATGATCACATTGTTTTCCCTGGCACTCTTCAGAAGCTCGTCAAGCATCGACCTTGTGTTGTCACTCGCATTGTTACCATAGAAGCAGAAGCTCATATTTATCACATCTGCACCGCTGTCAAGTGCTGCCATGATCCCCTCCTGCACGGTTGACACCGTGGTCGCTCCCTGGCTGGTAAAGCACTTTATTATGGTGAGCTGTACATTGTCAGGTGTCGCATCCGCTATGATGCCCGCCACATGACTTCCATGTCCCATATTATCGCTATAGTCACTTCTGTCCTCGCCTTCACAGCAGTTCATACTGCCTTCCTCATTGATCCTTCCGGCAAACAGCGTGTCAGAGGCATTCACTCCTGTGTCTATAACCGCCACATTTACCCGGGTATCCAGTTTGTACTCCGACACCTCTGCCTTCAGCCTGTCCATTCCCATGTACCTGGTCCCCCAGCTGACTGCTTTGTACGTATCCGATGCAGCAAGCATGGCATTATCAGTACGTTGTTGAATTGCATACATGGCTGAAGCAGACTCGGAATCTTCAAGTACGTCTTCTAAATATATGGTCTGATCCCGCATGCATTTGTCCGGTCCGTACTCTTCCCGAAGATTTTCATATGCCTGCTGCGCCGCATCCCCGGTGTCGTAGCCCAGAACATAGTAGTTGTATCTGTCATAGCAGATCACATTCGTTGCCCCATATGTCTCCGGCACTTCATCCGTGTACAATATTATCCTGCGAAAACTGTATATGTCTTCAACAGCATCTCCAAGCTCCGACACACTGTTTACGTATTCTACATTTTCCTTGCCCTGTTCCGCCTGTCCGCTCCGGGTCTCCTGCGCATGCACTCCTATATGTGCGCCAGGGGCAGCCAGCCCTCCTGTCATCACTGCACAAGCTGTGAGATACAGCAGTATTTTCTTTCTCACCTACATTCCTCCTGTATGTATATAGAACACCAGTCATCTGAGCCGCCTTCGGCAATGACTGCCAAAACTTCCGAATTGCATAATTATTCTTAGTATAACATAAATGGGTCACAGATGGTGAGTAATATCTGTAACCCCAAGCCTCCTCCGCACATATTTTATATCAGAGGTATATAAACCTCTTATAACACAACACGGAGGTAAAGTAATGGCAACATTTACTAATCAGGCAACTCTGTCCTACAACGGAGGATCCACCAATT
>CAKQIY010000043.1 GCA_934247115.1 uncultured Coprococcus sp.
GTAAATTCAGGAGGAAAACGAACCTATATCCAGTCGGCGTATGCAATGCCTACTGATGAAAAAGCAGAAGTAGAACTTAGACCATTTACGCTTACAGGAGATTCTTTCCCTAAAATTGTTGTAAGGAAAGATATAGGAAAGCGTTGGTATGATGATAACGGCATTTTGAATATCAATGTGATTGATTTCCTTTTGGATAAAGAGCTTATATAAAAAGAGCATAGAACATTTGAAATTGAGTATACTGGACAAGAAAGCCTCTATGGGCAGAAATTTTCAATAAAAGCCCAAACAACTAAAAAACTTTGCTTTTAACAGTGACTGAGTTAAAAAGAAATAAATTGAGTTAAAAGGTGTGGAGGTGTTAGCAAATTGCGACACCTCTTTTCTTTTGCGAAAAACCTACTTGAAGAATTTTTCGTATCAGGTATAACAAAACTATCGAAAGCAGACTGCTTCTGATAGAAAAGAAAATGGTGTAATGGAGCGGCAGAGGATAAGGCACTTATCCCAAACGGATATGTAGGAGATCCAAAAGGCAGCCAATATATTGAAACAAATTTGAAAGAGGTAGATAGGCGAATTGCAATGGACATTGTAAATAGCTTTCAGAGAGAAAGCGGAAAAGAACAAAAAAGAGGTGTGATTATATGTGGACAATAAAGAGAATTGACGAGGCAGATTTCGGCTGTGAGGAGAGACTTCCGGGTGAACCACTGATGGTGCTGGTGAGCCTGGAGAGCGATGACGGAAGAGTCATACAGTTTGAGGCTGCGGACAGCTGGCTGACAGTTCAGGAACTTTCTGAGGGTGATGAGTGGCCGGAGGATATAGAGGCACCCGATGAGGCTGACGAGAGAACAATCAGACAGACTCAGTGGATGGAGAATTACTTTGAGGCACTGGAAGAACTTGAATAGGACATAGATTGATCAACATATGTAAATCCGGGGAAGTGCTGACAAAATCTAACATTTGGACATTATAATCATGCAAAATTGCATTGACTGTTTTTCATCTTTCCTATAATATGTGGCTGATGATTGGAATTAGAAGAAATGATTTGTTTGAAAGCGAATAAAGCAAAGTCCGATCACTCATACTATCACGACAAAAATATAGATAAGACCATATAAAAAAGGAAGAGGAATAAATATGAAGAGTAGAATGACGAGAAAAGAAATGCTTCCGCTTGTGGGAATGACCATTTCGGCATTCATATTCAACACATCGGAGTTTATGCCAATAGGACTTCTGACGGACATAGCGGGTTCGTTCAGTATATCAGAGTCGAAGGCGGGCATGCTTATAACAGTATATTCATGGATAGTCATGCTGCTGTCCCTCCCGCTCATACTTCTGGTGTCGAAGATCGATTTCAGAAAACTGTTCATGGGAACGATCGCATTATTTGGAATATGTCAGATCATGTCGGTGCTTGCACCGAGCTATGGAGTGCTCATGGCGTCCCGAATCGGTGTTGCCTGCACCCATGCGATATTCTGGTCCATAGCCTCACCGGTTGCAATAAGACTGGTAAATGAGGAGCACAGGTCATTTGCACTCAGCATGGTCGTAACAGGAACCTCCATAGCGACCATAGCCGGATTGCCGCTTGGAAGACTTGTGGGACAGTATATGGGATGGAGAGTTACGTTTCTCATTGTCGGAATCATAGCATTTGCAGTGCTCGTATATATGGCGTTTGTTTTCCCGAAGATAGCGAGCGGAGAGCAGTTCCATGTAAAGGATCTCCCGGCACTCCTGAAGAATCCGGTGCTCATCTGTCTGTATGTCCAGACCATACTTTTTGTGCTTGGATATTACACAGTTTACAGTTATATAGAACCATTCATGCAGCAGGTTGCAAAGCTGCAGAACAATGTCATAACCATAGTGCTCCTGATATTTGGTGCCATGGGACTTCTTGGAAGTTATCTGTTCTCAAAGCTGTATGACAGACATAGATTTGCATTTATAGGTACAGTTATGGCTACGCTTCTTGTATGGCTGCTGCTTCTGCTTCCAGCATCAAAGAGCCTGGCAACTATGGTCATTCTCTGCGCATTCTGGGGAATCACGGCCATGGCGTTTAACGTAACTACTCAGTCGGAGGTCATTAGAAGTGTGGATGAGAAGGGCTCTGCCGTGGCGACAGCCATATATTCAGGACTTTTCAATCTTGGTATAGGTGGGGGAAGCTGGATCGGCGGAATAGTGTGCGACAAAGGTGCGATATCGTATATAGGATTTGTGGGTGCGGTATTTGCGGTTATATCAGTTCTATTCTTTGCATTTGTACTTCTAAGAAAATTGAGACAGAGTGTGAACTGACAGCGTATTTGCATATAATTAAATGTAATTGAAATATAATGGCACGGCAGTGCTGGCATACAGGTTCGGTTTGGAACATGGCATGTCAGGACTGCCGTTTTTTTAGTAAGTTTCAAATAATGGGTTGACATATTATCAAATTGATAATATCATATAAACAACCTGGAGATATTATCGAAATGATAATAATAGCCGAATGGAAAAGGAGAGGAATTATGGACAATAACAAGAAAAAGACACTTATAGTAGTTGACATGCAGAATGATTTCATCGATGGAGCACTCGGGACAAAGGAGGCTGTTGCCATCGTGGAGAATGTGAAAGATAAGATAAAAGAGTATGCTGACCGCGGGGATGAGATCATCTTCACAAGGGATACACATTATGAGAACTACATGGAAACCAACGAGGGAAAGCATCTTCCGGTTCCTCACTGTATAGAGGAGACCAGAGGCTGGGAGATCGCAGATGGTCTTGAGGTTCCGGGCGCTATATACATCAACAAGACCAGCTTTGGATATACAGGCTGGGGAGACTTCGATCTTCAGGATGTAGAGATGGCAGGACTCTGCACAGACATTTGTGTTGTGTCCAATGCACTCATCATAAAGGCACTGTACCCTGAGATAAATGTGAAGGTTGATGCGAGATGCTGTGCCGGAGTGACTCCGGAGAGTCATGAGGCTGCGCTCGCCACCATGTCGATGTGTCAGGTTGATATAATCAGATAACGGCTGAAATGTATAGGAGGATGAAGCAGACTTATGAAGACATATGAGATGAGTGACGATGAGAAGGAATTCCTCGCCAGATATGACCTGACAAAATATGACAGACCATCTGTTGCCGCGGATGTGGTTGTATTTTCAGTTATGAAGGATGACGAGTGCGAGGATGCAAGAAGACTTCAGGAGAAGAAGCTCAAGATACTCCTGATAAGAAGAGGTGGATTCCCATATAAAGGAAGCTGGGCTATGCCCGGTGGGTTCTGCAGAAAAGGCGAGGATGTCATAGATTCAGCCAGAAGAGAGCTTTGCGAAGAGACGGGTATAGAAGATGCATATGTAAAGCTTGTCGGAGTATATGGCGAGCCGGGCAGAGATCCGAGAGGCTGGGTCATATCATCAACTTATATGGCGCTTATGAACGGCAGAGACTGTCGCCTTAGGGCAGGAGATGACGCACAGGATGCGAGATGGTTTACAGTTGAACTGACAGAGGCAACGGAGGTGGCAGAGGCAACAGAGGTGTCATGCACAGGCGAAGAAATTGTGAAAAATGAAGTTGAAGCTTCATGTAAAGTTCGAAATGAGAAAAGATACAGGCTGGTTCTCAAGGATGCAGACTCTGATATAAAGCTTACTGCAGTGCTGCGAAGAACAGATATGAGCTCATGCGGGCGAAGCTCGGACAGTTACGATATAGAGGAATGTGAAGGACTGGCATTTGACCACGCCAGGATCATAACGGAAGCGGTGCTCGGACTGCGGGAGGATGTCAGGAGAGATATGAAGCTGGCATTTGACCTGCTGCCGGAGAGATTTACACTCACTGAGCTTCAGAATGTATATGAACAGATATGGGACATGGAACTCACCACACCTAACTTCAGAAGAAAGATTGCGGAATATGTTGAGGAGACTGATGCATATCAGTCCGGTGAGCGATACAGACCTGCCAAACTGTTCACACGAAGGAAGGATGCAAGAAAGTAGATAGTATAGTGTAGTGGATTGATGTTTAAAAGGGGAGGAATGAATAGATGACATTTAAGAAATTTATAAAAAATGAGATAGAGGGCTGGAAGAAGCTGGAGATCACCTGGCTGCTTATCGCATGTGCGGTCATCGTGGGACTGTCCATATACTGGGATGATACGGTTATGGGAATCGTATCATCAACCACAGGTGTGATCTGTGTAGTGTGCACGGGAAAAGGAAAGTTGTCAGCGTACATATTCGGTCTTGTGAATACTGTGCTTTATGCGATCATATCGTATAAGGCTGCGCTGTACGGAGAGACGATGCTCAATGCGCTATATTATGTGCCTATGCAGTTTGTTGGATTCTATGTATGGTCAAGGCATATGGACGATGAGACGCATGAGGTCAGAAAGAAACACATGAAGGCGGTTGGCAGGATATTCATGGTGCTGGCGGTGGCACTCGGCACCTTCCTGTATGGACTGTTGTTGAAGAGACTTGGGGATGCCATGCCATTTGTGGATGCATTTACAACGGTTTCATCGGTTGTGGCGATGGTTGTATCTGTAAGGATGTTCGCGGAGCAGTGGTGGATATGGATCGTAGTAGATGTGTTTACAATATATATGTGGGCACAAAACTTTATGAGTGGCAATGACAACATAGCGACGCTGCTCATGTGGATAGTGTACCTTGGAAACGCCGTTATTATGTGTGTCAGATGGGAACGTGAGGTCAGAAGGAATCGTTTGGACGAAGTACACGTTTTCGAAAACGGCATAGCGACAGAGTAAGGGAGGCTGACAATTGATGTACAGATACAAGGTGGGAATGTATGGAGGTTCATTTGATCCACTTCACATAGGGCACATCCACGACATCATACGTGCTGCGGCGATGTGCGAGGAACTATATGTGATGATAAGCTGGTGCGAGGGCAGAGAGTCCACCTCTAAGGAACTGAGATATCGCTGGATACTCAACAGCACAAGACATCTGCCAAATGTGAAGATAATCATGATAGAGGATAAGGCGGTCTCAAAAGAAGAATACAATACGGATTATTACTGGGAAAAGGGAGCGCAGGATATCAAGGACATGATAGGAAAGCCTATAGATGCAGTGTTCTGTGGTTCGGATTATCTTGGAACCGGCAGATTTGAGAGCCTGTACTGTCCGGAGAGTGAGGTTGTGTACTTTGACAGGGCGGAGGTTCCGGTATCCTCGACAGAGATACGTGAGTGGGCGACGGCACACTGGGAGTATATTCCAAAGGTGTGCAGGGATCACTACGTCAGAAGGGTACTGGTGGTTGGCGGTGAATCCACAGGAAAATCCACACTGGTTGAGAATCTTGCGCTGGCATATAACACGAATTTTGTACGGGAGATAGGGCGTGACACCTGTGAGTATGCGGGTGGAGAGGAGTTCATGGTTGAAGATGATCTGGTGGAGAATTTCATCAGACAGAAGGACGAGGTCCGCAGGGTAGCCAGGCATAGCAACAGGCTGTTGTTTGTGGATACTGATGCGCTGACTACAGGATTCTACTGTGATCTGCTCATGGATGATGACGGACAAAAACGCAGGCTCACGGATATGGCAGGTGCGATAAATGCAACAAATGAATGGGATCTGGTGCTGTTCCTTGATCCTGATGGAACGGATTTTGTCCAGGACGGAACCCGGAATGAGGATATAATGCGGGAGAGAAGGCATTACAGTGATTTGCTCAAGGCGTGGTTTGATCGTCATGGAGTAAGCTGCGAAATTATATCCGGTGATTATCTTGACCGGTTCAACACGGCCAAGAAGCTTATAGAGGAACGACTTGCGATAACCACTGTATTTTAAATGACAAATGATCATATATATTAACATCCACGACATGGTTTTTAAAACAACGTGTTGTGGATGTTTTTGTCTGTTTTTTATCGTATTTATGACTATGAATAAAGTGCGGATAATGATACAATAGGAAGCAAGAAACGATGAAAAGAAAAAGTGGATGTTAAATTAAAAGAAAAGGCGAATACTAAATTAAAAGAAAACGCGAATGTAAAAAAACGTAATCATAAATATATTGGAGAGGTGGATAAACATGGCAAAGTATATCTTGAGCTGCTGCTCAACAGCAGATCTTTCAAAGGAGCATTTTGACAAAATAGGTGTAAAATATATATGCTTTCACTACGAGCTTGATGGTGTGGAACATCCGGATGACCTGGGACAGACCATGCCATTTGAAGAATTTTACAGGAAGATGGCAGAAGGTGCGGCTACGAAGACCTCACAGGTGAACTCAGATGAATATTATGATTTCTGGAAACCTTATCTTGAACAGGGGTATGACATACTTCACCTGACATTGTCATCGGGAATAAGCGGGTCTGTAAACTCTGCAAATATTGCCAGAGAGGATCTGGAGGAAGAATTCCCTGACAGGAAACTCTATGTGGTTGATTCTCTGGGAGCGTCCTCGGGCTATGGTCTTATCATGGACACGCTGGCAGGAATGAGAGATGAAGGAAAGTCAATAGACGAGCTGCATGACTGGATAGAACAGCATAAGCTGGATCTGAACCACTGGTTCTTCTCAACGGATCTCACGTTTTATATCAGAGGCGGAAGAATATCCAAGACTGCTGGAACAGTTGGCACAATACTGGGAATATGTCCGCTTCTCAACATGGATGACGAGGGAAGGCTGATACCGAGATCAAAGATAAGAGGTAAAAAGAAGGTTATTCAGGAGATCGTAAAGCGCATGGAGGAGAATGCACAGGACGGGCTTGATTATTCCGGTAAGTGTTATATATCGCAGTCGGCATGTATGGAGGATGCCGAGGCTGTGGCAAGGCTTGTCGAGGAGAGATTTCCAAAGCTTGACGGCAAGGTGGAGATCAATTATATAGGAACTACCATAGGAAGCCATACAGGACCTGGCACAGTTGCCTTGTTTTTCTGGGGTAAAAGGCGCCAGGGGTAGGATAATACATTGTGCATTCATTTCACCACTGCTATAATGTAAGATGTATTGAAGGCTGGAGGAGAGAAAATGGATAATACAATTGATAAAAGCATACAAATGGACAGCCGGATGAAAGAATTCTTCGAGTGCATAGGTGGTGATGCAGATACACAGCAGCAGAGAATCCAGTGCATAAGGAATGGTCTTGCTGTTATTGCTGACAGGCTCAGGCTGGGAAAGGCGGAGATTACTGTCGATATTCCGAAAAACAGGTTTATGCCGCTTGGAGAAAGAAACAGCGCGGTATTATACGAGGAAGAAGGGGCTGAATTGGGTATCCCGGTTGATATAGAGATGAAGATCAGAACCGGTGGCACCGTGTTTATCAAGGATTACCCATATGGTCCGTGTTATTCAGAAGAGGAGATACAGACACACAGGTTTATATTTAGGGAGATATTTATTCAGTACAACCGGACATTGGCTCAGTGCATGCTTGAAAAGATCATGCATACAGATATCAACACGGGTGTTGCCAATCAGGATTCCCTGATGTATCATGCGGTGAATCTGATAAAAACCGGACGGATTGGTGATTATACAGGCATCTTTTTTAATATCCACAATTTCAAGTATGTGAATAAGATTTTTGATTATTCACAGGGAGATGTGATACTTAGAAATTATGCGCAGATGGTGAAAACGTATCTTGACAGCGATGAGTTGATAGCAAGGCTTGGTGGAGATAATTTCGTTGTGATCTGTCGTAATGAGAATGTGTCTGATTTTATAAACAAGATTAAAGATGTCCATATAAGTCATGAGTTTAGATCTGTCAAAAGAGAATTTCAGCTGGGTGTTACAGCGGGTATAGCAGGTCTGGAAGGAGTTACTAAGCCAAGGGAAGTCATGGCCAGAACCAGCATTGCGTATCAGGCTGCCAGAAAAAACGGAGCGGGCTCTATAGTGGTATTTACAAAAGAGATTCAGAAGCATCTTATGGATGATCAGGAGATCCTGGCTGCTTTTCCGCAGGCACTTGCCGCGGGTGAGTTTATGGTATATTATCAGCCAAAGGTGAGGATTTCGGACAAAAGTATATATGGTGCGGAGGCGCTTGTCCGCTGGGTGAGAGATGGACAGGTGGTTACACCTGTAAGATTTATACCGCAGCTTGAGAGAGAGGGCAGCGTGTGCAGGCTGGACTACTATATGCTAGAGCAGGTATGCGGTTTTTTGAAGAGCAGACTGGATAAAGGTCAGAAGATAGTGCCTGTATCAGTCAATTTTTCCAGAAGGCATCTGGAAGAAATCGATCTGGTGGAACGCATAACCGGTACCATAGACAGATTTGGGATAGACAGAAGCTATATTGAGATAGAGCTCACAGAAAGTGAGGATTATCAGAATTATGAGATCATGTCCAGCGTGATAGGAAGACTCAAGGAACGAGGCATAAGTACATCCATAGATGATTTCGGCACAGGATTTTCTTCGCTCAACATGATCAAAAAGGTTGACCTTGATACCATCAAGATAGACAAATCGCTGATACCTTTTGACGATGTAAACAATAATAAGCACCAGGATATAGTAATGTTTGCAAGCATAATAGACCTCATAGGAAGGCTCGGGAAAAAGTCGGTTGCGGAGGGCGTTGAGACAAATCAGCAGCTTGACTATCTGGAAAAGCTTGGCTGTGATATAGTACAGGGATATGTGTTTGATAAGCCCCTTCCAAAGGATGAATTTGAACAAAGGCTGGAATCGGGATATTAAAAAGCGGCAATGGAGCCATATCAAACTCCATTGCCGTTTTTTGTGTATGTAGTAAAACGGTAAAATATATATACATGGGGACTTGTTTCTTCACCGGGAAAATGATAAAACTGTTGAGAGGATTGATAAAGAAACACAGCAAAAACTGCTGCTTGAGATGGGGTTTGCCAGGGAAGTGGCTGACCGTGTTATATTTATGGCTGATGGGATCATAGTTGAGGATGGAACTCCGGAGCAGCTGTTCGGGGATCCGCAGAATGACAGGACAAAGGCTTTTCTCAGTTCAATTCTCAACACTTAATAGAGTGCCTGTATGTTGTATGCTGTGGCACTGACTAAAAAGAACGAGAGGTTTCACAGATGAAGAGTAGACAGGTAAGGAATTCACTGCTGCTGGTTTTGACAGCTTTTATATGGGGCGTAGCCTTTGTTGCGCAGAGACAGGGAGGAGATGCGGTTGGACCGTTCTCTTTCAACGGAATAAGGTCACTGATCGGCGGTGCTGTTCTCATACCGGTCATATTTATAATTGACAGGATAAAACCATCTGACAGGAAACCGAGTAATAGATCAGATAGAAAGAGACTTGTGATTGGCGGTATATGTTGTGGAACTGTTCTATTCCTGGCAAGCTCTGCACAGCAGCTTGGACTTTATATGGGAACACCGGCGGGAAAAGCGGGATTTCTCACAGCGTGTTACATATTGCTGGTTCCAATCCTGGGTCTGTTTTTGAAGAAGAAGTGTGGCTGGAATATATGGCTTGGAATAGTTATAGCTGTGGTGGGGCTTTATCTGCTTTGTATGAGCGGCTCACTGTCATTTCAGAGCAGTGATCTTATGGTGCTTGTATGTGCATTGCTTTTTGCAGTACATATACTTGTGATAGACCACTTCTCACCGCTTGTGGATGGAGTCAGAATGTCATGTATACAGTTCTGGGTATGCGGGATTCTCAGCATATTCCCGGCGTTTTTCTCGGAGATGCATCACAGTGTGGCGGGTATTGCGGCATGGGTGCAGCCTCTCGGTACATTGAGTGCGTGGATTCCGATACTCTATGCAGGAGTGTTGTCATGCGGAGTGGCATATACACTTCAGATAGTTGGACAGAACGGATTAAATCCTACAGTCGCATCCATGATCATGAGTCTTGAGTCGGTATTCTCTGTCATTGCCGGCTGGATCATCCTTGGAGAACGTATGGGGGTAAGACAGCTTGCAGGATGCGGGCTGATATTTGCCGCAATACTCCTGGCGCAGATTCCGGTCGGGCTAAAAGGGAGAGCGACAGTCTGAACTCCTTGAGTGTCGATGGTAGAAATGCTTTGTTTTCACAAGAAAAAATGTGGGGCAGGCGCACATATATCGTTGGGATACTTGAAAAAAATACGAGTTTTCATTTACTTGAAAAAATGGGTTGACAATAAAATACTTCGGTGCTAGTTTATGTAACGAACAAAGAGCAAATGCAAAGAACAGAATACGGTCGTCAAAGATCGCATACTTCAGAGAGCCGCCGGTTGGTGTGAGACGGTGTATGTCCTTGATGATTATCCTCTGCGAGCAGTGCACTGAATTCCCTGGTCATGAGATGCCAGAGACATTAGGTGTCACCGGTTTTCTACCGTTACATAGAAGCTTATTTCAATAGACAGTGAGTAGTGGTCAGGCGAGATGAGATCAGAGAGGTCATCCTTTTATGATGGCAAATAAAGTGGTAACGCGGAAGTATACAGGCTTTCGTCTTTATGAGATTGCATAGAGACGGAAGCCTTTTTTAATGTGTTTTTTATGTATAAACTCTTTGTACGAATAAATCATGTATCAGCCAGCTTGAGGTCATTACGGATTCATGAGCAGGCATATACTAAAAAAAGGAGCCGCTGCAAGGCGGGAGAAAGGAGAAAGATATGAATAGTTTAGTTATCATTCTTATCGCAGTAGTAGTTTTAGGTGCTGGCTATCTTGGCTATGGAAGATGGCTTGCAAAGAAGTGGGGCGTAGATCCAAATGCAAAGACCCCTGCAGTTGCAAACGAGGATGGAAAGGATTATGTACCATCGTCAAAGCTTACAGTATTCGCACATCAGTTTTCATCGATAGCAGGTGCAGGCCCTGTCCAGGGACCTATCATCGCAGCCATGTTCGGATGGGTGCCGGTTCTGCTCTGGCTGCTTGTCGGAGGCGTATTCTTCGGTGCCGTTCAGGATTTTGGTTCACTTTATGCATCAGTTAAAAATGGTGGAAAGTCAATAGGACTTGTCATCGAGAAGTACATAGGCAAGGCTGGAAGAAGATTCTTCTCATTGTTCTGCTGGCTCTTTACACTTCTTGTTATAGCAGCATTTACATCGATGGTTTCATCGACATTTAACGGTTTCACAGCAGGAGCTGATGGAGCTGTGACAAAGAACTTCAATGGTGCTGCAGCGGCAACAGTTTCAATGCTGTTCATAGTAGTAGCCATGGTATTCGGTGTGGTTATGAAGACATGCAGGAATATGAAGGAGTGGCTCAAAGCTATAGTAGCCATCGTCCTCATCGTTGCAATGTTTGCAGTAGGTATGAAGCTTCCTTGGTACTTAAATGGTGACCAGTGGAATTACGTAATCATGGCTTACCTCTTCCTCGCATCAGTACTTCCAATGTGGTTACTCATGCAGCCAAGAGATTACATGACAACATTCATGCTGGTAGGCATGCTGATCGGTGCATTTGTCGGTGTTCTGGTCGGACATCCGGACATGAACCTGAATGCTTTCAATGGCTTCACAGTTGTATCATCAACAGGTGTTAAGAGTTATCTGTTCCCAACACTGTTTGTAACGATCGCCTGTGGTGCGGTTTCCGGTTTCCACAGCCTTGTTTCATCAGGAACATCATCAAAGACAGTAAAGAATGAAAAAGATATGCTTTTCGTAGGTTACGGTGCAATGATCCTTGAGACGCTCCTCGGAGTTATCTCACTTATAGTAGTTGGTGCTGTCGCAGTTGGCGGCAAGGCTCCGGAGGGTCTTACACCTTTCCAGATCTTCTCACAGGGTATCGCAGGATTCCTCGAGAAGTTTGGACTTCCAAACTCAGTTGCAAATGTATTTATGACCATGTGTGTATCTGCTCTTGCTCTTACATCACTTGACTCAGTTGCACGTATCGGACGTATGTCATTCCAGGAGCTCTTCATGGGAGACACAACAGATACATCCAAGATGCCTGCATGGCAGAAGGTGCTCACAAACAAGTATTTTGCAACAGTTATAACACTGTTCTTTGGATACCTTCTCTGCAAGGGTGGATATTCAAACGTATGGCCGCTCTTCGGATCAGCAAACCAGATGCTTGCAGCCCTGGTACTTATAGGAGTAGCAGTATTCCTCAAAGCAACGAACAGAAAGCATGCAATGCTCTACCCACCTATGCTGATAATGCTCGCCGTTACATTCACAGCTATCGTGCTCAATGTAATTGGCAATATTCAGAAGTTCCAGGCTGGAACAGCAACATTCCTTGTAGAGGGACTTCAGCTTATAGT
>CAKQIY010000044.1 GCA_934247115.1 uncultured Coprococcus sp.
GGAAAGCGGTATTATGTCAGGGTTCAGGGATTCAAGAAGGTAGGAAAGTCTTATTATTACGGAGCATGGAGCAAGACTGCAAATGTTGTGATCCGAAAGAAGTAGGGATATGGATAAAATCAAAGAATTTGTAAAGAAATATAAGAAACATATAGGCGGAGCTGTGGTTGTTCTGCTGATCCTGGTGTGGGCTTTCTGGTACGGAGGAAATGCGCCGGGGGCCAGAGGCTTCAAGCTGGAAAAGACCGAAGAGGGAGTCACGACCGAAGCTGCAGGCGGCGCGGAACTGACCGAGGCAACGAAGGGTGCGACAGAGGAAAATACTGATGCAGGGAATGACAAGAAAAAGAAATCAGACAGTTCTGTAACCGATACCTCCTCAGGAACTCATTCGGATTCTGATACATCGAAAACAGAATATCAGACTTCCGCTGAGAGCACATCGGAGAATGTGACGGAACGAAATACTGAGACAACCACGGAGAAGAAGACGGAGGCTACTACAAAGAAGAATACCACCACGGAGTCTCAAAAAACAACTGAGAAGAAACCGGGGACCACGACAACTACGGAAAAGCGGAAACCGGATAAGACAACTGCTGATTCTTCTGCCACGACAAAGGCAACCACAGAGAATACAACTGAGGCGCCGAAGAAAACCTACAGTTGCACTATATCAATAGGATGTTCTACAATATTTGACAACCTGGAACTGCTAAGACCGGAGAAAAAGGACTATGTACCTGATGATGGTGTCATTCTGGGAACTGTGACTGCCACATTTGAGGAGGGGGACACAGTATTCGAAGTGCTTAAGTCGGTGTGCAGAGATTATGGTATACAGCTTGAATATTCATGGACGCCTATGTATGGAAGTTATTATATAGAAGGAATTCACAATCTGTATGAATTTGACTGTGGTGATGGCTCAGGCTGGATGTACTCGGTAAATGGCTGGTTCCCGAATTATGGCTGTTCAAGCTATGAACTCAAGCAGGGAGATGTGATAAAATGGCTCTATACATGTGACCTGGGAGCAGATGTTGGATCCGAGATGCATTGACAGATTCGCTGAGACATGGGTACTGGACATAGTGATTGATAGGAGATAAAAATATAATTGTGAAAAGACAGGATTCATTTTCCACATATCACCCTATAGTCAATCTGGTATACTTTATATTCACTATAGGATATGCCCTGGCATTTACCCATCCGGTGTGCCTGGGCATGTCCTTTATAGGGGCATTTGTATACTCGGTATTGCTTCGGGGGTATGATGGTTTCAGGACAAATATAAAATATATGATCCCTCTTATATTGCTGACGGCGCTTATCAATCCGGCGTTCAGCCATCAGGGCGTGACGATACTCGCGTATTTTCCGTCTGGAAATCCGTTGACATTGGAGTCTATAATGTATGGAATCATGGCTGCGTTTATGCTGGTGACAGTGATATGCTGGTTTTCATGCTTTAACTGTGTTATATCATCGGACAAGATGGTGTATCTGTTCGGCAAGGCGGCGCCAGTGTTGTCATTGATACTTTCCATGACACTGAGGTTTATTCCGGACATAGCAGGACAGTTTGGAAAGGTGTACAGAGCTCAGAGGGCATCTGGATATAAAACGAAAGGTTCGCATTTTGTGAGAATTAGAACGGGCTGCCATGTGTTTTCTGCCGTTGTAACCTGGGCTCTTGAACGGGCGCTTGTCACTGCAGACAGTATGAGATCAAGGGGATATGGACTTCCCGGAAGATCTGCATATTCAATGTATAGATTTAGAAAAAGTGATGCTAAAACCCTCGTTTTTATTCTCATGTGTGGTTTATATGTGCTGGCTGGCAGTGTGCGCGGAGGATTTGCGTTCTGGTATTATCCGTCTATAAGAGGAAGTGTAAGTGGTACACTCACTGTAAGTATGTATGTAGTGTATGTATGCCTTATATGCGTTCCGATATATATGCAGGCAAAAGAGAATGTTAGGATTAGCAAAATGTGACAAAGGAGAAGCCGTGAATATATTAGATATAAAAGAACTGACATTTGCATATCCCGATAGCAATGATGATTCTGGCGAGAAATATCTGCCTGATGCATTGAAAAATGTGACTCTATCAGTGGAGCAGGGAGAATTCGTGGTCATATTGGGAAGTTCCGGATGCGGAAAGACCACACTTCTGAGACAGTTGAAGACAAGTATCGCTCCACACGGAAGATTGTCCGGGAAGATAGAGTTCAAGGGAAGAAGTCTGAAGGAGATGGATGACCGGACGTCGGCAAAACAGATCGGATTTGTACAGCAGGATGTCGATGCGCAGCTTGTCACGGACAAGGTATGGCATGAGCTGGCATTTGGATTGGAGAGCCTGGGATACGATAATGGATATATTAGACGACGCGTTGCGGAGATGTGTTCATTCTTCGGGTTATCCGGGATATTCCACAGGCGTGTCGCAGAGCTGTCTGGCGGACAGAAGCAGATGGTGAATCTTGCGTCGGTCATGGCTTTGTCCCCGGAGGTGTTGATACTGGATGAACCGACCAGCCAGCTCGATCCGATAGCTGCGAATGAATTTATAGCATGTCTTGTGAGAATCAACAGGGAGCTTGGCACGACCATTATCATGACTGAGCACAGACTGGAGGAGGTGCTTCCGGTGTGCAGCAGAGCGGTGGTCATGGATGAGGGCACAGTGCTGTGTCAGGGAACTGTCAAGGAGGTTGCTGCCACTCTGAAAAATGAAGACCAGAGGTTAAAGGGAGAAGGTATAAACAGAAATGGATTGTTTCTCTCCATGCCGGCGGCTGTCCAGGTGTATCTGGGGCTTGATGGTTCGGGTGAATCTCCGGTGACCGTAGCGGAGGGGCGAAACTGGTTGTCACAGTTTGACAGTAAATACAGGGAATCGGGACATGAGGTTGCGCCCGAGTATGTGCTGGTGGATGAAGGGGATGTCAGGGAGACTGATGGCCACAAAACTGATCGTGGCGCTGGAGAAACTACAAGAAAAATTACGAATCGTCAGGACAAGTCCTGGGCAGTCAGGATAGATGAGGTTCACTTCAGATATGATAAGGGTTCGCAGGAAGTACTTCGAGGTCTGGATCTTGACATATACGAGAACGAGATACTCATGATAAATGGAAGCAACGGGTGCGGCAAGTCGACATTGCTCTCCCTTATAGCGGGGGTAAATAAGCCGTACCGTGGAAGAATAAAGATAAAACAAGGTAAAAGTGTGGGCATGCTCCCGCAGAATCCGGAGCTGCTTTTCACAAGACGTTCTGTCCGGGAAGAACTGGTGGACGCAAGTGACAGAAAAAAGTTGGTGGACATAGTGAGGTTCTGTAAGCTGGAGCATTTGTTGGACAGACATCCTTACGATCTGTCAGGAGGAGAGAAGCAGAGGCTGGCACTTGCAAAGGTGCTTCTGTATGATCCTGATATTTTGCTCATGGATGAGCCGACAAAGGGTCTTGATAATGGGTTTAAGGCAGAACTCAAGTGTATGCTCAGAGATTTGCAGCGACATGGCAAGACCATAGTGGTGGTGAGTCATGACGTGGAATTCTGCGCTGTGGCGGGAGACCGCATAGCGTTGCTGTTCGATGGAGAGCTTGCCACAGTGAATGGTGTACAGGAATATCTGACGGGCAACAATTTCTTCACCACTGCGGCGGCAAGGATCTCCCAGGGGATACTTTGCGGTACGGTTACTGTTTCTGATATATTGAAGGCATATGGAGTACAGGAGTCGAGAACGGTATGTGGAGACGGAAACAGGATCGACGATGATGCTATAATAAAGGACATAACTTTGACGAAGGAGCGCGAAGCTGATCCCCTGAAATGGTGGCAGATAATCACGATATCGGTCACGTCGGTCATCATCATATTCTGCTTCTGGCAGACCATGGCCCAGTCCAATCTGGCAGATCTTGTGCAGAGAGGAATGACCATCACGTCAAAGGGATGGAAATATCTGGCTATGTATGGATTGATGATATGTGCCATAGCGGGGCTGCTCCTTGCTATAAGGCCTGTTACCAGAAAGAAGAACGAGGATATCGTCATGGAAGCTGCCGGTCACAGATCCGTCAGGAGAACGATATTCAGCATAGTGGCTATGCTCGTTATGATTCCACTTACGATATGGTTTGGATGCGAGAGACTTGGAGACAAAAAATATTATTTTATATCTCTGCTGATTATAATAGAGGCAATGATCCCGTTCTTCGTATCATTTGAGGGAAGAAAGCCCAAGGTAAGGGATATAGTCATATTGGCGGTTATGTGTGCTCTGGCCGTCACGGGCAGGGCGGCATTCTTCATGCTCCCGAACTTCAGCCCGACCATGGCCATAGTGATCATATCCGGAGTGGCATTTGGCTGTGAAGGAGGATTTGTGGTCGGCGCAATGTCCATGTTCGTGTCTAATTTCCTGATGGGGCAGGGTCCGTGGACTCCATGGCAGATGTTTGCCATGGGACTGGTGGGGTTCCTGGCGGGACTCTTCTTCTCCAAAAGCGGAGTGCGGACAAAGAACACGACAAAGCTTGGACTGTGCATATTCGGTGCACTTATCTGTATACTGATATACGGCGGAATAATGAATCCGGCGTCGGTGATAATCTGGCAGCCGGATGTGAACAGGAGCATGATCGTAGCGTCATATGTGACGGGATTCCCATTTGACGTGGTGCATGGTGTGGCAACCGTTATTTTCTTATGGCTGCTGGCAAGGCCATTTCTTGAGAAGCTTGACAGGGTGCGAATCAAGTATGGCGTTCTGTAGACAAATACTAAAATGATTGAGGATTATGGCTATGATTAGAAATGAGAAACTTGAAGATATCTCAGATGGAAGATTGTACGATGCAAATGACATGGTTAAGGCGTACTGCGATGAGTGCAAGGGGTGTCATGCCTGTTGCACAGGGATGGGAAGTTCCATCATTCTTGATCCACTGGATGTGATGAGGCTTTGCAGAGAGACTGGAAAGAACTTCACACAGCTCCTTGAGAAGGAGCTTGAGGTAAATGTGGTGGATGGCCTGGTACTGCCAAATATAAGGATGACGGCGGATAAGTGTCCATTCTTAAACGACGAGGGCAGATGCAGCATACACAGCGCGAGACCGGGCTTTTGCAGACTCTTTCCACTTGGCAGATATTACACCGATGACGGATTCAGATACATCCTGCAGATACATGAGTGTGAGCGTGCGGGCAGGACTAAGGTCAAGGTGTCAAAATGGATAGACACTGAGGAACTTCCGAGGTATACGAAGTACATAAATGACTGGCATAAGTTCCAGAAGGACATGCAGAAAAATCTTATCGAGTATATGCGTTCCGGTGAGGATGAGACTGCGAGAAATCAGACCATGCTGGTGCTGCAGGTTATGTATGTGGGAATGTATGATGCGGAGAAGGATTTCTATGAGCAGTTTGATGCCAGACTTGCGCACATTAGGAGTCTGCTGTGTATGACGGAGTAGAAAGGGATGGAATGGAGTAAACCGGGTATAGAGTTTATATGGGAAAAGTTAGAGATATCATAGATAAGACATTTGAATATGGACAGGGCAGAGGTGAACTGCCGGGAGTCAATGAGCTGGCTGAAGCTATAGAAGTGCTGTCCCGGACAGAGGATGTCACGGCTGCGCCAAATGCAAAGATGAAGATGATGGATGGGCAAAGCCTGAAAGAATCCCCCCAGAATGTGAAGACGTCAGGTGATTCCAGTGACCTTCAGAACGGCATTAGTGACTTTGAGTATCTCAGAAGGAAGGCTTACGATCTGGCTCACCAGAGGTTTGGCAACAGGATATATATAAGAGGACTTATCGAGTTTACGAACATTTGCAAGAACGATTGCTACTATTGTGGCATCAGGAAGAGCAACAGCCATGTGGACAGATACCGTCTGACAAAGGATCAGATTCTGGCTTGCGCCGATGAGGGATATGTGCTGGGATTCCGTACATTTGTGCTTCAGGGAGGCGAGGACGGAGGCTTCTCGGATGAGGCTATAGCTGACATAGTGAGGTGCATCAAGGAGAGATATCCTGATTGTGCTGTCACGTTGTCATTTGGCGAGCATCCATATGAGACTTACAGGCTGTGGCGGATGGCCGGGGCGGACAGATATCTTCTGAGGCATGAGACCGCGGACAGGGTGCATTATGAAAGATTACACCCGGATTCGATGAGCTATGATAACAGAGTCAGATGTCTGTATGATCTTAAAAGCCTTGGGTATCAGGTGGGAAGCGGATTCATGGTTGGATCGCCGTATCAGACGCCGGTGAATCTGGCTGAGGATCTGCATTTCCTTGCGAAGCTGCAGCCACAGATGATAGGGATCGGGCCGTATGTTCCGCACAAGGAGACTCCATTTGCGAAGATGGAGCAGGGAACGGTCAGGCAGACTCTTGTGATGATAAGCCTGCTGAGACTGATGTTCCCGAAGGCACTCATACCATCCACCACATCTCTCGGAACGATAGCGGCGGATGGCAGGGAGCGTGGGTTTATGCACGGCGCAAATGTGGTCATGCCGAATCTGTCTCCTGTGTCAGTCCGAAAGAAATACGAGCTCTACGACAACAAGATATGCACGGGGGAGGAATCTGCCCAGTGCCGCTGCTGCCTTGACAGGCGCGCAGAGACATTCGGATTCCAGATAGTTGTCGATAGGGGAGACTATATATCATAAGGAGGACCCGCGAAAGCGGGAGATTCCTTATGATGTCTGGAAGCGCACTGATGTGCGCGTAGGTCATCAAGCAGAGCTTGACGACATGTCACGCAGACGCCGTGCGTAGCGCCTTTTTATGCGTCTGTTTCCCTTTATACTCTCTCTTCCTTGATAAACATGAACAGGAAACTCACGAACAGCAGGCAGCAGGAGAACCAGATAGTTCTCATGTCGAATATACGGATGAAGTGTCCACCAACTGCAGCTCCAATTCCAAATAAAAGTATGATCGCCCAGTAGCACAGAGATTTGAAAAGGGCGCTCCTGTCCTTTGTCCTGAAGTATGCACACAGGGCATCGGTGCCACTTCGGATATTTCCAATGCACATGGTACTGGCAAATGCGTAGCCGTTGACCTTCCTGAATGCCTGAACCTGCATGGCACATGAAAATGAAACCATGGCATTTGCGAGAAGGTTGAGCTTTATGGGAAGAAATCCCACGATAAGAAGCAGAAAAATCTCACACAATACAACGATCTGTCTCCAATGAAACTGCTGCATATTCTGAAATTTTTGTTTTATACACTCGGCAGCAGCAATTCCAAGCGCAAAAAATAATAGGGGAACGGCATAGTGTACACACATTCGCCAGTTTTGGTCTACAAGGTTCTGACCGAGAAGGACTATGTTGCCTGTCTGTGCATTTGCAAATACCTTTCCTCTGAATATATAGGTATATGCATCCTGTAGACCTCCTGATACTGACAGGAAAGCAGCGGTGATGAAAGATTCTGACATTTGTCTATGTGGATAAAACTTCATGGTTCATATACTCCTTGGTTGTAGATTTGACAATTGGTGTTTGCTCCCCTTCCATTTGAATTAGGTGCAGTACCTGAAGGTCTTGTCCGTCAGGATCCTTGCGAATATCAGTCCAAGTGGCAGGGCTATGATGATCATGATGGCAGCTGCAAACCAGGACACGGCATCGGAAAGTGACATGATTCCAAAGTTGTATATTGCACGGTACAGATAAAGGCCTGGAACCATGATTACGATGGACGGCACTGTCAGTGAGATTCGAGGATAACCGTTGGCGCTTTTGATGAATGAAGCGAGCAGTCCGGCCGTGAGGGCTCCGGCAAATGCGGCGGCAGCTGCAGGGATGCCGGCAAGATCTACAAGTTCAAGACGAAGAGTGTTAGCTATGGCACCGATGGCAGCGGCTGTGGCAGCCATGTGCACGGAGCTGTTGAACATGATCGAGAATCCGAACACACCGCAGAAGCTGGCAATCAATCTGAACACCAGATGAAGTCCTGGTGTTATGTCGAGTGCCGCAAAATCCTGTGGGTGGAGCTTCAGCAGAAGCGCCATGATCCATGCGAACATCGTTGCCACAAGCACAATGATGATCGAGTATGTAAGCCTCTCAAGTCCTGATCTCAGATCCAGCTTTGAAAGGTCTATGCCGCTGGTGATGAATGGAAATCCCGGTATGATGAACAGCATTGAGCAGATATATCCGGCTTCGTGGAAGGCGGGTATATGGAATGCCAGTTCGGCGGCCTTTAGCAGCAATGCGTACACAAGACAAGCGGTTGACACGGATACAGCTATGTTCATATATAAAGTAAAATGGTGTTTGATAAGCTTTGTCCTTATGAGGTTTCCGATTCCGGCTGCGACAAATGCCAGTATCATTTCTACAGGCCCGCCGCCTAGAAGAAATGTGAAGGCACAGCAGGCTAGGGCAGAGGCAAGTCCGAGACGGAGAGGGGAGTACAGCGCATGGATTTTTTCTATTTCATCAAGCCTCTGATGGATTCCCTCGCCGGTCAGATGAGCCTCTTCATTTGGAAAATTATCTACAAACTGTTCCATTCTATATAGCTTAGAGGTGTTCACTCCTGTGTTGGCGATGCATAGAGACTGTGATACGCAGTCATGACCGTCAAAGCAGTTGAATTCTATAGACATGAGTCCGACATCCACGGTACAGGTGACACCGAGCTCCTTGGAGAGTCTGTTCATGGAAGTACGGACACGCCATGCACCTGTTCCGCATGAGAGCATGATAAGACCGACTCTGCCTATGACAGAAGCCTTTTCGATCAGACCGGCCTTGCATATGAGCACATTACTGTCGGCGCTGGCATAGTCGTGCCAGGGAATCTCCATGTGATTTTTCTCCATAATGTCTATGTACGATTCTGCATTTGCGTTTTTGGCATTCTTACTTTTCCGCATATATGATCGCCTCGGCTTTCGCAACGTGTCTTTCCAGATTCTTCATGAGCAGTGAATCCGGCAGGAATATTCCAAGCTCGTCATATCGCGTGCCTTGTTTGTCCAAAGTATCCTGACCGTAGAATACAAATGCCATGGGAAGATTTTTCTCCAGTTCGACCATGATATCCCACACAGCACAGTATGCCTCAGCTTCGGTCTCCTTGAGCTTTACCGTGTCCGGCAGCTCCCTGATGAGCAGGACCCCGGTGCACTCCTCAAGGATCTTCTGTCCGACTTCCATGTTGTCAGAAGTGTATTCATGACTGTATCTGTACGCCTTTGCAAGATACATATTCTCGTTGTGTGTCATATGTGTGTAAATATCATGAAAATGCTGATAGTCCTTCTCTCTTACAGATTTTTTGAATTCTGGCAGAAGCTCGCCGTGGCCTCCGGTCATGATGACGGGATTGGTTTTGCCATCGGCGTTGAATCGGTAAGGGATAAGATAGGAATTCCGGAGAAGATCGAACATTGTATTATTACAGATGGACATGAGGAACGCAGACATATCCCTGTCCAGATAAGCGGCGAGAAGTGATTTTGCAAATTCTTCCGGTGAGAGATTGCAGTCGAAGTCATCATTGCAGAATAGATAATTGCAAAATGTATCCATAAGCTTTTCACATGCCCAGGGATCCCTGAGGATCTTTTCAAATAATATTTCCGATTTTTCTTCCCTTGGGAAAATAGTCTTTTCTTCCATATATACGCGCATCCTTTCATATGATAAATGTTGGCTTGTCTTTTTAATCTGGTTAGATTATACTATCGGGGTAGCGATAAGTGAAAATCATAATTGATATGACTGCGATAATAAAATGATATATCAGGGATTGCTGCATAGTGAATAATTTTACGGGAGGAAAATATAGCAGACCGCGGATATGTTATGCAGTCTGCTGTTGAAAATAAATATGAATGTTAATTTCGAATATTATAAGATATTTTATTATGTTGCGAGATACCATAACTTCACTAAGGCGGCAAGGGTTCTCGGCAACAGCCAGCCAAATGTGACAAGGGCGATGAACTGTCTGGAACAGCAGCTTGGAAGAATACTTTTTGTCAGAACAAACAGAGGTGTGCAGCTTACAAGGGATGGGGAACAGCTCTATTCATATGTGGAGGCTGCCATGTCACAGCTTCTGACAGCGGAGGATGAGCTTGCGGATGGCGAGAATCTCACCCACGGAAGTATAACGATAGGTGTCAGCGAGACAGCGCTCAACATATATTTGCTGGACAGACTTCGGGCATTTCACATGGCGTATCCGGGGATAAATCTCAAGATATACAATCATTCAACGCCCCAGGCTGTGGAGGAAGTGAAGAATGGCAGTATAGACTTTGCAGTAGTTACAACTCCGGCTGATGTGGAGGCTCCGCTCAAGAAGATCATGCTGCAGTCTTACCATGAGATACTTATCGGAGGAACCACATTTTCATCTCTAAGAAAGCAGAAATTGTCCATTGCGGATATAAGAAGCTATCCTATGATCTGCCTGGGCAGGGAGACCATGACATTCAGATTTTATGACAGGATATTCAGGGAACATGGAGTGGAGCTTGCACCGGACACTGAGGCGGCCACCACTGATCAGATACTCCCTCTAGTGAAGTGTGAGCTTGGACTTGCATTTATACCGGAACCGATGGCGAGGGAAGCCGTGAAGAACAAAGAGGTCGTAAAGCTTTCACTCGAGGAGAAGATTCCAGACAGGAATGTATGTCTTGTGTATGACTGCCTGCACCCACTGAATGAGGCGGCAAAGCAGTTTAAGAAAATAATAGTAGAAAGCAGGTGAAAAACGTGACACTTCAGCAGCTTAGATATGTGGTGATGGTTGCGGATACGGGCACGATCACTGAGGCGGCGAACAGGCTGTATATATCCCAGCCAAGCCTGACAAATGCCATCCATGAGCTGGAAAAAGAGATGGGGATAAATATATTTAACAGATCGAATAAGGGAATAAGTCCGTCCATAGAGGGGGAGGTTTTCCTCGGCTATGCGAGACAGGTGCTTGAACAGGCGAAGGTCCTTGAGGACAAATACAAGGGGGACGATGGCGGCAAGAAGAGCTTCTGCGTGTCCACCCAGCACTATTCTTTTGCTGTAAATGCATTTGTCGACCTGATAAAGAGATATGGACAGGACGAGTATGATTTCAGCATAAGGGAGACACAAACCTACGAGATCATAGAGGATGTCGCCAGGATGAGAAGCGAGATTGGAATATTGTTCATGAATGACTTCAATGAGAAGGTGCTGAACAAGATCCTCAGAGCAAATGACCTGGAGTTCCATGAGCTGTTCGTGGCAAAGCCCCACGTGTTCATAAGCAGAAAGCACCCGCTGGCGAAGAATGACATCATAACAAATGAAGAGCTTGAGGCGTATCCATACCTGTCATTTGAGCAGGGAGAGCACAATTCATTTTATTTCTCGGAGGAAATTTTCTCTACGACGGAGCGAAAAAAGAATATAAGAGTCAGGGACAGAGCGACACTGTTCAATCTGCTAATAGGTCTGAATGGATATACTGTGTGCAGCGGTGTCATAGATGAAAAGCTAAACGGCAAGGATATAATCTCGGTGCCGCTGGCGGATGAGAGTGATATGAGGATAGGGTATATCGTCCACAGAAAGGCGATCCTCAGCAGACTTGGAAATACCTACCTCGGTGCGTTGGCGAACTATCTTACGGCAGGTGAGACAAATGATATAAAGCAGACAGTACTGACGACGAAAGAGGCTGGTGCGGCGGGTTGCGACGAGCCGGAAGATTCAGTAAAAATTCCTCAGAGAAAGCTCCGGCACAGAGGACGCTTCAACGAGATGAGGAATGACGGAGAGCCTGCATGCGGAGATGTGAGGGAGAAGGCGGCGGAACATATGAGAAGGGTTAAACGGGATATGTAGAGAGACTCGTGAAGATGGCAGGGACGATATTCTGGCTTATGGAATAGCATTCTGCAGGAAACGATGTATGGTGGTATGTGAACGTCTGTAGGGGAATGTACGATATGGATACGTATTTTTTATTGATCTGACATAGAATATAAGATATATAAATGGCGTGGATATAGTTTAATGCTATATCCACGCTATATTTTTATGTATTATACAAGTGAGGG
>CAKQIY010000045.1 GCA_934247115.1 uncultured Coprococcus sp.
GTCTTGCTCCATGCTCCGTAATAATAAGACTTTCCTACCTTCTTGAATCCCTGAACCCTGACATAATACCGCTTTCCCGCAGCAAGACCTCCTATGGTCATACTTGTTTTCTTATTGCCTGATATCCTGCAGACCTTAACAGATTTTTTAAAGCTGCTGTCCGTCGAATACATCACCTTGTACCCTGTCGCACCTGCATTCTTTCCATATGTCACAGTACATTTATTCTTTGCGGCAGATTTGATATTTGTTATCTTTCCCTGACTCAACCGATATGTCGTCACCGCCGTATATGCGGCTGCTCCGCCACTGCCCACAGGCTTTATGGCATATATATACTTTGAACCATTCTTTACATTTTTATCTGTATAACTCAGAGCTTTTGTGGTAGTCACAGTCGTCCAGTTCTTTGCATTCCCGGTCTTCTTCATAACCACATATCTGTCAGCCCGTGCCGCTTTCTTCCACTTTACTGTTATGCCTGCTGCTCCATTACCCGCCGACACACTCGTCTTAGCCGGCGCAGCCATCTTTATGACAAATGTCTTGCTGGCTGAGCCCTTGAATATCCCCTTGCCGGTCACCACTACCTTTGCCGAATTGCCAATATTGACATTGTTCTGATATGAAATGGTGTAATCCACACCATTCTTAAGCTCTCTGTCACCGATCTTCACCGTCACCCCCGGCTTCTTGGCCTTGCCGTCGTACACATACGCGCTGGTGCTGAGTTTCACATCCGCTGTCGCCACGGATCGGATATATAATGGCTTTGCATCAGACATATCGTACAGTGTGTTCCTGCCTTTTTTGAATCTGTCATAGGCAGCCAGAGCATATCCTGCCTGCTGCGAAGCCATTCCATTTACAACCAGTTCACCATTCTGTTTTACATCATGGGCAAACCCGCCGGCACTCGCAACATAGAATCCCATCAAAGCATCCAGCACAGAATGTCCATTTTTGACAAATGCCTCATCTGTCCCGGCATCCCTTCCTATATCAAGCAATCCACATATCACCTGTGCGCAGCTCTCAGAATTCACAGTTCCCCATGAGGCAAATCCACCATCATCCTTCTGCAGCCCTGACATGACATCAAGTGCCCTGTCAACCACCGTCTTAACCTCCGTGTTAGACTTGTAATACGGCGCAAGTGCCTGAATTGTCATACCTGTCATATCCGGGTCAGCGTTACTACCAGAAAACGCCCATCCTCCACCATCAAGCTCCCGTCCAAGGATATATTCAACAAGTCCTTCTCTTGTCGTTTGAACACCGTCACTTCCATCCGGAAGCTTCGGAATATCGTAACCTGCCGTGTCAAATGCGATCAATGCAAACACCGGACCATTGATTCCCTGTGTTGTCACATAATTCATATCGGCCAATGGCTCAAGCAGATTGTATCCACCAACATCTGCGGCATCAGCGCCAATCGCAGTTAAGGCCAGTATTACCCTGGAATTATCCGTACCCTTATACTGCTTTTTATCGAGTTTCAGAGAACCTGTCTCCTCAACACATGACTGAACATATTTCACAATATTGTCATAGTATTCTCCATACCATGCTTCATCCTCATAGCCGCATCTGGCAAGAGTCATCACATTCCACTCAGCTCCAAACTGAGGGTCATCCGCAGTCTTCCTCAGATATGCAAGAGTCTTGTCAAGAGCCTGTGTATAATCAACCGCAGCCACATCTGCAGTTTTCTCTGTCGCAGTTCCTGTCACCGGATCCGTCTCGTCATTCGTCGCTGTATATACTGCCGGATTCGTCATATCGTCTGTCACTGTGTATATCGTAGAATCTGTTACACCATCCGACTCTGCATATATCGTAGAATCCGTTACATCAGCCGCCGCATACACGTTCACAGCAGTTCCTGTTGTTCCCGTGAACACAACCATTGCCATCGTGCACATCGCCATACACGCAGCAAAAATTCTTCTCTTCATAATCGTGTCTCCTTTCACATTATTCCGAGTGGATATACAGCAAGCGATCTGACTTGCCAGAGTCTATGCTCTGCATACAGTAATGGCTGTTGCGACGGATTCTCACCGCACTTCTCTTCTTACTGAGCACACCTCGTTTACAACATCCGCCCAGGCACCATAAGCTTCCTTATACGCCCAGTCCGCAATGTATGTGGTATGTCTCATTCGCCGGAATTCTCCGGGACTATACACCCAACATATTATATTGTCACAATTACCCCAATCTTATCAACGCCCATGTTCTATGTCAACCTAAAGCAAGCAAGTCAAATAGCACAAAATTTTATCTTTTTTGCAAAAAACGCCTAAAATAACACAAATTTCCAGGAATTGTATCTTTTAACCATTTTAAAACTCATTTAGATACAATTTTCTCCCAAACAAGCCAAAATCCCCCCAAAAGAGCACAATGTAAGGGGGTACTGTGATATCTGCAATCGGTAGCGCGGACTGCCGAGCTTCGATGCTTCCTGCCGAGGTGTAAGCAGCAACGCCCTTATCGCTGCTGGAACCGCATATAACGCAAATGTCCTTCCTCACACAACGTAAGACCCGCTTGGTAATATATATATCCGGCAATCGGTAGCGCAGACGTCTGTGCTTCGATGGTGCTTGCTGGTGCGCAGATCCGCCGACGCCCTTTTGGCGGTCGGAGCACCATGCAGATAGCACCCAATCGAAGTGCAGTAAGTCAAGCGTGATTGCGGATGTATATATTGCCAAGCGGGTCGTCTGTCACAAAAGCTTCTTAAAATCCTCCAGACAAACCGGTCTGGAGAAATGATATCCCTGATAGTAAGTGGAACCATACCTGTGAAGGTAATCGAACAGTGCCTTGTCCTCGACACCTTCAATGCAGCTCTTGTATCCGAGTTCGTGAGCACAGGACACAACCGCCTGTACAAGGACCTGATTAGGCTTGCTCTCCTGTATTCCCCTGACAAATGACATATCGACCTTAAGCTCATCTATCGGTAATTCCGTGAGCAGATTTAAGGTAGCATTTCCCGTTCCAAAATCATCAATAGCGATCTTTATTCCAAGTTTCCGGAAATATTCCAGCTCGTTTTTCAGAAATGCTATATCCATATTCTTACATCTCTCTGTGAGCTCTATGCACAAATACTCTGGAGGGAACTTCGTCTTTTTTAATATATCCACAACAGCCTGCCTGAATCCATGATTCTCAAGCTGAGTCGCTGATATATTGACATTCACCACAAAATCAGGTCTGATCTTGCGGATCTCCATACCATCCGTGAGTGCCTGCTCTATTATCCAGTTGCCAAGTTCAAAGAAACACGGCTCCATCTCAAGCCACGGTATAAATATTCCCGGTGGAACCACTCCAAATTCCTTATGTTTCCATCTGAGAAGAGCCTCCATACCCACTATGTGTCCTGTCACGGAATTGGCTATAGGCTGATAGCACATGAAAAAGCCCTCCATGTTGTTTGCCACACACTTGTGTATTGTGCTGTACAGCTGCAGCCTCATTCTATCATTGTCCTTGATCTCCTCATTGAAGAATACAAGTTCACCATGATGATCCTCCTTGGATCTCTCCAGAGCATATTCCACACTGCTCTTTATCACGTCCTCATCGGCTCCTACATGGTCATATATCAGACCGCCTCCGTACAATTTAAGCGGGATTGATGTGCCGTTCAGGCCTACATTGTCAAGTGCAAGATTCTGTACATGTCTGTATACCTCTTTGAGCTCCTGCCTGGTATACATGTTTGAGCAGATTGCAAATTTTGCTCCGTCAAGTCTGAATACGAGTCCCTTTCCACCGACGACATTTTTGATCTTTGTGGCAAAATCCTTAAGAACAGCATTGCCATATGCATATCCATACATCATATTGATGCTGTTAAACATAGATATTCCTATTGCCAGAATACTCATCGTCTGCTTGTTTCTCAAATGTATAGAGATATACTTGGTATACTCATGCTGATTGTGCAGGTTCGTCACCGGATCAACCCCGTCTATGACACCGTGGTTTATGACGGTTCCTACAAAGAATTCCGGATCACCATTTTCCTTCTTGGTGATGAAACCTCTGCAGGTGCAAACCACATATTCACCCTTTTTGTTTTTCATTCTATATTCTACATCATGATACTTTTTGCGCCCCGCAAATACCTCTGTAATATCCTGTTCAAATATTGCTCTGTCATCCGGATGTATAAGCTCCTCCCACACTTTCTGGGTATCATATATGTATTGCCCCGGAAGTCCAAAATAATCCACCGCACTGGCAGACCATTTTGTCACATTCGTATCGAGATCATTCATAAATATATAATTTCTGAGTGTTGTAGCTGCAAGGGCATCAAATATCCTGTCTGTCCTTCCAAGATTCCTGTAATGCGAAACTCCATCCTTTGTAGTTCCTACAGCTACATTCGCCTCATTCTCCACTATCTCGCGCCTCTTGACCTCTGGATGTTTCGAATAGAATCTCTTCTTATCCTCATACATCAGTCTTTCGGCTTCGTTCATTATCTTGTCTATGGAATCTGCCTCAGCCTTCCAGACTGCACCGAATGCAACCGGAGCCTCCTCCTGCTCATCAATTACCTCTTTGTATCTGGCGATCATTGAGTTAAACGACTGCTCGGTAATATCCATAATGATGACAACAAATTCATCGCCACTTATCCTGTAACATGCATTTTCGCCAAAATGCTGCGCCAGCATCTGCGATACCCTCTGAAGATAGAGATCTCCTTCTTTATGTCCATAATGATCATTCACATACTTCAGTTTGTTCACATCGTTGAATACGAATCCGACCGACCGTTTATCATTTCGGTCTGCATACGCGTCACACAGAATGTTAAATGCATTTCTATTGCCAAGATGAGTAAGCGCGTCCTTGTAACTGTAAAATTCCAACAGTTCCTGTTTCTCTATGCTCTCAGAATACTCCTCATGTATATCCCTCGTATAAAGATAGAATACCTTATGGTCATCTCTATAGTCAGCAGTAGGTATGACCTCAGTCATCACCCATCTGTACACCATATCCATCTTGCGCTTATATCTAATGGTAAATCTGTCATGTCCATTTGCAAAATATTTTATGAGGAACTCAGGCGACAGGCATCTACTTACCCTGTCCACATCGTCAGGGAATATCTCACCGCCCATAGTCATGTCTTTCATGTAATCTCCAAGGCAGTCATGCTTAACCTCATCCCTGCTTCTTATATATCCGCCCCTCAATGTCTCGCAAATATTGTGAGTCACATCAATCCTGAATATACGTCTGTATATCCTTGTCAGTGTTCTGATACTATCCTCCAGCACCAGAGTGTCAAGGTTGACTGTCCTCATGCCGAACACAACCCATTGTCCGTCCTCTCTCGGCTCTTTCTCAGCTTCTATATCCATGGAAACCCACTCATAGTCCTCACCAAGCCTCAATCTGAATCTGAAATTACGCACGATCGATCTGGCTCCGGCTTCTATGAGTGCTTTGACATGCTTCATATCACACATATACGCAAATTCTCTGACTTCATCAGGATGACAGCAGTCCAGTCCCCTGTTATCCTTAAAATAGGAGGATACGTCAGTGATGCTTTTATAATCATCTGCATTTTTATCCACGCTGATAACACTCACATACTCCCCAGTATCAATGTTGACCAACGCCAGCTTCACATAATTATCATATAATATATTTTGTATCTGTTCTTTGTAATATTTTTTATCAAGTGATACCTCTTTCAAAAGATCCCTCCTTGCAGCAGCATCCAGCCTGCCATATATTCCCACGCAACCGCTTTCATTATAGCATTTACGCCATAATATAAAAAGGATGTTTTAACTAATTACATGGTTAAATAGATAAAAATAGCTGATAAAAAAGTTACATAAACATTTTTACCAGCTATTAATAACCATCAATTAATACAATATTAAAGTATTTCTACACCAGACAATGACTCTGTTTATTTACTCTGGCGTTTCTTGTAATCCTCAAGCAGCTCCTTAAACAGCTTATCATGCTCAGGATATGCCTTTCTGATGAACACAAGCTTGTTGTTGCCATCCAGCAGACAATGTGAGCTTGTACAAAGTGTTCTAAGCTCGCCTGTCTTCTTGTCCACGATCTCATATGAAAACCCTACACGGACACCTGTATACTCCGAAAGACTGACATGTATCAGCACATCATCGCCAAAGTGGCACATACTCTTATACTCAGCCGTTACACCAAGCACAGGAATTATATATCCGTCATCCTCTATAGACTTGTAATCCCAGCCTATCTGCTTCATCCAGTCCAGCCTTGCCTCCTCGATCCATCTGATGTAATTGGAGTGGTGTACTATCTGCATCCTGTCCGTCTCATAATAATAAACCGATCTCTCATATGGCTTGATCTTACTCATATCTATATCTATCATTTTTCTTCACCTGATTTCTGACTTACTTCCAGTCCTTCTCCTTAATCTCAACACGTCTGACCTTGCCGCTGATGGTCTTTGGCATCTCATCAACGAACTCGATAACTCTAGGTCTCTTGTAGCTTGCGATGTTCTCCTTGAAGTATCTCTTGAGTTCCTTCTTGAGGTTCTCATCGCCAACCGTACCCTCTGTGAGAACGATAGTAGCCTTGATTGCCTGGCCTCTTGTGCTGTCAGGTACAGATGTAACTGCACACTCAAGGACATACGGGATTCTCATGATCTCATTCTCTATCTCGAAAGGTCCTACTCTGTAGCCTGCAACCTTAATGATATCATCCACACGTCCAACGAACCAGAAATATCCATCCTCATCCTGGTAAGCCGTATCACCTGTGTGATAGAAGCCGTCATGCATAACCTCTGCTGTTCTCTGTGGATCCCTGTAGTACTCCATGAACAGTCCGTCCGGCGCACCGTCTGCGATGTTGATGACGATCTCGCCTGTCTCACCAGGTGCAGCAAATGTTCCGTCTGCCTTCATGATCCTCACGTCATACATTGGGCTCGCCTTACCCATTGATCCCGGTCTTGGAGTAGTATTCTCAAGGTTACCAATGGTAAGAGTTGTCTCTGTCTGACCAAATCCTTCATATATAGTGAATCCTGTCTTCTCCTTAAATACGTCAAATACCTCAGGGTTAAGCGCCTCACCCGCCGTTGTGCAATATCTGAGTGATGAGAGATTGTACTTACTCATATCCATACGGATAAGGATTCTGTACAGTGTTGGAGGTGCACAGAATGTTGAGATATTGTACTTCTCTATAAGCTTGAATATAGTGTCTGCACTGAATGTATCAAAGTCAAATACGAATACGCATGCCTCGCACAGCCACTGTCCGTAGAGCTTGCCCCAGAGAGCCTTGCCCCAGCCTGTATCTGAAACTGTGAGATGAACCTCACCAGGCTTATTGCAGTGCCAGTATTTTGCTGTGATGTAATGTCCAAGTGGATACAGATGATTGTGTGCAACCATCTTTGGATGCTCTGTTGTTCCCGATGTGAACATGACGAACAGTATATCATCCTTTCCTCCTACAGCATCCTCACCTGTAGGTCTTGGGAACTCGGTGCTGTACTCCATGATTCCCTCATCGAAGAAGTTCCAGCCTTCAACCGGATGATTTACAACGATCTTTGTCAGCTTGTCATCAGCAAATGTATCTATGGACGCCGTGATTCCGTCATCTGATGTGCACACAACCGCTGATACGCCTGCTGCCTCGATTCTATACTGATAATCTGTTGCCTTTAATATATTTGTCGCTGGTATAGCTATGGCACCGATCTTGTGGAGAGCCATCATGGTAAACCAATACTGATAATGTCTCTTTAACACGAGCATTACCTTGTCGCCCTTCCTGATGCCCAGGCTCTTGAAGTAATTGGCTGCCCTGTTGGAATAATCCTTGATATCCTGGAATGTGAATTTCTTCTCGATCGTTCTATCCTTTGATACATAGATGAGCGCTGTCTGATCAGGCTCCTTCTCTGCCAGAGCATCCATTACGTCGTATGCGAAGTTGAAATTCTCGCTGTTGGTGAACTCAATCTTGCTGAGAACTCCATTCTCATCAAGGGCTGATCTCACGAACTTTCCTGCTATTCCCTGCTCTGGTCTCATTTCTGTTGACATGTTAATTTCCTCCATAAACTATAAGTTCTGATAATATATATGGTAAAACGACTTTTCCGCCTTTTAACGCCGGCGATACATGCCGTTTTTTATCACATTATGTATTAACTTAGTATAAAAAGTCTTCTAAGTTCGTATCTCTATCTAGCAATCAAAATAAACATTACTTTAATTTGCGTTTTCAATTAACTTCACACGTAGTTTCGATTACTACATCCATATATTATCATATCTCTTTGTCATGTCAACAGAAAAATAAAAGTTTTAATTTATTTTCACATATTGGTATTACATTTTGACTGTACAGTTTTTGTCTGCCATCCACCAAAATAAGGCGTGCAGTGATGGTTCTCCCGGATAAATCCAGTTTCATCTCCATCGCTGCACGCCTTATTTTTCTTATTAATTCTCTTATTATTTCATTATATATACCGCAGTCTCTACTGATCCTGTCCCCGCTTGGAATCCTGTGTCTGCTGCTGACTATTCCACTGAAGTCTCTTCTTACGCATCTGTGACTTGTATACAAGTATTGCCGTAAACACCGATACGCACACAAATATCAGAACACATATCACAAATATCAAAACTGTTGTCATGCCTTTGTCCTCCATGCACTAATCTCTCACCATATCGATCTTGTCTGCTCCCTGCTTCTCAAGATTCTCTGTGATGTTGATATCCGTAGAATTATCAAGGGCTGTCTTTCTGTCACGCATCGCCATGTTCGGATCCCTGTGTCTTGAAGGGCCACCCACGCAGCCGCCCTCGCACGCCATACCTTCCATGAAGTCATCCTGAAATCTGTTGAACTTCATGAGGGTCAGTGCCTTCTTGCATGCATCTATACCATCGCATTTGCACACCTTTACCTCGTCCTCACAGCCAAGCTCCTTCATACTCTCTATGACTGCCGCCGTGACTCCGCCTGCATTTGCAAATTTCTTGCCGAACAGTGTGGACTGGTCGTTATCCTCCACCTCAGGCTCAAGCTTGACGTCCTTGGCCCTCAGCATGGCTCTGATCTCTCCGTATGTCAATGCATAGTCTGCAGACTCCTTCTCTCCAGCTGCGCTCTCGGCCTTCTTGCCGATACAAGGACCTATGAATACTGTGACGGCGTCCTCATAATTCTCCTTGATATATCTCGACACTGCACACATAGGAGATACCGTCTCAGATACCCTGTCTGCCAGCTCAGGGAAATGCTTCTCCACAAGAAGCTTAAATGCAGGACAACATGAGGTTGTCTTCTTCTTGCCCTCCGCCTTGGCCTCCATCCATTCCTTTGCCTCTGCCATGGCTGTCATGTCGGCTCCAAGACCCACATCCACAGCGTCGTAGAAGCCTATCTTCTTCATGGCTGTTCTCCAGCTCGCCATGGTGATATCCGCACCAAACTGTCCATATGTGGCAGGTGCGAACATGGCAAATACCTTCTTGCCGGCTCTCATGTCATTTATTATATCTACTATATAAGACTTTGATCCGATCGCTCCAAATGGGCACTTGTGTATACACGAACCACAGTCTATACATTTATCCTTGTCTATAACCGCAATACCTGTTCCGTTCTCAGCCACCGATATGGCACCAACCGGACAGCTCTTTATACATGGACGCATCAGATCTGCAATGGCATTGTACGGACATGCCTTAGCACACTGTCCACACTCCTTACACTTCGATGGGTCGATGTAGGACTTGTCACGTCCCATGCTGATGGCACCGAAACGGCACGCCTGCTGACACGCCCTTCCCATACACTTCTGACAATTATCAGTTACTACGTAACGCGAGATCGGACAACCCTCACAGGCAGAGTTGATGATCTGGACTACATTCCCATCATCCTCTGTTCCAGGCGCTTTGCCCTCTGCAAGCCTGATCCTCTGTCTGATGACCTCCCTCTCTCTGTATATACAACATCTGAAAAATGGCTGCGGACCGGGAACCATCTTATATGGAAGATTGTCCCTCTCATCATCCAGCCTGCCTTCATACGCAAGCTTTGCCACCTCATAAAGCACCTCGTGCTTTACCTTTAATAATGTAGCGTCATTTGTAATCATGTGTTAACCTCTACTTATATATATATTGTGGATCTTCTGTCATAGCAATCACTACGCATATGATCCAGTTGCTGATCGTATCACTCTTTCCATTCAGATCCAGTTATAATCTCCGCCCGTTATAGCCAGGCTGAGCAATGCATCCATCTTCTCTACCTCTTCTGCGCCCTCTACGATACGCATGAGTTTTGCAGTTTTCTCCTCAGCTTCCATCACCTCATCCGGTCCGATCTCGGGGTCCCACTCTGCTGCACAGTCAGGACATTCCTCCATCTCATCCACAGAAAGGCTCAGGAATCTTGTTCCGCACTTCGTGCATTCATAATATCCACATTTCTCTGTGTTATCTGGTACATAATACATTTATCATGACTCCTTACCACTTGATATATATTTATTATCAGCTTCTATCACACTACCTCCATTTATAACATAATTTTCGTTCAATAACAATCTATGCAATTGACCAAAACCATTTATTTTCATTTGATGGCAGTTATGCTATAATAAAAAACACTTTGGATCATAGTAATCAATCTTTTATATAAGGAAGGCGAAATACAAATGTACAAGATCAATTTTTCAAAGCCAATCAACGTCCATTTCATGGGCATAGGCGGAATAAGCATGAGCGGTCTCGCAGAGATACTTCTGAAGGCCGGATTCAAGGTTACCGGATCAGATATGAAAGCATCTGAGATCACCGATCAGCTTGCCGATATGGGTGCTCTGATCAACATCGGTCAGTGTGCTTCCAACATAACAGACAATATCGACCTGGTTGTATATACAGCGGCCATTCATCCTGACAACGAAGAATTCAAGGCTGCCGCCACCAAGAACATCCCTATGCTCACCAGAGCACAGCTTCTTGGACAGATCATGGAGAACTACAAGTACTCCATAGCCGTCAGTGGAACCCACGGCAAGACTACCACAACATCCATGCTGTCCTACATCCTCATAGATGCAGACACAGATCCTACCATATCCGTAGGAGGAATCCTTGACAGCATCGGCGGCAATATCCGCGTTGGAAAGTCAGACTACTTTGTCACAGAGGCCTGTGAGTACACCAACAGCTATCATGCATTCAAGCCATTTATCAGTATCATACTGAATGTGGATGCCGACCATCTTGATTTCTTCAAGGACATCGATGAGATCGCTGAATCATTCCATGTATTTGCAACCAAGACTCCAAAAGAAGGCTTGGTCATCGTGAACGGTGATATGAAGTATTATGACACAGTTGTCAGAGACCTTGAATGCCGTGTGGTAACATTTGGAAAGGGCGAGCAGAACAAATATTCAGCACACAATATTCGATTCGACGATTTCGGTCATCCAACCTACACATTGGTTGTGGACGGCAAAGAGATCACAGACATAACGCTCAAGGTGTTCGGTGAGCACAACGTGTACAACTCACTGTCAGCCATAGCTGCATCCCTTGAGCTTGGAATCTCCATAGATGTCATCAAGCAGGGACTGTCGGAGTGTGTCGGTGCTGAGAGACGTTTTGAGTACAAGGGAACTATCCTTGACAACGTGAGAGTCATGGACGACTACGCGCACCATCCAACAGAGATAGCTGCCACACTGAAGGCCGCAAAGAACACAAGCTACAATGAACTGTGGTGCGTATTCCAGCCACACACCTACTCAAGAACCTATGCTCTGTTTGACGAGTTTGTTGATGCCCTTAAGGTATGTGATCACGTCATCGTGGCAGATATATATGCGGCCAGAGAGAAGGACACAGGACTTGTATCAGCCAGACAGCTCGCTGAGAAGATCGCCGAGACTGGCACGGATGCGTTCTATCTTCCATCCTTCGATGATATTGAGAACTACCTGTTAAAAAATTGCAAAAAAAATGATTTGTTGATAACTATGGGCGCCGGAAACGTCTATTCTATCGGAAATGACCTGATAAAAAA
>CAKQIY010000046.1 GCA_934247115.1 uncultured Coprococcus sp.
CACTATTCAAATTGACCTTATTGTAAATAAACTTTATAATCATTAATTAAGAAAAAATATGGGAGGATTATTACTTATGGATAATCAAAAAGAAGCCATTCGTGATGCACGTAAGCTTGGAATTCCAAAGATGCTTTTACTTGGATTCCAGCATATGTTTGCCATGTTTGGTGCAACAATTCTTGTTCCGCTTCTCGTAAACGGATACTTCGAGGGTCAGGGACTCTCAATTCAGGTAACTCTTGTATGTGCCGGTCTTGGAACACTGTTCTTCCACTTATGCACTAAGCTTAAGGTACCTGCATTTCTCGGTTCTTCATTTGCATTTCTGGGAGGTTTCTCCACAGTTGCAGACCTTAAAACAGGCATATTCAAGGACATGCCAATGGGCGAAAAGCTTCCATATGCATGTGGCGGTATTGTGGTTGCAGGACTTCTGTATCTTGTACTTGCACTGATCGTCAAGCTTGTCGGCGTGAAGCGTGTCATGAGATTCCTTCCACCAGTGGTTACCGGACCTATCATCATATGTATCGGTCTGAGCCTCGCACCATCAGCCATATCAAACGCATCCACTAACTGGCTGCTTGCATTTATCGCACTGGCTGTTGTCATTGTGTTCAACATCTGGGGCAAGGGCATGTTCAAGATCATACCTATCCTCATGGGTGTACTTATCTCATATGGCGTTGCACTCATACTTCACTTCTGTGGTATGACCAACCCTGATGGTTCAGCAATACTCAGCTTTTCTGGAGTTTCAGACGCACATTTTCTCGGTCTGCCACCTTTCCAGATCTGTAAATTTAACTTAACTGCCATACTTGTCATGGCTCCTATCGCCATCGCTTCCATGATGGAGCATATAGGTGATATATGCGCCATATCAGCAACTGTAGATCAGAATTTCCTTGAGGATCCAGGTCTCCACAGAACACTTATCGGTGACGGTCTGGCAACATCTCTCTCCGCACTCTTTGGCGGTCCTGCCAACACAACCTACGGAGAGAACACAGGAGTTCTCGAGCTCAGCCGCGTTCACGATCCAAGAGTTATACGACTGGCTGCCATTTTTGCAGTTATTCTCGGTTTCATACCTAAGGTTGCAGAAGTCATCCGCTCAATGCCTTTCGCCATCATTGGCGGCATAAGCTTCATTCTCTACGGAATGATCTCAGCCATAGGTGTAAGAAACGTTGTTGAGAACCATGTAGATTTCACAAAGTCAAGAAACCTGATCATCGCAGCCGTTATCATGGTATGTGGACTTGGTTTCACAGATGGACTTACATTCACGATCGGAGGCACAACTATCACTCTTACAGGACTTGCCCTCGCAGCTATATTCGGCATCCTGCTGAACGCTATACTGCCTGGTAACGACTATACATTTGGTGAGAACACCAAGGGTGATGTAAGCCGTGGTCTTGGAATGAATCCACAGAACTCTGACATTGAGGCATAATAATTATCTGTATATTATTTATTAGGAGGTTACACAATATGACAGATTACACAGTTATGACACATCCACTTATTCAGCATAAGATTTCAAAGCTCAGAGATAAGAATACAGGAACTGCCGAGTTCCGTGCACTTGTTGAAGAGATTGCCATGCTCATGGGATATGAGGCTCTGAAAGATCTTCCTACCGAGGATGTATGTATAGAGACTCCTATCGAGGAATGCATGACTCCGGTCATCGCAGGAAGAAATCTTGCGATCGTACCTATTCTCCGTGCAGGACTTGGAATGGTCAGCGGACTCCAGGCCCTGGTTCCTACAGCCAAGATCGGACACATCGGTCTGTACAGAGACGAGGAGACTCATGAACCTCACGAGTACTACTGCAAGCTCCCTGATCCTATCGATGAGAGACTTATAGTTGTCACGGATCCTATGCTTGCAACCGGTGGATCAGCTGTTGCTGCCGTTGATTTCATCAAGCAGCACGGTGGCAGGAACATCAAGTTCATGTCGATCATCGCTGCACCGCAGGGAATCGAAAGACTTCTCAAGGCTCATCCTGACATCCAGCTCTACGTTGGTCATGTTGACCGCGAGCTGAACGAGAACGCTTACATCTGCCCTGGACTTGGTGATGCCGGTGACAGAATCTTCGGAACAAAGTAAGATCTTTCAGACATGATATATATAACAGCAAAGACATGCCGCAGCTCAGTACATATACCGGGCTGCGGCATGTCTTCTCTTCCCAACATTTTCACACTTCTAACATTTTTATTAAGAATTCTTTTTCGATATCCATTTGCAGGTCTTTCATGTTATCATATAGAGACTGGAGGTCTTTTTTATGGAATCACAGAAGAGATATACGAAAAAACAGAGAACACTGGACATTATCGAGAGGCTGAAGAAGGAATATCCTGACACAGTATGCACCCTCGATACTTCACACGCATGGCAGCTTCTTGTCAGTGTCCGCCTGGCGGCGCAGTGCACTGATGCAAGGGTGAATGTGGTAGTCCAGGATTTATTTGCCAAATATCCGGGAGTAAAAGAACTGGCTGCTGCCGATGTCAGTGACATCGAGGCCATTGTGAGACCTTGCGGACTGGGGAAGAGCAAGGCCAGAGATATTAGTGCATGTATGAATATGCTTGTTGATTCCTATGATTGCCAGGTTCCTGACAGTCTTGATGAGCTGCTTAAGCTTCCCGGCGTAGGCCGCAAGAGCGCAAACCTCATCATGGGTGATATCTACGGCAAACCTGCCATTGTAACAGATACCCACTGTATACGCCTTGTCAACCGGATGGGACTGGTCGACGGGATAAAAGATCCGAAGAAGGTTGAGATGGAACTGTGGAAGCTTGTACCTCCAGATGAGAGCAATGACTTCTGTCACAGGCTGGTGGATCACGGCAGATCCGTGTGCACAGCCAGAACGAAGCCGCATTGCGACGCATGTTGTCTAAGCGACATATGCAAAAAGATCATCTGATTTATCATACAAACGGAAAGGAGTTATTTATATGGAGTATATGGAGAATCTGACAGGATACGTTGAGAAGCAGGCTTCTCTCTGTCAGCAGCATGATGTGATAGACAAAGAGCTCTATGCCAGATACGGAGTAAAAAGAGGACTGCGTGATGAGAATGGACAGGGAGTTCTGACCGGTCTCACCAATATATCACAGATCATAGCATTTAAGGATGTGGATGGACAGAAGGTTCCGTGTGACGGACAATTATTGTACAGAGGCTATGATGTACAGGATCTCGTAAAAGGCGGCAAAGGAAAACGCCATATATTTGAGGAAGCTGCTTATCTTCTTCTCTTCGGCGAACTGCCTACCGAGGCTCAGCTCTCAGAATTCAGCAGTGTCATCGCCGAGTCCATGAACCTGCCTACCAACTTTACCCGTGATGTCATCATGAAAGCACCTAGTGTGGATATAATGAACTCCATGACAAGAAGTGTGCTGACTCTGGCTTCATACGATAATCAGGCTACCAACCTGGATATAGACAATGTTCTCAGACAGTGTATCGGACTCATCGGAACATTTCCTATGATGGCTGTGTATGGTTATCACGCATACAACCATTACGAGAACGACGGAAGTATGTACATTCACAGACCTGACAAGGATGCTTCCGTGGCTGAAAACATCCTCAGGATGCTCAGGCCTGACATGAAGTATACCGAGCTTGAAGCAAGAGTTCTTGACATCGCGCTTCTGCTTCACATGGAGCACGGCGGTGGTAACAATTCCACATTCACCACCAGAGTTGTAACGTCATCCGGCTCTGACACATACTCTGCCATTGCCGCCGCCCTTTCATCCCTCAAGGGAAGGAAGCATGGTGGTGCCAATCTGCAGGTTATGAACATGATGGATGATATAAAGGAGCACATAAAGGATTACCATGACGAAGAGGCCATAGAGGCATATCTGGACAAGCTGCTGAACAAGCAGGCCTACGACCACAAGGGTCTCATCTATGGTATGGGTCATGCCGTTTACTCACTGTCAGACCCAAGAGAAAAAGTCTTCAAGGCATTTGTGGAACAGCTTGCCGCTGCCAAGGGCAGGGACGAGGATATGACTCTGTACAACAACATTGAGAAGATCGCGCCAAAGCTCATCGCCAAGGAACGCAAGATATACAAGGGTGTCAGCCCTAACGTAGACTTCTACAGCGGATTCGTGTATGAGATGCTTGGAATTCCTAGGGAGCTCTACACACCGCTCTTCGCAGTGGCACGTATAGTTGGATGGAGCGCTCACAGAATCGAGGAGCTTGTCACAACAGACAAGATCATCAGACCGGCATATAAGAGTCTGGTTAAGTATAGAGAATATGTAGACAGAGATGCACGATGATCAATGTCTGTTCACGAGGGAGTATAACACTTTTTAGGAAAAGCCCTGTCAGACTTATCATTGTTATGTATACAGAATATAAGACACATAACGATGTATAAGTCTGACAGGGCTTTATGTTTTTACTATTTCTTTTTTGTATCCTCTCATCAATTCAAATATCCGGGATACGTATCATATGCAATTATTTGTTCTTCTCAATGAAATCAAGAAGATCATACTTGGATATGGCTCCGACACTCCTTGATGCCTCAACGCCATTCTTGTACAATATCAGCGTTGGGACGCTGAACACCTTATTGGCTGCTGCAAGCCCCGGATTCTCATCCACATCAACACTGAAGAAGTCCACTTTCCCATTCATCTCATCAGCTACTGTGTGAAATACAGGTGCCATCATCTTGCATGGTCCGCACCATGTCGCTGAATAATCTGCAACGGCTACACCGCATGCCTTTATATCATCAAAATTATCGCCTTTTACTTCTTTAACCATAATAATCATCCTCCATTCTATCCTGATGAACACACGCAGCAATATAATCCCCCGCGTATACATCAATACTTTTCCTGTTCGTAAATGAATCCTACAACAGATTTTTAAAACTCACTACTATATTCTGCCCCTATGTGCAGATCTTTAATCGTAATTTATACATATATTTTGTCATATCCTGTCACCCCGGTCAACAATTCTTACAGATTATTTTTATTATTTAAAATCATCTTTTAACAACAAAACTGCCCTCCTCACTGATGTTCCGGAATCCCGGATACTCATCACAGTGAAGAGGGCAGCTTTATTTTATATTCTTTATAATTCTACGCTTTGATCATCAATCCAGCAGCTTCTTCATACTGTCAAGACTTATGAGAAGCGTCGATGAATTGTGAAGCAGTGCTGATGTAGTTGGCTGTATAACTCCCATCACGCCCAGGATGATAAGTCCTGTGTTGATGGTCACTATCTTTCGATAGTTCCTGTTGATCCTGCTCATCAGCTTATTGCTGAGTTCTTTAAGTGTCACGAGCTCGTACAGATTGTCTGCACTGACAGTTATATCTGCGATCTCTCTGGCAATCTCCGCACCATCACTTACGGCAATTCCCGCATCGGATGCCGACAGTGCAGGTGAGTCATTGATTCCATCACCAACCATGATGACCTTTCGACCCGCAGCCTTCTCAGCCTCAACAAACTTTGCCTTGTCCTCAGGAAGAACCTCTGAGTAATACTCATCCACTCCTACCTGCTCTGCAATAGCCTTGGCAGTTCTGTCACTGTCTCCTGTCATCATGACAACCTTCTTGATGCCCAGCTCCTTGAGCTTTGCAACAACCTTGGCCGACTCCGGCCTCACCGGATCCTTGATGGATATGACTGCTGCCAGCCTGCCATCGATTCCCATGAACAAATGTGAATGCGTCTTGGACAACGACTCGTACAGTTCTATCTTATCCTCAGGTATCACACAGCCCTCATCCTCAAATACGAAATGATAGCTTCCTATGACAACCTTCTTGCCGTCTATACTTGATGAGATACCATGAGCCACAACATACTCAACCTTGGAATGCATCTCCTCATGCTCCAGCCTCTTGGCTGCAGCTCCTGCCACAACCGCTCTTGCCATGGAATGAGGGAAATGCTCCTCCAGACATGCAGCTATCCTGAGCAGCTCATCAGGATCCCTTCCGTCAAATGATACGACGCGTACAAGCGTAGGTGATGCCTTTGTAAGTGTTCCTGTCTTGTCAAATACTATCGTGTCTGCATCAGCTACAGCCTCCAGGAATTTGCCTCCCTTGACTGTGAGATGATGTTTATTCGCCTCCTGTATAGCAGACAATACCGCTATAGGCATGGACATCTTCAACGCACATGAATAGTCAACCATGAGAACCGCAAGTGTCTTGGTGACATTCCTTGTGAAAAGATATGTGAGGATGGTTCCACCGAGAGTCCATGGCACAAGGCCATCTGCAAGATGCTCTGCCTTGCTCTCAAGTCCTGACTTGAGCTTCTCCGACTCTTCTATCATCGCAACAACTTTATCATATCTGCTGGTTTTTCCAGTCTTCAAAACTCTGACTACCAGCTCACCTTCCTCGACAACTGTACCTGCATATACACTGTCTCCGTGTTCCTTATGGACGGGTACTGACTCTCCGGTGAGGGATGCCTGATTGACCATGCCCTCTCCCTGATCCACAATTCCGTCAAATGGAATGACATTGCCCATGTGTACCACTACCAGATCATCCTTGGCAATCTTTGAACTGTCCATGAGTACATCACAGTCATCCACACGCACCCATACCTTATTGATATTGAGCGACATGCTTCTCGCCAGGCCACCCACTGACTTCTTGTGTGTCCACTCCTCAAGGATCTCACCGATCTCCAGAAGGAACATGACTGATCCTGCTGTTGCAAAATCATTTGTCAGGATGGAGGCTGTTATGGCAGTTGCATCGAGAACCGGCACCTCTAGTTTTCTGTTTACAAGACACTTGAGTCCCTTGCCTATATACCTGAGAGCCTTGACAGATGTCAGACAATACCGAAGCGGCATTGGAACTATCCATTTCTTGGTCATGTACAAGGCGGTCTTCCAGAAAAGCTTGTCCTCATACTGTCTGTTCATGACTCTTCCGGATGTCTCTGTGAGATCCGCCGGAACCTCAACCCTGCCATATCCAAACTGTCTCAGTGCTTCTATCACCTCTGCGCGGTCACCATCATATATAATGATCGCGTCACAGGTCCTGTCATGCACCTTAACTTCCTCAACAGTCTCGCAGTTCTCCAGATAATACTGAAGTATGTCAGCCTGTGCCATAGTCATGCGGCTCTGTGCCATGTGTATACGCAGACGATTCTTTGTTTCATTCAAAATTGAAAACTTCAAGATCTTCGCCTCTTTCTTATGTTTTGTATTATACCGATTACTCTTCTACAGTCTCTCCTGCTTCAGTGCTCTCAGCCTCTGCGGTCTCAGCATCCTCAAAATCAGCCTCCGCTGCCTTCTGAGCTCTTGCCTCATTGATATCCTTTGCTCCTGCGTAGATATCTCCACAGTTCTCCTGGATAGTATTGGCTGTCTTCATGACACAGTCCTTTGCTCTGAGAACACCAGCTGTACAATGTGTATACACGTTCTTTGCATCCTTGCTTGAGAGAACCTTGATACCAGCTGTTCCAAATAATACTCCACCTGCAAATATTCCAAGCTTCTTCCAATTTACCTTCTTCAAAGTCTTCATCATGTTTTTGTCCTCCTTGACTATATATTTATTCTGATTAATGATATGACCACTTATACGCATGGTAGATTATATGACAGGCTTCGCCGTGATTCGATTTTTCTAATCACGGTTTGTTCAATCAAACTCTCCTTAACGTAAAAAATGCATTCTCGATCTTCGTACTGTAGAAAGAGTCTGCATCTGTTTCGTGGTTTTTTATTTGCTGTAAGTATAGCACTGCCCCCAGCGTTAGTCCAATATAACATTCGCAATTTGGCGGACTTTTTTTCTCAATAAGTATCAATAAGACAGCCTTACATTTACAGGACTTTGTAAGGTTGCTTTTTTTGCTTCTATATACTATCTTATTACTATTGACAAGTCATATATATAAGGAGCATTCATATATGGATAATTTTAATATCAAAAGTATTCTGGTCATATTATTTTTATTTTTTATAGGCTGCGTCATGGGCTGGTGCATTGAAGTCATATTCAGAAAGTTCTTCTCCAAGAGCAACCCCAGCCACAAATGGATCAACCCGGGATTCCTCATCGGACCATATCTTCCTCTCTACGGTTCAGGTCTGGTGGTACTGTATCTCCTGTCTCTGATCCATATCGATGCGGTTGACTCCCATCCTGTTCTGCAAAAGGTTCTGGTGGTGCTGATCATGACCATCGCCATGACTGTTGTGGAATACATAGCAGGACGTATATTTATAATAGGAATGAACATCAAGCTGTGGGACTACTCAGATGAGTGGGGCAATATACAGGGAATCATATGTCCGCTGTTCTCATTTTTCTGGGGTGTGATCGCTGCGCTGTACTATTTCTTTCTCCACCCTCACATATTAAATGCTGTGTACTGGCTGGCGGATCACCTGACATTCTCTTTCTTCATTGGATTCTTCTACGGAGTATTCGTGATCGACTGCGTTGTATCATTCAACCTGATGAACAAGGTGAAGAAATTTGCTAAGGAGAACGATCTTATTGTCCGCGTTGAGGAACTTAAGTCCCGACTGGCTCTGGACCGTGAGAAGTTCAAGGAGAAGCCAAGCTTCCTTCTCTCCCTCCACGATACCGCTTCCATCAGGCGAGCATTTGAAAACAATCCTGAAAGCTTCTCTATAACAAGGAAGATCAAGCTGAAGGCCGAGGAGATTACTGAGAACGTAAAGGAAAAAAGCGCTGTGATAAGTGAGAACCTCAAGGAAAAGAGTGAGGTGATCACCGAAGGCATCAAGGCTGCCGGAACTGAGGCAAAGACCCGAATAGGTGAGACCCTGAATCGAAATGATTCATCAGATGTAGCCGACACGGATCTGTTCGATAATTCCCACAGAGATATAACAGAAAAAGACAAAAAATAACAATCAGAAATCCCACACCCGGTTATCTCATGAGGTTATCCTCCGAGTACCCGGATGTGGGATTTTTATAGTTTTATTTGCATATTTTTTACTTATACACTATCTCCGCTTTGGTGTAGCTTCCCGCCACACTGTTCTTGTATGGCTTCACAAAATATGTGTACTTAGTTCCTTTCTTTACACCTTTATCTGTATATGAAGCTGCTCCTGAGGATAATGTTTTTATACATTTATATTTGCCATTGCCGGCCTTTCTGTAAACCTTATATCCACCAGCGCCTTTTACACGATTCCATGATAACTTCACACCGCCTGATACCTTAGAGCATCTGGTCTTTGCACAGCCTATGTAATACTGGTTTACAGCAGTGGATCCTCCCTTTGTATAGCTGTTATAAGCAGAGATCCTGTATGTATATGTATTACCGCTCACACAACTCTTATCTGTAAATGCTGCAGCCGCTGCTCCAACAATCTTTATCTGCCTATAGCTTCCATTGGCGGTCTTTCTGTATATCCTGTAGCCCGTTGCCCCTGAATCTCTCGTCCAGGTAAGCTTTACTCCAGCCTGTGTATTCTGTGTCTTTGGCTTTATCGTCTTCAGCTTAAGCTTCGACAGGGTCACTGTCTTCTGATATTTACAATTCTTACATATGTATATCTGGGTTCCTGTTGATGCATATGTAGGTTTCTTCGTCACCTCTCCCTTTTTCCAGCTGTGCTTCATACACGCGCCAAGCCTGTATGCATCTTTTCTGGAACAAGTTGGAGTATCTGACAGCCATACCACTACCTCACTGCCCTGATATCCTATGGCATATATATTTACACCATCCACATACTGATTTCTTGCATCGTAAATGATACTTGCCGTAACGTCAGATGCCGTGAGATCGATCCTTGCTATATATCTGTCAGTACAGAAATACAGCAACTCCTGAGCTACAAATATTGATCCATACTGTCCACTCAGTGTAGTTCCGTCCGTGCTTTTCCAGACCGCATCGCCGACAAATATTGTCTGATTTTTGTTACTCTTGAAGCTGTATCTGCTTATCTGATAATACTCCGGCTTACTTCCCTGTTTTATAGTGTACCAATATCCACCTCTGTAACATATAGTCTTCTTGACACCATTCCAGAAACGGCCCTTCTCATAGGTCCGGCTTGCTGCTTTCTTATATACACCTTTCCATATATTGCCTATCTTCGCATCATATCTTCCCTTCGGATATTTTGCAGACATTGCCTTGGTTCTTGCATTCAGCGTTGATGTGCTGACCATAAAGAAATTGTGCATGGACTGCCCGGGGATATCCGATGCCGGATCATCCCATGTTGCATCTACGTGATACCAGTTTCCTCCTACTGACACAACATTCCATGCATGGTTCAGATACTTGCTGGTAGCAAGTCCGCATGGCACTCCCGCCTTCTTAAGGAAATACCACATTGTTTCCGCATATCCCTGACAAACCGCGCTTCTCTTGACCAGTGTTCCATACATGTCATACATATGATCACGTCCGGTTGTCTGACTGTATCCCTTAAGCCCACTTGTGTCATAGGCAACTGTAGATGTCAGATACTCATGATACGCAAGCACTATCTCCTCCGGCTTCATCCCTTTGGTTTTTATCTGGCTGTTCACTGCCGCTATGGCTGATTCAAGCTGTTTTTTCTCTGTTCTCGCATTTGGCTTATACGTAAACTTCAGGTACATTACTTTTCCGCTGCCACCATCATACAGGTAACTGTACTTTGCCACATATACAACCTCAGGATGGGCATTCATTATCTTCGTCACAATGCCTGCTACATTCTTCGTAGTCAGCCCCCAGTTCTTAACATTAAGTCTTGGTGAGAACTTATTCAATGCACTGATTATTGCCTTCTCATATTTGACAGTGCTTGCCGCCGCAAGCGATGCTTCACCATCTTCTTCATCTGCATCTTCGTATTCCAGTTGTCCGCCAAATTGCAGGATACCTGAAGTATCGCCCTCCTGCTCAAGCAACTGACCATAGCTGCTCTGTGATGAGTCATACTGTTCCTGAGTATCTTCCGCAAATGCTGGTATTTTTCCGCCGTACAGCACACACGCAGCGATGACGCCCACCACAAATATCCTCCTGATACGCCGCACAACTTCTGTGAGTCTTACATTTTCATATTTCATTCTTTTTCTCCCTTATAATTACGCAGTAAGCATCTACCTTTTTATTCTCTTCTGCGGTGACGCTGCACTGTATGTCTTATTATTCACTGCCTTCACAATGTAATAATAAGTCTGACCTTTCTTTGCCGTTTTGTCTGTCCAACTGAGAGTTTTCGCTGTTACAGTCTTGACTGCCCTGTATTTGCCTGTTGGCGTCTTTCTATACACAATGTATTTTTTTGCACCGGCAGACTTTTTCCAGGAAAGTTTCACTCCCTGTGCTGACTTCCTGACCGTGACAACCGGAGCCTTGATGTAGAGAATACTTGCCTCTGTATATCCACTGAGTACATTTCCATTATATGCCTTTACACAGTAGTAATACCTGTTTCCTGACTTGACTGTCTTGTCTACATAGCTTGTCGTTCCCGACTTGACTGTCTTGATACATACATATCTTCCCTTGGCGGTTCTTCTGTATATCTTGTAGCCTGACGCCCCGGCAGATCTGTTCCAGGTAAGTTTTACCGCTGAGGTCTGCTGTGCGGCCTTTACTGTTACCTTCGCAAGCTTCAGCCTTGCAATTGTGACCTGCTTTGCTGCGCCACATGTCTTGCACGTATATTTCCTGACTCCTGTAGCTGTATATGTAGCTTTCTTAGTAACCGTTCCATTATCCCATGCATGGGTCGTACATACAAGCTTGGCTATAGTCTCGGTCTTTGTCTCGCCACAGTTTGTACAGGTGTACTTTCTTGTTCCCTCTGTCTTGTATGTTGGCTGTTTTGTCACTCCCCCGGCATCCCATGCATGGGTCGTACATACAAGCTTGGCTATAGTCTCGGTCTTTGTCTCGCCACAGTTTGTACAGGTGTACT
>CAKQIY010000047.1 GCA_934247115.1 uncultured Coprococcus sp.
GTTTCGGATATAGCAGCTTCGGAGCGCTCCCAATATAAATCTAATATCTGCTTATCATCCATAGGCTTCTCCTCCTCCTTTGTATTAAGGCCTTTCACTCTAATAGACGGGGAAAATGTGTCAAGCGTCACTTAAATTCAAAAGATATTTATTCAAAGATTAGCTTTCATTTTTTGAAAGAATATAATAAAACAGCAAAAGACATACACCAACAAGTCTCTTAATATTCAATGCGGAAAATTACAATTCATACAATCTTTTTGAAATCAATTTTATCCCTCATTTTTTCATGCTTTTCCTTTGGCTTAGATAAGGGAACACAATACTTATGTTCATTACAAATAACAAGCACTCCAAGAAAAGGTCGCTCGTCCTTACCAATCTGAGGAGATACCGATAAAACTCTGTCATCTATATTATGTAAGTTTCTGATGTATTTCATATCAATACGATATACTTCTAATGGTGCTTGAATCATTCATTTCTTCTTTAAAATATTTCAAGGACTATGTTTCCATAGTCCTTGAATGTAGTGTCACCGTAGCGACCCTAACGCTTTTTGAACGTCCACTTATCGGCAGGACCCTCCTTCAATATTATTGAACCAAATGCCATTCTTTTGTCAATGAATTTCTAAAAATTCATAATCTTTTTATATTTAGCACAAATCATTTTTCAGCCTCGTAGAGCGAAATACACCCACCGCACAAATCTTCGATTTGTACTCTGTGTATTTCGACTAATTATTCTTTTGAATGCCTTCTTTTATCTTATAAATACGTATCTTCCAAATCAAATATTGTACTATCCAAACTACAACAAATATTGCAACAAAAATAGCAAAATAGCTTAATACACCTTTAACAGAATGCTCCATCCATTCGCAAATATATGCAACTGTCATCATAAGTACAGATACAATTCCAAAATAAATGCTTGTTTGTTTTAATAAACTCCACTTATCTATTTCCCAGATAACAGATGCTCCTGCAAATCCTGCTCCAAGAACGGCACTTAAAACAGTCTGTATGATAATCGCTGTTACCTCATTGCCAAATCGTTCAATCAAACTCGGAACACATGAATAGTAACTACCATCACCGATTGCAAGTGAAATTCCAATTGTAATCAAATAACTAATTACAATTCCACCCAATAATCCAACAAATATTCTAGAAAATAATTCTTTTTTCATTTTTAGTCACCTCATAATCCTAATACTTTTTTGATCTTTGAAACATATCTTCTGGAAACATAACTTACAGTCCCATTCGATAATTCCATACAAATTGTTCCTACAAAGCTTAAATCAAGGCTTTTAACCTTCTTAAGATTCACAATTTCTGAATTTGATATCCTTACAAACTTACTGTTATCCAATCTTTCTTCCGCTTCATATAGTCTCAATCTAATTTGATACGTACCATTGTCTGTTTGGGTAAAAACTTTACTGTCTTCTGCGTAAATCTTTACTATGTGATCCGGATCTAATAGTTCGACCTTATCCTCTCTGATACCGGAAATAATTGTTGGAGCATCATCTAATCTGCTTACAAAATCAACAACTCTGTTAACTTCTTCCGTCATCTGTGCTGTTGTAATCATAATTTCAGGTTCTTTAGCTTCCGCATCGATATTAATATTCAGTTTCATGATTTTCCTCCTTTCTTGCTTTGTAGTATATCTGGATTAGGATTATTATCTATACTTTATCAATAGGTGGTAATTTTTTCTACCTAACTGGTCAAAAACAATGTTTTCGCAGTTGATTCCTTCCCTTGTTTTTTCCCTTATGAGGGTTCATAAACAAGGGTAAAACGATATAACACAATACAAGATGTGACGGGGAGGACACCCACGAAAATTTTAGTATTTTCAAGGGTTTGCCGAGATTTCTATAACCAAATATAACAGTTATTAAATTTCTTAAAATACCTCAAGTGAGAATTCAAATTTATCGCTCTGATTTTTAATACATGTAGGGACGTTCCTTCTGTCACCAAGAGTGTCCCTCTGTCTTATTCGTTACAGGGGGACACTCTTGGTGACAGAAGGAACGTCCCCGATTTCCGGTCAATTTCATCTAAAGTGTCCATTAGCGGATCCGGCATATTGAATCCTCATTTTTCTTGTGATAACTTTTCCCACAGCGTATCAGAACATCAGGAGGAATAAATTATGCCAAGAAAATATTATCCATTAACACCTTCACAAAAGATACATTTCAAACCAATTATTGAATTTGGCACTCAGCAAGTCGCAAATATAAGCATTTGTATGACTCTGCAGGCGCCGCTAGATTTCGGTTTGCTGAAAAAATGCATACAGCTGGAGTACGAAAGATACGAATGCCTGCGAATCCGTTTTACAAAAGTTGACTCAAATGGAGAGGTACGGCAATATGTTGTTTCTCGCGATGACAGAGATATTGATTACGAAAACCTTTCATGGCTTTCCGGTGATGACGCTTATCACCGCATGGAAGAATGGTCCAGAATTCCGTTTGACGGGGACAATATTCCAATGAATGTGATAAAAATGATCTCGCTTCCGGGTGGCTACAATGGGCTGTACATCAAGATCGATCACAGACTCATGGATTCATGTGGAGCTATCGTCATGGTGAATGACATCATGGAACTGTACTGTCATTACAAATTTGGCACGCCTTATCCTGAGGACATGGCAAGTTTCATTAACATGGTAGAACGTGATCTTAAAAAAAGCACAGACGAAAAACGTGTCTCAAAAGACCGCATGTACTGGCAAAATGTGCTTGAGGAAATGGGAGAACCTATTTACTCCGATATACAGGGACAACGGATACTTCAGGAAAGCAGGCGCCTTCACAATGACAAGTCACTCCGCGCTGCAGATCAGGAGATCAACAACCTGTCTGTCGCTACAAAGAACTATCATCTGGATGCTGAGCCAACCCAGAATCTTCTGGATTTTTGTATGAACAATCACATATCCATGACCAATCTCATTCTCATGGGAATACGAACTTATCTCTCCAAGGCAAATGGCGGACAGACTGACATTTCCATAAGGAATTATGTTTCAAGACGTTCCACACATGCCGAGTGGGTATCAGGTGGCTCTCGCGCAATGGCATACCCTTGCAGAACCATCATTGATCCGGACACAGAGTTTCTGGATGCAGTTTTCATGATTCAGGATGTTCAGAATCATGTATACCGACACTGCAATTATGACCCGGAACTTTTGTCTGACCAGATGAAAGAAATGTTCCACACTCCTCCACACACTACTTATGAGAGCGTGGGGCTTACTTACCAGCCTCTTCCTATCAGGCTTAAAAATCCGCATCTCGAAGATATTTCCGTAAGGAGCATGTGGATTCCAAATGGTACATCAAAACAAAAGATCTATCTCACCGTCATGCACAGTGCAAATGATCTGGGTCTGAATTTCTATTTCAGATACCAGACCGCTAGTCTCTCCGAACAGGACATTGAACTGTTCTACTACTACCTTATGAAGATAATCTTCAAAGGCATTGCCGAGCCAGAAATGACCGTGGGCGAAATCATCGAATGCATCTAACCAATTTTTGGGGACGGAGGTGCCTGCCCCCATTTAACAAAATAAGGAGATTTTTAATATGAATACTAATATAACTTTTTTGAACATTGTTGCCGAATACTGCAATACACCAGCTGATGAAATCACTAATGATATGCGATTCATAGAGGATTTGGGCTTTAGCTCTCTTGATTTCATGACTTTTCTTGGCGACCTTGAAGATACATTTGACGTGGAAATCGATGAAGATGAGATCCTCAACATCCACACTATAGAAGACGCCATCAAGTACCTTGACAACCTGACAAGCTCTTCTGCATCGGTTTAACATTAAAAATCTGGGACGACGGAGTATGTCCCATTTTGCTTCACATAAAAGAAATGGAGATATGATATATGGAAGAAAATATTCTGGAAATTGTTGAAAAAAGCTGCCTAATACATAGAGATGTAATAGCTGTTAAATATCTGTCTCACAGAGAGATTGTTGAAAAGAGCTACGGAGATCTGTGGGATGACATTCGCAAAACTGCTGTCATTTTGCGAAATAATGGACTCTGCGGAACACATATTGCCCTGGTGGGAAGCAGCTCTTATGAATGGATCTGTGCCTACATGGCTATACTTTTCATGGGAAATACTGCTGTACCGCTGGATGCAAACCTGTCAGCGTCAGAATTACATGAACTTCTGAATCGATCAGGATCAACTGCATTATTCTGCGGAGCATCCAGAAAGGATGTGATAACAGAACTGACAGACGATTGTCCCGAAATGAATATTGTATTCACCATGGAAAAGAAAGTCGATATAGTGCATCTGGAGGGGGCAGATTCAAATCCACAATTAGCAATTTTGTCATTTGAACAGCTCCGCAGCGAAATCACCGTACCGGATGACTTTGCATTTGCCGAGCAGGATAAGGATAAAATGTGTACTCTTATGTATACCTCTGGAACAACAGGCAAAAGCAAAGGCGTCATGCTGTCTCAATTCAATCTCGCACAAAATGTTGAAAATGTATATGTAAATCTGGAACCTGGTGTAACTATTCTGAGCGTTCTGCCTATACATCACGCCTTCTGCCTGACAATGGAATGGATGAAGGGTATTTCACTGGGCGCCACTATCTGCATCAATGACTCGTTGCTCCACATGCTGAAAAATATGAAACGGTTCCAGCCCGTCGGCATGCTGATGGTTCCTCTCATGGTAGAAACCATCTACAAAAAACTCAAAGACGTCAACCCTCTCCTTCCTAAAAAGCTGGTTGCAAAGGAAGCATTTGGAGGTAAACTGGAATATATATTCTGCGGAGGAGCATATCTGGATCCTATGTATGTTACCGAATTCAAAAAATACGGAATAGACATACTCCAGGGATACGGCATGACTGAATGCTCCCCTGTAATTTGCTCTAACAATCACAGATACAACAGGCCCGGATCCGTTGGCAAACTCTTGGACAACTGCGCTGTTCGTTTTGTCGATGAGGAAATTCAGATAAAAGGCACAAGCGTCATGTCCGGATATTACGACATGCCAGACGAGACCGCAGAAGCTTTTCAAGACGGCTGGCTCTGCACCGGAGATCTTGGTTATCTCGACTCCGACGGTTTCATGTATATAACCGGAAGGAAAAAGAACCTCATCATTCTGGCAAATGGTGAAAACATATCCCCTGAGGAACTGGAAGGAAAGCTTTCTGTAGAGCCCCTTATTTCAGAAATAGTCATTACCGGCGACGGCAACCATCTCACTGCTCACATATATCCAGATCAGGATTTTGTAGACAAGAAACATATGGATGCAGCCAGGACTTCTGAAAAATTGCAAAAAATTATTGATACCTTCAACAAAAACCAGCCAACATACAAAAGGATCTCTGCACTGGATATAAGAAAAGAGCCATTTGAGAAGAGTTCGACAAAAAAGATCAAAAGAAATCTCGTATAACAATAGACTCACACGCATTATTGTTGTAACATTGCTGTATTAGATAGCGACAAAACTGCACCACCAAGCTATGCAGCAGATAAAGGAGACAGCCATGATCAACTCAACCGATCCCCGATATGACAGAACTGAAAGTGACCTTCTAGATGCATTTAAGATACTTGCAGGTCAAAAGGCTCTGAACAAAATAAGCGTGTCCGAGATAACCAAACTCACAGGTGTGACCAGAAGCACATTTTACAACCACTATGAAGACATGCCTGCTTTCATCAATGCCATGGAAGACCGCATCGTCGATGAAATATTTCAGATCATGAATAGCTTCAAACCGGAAGGCAATCTTGAGATCTGCCACCAGTTCTTCAGATCTCTATGCGAATACATGAAAGCAAATAGATTTCTCATGATCATCATTGCCACACCTGAGGCTTATGATTTCGTGGAAAAGGCACTGACAATGTTCCACAGATACGTGCAATTAATTCTGGAAAAATCCAGCAAGACAGGCCTGGCCCAGGAGAAATTCTCATACGCCGTAGCATACGCAATAGGCGGCGTGGTTGGTATCCTGCACAAGTTTGCGGTAGATAACTGTCAGGAAAGCAGCGACAAGGTGTCTGCTTTCCTGACTGAAGCGTTTCTGGATGGTATGAGACCGTATTTGGGGGTGTAGGCACGTCTTCTAATCTCCAACCTCTCCCATGATTATTTTTTCAATATTTTTCACAATATATTCCTGAGCATTTTTACCATATATCGTAACTATATAATCAATATCACGCATGCTTTTCCGCATTTCATATCGAATCCCTAATCGTTCACCTTTTTCAGTAGGAACATTAAACGCCCTGCCAAATTGTTCAAATAACCTTTCTTCTAGATATCCATTTAATTTTAACCAATCCTGAATAATCTTATATTTAATCTTTTGGAATCTGTTTTCATCAATCCCCATATTTATTTGTTCAACCAATCTAGTTATCGGCTTATCTTCCTGATATACAAATGTTTCTAGTGCCTCAACTGGAAATTCTGCTTTTTTTGATTTTCTTGTTTTTCTGCCAATAACTCCATCGTTACGTTTTACTTCTTCCAATACCTCTTTTACAAAATACATGCACCTAATAACATTTGGATTATTTAATACCGAATCTTCTCCTGCTGGCATGTTATTTACCGGATTATTTCCGTCAGCTATTCTTTGCAAATATAATATTGCTATATCTAATTTCTTTGCATCTATGTCCATAATATAACCTCTTCTTCAAGATATTTTTTTAACTTTTTAAGCTTTCCCTCTGTTAAGCTATCTCTATAGTGCAACCCCTCATAAGTTGAATGAAGCACAGGATATTTTCCTTTGGTTTTAAGAATATAATGTTCTGTGATCATCCATTCAATAATACTTTGTATTATCTCTAATGGCATATCCTTAAGCACACCAAATTCAGGGATTTTATTAAGGCCATTATCCAAAATCCTTTTACTGTCACTACCATGAAGGATTTCAGCAAGCATCGTTACACCATAAAAACGAACATGACTCATATTTTGCAATCCACAAACTATAGTATAAAACACCTGTCCCAGCTCCCACTTATCATATACGACAGGTTTGAGCTGAGCCTTGATTATTTCAACATAATCATCTGTTGAAGCAATATTTATATAAGAATTATTGTCTATCTTTGCTTTTGCCGAGAGTTGTTGATCATTAACTGAATTTTCTGCTTTTTTCTGAGATGATACAACCACCGGGGCTTCCGATTCCATTTTATATCCCATAAGTTCGTAATATTTTTTCTTAGTAACCATATTGTTACAGCCAGTGCCATCTTTTTTATAATTCGTACATCCCAGGAAAAATCCATCATACTTTCCAGCCTTGACAATCAGATATCCGTCTCTGCATTTATCACACTTTTGTATTGCCAGCTTACCAGCCCGGTAATCATTGGTCATAAATCCGCATATTTCCGGCTCGTTAGTACAAATATAAAGTCTTAGTCCATATGCTTTTTTATACCTTAACTGCATTGGATAGCCACATATGGGACATACTTTTTTTGCAAAATTCTGTACCACGTCTTCATTCCAATGGCCATGAAGGACCACGCTCTTATAATCCTGTTTTAGTTCAAGTAAAAACTCTGAAGGATTTTGCTCCGGAGCAACAAAGAACACTCTATTTTTTGTCCTTGTCATAGCAACATAAAAAAGCCGCCTTTCCTCTGCATAGTCAATAGAACTGTCGCCCTTTATTACAAACCCTAGTACCGGATCATCTTCTATTTTAGATGGGAAACCATATGTTTCATTCTTTCCATTAACAATGATTACATCATCAAATCCGAGTCCCTTGGAAGAATGTGCTGTCATAAATGTAATATCAAGCTTAGGGTATTTTACGCTCTTTATCTTGTTACCACGATTTATGTATTCGAAAAGACCGGATTTTTCAAGATGATCACCATCAAATGCATATCTTCCCAATAAAAGAATCGTTCCCGGTACTTTACCCTCTTGTTTTTTATATTCCAACAACTGGGTAAGTGCTACTTCAACAGCGTGGGCAACTGCATAATTTACCCCACTTCGTCTGTTACCATTTGGTCCTTTAGAAGTGCTGTCATATGTATAGATGATAACCGGATCCGTTATTCTTTTCTCCGATAAAAGTCTTTTTTCTATTTGTGCAGAGTTTTTCTGAATAAAATTACCTGCAATATCAATCACATCCTGCGAATTGCGATATGTTCTTACTATTTTTAACATCTTCGCATATCCCATTTTTTCAGCAAATTTTGTAAATAAAGTAATATCCGATCCGCTGAATGCATAAATAGACTGCCAATCATCACCCACCGCTATAATTTTTGCATCAGTCACTTCAGAAAGTGCTTTTGTCAGATCAAATCTTTGTCTGGAAATATCCTGGTATTCATCAACTATGACGTACTTAAAATCAAGCTTTTTCTTCATTTCCTTGACTTCACGGAGCAGCCTTGCAGACTCATTTATCATATCTTCAAAATCTATCGCATTGTTTTCCTTAAGCCACCTGTCATACTCCAAATAACAGTCGTGACAAATATCCAAAAACAGTCTACTTCTCACATTCTGAGTGGAGTGATACATCCTGTTAAAGTCATCAGAATTGTATCCATTTACTTTGAAATTAGATATGAATCTACATATTAAATTAACAAGTTTTCTAGTATAACGATTTTCTTCTCCGGCAACAAGCATCTCCATAACTTCTTTATTGGATCTTGGCTTTAGCTCAAAACCTTTTTTCTCCAATTCTTCTTTCAAATGTGAGATCAATGTTCTTTTATCGTTATATGCTGAAAATGTGTAAATGAGCGATGTTCCATGCTTTTTATGCAACAATATTTTATCGTTTACAGCCTTTTTATATCTCACTATTTCATCTTTGCTATACCTATCGTTTTCACCATTTTCTGTTATACCAAAATGTTCTATGTAAGCCATTTTATTTCCCTGATATATAACAAAATCCGGAGTGTACGGCTTGCGTGAAAACTCTATTTGATACTGATATGGTGGTTCATATTCATAATCTATATTATTAAGATACAAAAAATTAGCTATCTCAACTTCCTGATGAGAACGTAATATTTCATTCTGAATCGTCACAGATTTTTTCGTTCTTGCATCAATAATCTCTCTTTTAAAATCTTCCAGATCACTACGCATAGTAGAGTAGTTCGCTTTTGCTATATTATTAAAGAAACCATTCAGGTCGTCACCTTCATAAGGTGCATCAAAATAAGATGCAAAAAACATTATCAGCTTGTTCACTACACTCTCATTCTGCATAATTGATCCTCTAAAATAATCTCTGATAACAAAATATAATTTAGAACTATCTACAATATTTAGTTTTTCATCCGGAGAATTCTTGTGAATAAGCGCATTTCCTGTTGAATGAAATGTGGCAATTGGACATGGCACTCCCAAAGCATCTTGAATTTTTTCCTTAAGCTCATTTACCGCTTTATTTGTAAACGAAACAACAAGTATCTGTGATGGATCAATCCCTTTCTTATCCACAAGATACTTCACCTTAGCGGCAACAGTAGTTGTTTTTCCTGCCCCTGCCCCGGCAATAACCAGACAATAATCCTCATCTGTTAAAATCACTTTTCTCTGGTCTTCATCAAGAACCACTTCAGGATCAACAGATTTAAGAATATTATCCAAATAATCTTTTTCCTCCTGTATAGCCCATGAAATATATTCTTCATTATGCTTATCAAAAGTATCTTCTATATTGTTATAAATATGAATAGCCTTGCTGATATCATCGGAATCAATGCCATTCTCACTGCAAAAATTATAAAGCATGCCACTCTGAGTGAGGACATCAAAAAAATTAATAGTCTCATCATATTGCTTTACAAGAGATACATATTCACTCTTTGCAACATATCTCTTTTCAGCAAGCATTTTATCAATACACGCATAAAACTGCATTATCTTAACACAGTTCTCGTTACGGTTTCTTTCAATACTCGGAACAGAACTTGTTTTCTCAGTATTCACTTTTAATTTTTTTCGTCCAAGTATCCTATCTAACAGTCCCATTAATTGATTTCCCCGTTTTTATCATACAAAGCCTAAGCCTCTTTCTCATCTTTCTCACTATACTTCCAGCTGCCAAATCCGCAATTCATCGCAGAATTATATACAGGTTCAATGATTGATTTCAATTGATTAATAAATTCTTCACGCTCAAGCCCTTCCCGATACAATCGATAACGAATATCATCGCTATTTATATGATATTGCGCACATTTATTAAATTCCTCACGCACCTTGTCGTGCTTCCATATAAGTTTATATGACTTTTCATATTCTTGCTCTGCAAATTTTCCAATATAATTTATTTCTGGCAATTTATTACTCTTTGAGCTGTTTATATTGTCTGTTGTTGGAGTCAAATTCCACATTTCATCATGCGCTACATATGCCCATGGTACAAAGTGGTCGATTGAAATATTATCTTCCGTTAAACTCTTTCCTCCATATATTTCATCTACTGGTTCAAGTGTCAATATTAATTTCCAGTATTTTTTCACTCTTTCAAGCTCTCTCTTCTGTGGTGGCTTTATTTTGTCCACTATTCCTGGAACGTTTGGGTTTCGCCGCTGAAGATACTGAATCATATTATATTCAAGTCAACCGCGGATAATTTCCTGGTTCTTCTGAATATAATTAGCCCAATCTTCCTGAACCCTTATTACTGTGGCCAGGCCTTTTAATTTAGAAAAATAATAAATTAATCGTTTTTCCTGATTAAGTCTTGAAATCAACTCATTTTCTCCGACATTCCAGTCCTTATCATTCATATTCCGCATAAACGGGGATTGCAAACGGTATGGTACATAATACGTCAACGTCCTTTTTTTACTGATTATCTCCTTGTCATCAACAACCATTTCCTTTCTTCGTAACTGCTCAAGTCTTGCTAGGATTTCTCGTCTTTCATCGTTTGAATTATCATCCATACATATTTTCCGCTACTATAAAATCATACATATATAATAGCAAATAATATACAAATTATAGCATATCAACTAATAAAAATGAATTATGGAACATGTAATAAGAAAAAAACACAGCACTACATAGATAACTACCACTCATCTACATAGTGCTGTGTTTCAATCCTATATTTAATATCTTTCCCGACTAACACCATTTAAAAAACACCATCTGCATTTTGAAAAAACACCAATTAATCGCCACAAAGTATTAAAATATAGAAAATCACATCATTTTTGCATACATTTATCATTGATATGTAGCACCTTTTGCTTAAAATACATTTTTGTATAGGAGATCATCCAATATCTTAATCGTGACACAGGGACACTCCTCGTTACAAAAGGAACGTCCCCTATGCTACTCCCACTTATAAGGTGTGAGCTGATAAACATAGTAGTTCAGCCAATTCGCATACAAAGTGTTCGCGTGGCATCTCCACTTCTTCACTGGTTTCTTTTCAGGGTCGTTGTCCGGGTAATAGTTCACCGGAATCTGTGGGTTAAGGCCCTTGCCGAGGTCTCTGTGGTACTCCTGGTCGAGGGTCAGCACATCGTACTCAGGATGTCCTGTGACAAATATGTTCTTGCCGCCGTCACCGATTATGAGGTACGGGCCAGCCACATCTGACTCGGCTACGATCTCAAGGTGCTCATTGTTTACAATGTCCTCCTTGGATACGCCGGTGTATCTTGAATGTGGCACGTAAAATACATCGTCGAAACCGCGGACAAGCGGTGTTCTCTTGTGGAAGGTGTGATGCTCGTATATGCCGGACAGCTTCTGCGGAAGGTCGAACTTCTGCAC
>CAKQIY010000048.1 GCA_934247115.1 uncultured Coprococcus sp.
GACTGGATATTCCAGCAAATGTCCTTATTGTGGAAATTACTTGAATGTGAATATGTAAGCCTGAAAAAGAGCGTGGGTGAGTCGAACCCACGCTCTTTTTCTTGTGATGTGCTGAATGTGCTATGTATGGCATGTGCTATTGTGACATGTGCTGTGCAAGGAATGTCTCCTGTTTTTCATGATTATATGTAAAAGAACATAAAATTTTCTCCATATCCCTCAAATAGATTGATTAGATACAATTATTATAAGGCTTGTGTCCATTTACCCGTTTTCGGCAAAAAGGAGATAATTTTATGCACAAACCCATGTGACAACAACAAAAAGATAAAAACAAGCCGTTACAAAAGATTCCACTAAAACGCCGCTAAGCCACCGTATAGAATCTGCCATCACAGACCATCCTGCCCTCCAGACTTGCCGGTGACAGGTAAAAATTGCCCAATATAGCAAGCTGTACCATCACTATTAAGTCAAAAATATCCTGACATATAACTATTAACCAACCGCTGTTGGTGAAAATATCTATAAAAAAATCAATAAATCGCAAAATTTTGCTAATTAATCCAAAAATATTCTATTCTTTCAAAACCCCTGTCAAATTATAATGAATACAGTCAATGAGGCAAGACGAAAAAATAAAACACACAAAGCCAAAACACAGGAGGGAATGTATTATGAGAAAAAGAAGAATTTTAGCTGTAGCAGCAGCTGCAACACTTGCTTTATCAATGGTAGGATGTGGATCAGGCGGAAGCTCAGGTGGCGGAAGCTCAAGCAGTGGAGTAGCCAACAAGGACAAGCCACTTTGCTGGTTCAACCGTCAGCCATCCAACAGTTCAACAGGAGAGCTTGACAAGGATGCCCTTAACTACAATAAGGACACATATTATGTAGGATTTGATGCTAATCAGGGTGCTGAGCTCCAGGGTCAGATGGTTCTTGATTACATCAAGGCAAACGCAGCAACGATCGATCGTAACGGCGATGGCGTCATCGGATATGTACTTGCAATCGGTGATATCGGACACAATGATTCAATCGCACGTACAAGAGGTGTTCGTTCAGCACTTGGCACAGGCGTTGATGCAAGCGGAGCAGTTGATTCAACACCAGCTGGAACAAACGTAGATGGTAAGGCAACAGTAGTACAGGATGCTAAGCTTGATATTGATGGCAAGACATATACGATCAGAGAGCTTGCATCACAGGAGATGAAGAACTCAGCAGGAGCTACATGGGATGCAGCTACAGCTGGTAATGCAATAGGAACATGGACAGCATCATTTGGTGATCAGATAGATGTAGTTGTTTCAAATAACGATGGTATGGGAATGTCAATGTTCAATGCCTGGGCAAAGGACGCAAAGGTTCCTACATTTGGATACGATGCTAACAGCGATGCAGTTGCAGCAATCGCAGAGGGCTACGGCGGAACAATTTCACAGCATGCAGATGTTCAGGCTTACCTGACACTGAGAGTTCTCCGTAACGCACTTGATGGTGTAGATATTGATACCGGTATCGGTACAGCAGACGAGGCTGGAAACCAGCTTGAGGAAGGTGTTGACTACAGATACAGCGCAGACGAGAGATCATACTACGCACTGAACATTGCAGTAACAGCAGACAACTATCAGGATTTCACAGATTCAACAAAGGTTTATGACAAGGTTTCAAAGCAGCTTGACTCAAGCAAGAGCCCAAGCAAGAAGGTATGGCTTGATATCTACAACGCTTCAGATAACTTCCTGAGCTCAACATACCAGCCACTTCTTCAGAACTACGATGATCTTCTTAACCTGAATGTAGATTACATCGGTGGTGATGGTCAGACAGAGTCTAACATCACAAACCGTCTTGGTAACCCAGGTGAGTACGATGCATTCGCAATCAACATGGTTAAGACAGACAATGCAGCATCATACACATCAATTCTCTCTAAGTAATATAAGTTACCTGGATGATTGATCAATAGGAAATGATTTAACTCAGAGGGGTGTCAGACTAAACATTTGATACCCTTCTTTTACGAAGAAAAGGAAGTAGAGATATGGCAGAAGATAAGAATAAATACATCTTATCGATTCAAGGCATGAGCAAATCATTCGGCAGAAACAAGGTCCTTAACCATATTAATTTGAATGTTAAACCTGGTTCGATCATGGGACTTATGGGTGAGAATGGTGCCGGTAAATCGACAATGATGAAGTGTCTCTTCGGAACCTATCAGAAGGACGAAGGCACAATAATATTAGATGGAAAAGAAGTAAATTTCTCTGGCCCTAAGGATGCACTCGAGAATGGAGTTGCGATGGTTCATCAGGAGCTTAACCAGTGTCTTGAGAGAAGCGTTGTTGACAACCTGTTCCTTGGACGTTATCCAAAGAACTCTCTTGGAGTTATCGATGAGGGCCGTATGAAGAAGGAAGCTTCAGACTTGTTCAGAAAGCTGGGTATAACGGTCAATCTTACACAGCCGATGAAGAGGATGTCGGTTTCCCAGAGACAGATGTGTGAGATCGCAAAGGCTATCTCGTACAATTCCAAGGTAATCGTACTTGATGAGCCTACATCATCGCTGACAGCACCTGAGGTTGCAAAGCTTTTCAAGATGATGAGACAGCTCAAGGAGCAGGGAATTTCCCTGATCTACATCTCACATAAGATGGACGAGATATTCGAGATCTGTGATCAGATATCAGTTCTCCGAGATGGTAGTCTGGTCATGACAAAGGACAGCAAGGACACCAACATGAATGAGCTTATATCAGCCATGGTTGGTCGTTCACTTGATAACAGATTCCCACCGGTCGACAATACGCCGGGTGAGACGATCCTCTCAGTACAGGGACTCTCCACAAAGTATGCACCAAAGCTCCAGAACATCACATTTGATGTGAAGAAGGGTGAGATATTTGGCCTCTATGGTCTGGTTGGTGCAGGTCGTACAGAGCTCCTGGAAACTATATTTGGTATTCGTACAAGAGCAGCAGGAAATGTAATGTATGGTGGCAAGATCATGAACTTCACCGGTCCAAAGGATGCTATGGATCACGGATTTGCCCTCATCACTGAGGAGAGAAAGGCAAATGGCCTCTTCCTCAAGGCAGATATCACCTTCAATACCACCATTGCAAATATGAACCACTACAAGAGCGGCGTGGCACTGTCACATGACAGCATGGTTCGTGCCACAGCTGAGGAGATCAAGGTCATGCATACCAAGTGTATGGGACCTGACGATATGATCGCCAACCTGTCCGGTGGTAACCAGCAGAAGGTTATTTTCGGAAAATGGCTTGAGCGTTCACCAAATGTATTCATGATGGATGATCCTACAAGAGGTATCGATGTAGGAGCTAAGTATGAAATATATGAACTTATAATCAATATGGCAAAGCAGGGCAAGACTATCATAGTTGTCTCCTCTGAGATGCCGGAGATTCTGGGTATCACAAATCGTATAGGTGTTATGTCAAATGGACACCTTGCCGGAATTGTAAATACCAAGGAGACTAATCAGGAAGAATTGTTAAGACTTAGTGCTAAATATTTGTAATAGAGAGGAGCATGGATATGGCAGATAAAAATATGATCCTTTCGGCTGACGCAGAGGAAAAACTCCTTAAGCCGATTGATGAATATGTTGGAAAGATACAGGCTCAGATCGATGAACTTCGAGTTGATGGATCTGACAAGGTTCGTAGTTTGAAGAACCATATAGCTATCGCAAAGGAAGATAAGAATTTATCAAAGGAAGAAAAAGATAGCGTAATCGCAAAGGATAAGGCAGCCCTGGAGAAGGCAAAGGCAGTTGAGGCAGCCAACAAGGATAAGGTTGCAAAGCTTATCGCTGATGCAGAGGGATACCTTAAGGAGCATTATGACAGCGAGTACTACAGCAAGGTAGTGGCAAGCTGCGAGGCTGAGAAGGCAGCAGAAAATGAGTCCTACGAGAGAGTAAAGGCAACACTCAAGACAGAGCATGAGCAGGCACTTGCAAAGCTCTCTGATCCGGAAGAGATCAAGGACGAGAAATATGTATACAAGAACAAGCTCTTTGATGCGCAGATGACACATGAGTCAAGACTTCAGGAGATCAAGGACAGAAAGCATGATGCATTTTCACACAAGTATCATCTGATAGATCTCCTTAGAATGTCCAAGTACACATTCATGCAGAGCAGAGCACAGAAATTTGAGAATTACAAGTACACGTTCAACACAACACAGTTCCTTTACAAGAATGGTCTGTATATAGTAATCGTGTTGATATTCATTGCACTTTGTATCATCACTCCAATTGTGAAGAACACACAGCTCCTCACAGTTACCAATATACTGAACATACTTCAGCAGGCATCACCTAGAATGTTCCTGGCACTCGGTGTTGCGGGACTCATCCTCCTGACTGGTACCGATCTTTCGATTGGACGTATGGTTGGTATGGGTATGGTTACAGCTACCATTATCATGCACAACGGTGCAAATACAGGTGGTGTGTTCGGACACATATTTGATTTCTCAAGTATGCCGGTTGTAGGAAAAGCATTATTTGCACTTGTTGCATGTATTATCCTCACAACAGTATTTTCAAGTATTGCAGGTTTCTTCATGGCGAAGTACAAGATGCATCCGTTCATTTCTACAATGGCGAACATGCTGATCATCTTCGGACTTGTAACATATGCGACAAAGGGTGTTTCATTTGGTGCTATTGATTCAGCAATACCAAATATGTTCATCCCAACAATAGGAAACTTCCCAACTATTATCATTTGGGCAGTAGTTGCTGTAGTAGTAGTATGGTTCATCTGGAACAAAACTACATTTGGTAAGAATCTGTACGCTGTAGGTGGAAACCCAGAGGCAGCAGCAGTTTCAGGTATATCAGTATTTAAGGTAACACTTGGTGCATTCATCCTTGCCGGTATCCTTTACGGATTCGGATCATGGCTTGAGTGTAACAGAATGGTTGGTTCAGGTAGTGCAGCTTATGGACAGGGCTGGGATATGGACGCCATAGCAGCCTGCGTTGTTGGTGGTGTTTCATTCACAGGTGGTATCGGTAAGATCTCCGGTGTTGTAACTGGTGTTCTTATCTTCACATCACTTACCTACTCACTTACCATTCTTGGTATTGATACAAACCTTCAGTTCATATTCGAAGGTATCATCATCCTTGCCGCTGTAACTCTTGACTGTCTCAAGTATGTACAGAAGAAGTAAGGAACAACAAATTTAACTCTCACAAAACCTTTATATAAAAAGCCGCTCGGATCGTCTACAGGATGGATTGAGCGGCTTTTGTGGATTGGCGGGCGCCTTCCTGCATTTATGCCAATGGACGCTGTATCTGCCCGGCTGATGATGTCTGCATTTATATACTGTGGCATCACGTTCCCCTTCCCTCACTTCAGCTTGCTTTTATCTGCACACTGCTCTGACCGCGATAAGGGCAATGCGGTCTCCGCAGTGGCAAAAAGCGCTGAAGCTCAGTCGTGTTCACTATCGATGCCGCAGTATATAAATGCAGCCATGCATGCAGCCGGGCAGATACAGCTGTTCGTGGTGGAGGGAGAAGAAATCATCAGTCTCGTCTAGCTATCGATTAGGTGGCATGCATAAAAGTGGCAGGCGCATGCATGGAAGGCTGGGTATTGGTGATATTTATGTTTTTAAATTCCTGCGCTGAGTTCCCCTTCCCTCACTTCAACTTGCTTTTATCTGCACACTGCTCTGACTGTGATAAGGGCGGTGAGGTTTTCGCTTTTGCGTGACTTTGCGGGGATTAGCACACAAAATTATCGCTTTTTGCGCGATATTTGCGGAAAAGATACAAGCTTTTGGAAGTTTGTGGTGGAATAGCTAATATTGGGCATAAAAGATACAATTTTGTGTTCAAAAAGAGAAAAAAGTCCTAAAAAGAGAAAATCCCTCCAAGCAACATGACCCAAGATGGAAAAACCTGCCAAGATGCTAAATGGAAATTTCCTCCAGAGCAGAAAATCCACAAAACCGTGCCCACATTTGGTATAATGAACCTGCGATTGTTTAGACTGTGCGGGCTTGCGAGTCTGAAAAAGAAGATGCGACATTTGATATATAGAAAGGATTCCTGTTATATGGATAAATACAAGGTTATCCTTGTCGATGACGAGGAAGAGGTTATAGATGTTATAGAGAGAAAGATCCACTGGGATATGCTCGGATTTGATGTTGTGGGCAGTGCCAACAATGGTGTGAAGGCTCTTGAATTAGTGGAGAAGCTGCAGCCGGATGTGGTCATAACCGACATCAAGATGCCATATATGGATGGACTTGAACTGTCCAGGAGACTCAACAATGATTATCAGAATATACACATCATCATATTCACAGGATTTGATGAGTTTGAGTATGCCAAGGAGGCAGTGCACCTTGAGATAGAGGAGTACATGCTCAAGCCTATAAATGCATTAGAACTCTCGGATTGTCTGAAGAGGGTCAAGAATTCTCTGGACAAGGAGAGGGAGGAGAAACTGAATGTAGAAAAGCTTGCAAATTACTTCAATGCATCTCTGCCAGTTCTTCAGACAAATCTGTTTGTATCCCTGATAGAGGGCAGAGTGAGCGAGTCGGATTATGAGAAATTTCTTGCAGCATACCAGATAGATATGAAGGGACCATTTTATTGCTGCGCGGTTTTCCATACATCGGAGCATCACGTTCCAGATGGAATGAACCCACTTCTGTTGTCAATGTCGGTGGAACAGCAGATCAAGGACAGAATTGCTGATACATGGAAATGCAAGGTATTTACATACTTGGGCAACACAGTGCTCATTATCGAGATAGCCTCAGAGGATGCCATGGCAGAGCTGACGGATGCCTGTGACAGATTCTGCAGATGGGCTTACCGAGTCATGGGGGCAGTGGTTACTGCCGGTATTGGCAGAGTGTGCGACAGTCTTCTGAATATCAACAACTCATATGAGGGTGCCAGGGAAGCGGTATCATACAGGGTCTTATACGGAACCCAGAGGGCTATAAATATTGCTGAGATCGCACCGAAGGAGCAGAAGGCAGCAGTACAGTATGAAGATGCAAATATGCATGAGCTTATCAAGTCAATATATCTTGGCAAAAGGGATGCCATTGAGGGAGCAGTACATGATGAGATAGAGAAACTGCACAGATCTGCACAGACTATGAACAGGTACAAGCTGACGCTCATGGAGATGGTAGGAACATTCTACAGATTCTGCGCAAATAATTTTATAGATTTTGATAATTTTTCAGGTGGGATCAGCAACCCATACGAGAAGGTTCCTGAGATGGATGAAGTCACACTCACAGCATGGCTCATAGACACATCCATGTCGATCAGCGAGGAATTGAAAAATGCCAGAAATAATACGTCCAGGAGAATGGTTACGGATGCCCAGAATATGGTAGTTGACAGGTATATGGAGCCAGACCTGTCGCTGGATACGGTGTGCTCAGAGCTTGGCGTGTCCAATTCGTATTTTTCATCGGTGTTCAAGAAGGAGACAGGCAAGTCATTTATCTCGTATCTGACGGATTACAGGATGGATCACGCAGCCAATCTCATACTTGAGACAAATGAGAAGAGCTATAAGATAGCAGAGCAGGTTGGATATCAGGATGCAAATTACTTCAGCTATGTGTTCAAGAAGAGATTTGGAATGTCGCCATCAAAGTACAGAACTGAACATACCGGGAATCAGTAGAGCAGAGGAAGTATAAGGGGAGTAGAATTATTTTGAAGATCAGAGAGAAAAAGAAGGGTGCTCAGGGCAAAAAACAGAAAAATAAATATTCTCTGCGCGCGAGACTGCGAGGCTGGTTCCATCATGGCAGATTTATAGGATTTGACATACAGTCAATAATCATGGCAGTCCTCACTGGGTTGACGATTACAACAACTGTGGTTATGGGATTTCTTATTTACAATAGATTCAAGCTTGCGATAAAGCAGACTGCCGTATCGAATGCAGAAAGCATGATAGAGAGTACTGTGGATAAAGTGGATGCAGACCTGGCAGGCATCAGACAGATATCTAATGGAGTGAATTATAATATCATCCAGGAATATGATATCTCCAGTCAGGAGTTTAGCAGACAGTTCAGCCTTTTATATGAGGTGAATGCTGACAAAGTGCAGAGTATGGCGTTGTACGACAATTCCGGGAAGCTTGTTGCTGCGGAGCCGGTTGCAGTGCAGAAGGATAAGGTGAATGTCGAGGAACAGGAATGGTACAAGAATGCATCTGAAGATATAGAGAATATGCACTTTTCTACACCTCATATACAAGATCTGTTTCAAGATGGCGCCAACAGGTACTATTGGGTCATATCCCTCAGTCGTTCTGTTGATATCAATGATGGCGATAAGCCGGTAAACGGCGTGCTTCTGATAGATATGAAGTATTCTGTGATCGAGGAGACTCTTTCAAGGATCAATGATTCTTCAAGTGAGACTTATTATTATCTGTGCAACCGTGACGGAGATATCATATACCATCCGCGAAGAGCAGAGATAGACAGAGGCTTTTTCACAGAGGATAGTACAGAGGCAGCGGGATATGATGACGGTACATATGAGATCAAGATGACGGGTGGCACAGAAAATGTTGTGGTCAGCAGTATAGCCTACACTGGATGGAAGATCATAGGAGTTGTCCCGGAAAGTGTTCAGACTGCCAGCATCAATCAGTACAGATATTACATCATAACTACGGTTGTGATATTGCTTATGATGCTCTTGTGGGTGAACAGGATCATAACAAAGAAAATCTCAAAGCCTATACTTAAGCTGAATGAATCAGTAAAGTCATATGAGACAGGTGGAACCACGGATATATATATTGGAGGATCCTCCGAGATAAGGCATCTGGGATATTCGGTCAAGAAATCCTACGAGCAGATAGAGGTTCTGATGCAGGAGATAATCAGACAGCAGAATGAGCGGAGAAAGAGTGAGATGGATGCGCTCCAGAGTCAGATCAATCCGCATTTCCTGTATAATACACTGGAGTCCATAACATGGATGGTGGAGGCAAACAGAAATACAGATGCAGTATTTATGATATCTGAGCTTGCAAAGCTGCTGAGGATAAGTCTGTCAAAGGGCAGAACTGTCATAAGGATAGCGGACGAGATCCAGCACAGCACGAGTTACATGAACATACAGAAGGTAAGATATAAAGAAAGATTTGCTACAGAATTCATCATTGATGAAGAGATAAATGATTATTGTACAGTTAAGCTTATCGTGCAGCCAATCCTGGAAAATGCAATATACTACGGTGTGGGCAACATGGATGAGGACGATGGCGGCAAGATAACTATCCGCGGAGAGAAGAAGGGCGATGACATATACATTTCAGTTGAGGATAATGGTATGGGTATGTCGGAGGAGGTAGCCCGGAACATCCTTGTGGACAACAATAAGGTGCCAAAGCATGGCTCCGGAGTGGGTGTTATCAATGTTCATTCCAGGATAAAGCTGATGTTTGGCAGTGAATATGGATTAAAGGTTTACAGTGAGCCGGACGAGGGAACAAAGGTTGTCATTCACATTCCAGCCATTCCTTACACGGAGGAGAACAGAGAGAGACTTGAGAGGCAGGATTTTGGAAAGGGGATGGTGACAGATGAAGAAGAGTAAGATAACCTTTCTGATCGCGGAGCTGTTTCTGGTGGTTATAGCCGGATTATTTATACACCAGATATTCCGGGAAAATGTGCCTCAGAAAAGAGTAGCGGTCATACTTTCAAATTCCGGTGATAAGAGGTGGGATGGACTTATAAATGGACTTAAGCAATCGGCAAATGTCAATGATGTCCATCTTATCATATGCAACACCGATGATATCGAGTCGGCCCAGGATGAGAAGGAACTCATAGATGAGCAGCTTGAAAATGATGTAGATGCATTCATAATTTGTCCGGCACCGGGCGAGGATACATCGGATATGCTGGGGCAGCTTGGTGATGTGCCATTTGTACTTATAACCCAGGATGCATACAGTGAAGATGGCGCTTCGGGATTTGTCACGATAAAACCTGACAACTACAAGATAGGGTATACCCTTGGAGAACAGATCAAAGCAAATGATGCAGACGGTCTCCGTGGCAAAAGCATAGGCATTATAACCGGATATTCCCAGACAGAGGGAAGTGTGAGCAAAAAAGCAGGGCTTATGGATGCGATAGAAGGAACTGGATGTGAGGTGAGCTGGGTGTACAGCCGCTGTGGCAATCAGAACATATGTGGAATTGTGGATATTCTGGGAAAGGTGGATTACATGGTTGTGATGGACACATATGCGATTGATGAGATAGGAGAGAATGCGGACAATGGTATGTACAATGGCGCTCAGATATATGGAATGGGGACCAGCGTAAAATCTGTGGCGCTGCTTGATGCGGGCAAGATAAAGTGTCTTGTTATTCCGGATGGATACGGTGTTGGCTATGCCAGTGTGGCTGAGATAGCAAAAGGTCTGAACAGCAGGATGTATACGATGAAGAGTCGGGAGGAGGACATAAAGATAATATACAGTGACGATTTGTTCTCCGATGATGTAGAGAGGTTTTTATATTCATATGAGTAGACAGAAACGAAGGAAAATATATGTGCTTGTGCTGGCAGTTGCGATGATAGTCTCGCTCATGGGCTGCGGCAGCAGCAATAAAAAAACAAACAAAACCATGAGAGTCGGGGTGGTCACTTATACGTCAGATGATCCATTCATAAATGCCATGGTTGAAAAGGTGAAATCTCAGCTTAAGACTATGGAGACCACAAATATGAATGTGATAGTATCGGTGAGAAGCGGTGATAATGACCAGCGTGAGCAGGATGAGATAGTTGATGAGATGATAGATGCAGGCTGCGATGTGCTGTGCGTGAACCTTGTAGACAGAACCGCACCGGCAAATATTATCAAGTCAGCAAGGCAGAGTGATATACCAGTGATCTTTTTCAACAGAGAGCCGGTGCGTGATGACCTGATGCAGTGGGAAAAGCTCTACTATGTTGGCTGTGACGCAAAAGAATCCGGGGATATGCAGGGCGAGATTGCGGCAAATTATATAAAGAATCACAGCGAAGTGGACCGCAATGGCGATGGCAAGATACAGTATGTTCTTCTGGAGGGCGAGGCCGGACACCAGGATGCCATAAGCAGAACTGACTGTTCGGTGAAGACCATCATGGAAGGTGGAGTGGAGCTTGAGAAGCTCAGTTATCAGTTTGCCGACTGGAACAGAGGCCAGGCGGAGAACAGGATGACGCAGCTCATAAGTCAATATGGCAGTCGGATAGAGCTTGTCATATCCAACAATGATGAGATGGCACTGGGTGCAGTTGAGGCGTACAATAACTCCAAAATAAGCCGCGACAGATGGCCTGTGATATTTGGAATAGACGGACTTGACGATGCTCTCCAGGCGATAAAGCAGGGAAACATGCAAGGAACAGTTTATAATGACAAAGAGGCCCAGGCGGGAGAGATAGCGAGACTGGCAGTAGATCTCTTCAAGGGAAACAGCCTTGATGGTCATAATCTTGATGAGGGCAGATATTACGTGTCGCCTTACTGTAAGGTTGATGTTGACAGCGTGGATGATTTCCTGCACAGATAAGTGATGGCGAAGATCTGTCTGGAAAAATTGTTTAGAATCAACGCAGAGATAAAGATCTAATAATATATATGGGAAGGATGCATATGGAAAATAGCTGGATAGAAGAATTTTACGGAGAGACGGATGCAGATAAGAGACT
>CAKQIY010000049.1 GCA_934247115.1 uncultured Coprococcus sp.
AATCTTTAAGAAACCATTAATAAAACAATAAAAAAGAGGCCGGATAACTCCGGCCCCAAGGTTTAAGGGAAAAATTTTATGTGAAAAATTGTAATACACTTACTTTTCTGCGAGTCTCTCAAGAGCCTCACTCTCTTCCGGAATAGATCTGAGTCCTCCGCGCTTTTCAACGCACAGGCTCGCAACCGCATTTCCGTATCTTGCACACTCTGCAAGCTCATCTATACTGAACTCCTCCAGTCTCTTATCCGCTCTGACAAGCTGTGATACAAATGCTCCCCAGAATGAATCTCCAGCCCCCGTCGTATCTACCACATGGCTGACGAATCCGGGAACCTTCCGGCTTCCATCCCTGCTGCATATCAGCACACCCTCACTTCCCAGAGTGACCGCAACAAGTCTGACGCCGCTTCCCAGAAGATACTCTGCTGCCTCTTCCGGATCGGAAAATGGTGTGAGGAGTGATGTCTCCTCGTCCGAAAGCTTCATTATATCTACAAATGGCAGGATACTCTTCATCCTCTCCATCGCATTTTCTCTGCTGTCCCACAGCGGTGCTCTGTAGTTTGGATCATACGATATCACCGCACCGTATTTCTTTGCCTCCTTCACCGCCTGGAAAGTGGTTGTCCTTGCCGGCTCATCCGTGAGTGAAAGTGAACCTATATGGAACACCTTTGTATCTCTGAGCAGCTCGGCGTCAACCTCCTTGTAACAGAGCATTGTATCCGCACCAGGCTTTCTGGCAAATGAGAATTCACGTTCTCCTTTCTCATCCAGAGTGACAAATGCCAAAGTGGTAAATACCGTGTCATCAACCACTATGCCTCTTGTCTCTATTCCAGCCTGTTTTGCAGTCTCAACCAGGAAATTGCCATGCATGTCATCTCCGACCTTACCAATGAAGGCGGTTTTAAGACCGGCCTTACCGGCCGCCGTGAGCATGTTCACCGGAGCACCGCCGGGATTCTGCTCGAAGAGCTTCATCCCGGAATCAGTGTTTCCGGCAGGGGTAAAGTCTATCAGGAACTCACCAAGAGCCACAACATCATATTTCTTTTCCATGTTGAATCCTCCTTGTGAATTTTACTTTCCTGTGATCTCTATGTCATAGAATTCTACTCTTGCATCCTGAGTCAGAAGTCCCGTCTCAAACTCAGGCTTTGCATATATTCTGTATGTGAACGCAACCTGTTCACCGACAAATACCTCCACCATATCGTGGTCAACGATGATCTTTACATCTATCTCGCTGCCCTCTGTTATGTCAAATGTCTTCTCGCACACTCTGACTCCATCAGGACCCGGCTCAGTTGCCGGAGGCACAGCCTGACAGGATTGAACCCAGAACGGATCAACTCCCATAGGAAGATTTACCAGTGACACTCTCTGCATAGCCACATCGAACTCAAGGAGCAGACATCCGCTTGCCTCTTTATCTGACTTGAGCAGTATGCCGAAATGGTCGTACACCTCTCTAGGCATGATCTTGCACTTCAGCATATAGCTCTCCTCGCTGTGTCCAAGGAAACCGTATGTACATGTACTGACTGAATCCATCTCAACAAGTCTGTCTCCGTGAAGCTCTGCATTTCCAAGAACCGGAATATAATCCCAATTTACATGTTTCTCAAATACATGCTCATATTCCTTTGGCAGCTTTACATCAAGTTCGCCATCCGCTGTTGCAACTACCTCGTGTGGCACGCAGAAGGTTCCGCCCCAGTACCACTCGCCTCTGTCACTTCTGTCTGCTCTGTCGTGAGCCCAGCCGAAGTAGAAGCGTCTGCCGTCATCATCCTGCATGGACTTGGCTGCATAGAATCTTCTTCCGCCTATACCATCCTTCTTTGGCTTTCTCCAAGGTCCAAATGGTGACTTTGCTACTCTGTATATTGTGTTTACATATTCTGAGAATCGTGAGTATGAGAGATACCAGTTGTCTCCCATCTTGTACATCTCAGGGCACTCAGGACAGTTGGTGTGTCCCGGTGAATATATCGGTCCGTAATATTCCCAGTTGACAAGATCCTTTGATCTGTAGAGAACTACACAGCCCCTTCTGGTTATCGGCATGTCCAGTCTTCTAGCTGAAATGAGGATCCAGTAACATTTGTCCTCCTCATTATAGAAGACATATGGATCTCTCCAGTCAAGCTTCTCGTAAAGCTCTATCATAGGTGTGATGACCGGATTGGCCGCATCCTTCACCCATGTGATTCCATCGTCACTTGTCGCGTGGCATATGGTCTGCTGATACTCTGCGGTGAGGCAGTAGCCTGTATAAAATGCATGATATCTGCCCTCGCCGTATATGACTGATCCCGTCCACACTCCCGATGCATCCGGCTCGTCACCCTCGCCCGGATAGAGTGCTGTAGGAAGCTCCTCCCAGTGTACCAGATCCTCTGATACACTGTGGCTCCATGTGGTTCTGAGTCTTGCCGGGTACACTGTTGTTCCCGGAGGGGAAGTCAGTGAAAATATATGATATTTGCCCTCGTGGTAGAAAGGTATTGCATCTCCCGTGGAATCCGCGAAGGACATCTTTCTAAAAATCTCCATATTATTAATCCTTTCTAGTGTTAAATAGTTGATTGTCCGATATTTCTGTCATAACCAACTAGTTTGCTGCCAGTTTCTTCTTCTTGAGAAGCTCAAGCTTGCCCTTCTGTCCGTCAAGGAGTACCGCACATGCAATGATAAGACCCTTGATGATGAGCTGCCAGTATGATGACACTCCGATAAGGTTAAGACCATTTGAGATGATTCCGATGACCATGGCGCCAAATACTGTTCCACTGATCCTTCCTTTACCACCTGTCATGGATGTTCCGCCAAGTACGCAGGCTGCGATGGCATCAAGCTCGTAGCCGCTTCCAACTGAAGGCTGGCCTGAGTACATTCTTGAACAAAGTACAAGTCCTGCAAATGCTGAGAGAAGTCCAGATATTGTAAATACTATGATCTCTATCTTCTTGATAGGTACACCTGAGAGTCTTGCAGCCTCGCGGTTACCACCTATCGCATATACATATGTTCCAAACTTTGTCTTGCTGAGGATGAAGCTGAACAGTATGATGAGCACTACCATGTACACTACAGGAAGTGGGATCACATTGAACAGGTATCCTGTTCCGATCTCGATGAAGAGCTTGTTGGTGATACGTGTTGACTGTCCACCTGTGTAGACATAAGCTATACCACTTGCTATGTTCATCATGGCCATTGTGATGATGAATGCAGGCACCTTGAAGTTAGCAACTATAAAACCACTTATAAAGCCCGCTGCTGTGCCAACCAGAAGTCCTGCTACTATGGCAACTCCGAGAGGGAGTCCCTGGTTAACTATAAATCCTACTGTCAGAGTTCCCGACATGGCTACTATCGATCCAACTGACAAGTCGATGTGTCCAAGTATTATTATCAGTGTCATTCCAAGTGCTATGTATGTGTTGATCGATATCTGTCTAAGCACTGATATGATGTTGTTGGTAGTGAGGAACTTGTCCGTGGCAAGTGCTACCGCCACACACATGATTATCAAAACCACTATGATTCCTATGTTGCCCTTGACTATGGATGTCAGGGGATTGTTCTTTAATATAGAAGTTGCTTTTGAATTCTTCTTTGTCTCGCCCATATTATTCGATACCTCCTGCAGCGTATTTCATTATCTCTTCCTGTGAGAGCTCGTCCTTTGACAGCTTCTTCACGAGTCTTCCGGCTCTGACCACACATACGTTGTCGCACATGTTGATGATCTCAGGAAGCTCACTGGATACCATGATTATCGCTATGCCTTCCTTTGCCAGTTCATTGATTACTGTGTATATCTCAAATTTTGCATTCACATCCACGCCTCTGGTCGGCTCATCCAGAATAAGTACATCCGGCTTGGTCGCAAGCCATTTGCCCAGAACCACCTTCTGCTGGTTTCCACCTGACAGGCTGCCCGCCTCAATCTCTGGCGATGCCGCCTTTATCCTAAGTCTCTGTGAATAATGGTCTATCACCTCGCCGCGCTTTCTCTCGCTTATCGCGATTCCATTCATATAGAATCTGAGGGATGAGAGTGTGAGGTTGAATGCCACGCTGTTGCCGAGTACCAGTCCCTGTTTCTTTCTGTCCTCCGGAACCAGTGCTATGCCTGCCTTGATAGCCTGCATTGGATTCTTGAAGTGAACCGGCTTTCCTCCGAGTATCACCTCTCCCGATGTAAGCCGTGTCGCACCAAATACCGCCTCCATGATCTCACTTCGTCCGGCACCGACCAGACCTGAGAATCCCAGGATCTCGCCCTTGTGTACCGAAAAACTTATATCTTCAAAGACACCTGTCTGGGAAAGATTCTTTACCTCCAGAGCAACCTCTGCCTTGTCCATGTCGCAGTAATCTCTTGCATAGAAGCTCTCCAGATCTCTTCCTACCATCATCGCAACCAGCTCATTCGGGTTGGTCTCTGATGTCTTTTTTGTTCCTACGTATGCACCATCCCTGATGACGGTAACTCTGTCAGATATCCTGAAGAGCTCCTCCATTCTGTGGGAGATGTAGATTATACTTACCTGTTTCTTTCTGAGATTCTCAATGATCTCAAATAACTGCTCCACCTCTTCATTTGAAAGTGATGAGGTAGGCTCATCCATAACTATGATCTTACCGTTGAATGAGACCGCCTTGACGATCTCCACCATCTGCTGCTGTGCGATGGTCAGATTCTCTACTATAGTGTCTGCTTTTATATTCACACCGAGGGATGATATCATCTCCTCTGCTCTTCTGTTCATCTCTGCAAAGTCCAATGTCCCAAGCTTTGTCCTTATCTCTCTGCCGAGAAACAGGTTCTGTGCCACCGAAAGATATGGAACAAGTACGATCTCCTGATGTATTATTCCTATACCATTTTCTCTGGCAGCCGGAACTCCGTTGATCTTTACCTCCTTGCCATTTACCTTGATGATTCCGCTGTCGGGCTGGTAAATTCCGCCGAGGACCTTGATCAGTGTGGACTTTCCTGCACCATTCTCACCGAGCAGTGCATGTACCTCTCCCAGTTCAAGGGAAAAGTCGATGCCGCTTAAAGCATATATTCCGGAGAAGCTTTTCTTTATCCCTATCATTTCCAGAACTGTCTGTCCCATATTAAACCTCCAAGTTTCTATATCAGATCTTTTATTGTCTTGTTGTCATTTTCGGGATCACGGCCGGAGATCTCAGATCCCCGGTCTATCCCGTGTTATATGTATCTACATTGTGTCATATCCGCCAAGTCCGGGAGCCCCCCGCACTATTATGTCCGGATCAGATCCGGCTTTACTGCCAGTCGTTAACTGTCTTCTCTGCCTCATCCTTGAGTACAAGGTGTGAATCAAGGTATACCTTCTTCTCGTCGATGTTTGTGTCTCCGCCTACATACTTCTGTGCTGCATCGAATGCATACTCAGCGATCTGTACAGGAACCTGACATGCAACTGCTGTGAACTCGCCATCGAGAAGTGCCTGCTTGCCATCTGGTGAAGCATCGATACTGTACACACCGATCTTGCCAGTCTTATTTGCTGCCTTAACTGCTGCTGCTGCGCCGAGTGCTGATGGATCATTGATACAGAAGAATGCCTGAAGATCTGTGTTTGCTGTGATGATATCCTCTGCAAGGCTCATTGATGCATCAAGTGCAGCTTCGCCATCCTGCTGTGCTACGATGTTGAACTTATCCTTGTTATCACCGAGTCCGTCAAGGAAACCATTTACACGATCTACACAGCTCTCATTTGATGGGAAATCAAGGATCGCAATGTCTGCTCCATCCGGATAATCCTTAGCCATCTGCTCACCTACAAGCTGTCCTGCCATGTATGCATTTGTTCCAACGAACTGTGTTACAAAGTTCTCTATATCATCCTCGATAACTGCTGTATCTACATTGAAGATTGGGATTCCTGCATCCTTGATCTCTGCAAGACCAGATGTGATACCTGCTGAATCAACCGGGATGATGAACACTGCGTCGTATCCACTGTTTGCCACGTCTGATAACTGGCTGAGCTGTGTGTTCAGATCGTAGTCAGGATCAAGACATGTGTATGATATTCCGTTCGCATCGCAGAGTTCCTTGAGCTTTGCATCGATCGAACTCTGGAATGTGTTGTTGAGTGTGTTTGTACAGAATGCAAATGACAGGTCAGATGACTTTGTGCTCTCCTGCTTTGTACCTGAATCAGATGAACCGCTGTCCGATGCGCCTCCTGCTCCTGATCCACAACCTGCCAGTAAACTGAGTGACATGCACAGGCATGCTCCAACTGCTAATAACTTTTTAATCTTTCTCATAATTTTTACCTCCAATATCATGCGTTTTATTTTGCTAACTCGTTGTCGAAAAACTGTTTACAACCGGTTTAATTTACGTAAATTTTAAACTGTTTTTCGTCCCTTGCATGTTTTGATGATATAACCTTTGTCGGTTATTGTCAATATCAAGTGTTTTATTTATTATTTATTCGTCATTATGTACAAATAACACCTGATTGCCTTATAGGGTTCGCAGGTCTTTTATCGTTTTTTACGTAAATATTTTGCAAAAATGTCATACTTATGGGATTTGTAGTGTATGATTGACACCCGTTACTTGTCACCTTAGCTCTTGTCGTTTTGTCCATTGTCATCCGGTACCACTTCTCAGGAATTTTCTCTTTTGGGTGTGGTTACAGCAACTTGAACACAAAATTGTATCCTTGGGAACTTCTCAGGCGAAAAAGATACAATATTCCGAAGTCTTGTATCTAAACAAAAAAAATCCGCCAGAAAGATACAATTTTCTCTCTGACGGATTCTTTTTTAAATAAAAAGATACAATTTCTAACTCTGTCCGGCACGGACTAACTAAAGATGTCATATCACCTCAATCTGTCCGACACGGACTAACTAAAGATGTCATATCACATTAGCCTGTCCGGCATGGACTCATGGAAGATTTCCTTCCATGCAAGCCTGAGCTGTTTCGGCTCAACCTGATACGGTTGAACTCCCACATACTTTGGAAGCTGTTCTTCACTTACCAGAGACTTGGCAACAACTGCCGCGGCCGCTCTTCCCTGCTCGTATGGCCTCTGTGTGCTGAGTCCCTTGACGATTCCTTCTTCCATGCACCGAGCTATGTCATGGTCAAGATCAGTTGTGAACACCGCCACATCCTCCCTGCCAAGCTCCTTGAGTGCCTTTATAGCCAGAAGCGCCGGACGATCCCAGCTTACATACATTGCCTCAATTTCAGGATTGGCAGTTATCACGTCCTTGGCTACCTGATACGCATTGGATATCTCTCCAAATCCCCTCACCGTGACGATGTCGACATCCGTGTATGTATCCTTGATTATCTTCTCGGCAGCGTTATCTCTGACTCTTGTTCCATAGAAGACCGCACCGTGGATGATGAATCCAACCTTCTTTTTCTTGTTCTCCTTGCAGTATTCCCCCAGCATCCTTCCAGTGTTCGTTCCATTCTCCGACTCATTTACTGACACACAGGATACATAACTGTTCTTGGACATTCCCTCTGGAACATTGCTTATAAATACCAGTTTTGACACCTTGGAGAGTTCCTGAAACTTCTCTCTGGTACGATTGTCATCCGCCGGGATAGCGATCACCGCATCCGGTTTCTGAAGTCTTATGCCATCAAGCTGTGCATTCTGCAGTTCCGAGTCAAAATGTGCATCCATAACTGATACAACATCTATCCCAAACTGCTCAAGTTCCTCCCGAATTCCCTTCTCATGCAATTCTGCCCAAGACGTTCCGGTATAGTGGAAAGAGATCGCAACCCTGAAATGTCCTGCCTTTAGTCTGTGTTTCTCTTCTTTTGTCAGTACAACCGAATCCGGTGTTGCCGCTTTATCTCCAAATGGTCCATTGTCAAGCATCTTTGTGGATTTTCTGACTACAAGCTCTACATCTGCATAACAGTCATGCGATATGGCAACTCCCGTATTGATCTTCTCAAACAACATCCCAACAGCCTTGGCACTCAGTCCCTTCACATCTCTTCTCAGTATTGTAAGAGGTGGATAAGTAAGTTCAGACCAGCTCTCATCACCAAATCCAACCACAGATATCTCTCCCGGACAGTCGATTCCCATATCTCTCAGCGTCTTCATAAGATAAAGAGTTATTCTGTTGCCCCCCGCAAGTACAGCGGTCGGCCTGTATCTGCGCAGGGCTTTCTGAATAGCCAGCATGCAGTCATCCTCTCCATTTTCCAACGTCACATCAACAATATTTGCATCGTTTGTATTTATATTGTATTTCTCCAGCGCATTTAAAAAGCCTCTGGTCCTTTCGTCCTTCGTCGTGCTGTCCGTGCTCTCCCGGAAGAACAATACATTCTTGTGTCCGCTGGACAACAGATAATCCGCACCCTTGAATATGGCTTCCCTGTCTCGGAACTCCACGGAATCTATTCCATCACCGAGTATATTCCTCTCCACGCAGACAAACGGCATTCCTGACTGTATGAGCTTTGTGTAGTTGGATGCCACATCGCTCACCGGCGCATGTATGATGCCGGCAACCTTCTTGTTCACCAGAAGTCCGGCCAGCACCTGTGCCTCCTCCTTAAGATCATTGTCTGTTATCGCCACAAGGAACTGATACCCCTGCACGCTGACAAGCTGCTTCACATAAGCAACCATGTCCCTGTATATCGTACTCTCTATATTTGGAATCACCGCAACGATAGTTGACTCCCGTCCAACAAGAAGCTTTCTCTCCTTATCTGCTATCTTGGCCTGGTATCCGGTCTCTACAATGATCTTCTCTATCTTATCTACAAGCTCAGGTCTTACATACCTTGTCCTGTTGATGACATGGGAAACTGTAGCTATGGACACCCCTGCCATATCCGCAATCTCTTTTATTGTAACCTTTGACTTAGCCATTTCTCGTCCTTTCTCCCGTGTACATTAATTCTGCCAGTTGATATTCTCTCCCTGCAGGAGCGGATATCTGGCAAGCTCTGCGCCATCCAGGTCCTCTCTGTTCATATCAACAGCATTTATCTGGTGTCCCTCATAGGTATTGTAATAGTATATTCCCTTGTCAGCATTGCAGCAGGACGTGTATATGGTTATCTCATATTTGTCAGATGCCACCTCACAGCATCCCCTCTGCTGATCCACAGAACCAAGTATATGGAAAAACTGACTCACGCTCTCAGCCTCTGAATCCGCAGACATACTATTCTGTTTTACAAATGCCACCCTGGCAAATCTCGACGTGGACGACAGATCCCCCGGAAGTCCTATGGCTCCCATGCCACGGCTGTAAGTATTCAGCCCCACCTCCGGTGCAAATGTGTTCACCGGCTGCTTTGGTGACAGCCCCATATACTGATTGAGCAGGAACATCTGCTGCGGAAATGGCGGGTTGTTCGTAAGAACTCCAACCGGATTCTCATACACATGAAGTCCGTCTGCCATACACTCCACTGTTATAGCCCCATTTCTGTCCGCGATGATCCAGTGGAGCTGCGCTGTAGGAAGCTGCTCAGAAAATGGTGTTCCAGTCAGGTTCATCCTGTCAAGGGCAACCCTTGCCTCACCCACGCTGGCGCAGTTTCCGAGTATCCACGGAATGAACTCATACTGGGCAACATTGTCCCTGTCACCGCTCTCATCCACTTCCTGATACGCAGCATTTCCAACGAAATTCAGGCCTGCCATTCCAAGCCCCTTCTCATTTATAGCATCATAGTAGAGAGGATAGTCACCTGCCACATGTGCCATGCCTATCATGGCATAATGGCTTTCCTTCCTGCCCATATATCTGAATTCAAACGGATAATTTCTCGGAGTCACGGTGATCTCATCGCCGTAAGAGAATTCATAATCCAGCGTTCTTCCAAAATAGAAATCCTTTGTCTTATATGTCGCTGCTGTACACATATTTGTCTCCTTCCAAATCTCTGCAGATAATCTATATCGTCAGCTCAAAGCCATAACAGCTCTTTTCAAATCCATAGTGCTCGTAGAAACCATGTGCCCCTGTCCTCGGAAGTCCGGAATCAAGGGTGATGGCCTTGCATCCCCTCTGCTTTGCAAGCTTCTTTGCATGATCCAGAAGTGCCACTCCATATCCCTTGCCGCGGTCCTCCTCTCTTGTTATGAGACTTGACACATAGCATGTGAGTCCCGACATCCAGAATGTATTGAAATAGTCTCCATGGCACATGCCTCTGCAAATGCTTTCATCCCATAATAAAAACGCAAAGCTGCGTTCGTCATCTATGACGTCCATATATACTTTGCGTATTTCTTCCCTGTCATATGTATTATATGTCCATAATTTTTCTATAAAATCAAATACAATATCAAAATCCTCTGCTGTCGCTTTTCTGATCTCCATAATGACATTCTCCTTTCCATTGAACACCAGCCATGCAAAATTTGCCTTCGGCAAATGGCTGGCGCTACATGTCAAGTTTTCACAGAAAACTTGACACATCCATTGAACACCAGCCATGCAAAATTTGCCTTCGGCAAATGGCTGGCGCTACATGTCAAGTTTTCACAGAAAACTTGACACATCCCCGCCGAACATCAGTCCGCTTAAACTGACTTTGCACTATCAACTAAGTTACAGCCGATGCTTACATTATAGAATATCAAAGTGATTATTAACAGACCACCACCCATAAATTTATTATAAAATATCCCGGTAAAAAGTGAGGAGGCAGATACGCACAACACTGTATCTGCCTCCTCACTTTTATATCTTCGTCTCCACATCCGGGAATTCAAGTACTATCTCGAATCCATTCTGCCACTTTGAATTTGCTGTCACTGTGATGCCCAGGTCATGCGCCATCTCACTGACAAGATACAGTCCCATGCCCGTTGCATGCTTCCTGTTCTCACCCGAATCACCCGTGACACCCTTCTCGAATATGTATGGCATGTCACAGCTCTTTACACCTATGCCATTGTCACTCACGGACAGCAGCTTTTTGTTGCACGCCGTCCAGAAGTCAAATGATATCTCCGGCTGTTCATTTGTGTATTTCATGGAATTGCTCACAAGCTGACCGAGTATAAACTGCAATCCCCTGCGGTCACTGTACACTGCTCCGTTCTCAAGACATTTTCTGACCCGTATGCCCTTCTCCTCAAGCAGGGATCTGTAGTCAGCTATCACCTCATCCACGCATCCTTCCACATCTATGCTCTCCATGAGATAATCCTTGGAATCGCTTTTCAGTCTGGCGTAGTAGAGCATCTGATCCACATAGTTCTGCATCTGGCTGGTCACATTGTCCATCTTCGTCACAACATTATGAGGCAGCTCATCTCTCCTGTTGTCCACCACAAATGTCAGCAGAGAGATGGGGGTCTTGATCTCATGTGCCCAGTTCTCCACATACTCCTGATAGTCCCTGAGCTGTCTGCTACTCTGCATCACTGAATCTCTCAGATCGTGAAGCTCCTCCGACAGCACGCTCACATATTCCTGTTCAGAAGCCCCGCACAGACTCCTCATTTCTATCTCGCTCTGTTCATCCGGGGCAGTGACAAATCTCCTGAACGCCTCAATCTTCTTCCTGTCCTTTATACACAGCACCGAGCACACCGCCGCGAACAGTATCACAGTGAACACGCCAACCAGCACCCTTATTCTGACAAATGCCTCTGGTGCCACAAGCCACATGAAGAAGCAGAACGCCACGTCCGTCAGAAGCAGCAGACCAAGCCAGACAATATTCTGTTTTATAACAAGTCCAAATCTTTTCATATT
>CAKQIY010000050.1 GCA_934247115.1 uncultured Coprococcus sp.
TTCACCAGCCTGCCCTCCGGGGTGTCCCCCAGTATCGGGTGAGTTAATATCCTATCCATAGCCATTCCTCCTTTTTGACTTGCTGACGGAGCCGTCATCTACTTTATGCCCCCGAATCACCAGTGCTATGGTGCCATTGCTGGGTCGCTCCCGCTTAACTCAGCCTGCAGCGGTACTAAGGTGCCGCTTGAGGCGCCACCTAAGGACCGGCGGCCTCGTATTCCCTGCAATGGCACCATAGCACTGGCGATTCGAGAAATAACATTTACTGTACGGCTCCTGTTATCAGCCATATCAATAACTCGTCATCCATTATTGTGTGTTCAATTAACTTGGTGAAATGGTAAACCCTTGTACCATGCTAGAGTCAATGTGGTTCATATACTTTTGTGGAATTCGTTAGATAGGAAGATTTAGCGGTCAGATGGCTTAATTTTATTAAGTAATATCAAAGAAAATAGAATTTGATTAGGTGGTATGTTACTATACTGGCATATAAGTATAATATACATCAGTATTTGAGTTATACACTACCACTGGCTGCCAATAGTTTTATTGTTATATGAGATTGGAAATTGGAGATTATATTATGAAGAAAAAGGATACTTTCAAGATTGGGGAATTGTCTAAGCTGTTTGATATCGGCGTGGATTCTATCAGATATTATGAGAAAGTTGGGATACTGCACCCTGTGAGAAATGACGAGAACAATTACAGGATGTACACCATTGATGACGTCCGCCGCCTTGCGCTTATACGTGAGCTGCTGGGGCTCAGCTTTTCCACTGACCAGATCCGTGAATATGACGAGGACAGAAATGTCGATAGTACGACATCCCTGCTCAGAGCCGAGCTTGACGTGGTTGACGCTGAGATTGCCAAGCTCAAAGCCACCAGGGACAGTATCCAGAACCGGCTGGACACCATCACATCCCTTGGCAGCCCGGATATACAGGATGAATTTGAGACTATTGTGATAAAGGAGCTTCCAGACCGGAAGTGCGTCATGGTCACTGACGACAATCTTCCTGATGATTATGTCTCCTATTATGTGGTCAAATACATGCAGAGCCACAACACCAAGATTGACACAATAGGTGCCTGCGACTGCTATACCCTTGACATCCCCGGAAGCAATCCAAAGTCCAAGTATTACCGTACCAAGAACGTATTCTTCTTCGCACCATACCTTGAGGACGCCGATTGCAATTATGTACTTCAAGCAGGAAGATATCTCTCCATAACATACAAGGGCGCCCTGACCAAGACAAAGGAACTGCTGCCACAACTCTATACATACGCACAGGATCACCAGCTTGAGATTGCCAGTGACCCTGTTGAAATGTGTCATATAGATGATTATGAAACCAACGATGACAGTGAATATATAATTGAGCTGCAGCTCATGATAAAATAACCATTTTGCCGCAGCTCATTTTGTTCTCTAAAAATGTAATTACAGATACTCACTCATGAACAGCTCCGTGTCGTATGGGGTTATCACCATTTTATCACGCTCATTCTCCACTGTGTCATTATTCAGATACAATGCAGTGTCAAACACAATGTCAGCGCTCTCTCTGTTGTCCACCAACACTCCTCTGCCCATAATATTGAGTGCGATAAGATCGTAGAGATTCGGCTTCCGCACATTAACCATGGAATAGCATACCGCTGTGACTCCAGAAAGATTGCTCTCCAGATTATTGCCACCGCTGTTCATGTGGACTCCACTGAGCGACATATTCATGTCACACCAGATAAACTCCCGCTTAACACAGTCAAATATTACAGGGATACATACCATGCTGCCCGCCGTTAGATCCAGCTTCTGTTCCACCAGCTTTGGCTCATATATCTCGCCCGAATTCACATCAGCTCTCTCCATCCATCCAAACATTGCGTGAGGCATGTCCGCATAAGTCTGGCCTGTATAACTGTACACCTGGTACACCACATATCTTGCACCATATCTCACAACGGAATCTACGTCCACATCAAGGAACTCACTGACACCATCACCATCCACAGGACCGCCATTTACAATGTCCCCCGAATGACAGGCCTTATATTTCTCAGATTTCAGATTGGTATATGACACATGCTCCATGTAGTTCCAGTTCTCGTCAAATATAGCCGCCGACAGGTCTATGTCGACTCTTCCATCGTCATACGACTCCAAATCACATTTGTCCATATTCGTCCACCATATAAATGCCCTCACAGCATTTGTCTGCGAAGCCATAGGGAGTCTCGAGCCTCTGACTATAGTCTTAAGCGCCTTGCTGGCACTTCTCTGGCTGAATGGAACCGCATAATTCCTGTAATCGTCAGACAGATACACCTTACCCATAGACTCCCTCTGTCCATAGATCTTCACAAGGGCATTTTCGCAGATCCGAACAACTTCCTGACAGTATCTCTCATCTATATCTGGCAGATTGTTTCGCTCGCTGTGGCACTTTGCAAGGCGCCCCTTTGGGAAGAACACTCTCACATCTGTATTCTCAGATCTGTGCAGAAAGTGCTCCCTCACCTGAAGCAGTACTGGTGTTGACACCTTCTCCGCCACAGACGCAAAGCTTCTTATAACAGGCTCTTTATATGTCTCTCTGAGCAGCTGATCCAGTCTCCTTGCCAGTTCACCCGGTCTCTTCACCAGCTCGGCAAGCGCACTTTCATACTCACCATAGGCAAGGTCAAACTCAACCTTTCCTGCAAATGTCTCTATCTTCCTGTTATTTCTCAGCTTGTCAAATGCATTTATCGCCCTGTCATACTCCAGAGTGTATTTGCTGCAGTCAAACTCAGAAGGATGGATCCTCTCTCCAATTCTGATCCATCTCTCCTTATATCTGAGCATATCCTCCTCTATATTCGGACAGCCAGACAAAAGCTCCATGATCATCCTTCTCTGTCTGCGTGAAAAGCTTCTGTATCTAGTATTCTCCGCAAGGCTCACATCGCCATCACTCATGGCAGTCACAAGTCTAAGCACATCAGTTGCAGTCTTTACATATTTCCTGAGCTCACTGACATTTGCCAGAGGCTTCTTCTGCAGATAGAGCGCGGCGATGTATGCAGCATTCTCCTTGTGTGGTATATCATCAGGCAGCTTCATATTCTCAGTCTCGAATAAATATGCTATATCCTCCCTGTCAGTTTTTGATATAGATGTTCTCGACATACAGATATTGTAAAATATCTGTCTCACATCATCCTCACTTCCAAGCTGCAAAACCTTGACCTTCGTCTCATCAAAAAGTGGCAGTCTGACATTTACACGCTTTCTGTACTTCTTGGGATACAGGATACCATACGACCAGTAATGAACCATCGCATTTATGTATAATTCTGAGAAATCCGCCTCCATCACGCCCTTGGGAAAATCCGCATACATAGGCGTATACACCACATCTGCACCTGTCAGTTGCATAAGCGCGGCTTTGAGTTCAAAGTAAAAATCCGACAGTTCGTTGACACTGTATGTTCTGAGAACGTCAAATACCTCCCTGGAAAATGTATATCCAAGTTCTTCGATGTTCTTCATAATGGCCGTTATGTAGCGATCATTTGCCTCCCTTGCAGTACCAGTGCCAAGTATCACTTTGTTTTTACGCCTGAGCAATATCTCGTTCATAACTTTTCTCCTTATTAATGAGGAAACCGGTGGCGGTAAGCTTTTACATTTATCATCCCAATTAAGAAGGAACCACCACCATAGCCTCTTATCATCCTGTATTCAGGGCCTCAATAACTTATGAACCCAATATATCAAACCATAATCGTCAAATCAATGAACCTGTGGTTCACAACTACCTACCCAACCACACTTGGCATAATAGCCCTGCGTAAAAAAGACACATAGAGTATATACAGTGCTGCGCTGCTTACTCTATGTGTCTTTTAATTTTATCTTTTTACTTTATATTGGAATTACGAATTTATCCCTCAAGCGCGACCTTCACTGCCTTTTTCTTTCTGGGAAGACAGAGCTGGAGCACCACCGCTATGGTTGCACCAACTGCAGTTCCTGATGACATGAAGTAGTTCAGGAACTGAGGCATTGCATTCATCACATCTGTAGGAATGACTATAGTTGCCACAGCAGCCACGACTGAGATTCCAACGATAAGTGATGATCTCTCATCAAGCGGCTCACTCTGTATGATCTTGATTCCATTTGATATGAGCAGGATACATACAACCGCAAATACACCATTTACGACAGGTGTCGGTATACATGATATGACGGTCATAAGCTTTGGACATACGCCGAGCACCATGAGTATCATACCACCCGCAATGATTGCCATACGGCTTCCAACCTTTGTGATTGCAAGGACTCCGGCGTTTGACGAATATCCTGTCATCGGTGTACCGCCGAACAGTGAACCGACAAGACATCCAACGCCCTCACCTATGGTAGCACGATCTATTCTCTTATCGTTGAGATCCTCGCCTGTGATGGCACTGATCGTCACCCATGTTCCTGTTGTATCGAGGAGCACGATAAGGTAAATGAACATCATGAGTATACAGGACTTGATCTCAAACTTTGGAAGTCCAAAGTGGAAAAACTCAGGCAACTTGAACCATGCTGCATCGTGTACTGAACTGAAGTCCGCAGCTCCCATTGCCGCTGCAACCACTGTTCCGGCAACCAGTGCAAGTATTACGGATACCATGTGAAGTATCCTGTTATGCTTAAGCTTGTACTGAAGTATCATACATACGATGAGCACTCCTGCAGCAGTAAGACCTGACGCTACATTTGCACTTAAGTTTCCATCTGAGCTTGCGATTCCCTTGGCCGCTGTAGGTGTCAGTGATATTCCAACTATAAGTATGATGATACCACCGATAAATGGAGGTATTGCCTTTCTCACAAATTTCGAGAAACCCTTAAATATACCCAGCAATATGATCATGATCGCACCGGGTATCAGACTTCCTATCATGGCGCTGACGCCCATGGTCGCGCCTATCGTACACAGCGCTCCAAGCGGTACATATGATGGTCCCTGTATGATAGGGTACTTCATGAAGAATCCCGCCTGCAATATGGTTGCAATTCCACATGCAAAGAAACTCATCTGAAGGAAAAATGATAACTCTCCTCCGGCAAGTCCTATCGCCGCTCCAAGTATCAGCGGCATGATATACAGATCCATTGACAACACGTGCTGCATTCCGAGAAATGCCGCTTTGCCACAGCTTATCTTTTCATTTACGCCAACTATGAGCTGGCTGTCATTTTCTATTATCTTCTTATCTTCCATATGAATGCGCCTCCCTATCTTATTTATCTGCAAGCTGCTTTCTGAGAACCACAAGCTCGCTGTTTATTTCATCTATCAGGCCTCGCTCATCTATGCCACAGGTAAACTTTCCGCCCTGATATACTACCTTTCCATTTACTATCGTTGTATCGATATTTTCCTCGGATGACGCATATACGACCGTCGCCTTTGCATCATGCATAGGTGCCGACTTCAGATGATTAGGATCAAATATTATTAAGTCCGCATTCTTGCCAGACTCCAATGTTCCCAGCTTGTCAGCCATTCCTATTGCCTTTGCTCCCCCAGCCGTCGCCATGTGTATGATATCATCTGCGCTGATAACTGCCGCATCTCTGTGTATTCCCTTCTGTATGAGGGCCGCCAGCTTCATGCTCTCCAGCATATCCGTACTGTTGTTGGACGCCGCACCATCTGTTCCTATAGATACATTTACCCCGGCTGCAAGGCTCTCTGGAATAGGTGGTATTCCTGAACCAAGATAAAGGTTAGGTGCCGGATTGTGGCTTATCGAAACTCCATATTTTGCAAATCTCTCTATGTCATGAGGTGTGAGGTTTACACAGTGCACTGCAAGGAATTTGTCTGTCAGGAATCCTATCTCCTCAAGCATATCAACTATATCCTTGCCGTAATACCTGCCGCACATCTCATTGTCGACCTCTGTCTCCTTGATGTGCATTGAGTATCTCACATTCTCACTGAGACAATACTCAAGCATCTCCTGATAGCCCTCCTTCGTGGTCGACCATGTGACATCCGGGCCTGTCCAGATCGAAAGCATGTCATTTTCTTTATATGCTTTCTTCAGAGCATCCACTTCCTTCATGGCCTTGCCAGCAGGCTCAAGGAAGCACTTCGGCATTCCATATTCCTCTCCGGTATCCTGAAATGTTCTGATAAATACACTACGGATACCCGTTGATACCATTCCATCTATACAGGAATGAGCCAGCTCAGGATCCTGATTGGTGTAGAAGAACTCACTCATCGTCGTACATCCACTCTTTATCGCCTCCATACAGGCAAGCTGTGCTGCCAGCTCATGCTGATGTGGTGTCATATACTGTCCATATGGGAGTGCTGAAAGATTCAACCACTCTATCAGTCTGTGATCAGCTCCAAGACCTTTCAGGAAAGACTGGAATATATGTATATGTGTATCTATAAATCCCGGAAATACCACCTTGCCCTCGGCATCTATCACACGTCCGGTGCCCTCACATTCCTGAAGCTCCTCCGGTGTCAGCTCGTTCATTTCCCTTATCAGAGTTATCTTCTCTCCCTCTATTCCTATGATTCCTTTCGCATACACTTTTCTGTCCTCATCCATTGTGTGTATCTGCGCATTTTTGATTATCAGATCATAACTCTTCATAGCTCTTTCCTCCTGACTTTTAATATCCACTAAAAAAGGAGTCCTTCCCCGGCAGTGTGTGTTAAAACATTCCACACAAACTGCTTTCGAAAAGACTCCTTTGTCCTGTTCTAAATCTTCTGTATTAAATTTTCATTTTCCGCGGTATAAACAAAAAAGGAACCAAATAGCTATCTGTTTTGGTGTTAAGGAAAACAGATAAAACTTTTGGTTCCTGATGGCTCGTATCTTAGCACTGCCTTGCAAAATGGTCAATACTCATAACCTCTGTTGTTATATTTTTATTTTTTTTATGGACTTTACCTTAATATCTTATGCTTATGCCATTTTTGCTTAATATTTTAAGGCAACGAAAAAAGCCTGAAACCCTTGATTTTCCTTAGGTTTCAGGCTTTTAATTTAATGCCGGCGACCGGAATCGAACCGTTACCAATCCTTCAAAATCTAATATTGAAAGGAGATTTGAAGGTCTCATCATCTTTAGGTTTCAAAAAAGGTTTCAAGCAAAATAGCATATCTGTAATTACTCCCTACTTCTTCATATCATTAAGCGCATACTCAATACACTGTATAACTACCTTATTAAATGACATGTTATATTCATTTGATAAAGCCTGAACTCTATTAATAAGTTCTTTCGGCAATCTTAGTGACTTATATTCATAGTCTGCAAAATCCTTTTTTAATTCAAACATAGTATTTTCCTCACATCATCATCAACTTACATTTATATGAATATTGTATTAGATTTAATGTTGTGATAATATGTTATAAATGTATTATATTTATGCTATATTTATAATATAATTTTCATCAAGAAAGGGAAAGAGGGAACAAGTTTATGGAAAGTACAAGCCTTTTTAATCGGCAATATTCTACGTAAGATCTATTTAACAGAATATTTCAACGAAAAATGGATGGATTTTCAAAGAAAAGGAGATAGTAATTATGAAGAAAATAACAACAATCATGCTCACTGCAATGGTCGGTGTTTGCCTTGCAGGTTGTGGCATTAACACAGACAACACCAACAAGAATAACACAACAACAGAAGCTACAACTGTAGCTGATAACAGCACTGTTACTGATATAACTGACGCTACTGTAGAGAACACCACAGCCGTAGATAAGACTGATCCAAAGTCAGATACTAAGAGTGACAAGAAGAACACTCAGGCAAGCACAACAGAGAAGTCTACAAGCACCAAGACAACCTCTGATGCTACAAAAGAGACTACTGCTAAAACAGACAAGAAGACGCCTGCTAAGGACTCTAACGTAGCTAAGACTGAAGCAACAACCCAGGCTACTACAACAGAGAAGACTACTGACAATAAGCAGTCAACAACTGAGAAATCACATACACATACATGGATGGATACACCAGTATATGAAACACAGGACGTATACGAGACTCGTGATAAGTATGAGACACAGGACGTATATGAAACTCGTGATAAGTACGAAACACAGGATGTATATGAGACTCGTGATAAGTATGAGGACCAGCCTGTATATGAAACAAGAGATGTATACGATGAGCAGCCAATATATGAAGAACATAGATTCAATAACGGAGTAGATGTTACTGCAGCAACAGCTGATTACAATGCAGCACATGGTACTAACTATGACTACGGCGACAGATCATTCGTTGAAGACTACGCAGCATACCTTGCAGAATTAGGAGCCACATCAGGAAGATCATACACGGACTGGATACAGGTAGGTACTGAGAAGGTTAAGGTAGGTACTGAGAAGGTGAAAACTGGTACCAAGAAGGTTAAGGTAGGTACTGAGAAGGTGAAAACTGGTACCAAGAAGGTTAAAGTCGGAACTGAAAGAGTAAAGACAGGAACTAAGAAGGTTAAAGTCGGAACTGAAAGAGTAAAGACAGGAACTAAGAAGGTACAGGTAGGTACCAAGAGAACATGTAGCACATGTGGGGCAATTCAGAATTAACATAGAATAACTGACCGGGAGTACATAGATGGTATACACTGTCTATGTACTTTTTTTCATGTTAATACATAATCATAAAAGGAGTAACATTATGCCAGAAATTAACAACACAATAGCACTTACAAATGATGATATAAAGAGTATATACAACAGTCTCAACCAGTTTGATAACTATATCAGTCAGACTACGAAAAATCCAACTGATGAACATGTAGCAATCTACGAACACTGGATCGACTGTAAATATAGTATTGAAACATTCAATGACTATCTTTTACTCATCTAAAAAATGCACTATACGGTTTGTGCATATTGCTATTTTTTTAATTTCAATCATTTTCACCTCGTAAATGAGGTGATTTTTTTTTTAATTTTTTTATTTTTAATTTCTCCTCATAAATGAGGAAATCCATTTTCTATCTCCTCATAAATGAGGAGATTGTGAAATTGTACAAAAAAAAGCAAAAGATATATAATATTTTTATAGTAATTACTAAATTTATTTAGAAAGGGGTGAAAAAATGAAGCACTTAAACGAGTTTGTAAAATTCGATTGGGACGCCTTCAGTAAAGGCAAGCAATATCTTGTTGTTGGTATATCGGAATGGGTAGACTTCAATAGTAAAGCTGTGTTAGGTACTAAAGTTGACTGCGTTATCATAGAAGATAAAACAGTATACAAACAGAAAGCTAACGAGCTCACAACTAATCTCTTTGAAAAGATTAGTTTCAAGACTCCTGCTAATATCTCTATTGCTACCAACAGTATTGTAATACCTGTTGGTGCAAACGCAACCATTTATGGAGAACACAGAAATATGTATCAGAGGTTCACGCAAGTTTTGATTATCCCAAGATGATGCTAGATGTTGCTCAAAAGATTGAGAGCAAATATAGAAAAGCATCTATTAACAATTTATTAGATGCTATGCTCCGTGGAGAGATAAACAAAACTCAGTTGGAAAGTATGTTGACTGGTTCACAATATGCTGATAACAAGAGACGAATTGATACCGTATATAATAAACGATTAGAAGTTCTTGCGAAATCCTATAAGGAATATATGAAGAAGAATAATATAAGTACAACTGTTGTTTGGATATACGGACCTGCTGGCACAGGTAAGACCAAACTTGCAAAAGCATACGCTGAAAAAAAGGGTAATCCTTACTATATAAGCGGTTCAACTAGAGACATTTTTCAGAACTACGAAGGCCAAAGTACCATTATACTTGACGAACTAAGATCTAACTCTTTTGGATGCTATGCAGATTTGTTAAGGATACTTGATCCTTATGGAGAAGATAAAATGGCTCCAGCAAGATACTATGATAAACAGCTTGCATGTGACTTGATTATTATTACATGCCCTTACTCACCTCATCAGTTTTTCTCTGAAATGAATATTAATAATACAACGATTGATACATTTAATCAATTAGAGCGCCGTTTATCAATAATAATTCATATGGCGGACAAAACCATATCCATGACACGATTTAATTATCTGAAAAGAGAGTATGAGGATATTCTCTATTCTGTCAGACCTAACCCTTATTCAGCGTGGAGCAGTCAGCCTTCATCGGTTTTAAATATATACACTTTGTACGATGATATAATTAGCTGATTTTTTATTCTAACTCAGAAAGGGGGTGATATGGTGGTATCTGATAATTCGTTGACAAGATTGAATGCTCTTGAAGAATGTGCTAATATGCAATCTAGTGATGAGACCTTCAAGGAATATGAAACAATGTTAAAACATAAAATTCTTGAAGAGAAACATAAATATTCAATATATTATATTGAAAAGGAGAACGCATACAGAAGCTATTTACCAGATGTTAGCAAACCTAATAAACGTCGTGCTATCAAGCGGAAAACAAAAGAAGAATTAGAAGATGCCATCATATCATTCTACATTGAGCAAGAACAAAACAGTATTCAGAATATAACTTTAGAGGATTTATTCAAGAAATGGCTTATATATAAGCGTGATTATACTTCTGCTAAAGCAAAAACGATTCAGGAATATGTAAATGACTGGAATAAGTTTATACGTGATACCGATCTTTCTAAAAAACTTGTCAAAGGCATTACACCACTTATTCTAATTCGATTTTTTAGAAAGCTTACAAAGGATAGAGAGTATACCTATAAGCGTATCAGCAATATCCGATCTATACTAAATGGAATTATGAGTTACGCTATTGAAGAAGAAATTATTATTTATAATCCTGTTCATGATGTCAATCTAAAAAATTTTGTTTATAAACCTGTTGAGAACCAGAAGCAAAATGTATTTTCCAAAGAAGATACATTAAAACTTCTAACGTATTTAAAGGATATAGACACCGAACCATACGCACTTGCAATACAATTATTTTTCTATTTGTTTATCCGCATCGGAGAATTAAAAGCTATTAGAAAAGAAGATATTGACCTTGAATCAAGAACTATATATCTTCATACTCAGGCTATTACTGAACGAGAATTAAATGATGATTTAACCTTTTCACCACGCCAAGTGACAATTTCAAAACAAATGAAAGGAAACACTTCTCATGGTTTCAGGTATCAGTATCTTACTGACGAAGCTATTAAAATCATCACAAAAGCATTAGCACTGAATCCTGACGGAGAATATCTATTTGAGCCTAATGGCAAATTAATGACAACTGATAGCTTCAATCGGAAATTAAAAAAGTATTGTGAAGAATGCAATATTCAGTATCATTCATCACACAAAATAAGATTTTACAATGCAAGTACATCATATCTTAATGGAACGGATATTAGTGTTATCAGTAAGTGCATGGGGCACTCAGAAATTGCAACTACTATTCATTACTTAAGAGATATTGGCTCATATGATTCAACAGCGGAAGCATTCAAAAATCTTGGGGTATCATCTTAATTATTGAAGGGTTCCAAGGGGTTCCAAAATTTTCCGATCAAAAAAATAGCTCAATCCCTGATAAATCAATGGATTGAGCCACAAAATAAACAATGCCGGCGACCGGAATCGAACCGGTACGGGAGATTAGTCCCGCAGGATTTTAAGTCCTGTGCGTCTGCCAGTTCC
>CAKQIY010000051.1 GCA_934247115.1 uncultured Coprococcus sp.
GCTGTTCTCCCTGTGGCTGACCAAACTGCTGATCCTGATTCTCGTTCATTTCTGTTACCTCCAATTCCTTTCCCTGTGTGTGAAAATATATCAAAAATATGATACCAAATCCCCCTGGTTTTGTCATCATATCATTGCTCTATAAACTTCTGTGCGATATCGAAGGATCTGACTCAATCCTTATAATAGCCATCGAAATAATTAATCGGGCCGTGACTGTCATACTTTGCATGATACACAAATGTGGTATAATCAACATATTCCGCTTTTTTCTCCTCATTCTGTCCAATATTGTTGGATCTTACAAGAGCAGAAATCACTATGGATACCGTTAAGCATATCCCGCACACGATACCTATTGCAACATACAAAAATACTATCGAACCCATGTCTTATCCTGCCTTTCCTTCACATATTCTATAGTACCATAGCTTCTGAATCTGTGAATATCTATTCTAGATCTGTGAAGCTTGTTGATGGAACGCCAGAAACTCACCAGACTATATATAACTCCGGCCACATACACGGAAAATACCATAAAAGCTCCACTTGAATCACCCACACCTGCACTTATCCTATACAGATCCGTCATAAGTCCCCCAACAAATACAGATACATATGTACAAAGCACAACCATCACTGTCATAAGTATCGCTATGGATGCCCCAACCTTAAATCTGTTGGATGGGACATTTCCCACGACCTTGCCGGTCTGCCCATTCACTGCCACGGTATAGAGTATTCCCTGATAACGAAAAGTCATGAACCACGCTGGCAGCAATGCATACTCAATATCTGTCATCTTTATATCCGTTTTTTCCTCAGTAACCCGTGCGTTTTTCGGAACATCACTCATCATCTCTTCCTTCACCGCATCATTACTCTTTCTCTTTGCAACTGCTGCGACCTCGGCAGCTGGTACATCGTACCTGTCCGTGTAAAATCCAGACAGATATTCTGGGGAGAACGTCAAAGCCTTCTCGAAATCATAAGGCTCCAGTCTTGCCGAAATGTGATCATTCAATCTTCTTGTTGCATCACCAGGTACCCTTGGAACTGTACACTCACAATCTCTCATACAATTGTGTGTGATAGTTCTGTCTGCAGTTTTCTGTGCAACTGCTGCTATAGAACCAAAGCATTTTTCATAATTACTAACGCGCTCGCCTTTTTCATTCTCCTGAAATACATATTTTAGCTTTTTTCTAACATGATAAGATGCCAGCCAATATGGTATATATATTCCTCGTATCTTATCAATCTCAAATTTCTTTATCTCATCCGGAACAAACCACCCCTTACAGAACCTGTCACGTATAAGCTGTTCTGCCCTCTTCTGAGAGATTCCAAATGGAATAATAAGGTCCGGCTCCAGTTCATCCTTAACTCTGTCAACCAATATCATCGGCTGCCCACAATACGCACAGAAGCTGGAGGTTTCCATGGATTTCACCATAAGTCTTGCACCACAGGATGTACATTCATATAGATTCATATCCATATACCTTGGCGATTCATCATCCTTTCCAATATTGATCTCATCCAATGTGTATATCGTATCCGTGGCATCAGTTATGTATCTTTTTATTCTGGCAATCTTCTGAATTGCCTTATAGCTTCTCTTATCTACAAGCTCTCCATCCTCATTCCTGGTCATGGCAGAGTTTTCTTCTCCTATGCCTCTGCTGATCACCGAATCACACTGCGTACACTGCAGCTGCCTCGTCTTAGGATTCAGTACCACAACACCGCCACAGGATGGACATTTTACTGTAAGATTCATTGCATGTTACCCCCATGTCTACCAAACATAAGCCCCATTTGACTAAAACAGTATCATCTAAATTATAAGCTATCAAGTAGTCAAATTACAACTATATGTACCTGTAACGGATGTAAATAATACATAAAACGTCTTATCATCCAAATAAAGCTGTATCATGACCATTCCATCACAATACAGCTTCATAATGTTATCAATTTATCTTATTCACGTCGTCTTTATTGGTATCAGATATTATATAATGCGGCCTGCTCTTTGTCTCCATATATGTCTTGGCGATGTACTTACCCATGATTCCTATACACAAAAACTGAAGGCCGGCAACAAACAGAATGATGCACACAAGTGACGGCCACCCGGCAACGGGATCTCCCCACACAAGCTTCCGTATGAAGAAGAACAGCAGCATGACAAATGATATAAACGTGCAGAATATTCCAAATCCAGATGCAATGGTCATAGGCGCCTCAGAGAAATTGATGATTCCGTCTATGGCATACTTGAAAAGCTTCCAGAAGTTCCACTTGGTCTCACCGGCCACTCTCTCCACATTCTCGTATTCCATCCATTTGGTCCGGAAACCTATCCATCCGAATATTCCCTTGGAGAATCTGTTGTATTCACACATGGACACTATGGCATCCTTCATGTCAGACTTCATAAGCCTAAAGTCCCTGGCTCCATCCACCACATCGGAATCCGATATACGATTGATGAGCTTGTAGAATCTCCTTGCAAACCATGATCTTATAGGTGGCTCCCCCTTCCTTGTCACTCTTCTGGTAGCCACACTATCATATTCTCCCTGCTCAAGTATCTCCAGCATGTCTGGCAACAGGCTTGGCGGATCCTGCATGTCAGCATCCATGACAGCCACATAATCTCCGTCAGCATTGCTGAATCCCGCATACATGGCCGATTCCTTGCCAAAATTTCTGGAAAATGAAAGATATTTGAAATACGTATACTGCTCTGAAATCGTCTTCATGATCTCAAGTGTCCCGTCAGATGATCCATCATTTACCATCAATACTTCGAATTCATACTGAGGCAGGTCTTGTCTCACCTTGTCCAGTTCTTTTGCAAATATAGGCAAGGCCTGTTCTTCATTGTAACATGGTATTATCAAGCTTACCTTCTTCATATCTCTACTCTCCTATCATAAATTTGTATATTCTTATTCCTGAGAATCTATATTCAACCACATGTTTTTTGTACTTTGTAGTCTTTTTTATCTTCTTCACCATATGCTGTATGATGTCCTCATCAAACTTTGGATCGTTGACCACAGCAACATATATCTGATCTCCGCAATCCTTAACGTATTCAGATACATTCTTGACATCATCCTCATACACATACCGGCATCTGCCCATATTGGCAAATACATTCATGCCCGCATATACATTGTTCCATGAGTCATCTCCATGACATATGATCAGACAATCTTGTCCCTTCATCTCCTCCAGCGCAGGCTTCCAGTCACTGTAGCCTTTGTACTGCCAGTCGACACCGTGCACCTTCAGGCTTCCGGCACACAGAACTGCACACAGAACAGCAGTTATCGCTGCACACCGCTTTCCGGATATAACAGGTATAAGCTTCTTCATACACCACACTATGCACACAGCCACCAGTGGCAGTGCAGAATATATGTATCTGGCATTTACCAGCTCAGATCCCTGTATTCCCACAAATGCGAGTATTCCATCTGCTATAACCGACGATGCAAACAGTATGGTCCTGTCAGATATGACACCTGTTCTGTCACTCTCCAGGCTGCACGCTGCAGTCTGGAGCCTGTATCTGAGTGTGCCATCATTCTTCTCTGTGGTGATCTTTATGCTCACAAATCTTGTCACTGCAAATAATATCAGCAATATCAGTACCATACCAAGCCATACCGGGAACAATCCTGCAAAATAGGCATTGTTGATGTATCCAAGATAGTAAACGAATTTGTTCTCAGCAAATCCTATTAGATTGCTTGTGGCATAACCGCCTCTGTATCCGAATATATGGCTGAGAGTCGCTGGAAATACTGCAATGGCCGCCACGAGGCCTGCAGCAAGGCTGAAGCCATATGCCAGCATCTGCTTTATCTGTCTCATGTATATCAGATATATACATATACACAATCCAAGTCCCGCCACAAAGAAGTAGAAATAATAATGTGTCAGGCCTCCGAACATAACGGACAGCGCAAGCAGGACGAAGTACGGAACTGTCATTCTTCTCCTGTGTCTGAGTATATATATATGAACTGCAAGCACCAGAAGCACGTTGAGTGTCTGGAGCAGATACATCCTTATGAGCATACAGTTGCTTATTCCAACAGCAGACACTGCCCACAACGCAGCTGCCATAAGACCATATCTCCTGTCTCCAAGAAGATATGAAGCAACGTACAGAAGCAGTATATCCACGAATATCAGCAATATAAGGTTGAGTACAAGTCCGGGCACAGCACTATAGCCTGCCCCCTTGAAGAAATAGCACACAGTGTGCAGCAGCATATAATATATCGGCGGATGAACATCATTTGCCTGATTGGTATACGCAGCACTATAATTGAAGGATGTATCGTTGTAATTCATATAATCCTCAAAGTACTCTCCCGATACCCAGTCATTCAACGGCACATCATTGCCAATCGGATCAAGGAATGTATAATCCGTGGAGTTTGCCAGTCCATAGCTATACACCTCATCACAGAACAGATACTGCCTTTTCAATCCAAAATGTATACATAATCCGTACTGAATTACCAACAGTAATATGCATACGATCCAGAACCATCTGTTGGATGTCCTTCCTTTTTTTTCTGTTTTCACCGCTGTCTCTCCCATATATCCCCCTGTATCCTCAGTTCATACCTGATAATGCTTCACATAAACTTAACTTATAATAGAATTTATTGCCACTTTTGTATACTTAATTCTTTTTAATCATATTTATATCATTTATTAAAAAATGAAAGACTGCCACATGTCATATCGACCTGTCTGGTCTATATGCAATGCGACAGTCCTCATCTGCTATTTATTATAAATATGTCTTATTTCTCGAGTATGTCATAGATGAGATCCATGACCTTATCACCAAATGCTGCTGACTCCTTCTGTGCCTCATCGTATGATGAACCCTTGATTCCGTAGTAGAACTTGATCTTTGGCTCAGTTCCTGAAGGTCTTACCGCAAGCCATGCATCGTTCTCAAGCTCGTAGTAGAGTACATTGGCATTCGGGAATCCGGTAGGCTTAACCTCACCTGTCTCGATATTCCTTATATACTCAAGACGATAATCACGTACCACTCTGGTCTTGTATCCTGCTACTTCCTCAGGTACATTTGCACGGAGGATATTCATGATGTGTCCGATCTTCTTTGATCCCTCAACACCCTTGAGTGTTACGGTCTTGATATCATCTACATAATATCCGTACTTCTCATACATATCCATCATTGCATCCCACAGAGTCTTGCCCTGACCTCTGTAGTAAGCTGCTGCCTCACAGAGAGCCATAGTTGCAACAACGGCATCCTTATCTCTTGCATGGGTTCCGATCAGGCATCCGTAGCTCTCCTCGAATCCGAAGAGGTATGTTCCCTTGCCTGTCTGCTCAAATCTGAGAATCTCACGTCCGATGTTCTTGAAACCTGTGAAACACTCGATGAGATCTGTTCCATAATACTTTGCTATAGCATCTACCATGTTTGTAGTAACGATAGTCTTGACGATTGCTCCGTCTGCCGGAAGGCTGCCATTCTTCTCCTTCATCTGGCTTACCTCATACTCACAGAGTAAGCTTCCTGACATGTTACCCGTGAATACCTTGTACTCACCTGTCTTGGAATCCTTGGCATAGCATCCAAGTCTGTCCGCATCAGGATCTGTTGCAAGAACGAGATCTGCATCGACCTCCTTTGCCAGCTTGAGTGCCAGTGCAAATGCTTCCTTTGCCTCTGGGTTTGGATACTCAACTGTTGGGAACTCTCCATCCGGAAGCTCCTGCTCTGGTACCACATATACATTCTCGAAACCGATCTCCTTGAGAATCCTTCTTACAGGGATGTTGCCTGTTCCGTGAAGTGGTGTGTACACGATCTTGAGATCCTTGCCATACTTGTCAATTGCATCCTGATTGAGGATGAGCTTCTTCAGCTCGCCCATATATGCGTCATCAACCTCTGAACCGATAGTTACAAGGAGTCCCTTCTTCTTTGCCTCTACCATGTCCATGGTCTTTGTATCTGCAAAATCTGTGATGGCCTTTACCTCAGCCATGATTCCCTGGTCATGAGGTGGTGTGATCTGTGCGCCATCCTCCCAGTATACCTTATATCCGTTGTACTCTGGTGGGTTGTGTGATGCTGTTACATTGATACCAGCTACACAGTCCAGATATCTGACTGCAAATGAAAGCTCAGGGGTAGGTCTGAGTGACTCAAATCTGTAAGCCTTAATTCCATTCGCTGCCAGGCAGAGAGCTGCCTCCATAGAGAACTCAGGTGACATTCTTCTTGAATCATAAGCTATTGCCACACCTTTGTCCTGCTTGCCCGCCTTGATGATGTAGTTTGCAAGTCCCTGTGTTGCCTTACGTACTACATATATGTTCATTCTGTTAGTACCAGCTCCGATGATGCCTCGAAGTCCGGCTGTTCCAAATACAAGATCACAATAGAATCTCTCTTCTATCTCTTTCTCGTCGTCCTTGATCGCTAAGAGCTCATCCTTTGTTTCCTGACCAAATAAAGGATTGTTCACCCACTGCTCATACACGTCCTTGTAATTATAATCGCTCATCATTTTGCCTCCTGTGAAATCTATTGCTTTATGTTACCCATAGAGCATCCTACAAATGGAAAACACACACGAAAAAACCATCTGTAAAATACATCACAATTCAGTATCACGTGTCTAACTCAATTATTATCCACGCCCCAACATTATACTCTTAATTTGTCAGCTTGTGAAGTCCATAGGTATCGTTAATTTCACTCAAAATTTTGAGCTTTTCTTGGTCATCTTCGATAACTTTTTGGAGTTTTTCCATCAAAACCGGGGATATGTAGCTCTTTCTGGTGTTCATATACCGGTTACTTATCTTCCAGAACTTCTCCGGGAAACTGTACATAAGATATATGAATTCATAATCCTCATGTTCAAGATAATTGATCTGGCTGTAGGCCGTAAGTATATCCTTTGCCATCTCTATATCATATCTGTTTTTCTCCATAGCCTTGCGCAGGAACTGATACAGATCCACAAGCTGATATCCCACATGAAACCTGTCAAAATTCGTAGTTGCTATGTACCCATCACAAAACATAACGCTGTGATAATTATATGATCCATGACAATAACCTATCCATCTGGCATTGCAGGTGAAATTATTCTGGACCAGTTCCAGACATGTCTCAGCCTGTCTGTAGAAATATTCAAATACTTTGATGTAACTCTGTTCGAAATCATTCTTCTTATTTCTTCTGCTGATGAAGTTGCGTATCCGTCTCAGTTCCTTTACTTTTTTATCCAGATTACCCGGCATCCTGTTATATTCACGGCATCCCTCATCCAGATATATCTCGCGCCCCACTCTGTGAAACTGCGCCAGATTCATCACAGCCTTCTCCATATCCCTAATGCTGGAGGCATTGCACTCCCGCCCCTGAAAATACTCCCTGCATACAAAGGGATTGCCATATCTGTCACAGGTCACCAGCTCATCATCATTGTTGGCAATGACCCGGTCTATATAACAGAATCCCTTGTCATATACCTGATCCTTGAACCATTTCTCCTGCTGAAGCCGTTCATCTGTGCCATTCAAGGAGGATACCTGTCTGATACCCTTGTCCGTCATCAGGATCACTGCACCTCTGCCCCTGCCTATTCCCTGAACCTCCATGTCATACGCTTCATATACTTCACCCATTTTTTCAGCCAAATAAAAACCCCCTCCTACAACTGTCGCTCGGGGGTATCTGTGAAGTGTGTATCTATCTGACTTACCTAATCATGAGCGCTCTCGCTCGATGAATCCTGCAACGGCACTAGCACTCGCTCCGCATCGCTGAGTGCCGGCGGATTCATATGTCATGATTATGGTAATGTCAGATAAGATACACACATCCACTTCACAGATAAGCCCTCGCTCACTTTATAGCAATAATAACCTGCTAAATTATTGTATGAGGGGCTGTTAAGATTCATTCTTAAGTTATTATATTTTACCGGATTTTTTTACGACTGTTATCGCATCATCCAATAATTCTTTTTTATATGATATGGAAAATACATATTCCTTACATCATTTTGGCCTGTTCAATAAGGTATTCCCTGTCGTTCTTCTCCGGATCTTCTATAACTATATCCAACAGTTTCTGAAGCATCTCACCCATCTGCGGACCTGGCTTTATTCCCAGCTTTATGAGATCTCCACCATTTACCTTCAGATCCTTGATCCTGACACAATCATCATCTGCTATGATCTCTTCATATTTCTTCTCAAGCGCTGCAAGCTGACTCTGTCTCTCCTCCAGCTTGTAATCACTCTGGGCAGCCATATCCGCCTTCTTGATCTCAATTATATAAGGGAAGAAATCCTTACCGACCTCACCGAGAAGCTTCCTGATAGTATTCTTCTTCGGAACACATCCCAAGCCAAAGTCATGCCATCTCACCAGAGTACATACATCCTTAATGGTGTTGTTATCGAACTTCAATCTCCTGAGGACTGCCTCCGCAATTGGAACTCCCGCAATCTGGTGATCGTAGAAATGATCCATGCCATTCTCATCCACCATGTGTGTGGATGGCTTGCCTATATCGTGGAGAAGTGCCGCCCATCTCATGGTTACATCAGACCTTATATGTTTAACCGCCTCAATGGAATGTACACCCACATTGTATCTGTGATACTGATTGTTCTGTGGCTGCTCCATCATCCTGTCAAATTCAGGAAGGATATATGCAGTGATACCTGTAACATAAGCTTCAAGAAGCTTGTCCGGATGATCTGATACAAGAAGTTTTGTCAGCTCAACCCTGATTCTCTCTGCACTTATATCCTTAAGGTATTGTGCCTGGATGATCATAGCCTTTCTGGTATCTCTCTCTATGTCAAATCCTAGCTGTCCTGCAAATCTTATGGCCCTGAGTATTCTGAGGGCATCCTCATCAAATCTGTCCCTTGCCACACCTACAGCCCTTATGACTTTGTTGTTCAGATCTTGCACTCCACCGAACATATCTATGATTCCCTTGCTGTGGCTGTACGCCATGGCATTTATCGTGAAGTCTCTTCTCTTGAGATCCTCCTCAAGGCTCGCCGTGAACTCTACCTGGTCAGGTCTCCTGTGGTCACTGTACTCTCCATCTATCCTGTATGTCGTGACCTCATAGCCTTCCTTGCCCATCATTACCGTTACGGTTCCATGCTCTATTCCCGTATCTATGGTACGCCTGAAAATCTCCTTCACCTGCTCTGGTCTGGCAGATGTGGTGATATCCCAGTCCCCCGGTAACCTTCCAAGTATGCTGTCTCTCACGCAGCCGCCGACTATATAAGCCTCATAGCCTGCTGCCTCAAGACCCTCTATTACTCTATTTGCTCCCTCCGGAATATCTATTCTCATATATCTTCTCTCCGCATCTTTGTCTCGTAATTTTCCAATTGGTTGAATATCCCTAAAATAATAACTTCTTCCTGCTGTATACTAAAAACAATACTATAGTTCATACTCCCTAAAAGCGCTATCCTGTAACCCTTAATTGCCAAATAAGAATCTTTACATATAGGAAACTGTTTCGGATTATCTTCCAGTCTTTCAAATATATTCTCAACAGCTTGAATTAAATGTGAAGCTGCTTGATTACTTTTAAATTTGTTTCGAAGATAAAACACATGATTTTCCAACATTTCATTGGCGTGTTCAGTAATCCGTAATCTATATGCCATATTTCTCCTTTATTTTATTCAACGATTCTCTTGCATCTGCAACTCTTCCTGATCTGACATCACTTTCTGAAAGCTCTATATCTCTGTATATGGATAATTTACGCATTGTCTGTTCATACATTTCCATACTCATGATCACCATGTCCCCATAGCCATTTTTTGTTATATATATAGGCTCATCTGCGCCATGACACATTTCAGAAATTTCAGAAGTATTTTTTAATTCTTTTATTGGTATAATTTGTGGCATATTATTCACCCCATTTCTAAATAATAAAACGCTCCATAATGTTATTTTTTAATTATTGTACCATAATTATACCATAATGTAACCATTATTTATCTGTAAAATAATAACTTCTCCAGCATATGCTGGAGAAGTTATTAAACATTGTCATTTTTATCTTAATATGCTCTTCCGAAGTATACCATCTTCTTGGCTGGCTTGCCGCAGTGTACACATACATCTGACAGATGCTCCTGTGCAAATGGCATACATCTTGTTGAAGCACCTGTCTCGTCCTTGATAGCCTCCTCACAAGCTGTCTCACCGCACCACATAGCCTTTACAAAGCCCTGCTCGTTATCGATGATATTCTTGAACTCATCCCAGTTAAGAGCTGCATGTGTATGTGAATCTCTGTGAGCCTTTGCTCTCTCGAACATATCCTTCTGGATAGTCTCAAGAAGCTCTCCAACCTTTGTATCTATCTCATCAAGTGATACTGTGATCTTCTCTCTTGTATCACGGCGTACCAGAACTGCCTGATTTGCCTCGATATCCTTTGGTCCGATCTCAACTCTGATAGGAATACCTCTCATCTCCTGCTCTGAGAACTTCCAGCCTGGGCTCTTATCGCTGTCATCAACCTTTACTCTGAATGCGCCAAGCTTCTCGCGAAGCTCTGCTGCCTTCTCAAGCACTCCTGCCTTCTTCTGCATGATAGGAATGATCATGACCTGAGTTGGAGCAACCTTTGGAGGAAGTACAAGACCTGAATTGTCTCCGTGAACCATGATGATGGCTCCGATAAGTCTTGTCGTCATACCCCATGATGTCTGATGAACATACTTGAGCTTGTTGTCCTTGTCTGTAAACTGTATTCCAAATGCCTTGGCAAATCCATCACCAAAGTTGTGGCTTGTTCCTGACTGAAGTGCCTTGCCATCGTGCATAAGTGCCTCTATTGTGTAAGTTGCCTCTGCTCCGGCAAACTTCTCCTTTTCTGTCTTCTGTCCACGGATAACCGGCATAGCCAAAACATCCTCACAAAAGTCTGCGTACAGATTCAGCATCTGTATAGTTCTTGCCTCAGCCTCCTCAGCTGTTGCATGAGCTGTGTGTCCCTCCTGCCACAGGAACTCTCTTGAACGAAGGAATGGTCTTGTCTCCTTCTCCCAACGCATAACTGAACACCACTGGTTATATACTCTTGGCAGATCACGATATGACTGGATATCATTCTTGTAGAAATCGCAGAACAGAGTCTCTGATGTAGGTCTTACACACATACGCTCTGTAAGAGGATTGAGTCCACCGTATGTAACCCATGCTACCTCCGGTGCAAATCCCTCAACGTGATCCTTCTCCTTCTCAAGAAGGCTCTCTGGAATAAGCATTGGCATGTACACATTCTCCACACCTGTAGCCTTGAATCTCTCATCAAGCTGCTTCTGTATAAGCTCCCAGATTGCATATCCTGCGGGCTTGATAGCCATACATCCCTTCACGTTGGTATATGCGATAAGTCCTGCCTTGAGGACAACGTC
>CAKQIY010000052.1 GCA_934247115.1 uncultured Coprococcus sp.
CAGGTCTGTGCCTGTTCATCCTGAAGAGTACTACAAGACCTACGCCCGCACTCACCAGAAGTCCTGACATCATGGCACCCGCACTGAGTATTCCCTGAAGATACAGCTCGGTTATTATGACTGACGCCGCACAGTTAGGAATAAGACCAACCAGCGCTGCCGCCGCCTCTCCGAGCACCGGCACATCGTTGAATATACGTGCTATGGATTCTTCTCCAACAGCTTCTATGATCACATTTATCACAAGTGTAAATATGAATATAAATATCGCTATCTTTGCAGTGTGAACCAGCGCGGATCTGAATATTCCGCCCTCGCAATCGCAGTGTTCCTGCTCACAAACCTCATGGATATTCTTCTCTCCAAAATGTCCGTGGTCATGGCTGTGCTCGTGCACATAGTCGTGCACATGTCCCTTTCCCTTCTTCTCAGCAGCATCCTTATACACTATATTCTGTGTGTGTATGGAGCTTTCTGCCGCTTTTGCAGTGTCACTGTGCACATGTCCGCTATGGTGTTCGTGTTCATCATGTCCGCCATGTCTGTGGACCGGATCTATCTTCTTTACCTGGACCGGCTTTCTCAGTCTGTCCAGCGCAAATCCTACTATATAGCCTGTTATTACGGCTATGACCGCCTTTGTTGCAAGTATCTTCACTATCGTTCCCGCGCTTATCGCATCATTTGACAACATGATCGGCAGCATCTCGTCCGAGGTTGACATGAACACGGCTATGAGCACGCCCGCCCCTATCACACCTCCGCTGTACAGATTGGATGCCATAAGCGAAAATCCACACTGTGGCACTATTCCCAGCACACCACCGATCAACGGACCAAGCTTCTCAGCCTTTCCAAGCATATGTGCCTGTCTGCCCGCAGTTTTCCTCTCAAGCCATTCCATGATCACATAGGTGATGAGCAGGAACGGGATGAGCTTCACCGTGTCAAGCAGCGCATCTTTAAATGAATCTATAAGCAGTTCCTTCATACTATAAAACACTCCTTCTCAGATCAGCACTCGTAGATATTGTACTCACAATTGTCCTGACTGAATCCAAAATACTCCTCGTTGGTCATATCCATGAAATAGCTGCATATCACCCTGCATATTCCGTTATGGCAGACAAACAATACCGACGAATCCGGATAAGTCTCGCGGGTTTCAATTATCAGATCGTACGTTCTCCTGGCAATATCCATCATGGATTCTCCACCAGGATATCTGTATGCGAACATTCTTTTATTGTTCAGGAAATCCCCGTCGTCCCTCTGGACACCCTCATACACACCGTAATCCTGTTCTATAAGTCTTTCATCCGTAAGTACCGGCAAATGTTTTCTCTCCGCCACCACTCGGGCTGTCTCCTGTGCCCTGGAGAGCGGCGATGCTATTATCACGTCAATAGAGCAGCTATCCAATCTCTCTGCAAGGAGCTGTGCCTGCTGAAGTCCTTTATCTGTAAGAGGGGAATCTGTCCTGCCACAGACCTTATTAAGTCTGTTCCATTCCGTCTCTCCGTGTCTTGCAACATATAACTTCATATGGTTTCTCCTTCCAGTCATATTGGATATCTGCTCTTTTTCCCAACTGTGTATTAACTACAAAAATCTCATATCTTTATAATATTAAGCATTTTTGCAAATTAATCAACTGTTTTTGGCTATTAAAGCGCCTGGAATTATCTTCTATATACTCATGCTGTCTGAGCTCGAACTATTGTCTTTGTTCTGTAAACTGCCATTTGTGCTGTCGTTCTGCCCATTATCTGAATCACCATCCGGTCTCTGCATATTTCCTTCATCTGAATTGCCACCTGGTCTCTGCATATTTCCTTCATCTGAATTGCCACCTGGTCTCTGCATATTTCCTTCATCTGAATTGCCACCTGGTCTCTGCATATTTCCTTCATCTGAGTTGCCGCCCGGTCTCTGCATTCCGCCATTATCTGAATTGCCGCCCGGTCTCTGCATTCCGCCTGAGCCCTCGCTGTATGTAATATCATCCAGTGTAAATGTACTGCTCTGGTCACCGACAGTCAAAGTGTAGGTATCCCCCTGTTTCATGTCTGATGTGCTGATGACAACCGAGTTAAATTTCTTATCCACCTTATAGCTGAGCACCTCCTTGCCATCTGAATCAGTAAGTGTGATCGTTTCGCCAGCGTCAACCCACTCATCAAAGTTAACAAGAGCCGAGCACTGTGTGGACTCATCGCCAAATCCCTGAGCCATACCGGAACCACCCACAGCTACGACCTCGCCGCCTGTTATCGCCGCACAGATTCCGTAGTCCATCGCACCATTGCCATTGTCAGAAGGACCAAGTACATACACGCTGCCTCCTGTAATTCCAATGTAGCCGTTGGAGTCTATTCCATCACCATCAGCATTTATGTTTATCGTTCCTCCTGTTATAAGAATATATGCATCACTGTCGGCATCCATGTCCACTCCACCCATGCCCGGGCCGCCTCCGAAGCCACCCTTGTTGTCGTCCGAACCGCTAGAGCTTCCTCCGGCCGCATTAAATCCGTCATCGCTTGACACCACGTCTATATCACCGCCAGTCACAAGGATCTTATATCCCTCTACCCCCTCATAACTCTTAGATACATCTATATCTCCACTGGTTATTATCAGAAGTCCCTCCGCATGGATCGCGTCATCACCAACCGATATGTTGATATCTCCGCCTTCTATATATACATATCCATCCTGCTGGTCATCATTTCCAGCATGTATACCATCCTCATCACAGCTCAGATTAAATGTTCCATCCGCAATTCTCACGCTATCCTTGCCGTTCAGGCAGTGATCCTGACTGTCTATGGTATAGGTGCCACCTGTAACCACCAGGTCATCCTTGGACACGATTCCATGTCCCGTAGTGTCTTTGACCGTCAGGCTTCCGGTGCCGTTAAGTGTAAGGTCGCATTTGGCAAATATCACGGCATCCACATTGTTGTCATCCGTCTGAACGTAGTCCCCGGACACCGTAAGACTGTTCTCTGCCCCTTCCGCCAACGTCACAAATACCTTGTCAGCGTTCTTCGCATATATTGCCGCATAGTCCGCAGCCGTGATCGATACTCCGTCAAGTACAAGCTGAACCTTATCATCATCGCCCGCATCCACCACGATGGTGCCATCTGTGAGTGTCCCTGACAGAACGTATACACCTGCCGCTTTGATCATCACCACTCCATCCTCGATCTGAACATTTGAACTATTACATGCGGCTGTATTTCCCGATAATGTTATCTTTACAGCCTCGCTCTCATCATAGGTTCCCGACAGATCCCGCTTCGTGAACATATCTGTTATATCTATATCCGCATCGCTCATGGCTTCATCTATAGCCGCCTGCATTTCCTCCACAGTCATCTCTGTCTTTACACTGGTATTCTCTGCATCCGCACTGCCTTTTGGGCTTTCTTTATCAGCGTCCGTCCCTGTGCTCACATCACTCGTCACCTCAGTATCTGAAGTCGAGCTTGTGCTCTGGCTGGTCGAACATCCGGCAAGCATTGCCATGCACATGGCCGCTGTCAACCCTATAGCCAGACATTTGCGGATTCCCGCTCTATGTCTCATATATTTATTCTTCCTCATACGATCATCTCCTTACTAAGTATCTGCCTTATCAACTGACTTCTACAATGTCATGTCCCCCGAATCCACCTGTGCCAGCATGATCTCAAGGTTGCCATTTCTCACCCTGAGTCTGTCTATCATATCCTTCTGATTTGTGTCCTTCTTAAGCTTCACCACATATGTAAGCTTGAACAGGCTTCCCATGTTGGTCGTCTTCACATTTGTCAGTCTGTAACTGTCTGTACAGTCGGCAAGTATCTCATCAAATGCCTCTGTATAGTCGAGATTTTCAGGCACGGTGATCTTCAGGGCTCTCTCTTCATCCCTTCCGCCGCCAAATCCAGTAAGGCTGCAAATGAACATCGCTCCGCCAAGTATGACGGCAAATAATACTGCATATCCTATAAATCCCATTCCGGTCACAAGTCCAGCTCCCATCGCAAGGAATATGGCGCATATCTCCTTTGCCGAACCTGGAATCGATCTGAACCTTACAAGGCTGAATGCACCTGCTACAGCAACGCCCGCGCCAACATTGCCATTTACCATCATGATCACCACGCACACAACCGCAGGTATAAGTGCCAATGTCACCAGAAAACTCTGGGTGTATTTACTTTTAAACGCGTACACCCCTGCAAGAAATACTCCTATCACAAGGGATACCGCTATACAGATCATAAACTCCTGCACTGATATCGTTGTCGCTGTTCCAAATATACTGTCAAATAATCCTGTCATCTTCTATCTCCTCCTGTCTATGTTTGCCACTTTATTATTTACATAATTCTAGTTTCTGGCTTTAAATTTATATGATTCTCTTATGTCAACCTACCATCTGTTTATACGCCTCTCCATACTTTGAAAATGACGTCTTGTATGCTCCATACTTTGTGAGCAGATGTGACAGCCACAGTGGAAAACCGCCTGCCATCTTGATCTCCATCAACACCTTATATTCAGGTATGACCTTGTGACCATATGGCTCTTTCTGCAGTGTAAGATCATCGTTCTGCCAGAGTATATTGTAGTCAAATGTAATCCTTAGTTCCGGATCGTCTATGCCTTTGTAAGAATCACGCTCATATGAGAGAACCACCGCAGGCTCCAGATCTTTGTACACCTGCATGAAATAATCGATTTCTCTGCCGATCTGGCAATCCTCGCCCAGCGGCTGACCTCCCACCAGATAATCCATCGCCTCATGTTCCGGCACTTCAAGCCGTCTCTTGTACACTACGGATTTGTATTTCTTCTTGAGCTCAATAAAAACCTCTGAATCGTCATCCGGGACTCCATAGCTTCTGAGCCTGAGTTTCTCTTTGTAAACCGGCTTTTCTATGGAGTCTCTGATGAGTCTGTGGGAAGGAGTGTCGAAATATATGTTAATGATCTGGCTATGCGCAAACCTGTCCGGCTGCATATACCTTATCATTTCGCTCATTATCTGCTCGTACTGTTCTCTATCTAACATGTACTTAAGTTCATATCTTTTAAACGTGTTGTCTGCCATAAGCATCATCCTTTCTTATCTTATCTCCTCTTGATGATGCTATAATAGCCTGCCAAACTTAAACGAACTTTAAATATAAAAAATTGTCTTCGGTGACTCCTGTTGGTATGTATTCTCTATGTTGTATATCCAATCGGTAGTGCCGGCGACCGAACTTTGACGCTTCTGTGTCGCCGCAGAGAGCTAGGCGCCCTTATCGTGCTTGGCGCGGCGTGCACGATGGAAGCAAAGTCAAAGTGAGGGTAGACAAACGTGATTGGATATACAACATAGAGATTACACCAACAGGAGTCACCGAAGACAACCACAACGCAAAAACGCCCATCTGCGGATCACTCCACAGATGGACGTCTATAGTCTTATATTATAATCTTATGTCTAGTTGATTTGAAGATGTGGCTATCGCCAAATGCTTAGGATTAGCAAACACCCTGAGCAAGCATAGCGTCAACAACCTTCTCGAAGCCGGCAATGTTAGCACCTGCAACATAGTCGCCCTCAACACCATAACGCTTTGCAGCATCGCTGATGTTAGCGTAGATTGTCTCCATGATTCCCTTGAGCTTGCCATCAACTTCCTCGAATGTCCATGAAAGTCTCTCGCTGTTCTGGCTCATCTCAAGAGCTGATGTAGCAACACCACCTGCATTTGCAGCCTTACCACCAACGAAGAGAACACCGTTCTCCTGGAGGTACTTAGTAGCCTCAAGAGTTGTAGGCATGTTAGCGCCCTCTGTTACTGAAATAACGCCGTTTGCAACAAGCATCTTAGCATCGTCAAGGTTAAGCTCGTTCTGTGTAGCACATGGAAGAGCAAGGTCACACTTGATTGACCATACGCCGTGATCATTTGCATCCTTCTTTACATGGTACTCAGCTGATGGTCTAGCAGCAGCATAAGCATCAAGACGTGCTCTCTTAACTTCCTTAACTTCCTTAAGGAGCTCAACATCGATTCCCTCTGGATCGTAGATCCAACCTGTAGAATCTGAACATGTAACACACTTAGCGCCTAACTGATGAGCCTTCTCGATTGCGTAGATTGCAACGTTACCAGCACCTGATACTGCGCAAGTCTTGCCTGCGATATCAATGTCATGATCCTTTAACAGTGCATTTGTAAGGTAAAGTAATCCGTAACCTGTAGCCTGTGTACGAGCAAGTGATCCACCGTATGTAAGTCCCTTACCTGTGAGAACGCCCTCGAATGATCCACGGATTCTCTTGTACTGACCGAACATGAAACCAATCTCTCTAGCGCCTGTTCCGATATCTCCAGCTGGAACATCGACATCAGCACCGATATACTTTGAAAGCTCTGTCATAAAGCTCTGGCAGAATGCCATGATCTCTCTGTCTGACTTGCCCTTAGGGTCGAAGTCTGAACCACCCTTACCACCACCGATTGGAAGTGTTGTAAGTGAGTTCTTGAAAATCTGCTCGAAACCGAGGAACTTGATGATACCAAGGTTTACTGATGGGTGAAGTCTGAGACCTCCCTTGTATGGTCCAATGGCATTGTTGAACTGTACACGGAAACCTCTGTTGACCTGTACCTGTCCGTTGTCATCTACCCATGGTACTCTGAACATGAGCTGTCTATCTGGCTCTGTGATTCTCTCGAGGATAGCATTCTTTCTGTAAAGCTCCTCATTTGCCTCGATGCAAGGTCTGAGTGAATCAAGAACCTCTGTTACTGCCTGTAAGAACTCAGGCTGATCTGCATTCTTCTTCTGTACTATCTCGAGTACTTCATCAACATATGACATAGTAAAAATCCTCCTAAACTGATTATATATCGTGACCTGTTAATTATTTCCTGACCACGCTCCCTATTATAGTATAGGAAATTAAGATTGTAAAGAAAAAACTTGTGAAATCTAAGTATTTTTTTGTTTTTGCTTAATTTTCCCCTGTTTTTATCAATTATGCTTATCATTTATAAACATTATTCCTGGTTATGACCGTTGCCACGGAAGATAATCTGAGATATTTTTCCAATGATCCCAGCTTCTACTGCTTGTCATTGTCATGGTGAAGATCATTCTTCCAGTATCTGCATCTGTGCTTTACATTTGTGGAGAATACGATCTGAGTCTTGGTCTTGCCAAATCTCTGAAGCTCGCCAACAAAATGATCGAGATCCGCTGTTGTCTTGAAACGAACCTCTATGAGCATTGAGTAGTCACCAGTCACACAGTTGCACTCCACTACGTTTAACACACTGTCTATATAAGGATAGAACTCAGCCTTCTGCTCCGGTGAAACCTCCAGATTGATGAATGCCTTGATATAATGTCCCATGGCCTCCGGGTTGAGTTTGGTCGTAAATCCCTCAAGCACGCCCTCGGCAAGCATCCTGTCTATTCTTGTTCCAACTGCTGTAGGTGACATGGACACCTCAGCGCCTATATCTTTGAGTGATACACGTGCATTGTCCTGAAGCATGGCAAGTATCTTCTCATCCACCTCATCCAGTCTGTAGTATATCATTTCTTTCTTTTCCATAAGATGTCTTCTCCTTCTCACTTTCTAAGGCAATTACGAAACACCTCAACCCAAGTCCTGTTTTTCAATTTCACAATCACCTGTTTTAACAACTTAAGTCACGCACAGCCCGATGGATAACTTGTGTTTCACAATCATATAGCCATATTTACTTAAGATTTTTAACGTATGGTGTCATTATATACCCTACTCCGCGCAAATGACAACATGATTTTTCCCACTCTGTATAAATAGTTCATTCAGACATTTTCTCGTTCTAGTGTAAGAATATAAGGAGATGCTAGTTTTCCCAGAAAGCAAAACTCTCTTCTATTAGGTGCTTTAAATGCTCTATCATAGTTATCGTCCTTACACCTAACATAATGCGTAGATCTCTGCCACCCTCCTGCTTTTATCTCCTGCACTCCATTCTCTCTGACTGCAACATACCCTTGTTCCAATTCATTCTTATCACAAACTTCATCCAATAAATATAACTCTGATATTACAAACGCTTTTACATTTTTCCCGCCACTTGCTGTACAATCAATACCATCAGGAACTGAAAAGTGTCCATAACTCATTTGATCAAATTTCAGGAATTCCATATCCTGCCCTGAAAGTTTTGACACATATTTTTTCCTTAATATATTATATTTAAAAGCATTCTTTTTTGCATATGAATTGGATGTTGTAAATATGAATAATACATATACGTCTTTCTCCTGCTCTTGTCGTTCTTTGCAAAGTTGTTTCACTGTATCAGCTGACACCGAATTAGCACTGAAAGTCCAAAGGCAATATCCATTCTCATCAATCGTCTTCCTTTCATAATTTAGGATTTGATCAATGTTATCACCAACATAATTACCCGCTATTGAAATAAACATCTCTTTTATATCAATTTCTTTTATACTTATACTTTTATCGTACAAAATTCTCTGGATTCTCTGTCTATTAAAAATTATCCGATCCCAATACAGACTTTTATCCTGATTACATTTATCTTGATTATTTTTATCTAAATATTTCTTTACATAATTTTCAAACACTTCTTTTCTTCTATCATGTTTAGATAACTCCTCTGGATTCATTTTAAAGCGTTCTCTAATATCGTCTATAAAATCCATTTTCTTTTTTTCATAAAAAGATTTTTTAATATTTAGATTTTCTATACTTCTATTTTGCGAAGAAATCTCATAATTATTACACTGCTCGTTATATAAGTCAAAACCAAACTCCTCCAGTAACGTCATATACATCTGCTCAAGTTCATTCAACTGATCATAATCATTCTTATCTCTTATAAATATTTGTTCATCTGCCAAATCTTTTTTTATATATAACACCATATAAATAAATTCTACTCCTGAGTCATAGTCTCTCTGAAGCTTTCTGCTGTCTATCCCCTTATCCAATTCGAAAGCATGATCCCTTTCATTGAAAGTTTTAGCCTTTCCAACATAAACCTTCCATTCAGGAATATTCATAATAGCGTATATACCACCAAAATATTTAATGTCATCCATTGATTCTGTATTCATACTCATACTCATTCTCCTTTAAACTCTCTTGTGTAATATGTTTCTATTCTAATATAATAATCTTTCGTTGTCAATCATATCTTTAAAGTGATTTTAATGAGATATCACTAGCCACAAAACCACTTATACCAGCAGCTCCATGGGTAGTAACTGTTGATTTTAATCTATTTCTTTACAAATAGTTCCATCTCAATAGAATGTAATAAATCTATGTCAAATCCACTCTTTTCCCGAATATTATTATAGAATTTTGTATCCCCATTTTTCGTTTTTAAGAAAACTTTATCATCTCTAGTCTTATAAACGACGTAATCATTCTTTTTAGGAATTGCTATTGGTAGGCTCATAACATCTAACGGGATAACCCATCTTCTGTCACCATTTTCTAGCCCCAGTAAAATCATTGGTTTAACTCCATACTGCCTAGCATATCCCACCAGCTTCTGCACAGGAGAATTGCGAATACAAACAACAGGACTTTCTTCCCCCATCTTTTTGAAAACCGTGTACACCAGATATTCCCTTGTTTTTATATACCTTAATGCTCTGTCAGTTATCATTTCTACATTTTCTTCATTTTCAATCAGCACATCTGTCACCGCACGAATCAACGATCCACGGTCAAACTGTTTCTCATCATCTTTTTTCTTAAAAATCTCATGCTCTATCGCATATGCAAATGCCTTTGCTATTGCTTCATTAATCTGTATTCCACTTTTAAATGCATACTCTGAAAATTTTTCCCACTCCTGTTTAGACATAGCTAAATTCACTCTTGTAATATCGTCCATCATTTTCTCCTTTGCGCTTTTAGAATCACATTGTGTTTCCGTTTCTTAGATATTATCATTTGCAAAATCTTTTGTCAATCCCATTCATAAAGAAAATAATATTTCACAAGTCAGCAATATTACCAGGTAAAAATCTACAAATGGCAACATAACTTTTACCTATTTTCGCTGCTATAATTATCCTCAAGCCAGTGCGCCACCCCATCCTCATCATTTGATGATATAACCGATGTGGCATACCTTTTTAGCTGTTCATCAGCATTTTGCACTGCGTAGCTTTCGTCAGCAAGTTCAAACATATCTATATCGTTCCTGCCATCTCCAAAAGCAACCACCCTGTCGCATTCCAGAAGTTCTTGCAACTGTTTTATTGCATTTGCCTTGGATGCCGCAAGCGGCATGATCTCCAGCCATTGTTCATCCGTATAAATGTCTTTCTGATATACACAGTGAAATTTATCCTTATACGTATCGTACAACGGCTTTAATTTTTCCGGGCTGTCAATACAGGTGATGTAGAAAATGTTTCCTGATTTCAGGTTCTCCGCAGACTTTACTACATTCGTCCTGACATCCCCCTGCCTGCTGAGCAGGAACTTCTTCATACCATCTGTGCACAGCTCCGGGACATATGAAAATTTCTCCCTGTCACCTATCCGCGCATACACTATCGGAAATATCTGACTGCCAAATAGATCGTCAAGCACTGATCCTACCGATTCATCAAAGTAATTCGCAGCAAGGACTTCACCGGTAAGATTGTCCACTATAAACGCACCATTGTACACGATCA
>CAKQIY010000053.1 GCA_934247115.1 uncultured Coprococcus sp.
AACAAATTACAGGAATTCGTATTCACAACCATCATGGCCATGTTCATGGTCTATGGAATGATCTGCTACAATGTAGCGCTTAACACAGGAGGTTTCACCAATCAGACATTTGTCATGGCACTTCATGAGATGCCGATCATGTGGCCGATAGCTATTGTGCTGGAGCTTTTCGTGGTTGGAAAGCTTGCACCAATGCTTGCGTTCAAGATCGTGAGACCGACTGACAGACCACAGGTGATCACGTTCATAATTTCATTCTATATTTGTATAATGATGTGCCCTATCATGAGTCTTATCGCCACCATATTGTTCAACGATACGAAGGACTTCGGAACATTTGTCCAGACATGGGGGCTTAACCTCCCTGTTGCACTGCTCTGGCAGCTCTGCTATTGCGGCCCACTTGTGAGATTGATATTCAGAACAATTTTCAGAAAACAGCTGGCAGCCGGCTGTACACATGAGGAAGGGAAGATTCAGCCGGAAATGTGATAAATATATCATGCTTGACTAGTCGATTGAAAAAATCTATTCTGAGATAGAGTAAATGTGATGACAGATTCATGATATAAATACATTGAGGTTCAAATGAGTGAGAAGTATATAACACTTGAGGAGCTGTGCGGGCTGCTGTCGATAACCAAAGCAACCGGGCGAAATTGGCTCAGACTTGGGAAAATAGAATCGCAGAAACAAATAGATGGACAAGAATATTTCAGTGAGGAGTATGCTTTATATATAAGAAATGCATTGGTTTCAGGGAAGTTTGCCTCGCTTAAAAGCCGCCGCAACAAAAAGTATGTGTCGGGGAAGGCATTCTATGACAAATACGTGTCTGATAACTGTGGGAGCAGGGAGACTGTATTCGAACTAGCTGGAGGATTGATAGAATCTGATGAAGCTATGACAGATACTGCAATGAGAGTTATATTGGCAGACTGTGCGCTCAAGCAGCTTATAAGTGTGGATGATCTGGTAAACATGGAGGGGCTGCAGGACAGAGAAGAAGAGACATTATCCATATACATTGAGAACAACAAGGATATTGGCTGCTGGAAAAGGCTTATCGATGATATAATCGGAGATAAGGACAAAGCCAGGATATGGATAAATGAAAATAAAGATTTGCTTAGAGTGCATTACGATTACCAGCTGGGAGAGGACGTTCTGGGACTCTTGTATATGTCCATCAAGGATATAGGAAGCAGAAAGGCTGCCGGCTCATATTACACGCCGACGGATGTTGTAAAACAGATGGTGAGCGGTATAGTGGAAAACTTATATAATACCGTTGAAAAAAATGATGCAGGCCATATGCGTGTTCTAGATCCCTGCTGCGGAACAGGAAACTTCCTGATCCAGCTATCCAAGGTGATCCCACTGGGGCAGATATACGCATGTGATATAGATGAGTTAAGTGTTCAGCTGGCCCGTTTTAATCTTGCCCTTACACATTCATTTCAGTGCGAGAATAAGAAAACTATAAGCAAAACGTCACTTAATATAGAAGACTTGAACAAGATCTATGACAATATAACCTGTAGGAATTTTCTTGCGAAAGGCGATTCAGAAGATATATATTTTGATGTGATAGTAGGTAATCCGCCGTGGGGATATGCATTTGACTGTGATATGAGAGACTATCTTCATAAAAAATACAGAACCGCGGGAAGGCGTGGAATTGAATCGTACGATGTGTTCGTGGAGCGATCGCTGGAACTGCTGGCGGATGGCGGAGTGTTGGAATTTGTATTGCCAGAGGCTATCCTGGACGTGAGAAATCATCGAGACGTGAGACAGGTTATTGCGGAGAACTCTGATATAGGAAGAGTAAGATTTCTTGGCGATGTATTCCATGGTGTACAGTGTCCGGCGATCACATTGCAGCTTGTAAAGAGCTCTGCTCCGGGACACACTGAAGGTGCAGTAATAGAGCGGAATGGACAGAGGTTTGTGATATATAATGACAGACCTCTTTCGCCTGACGGTTTTCAGGTGAGATTAAGTGACGAAGAATATGAGGTGCTGCTCAGACTGGAGAACACCAGAGATTGTACATTCCTGCGCGGACAGGCTGATTTTGCCCTTGGCATAGTAACTGGAGACAACAAAAAGTATATTTCCATGGAGCTGCAGAATGGAATGGAGCCGGTTGTCACAGGAGCGGATGTGTACAGATATGGATATGATAAATGCGACAAATACATCCTCTCCGGATTTGACAGATATCAACAGGCGGCCCCAGAGAAACTGTACAGGGCGTCGGAAAAACTCATATACAGATTCATCAACAGACAGCTGGTATTTGCATACGATGACAGCCAGGTGGTAACTCTCAACAGCTGTAATGTTGTGATTCCGCATATACAGGGATTGAAGATGAAGTATGTTATGGCTGTACTGAATTCCAGAATTGCGCAGTATATATATGAGAAAAGATACAATTCGGTGAAAGTCCTGAGATCACATATTGAGTCGATCCCAATCCCGCTGGCGGATGAGGAGATTCAGGCGCAGCTGATTCGTATGGTGGACCATCTGATAGAATGTCCCAGAGACAATGAAGAAGAAAAATGTAAGTTGTATGATGATATTGATGATATAGTTCGTCAGCTGTATGGGGTGAATAGTGCAGATTATGAGTTCATAAAGAACGCTTTATCAGGATGCAAATATATGCTATAAGTATTACATTGAATGGAAAAGAGGAAGAGACTATGAACAATATACTTCTTATAAATGATATGGCCGGTTACGGCAAGGTTGCACTGTCAGCCATGATACCGATCATGTCCAACATGAAATTTCAAGTGTATAACCTGCCGACAGCCCTCGTGTCAAACACACTGGACTACGGCAAATTCGATATTCTTGAGACCACCGGTTATATGAAGAACAGCATGAGAGTGTGGGATGAGCTTGGATTTGCATTTGACACTATAGCAACAGGTTTTCTTGTATCCGAGGAGCAGACGAAGCTGGTGGCTGAGTACTGTGAGAAGAAGAAATCTCAGGGTGCGTTTATATTTGTCGATCCAATCATGGGTGACGATGGCGTACTGTACAATGGTGTCACAGAAAATACTGTGGGATATATGAGACAAATGTGTAAGGTTGCAGACCTGATAGTTCCAAACTGCACCGAGGCGGCATTCCTCGCAGGCAAATACACGGACAAGAAAGCCCTGACCATGGCAGAGGCAGAGGAGCTTGCGCACACACTTCACGGATATGGGGCAAGGACAGTGGTTATAACCAGTGTAAATATAGACGGACAGACAAGTACTCTCCTGTTGGACGGTGACACTGACAAGATGAATGTGTTCCCATACACGGAGATTCCTGTGAGGTTCCCGGGAACAGGCGATATATTCTCTGCTGTGCTCATCGGAAAGTACAGGGGAGGCCACAGCATAGAGGACAGCGTGCAGTCAGCCATGAAGGTGGTGGAGAAGCTTATAGCCCTGAACAAGGACAATGTTGACAAGTACAAGGGCATTCCACTTGAACAGTACATAGAGGTGATAACTGAATGAGCAGACCACAGATAAAGATAACACTTATAGACCGCAAAGGTCCGCACGGCTGCCACAGGGGACATAAGATAGGTGACAGCTACGACTTTGATACTGAGAGAGGACATCTCTGTCCCATGGCAATGCATGTGGCATTTCCATATGTGGATATTCTGAGATATGGTGGAACCATCCCGGGGAATGAGCCTGGAACAGCAGTGTTCTGCTGTCCTGACGTGGACACGATCAACGTATTCAGGATAGAGGTTGTCCAGCCTGAGCAGGATAAGAACTGACAAATAACCGGCAAAGAGACAGCTAAAGAAGTGGTGCAGCAGCAGAAAAAAACTCCCTGATATAATATAATACTCTGTAAGTAAGACGGATGTATTTATCAAGTATGGGAGGTGGCACATATGGCAGTATGCAGAGCACATTACAATATATATGCATGGATAATTGCTGTGGCTATGTGCGTCTCATATCTTGGAGTATGTGGACTTTACAACGTGAATGTCAGGAATTACTCTGTCCATTCAATATCATCACTGGGTGAGAGCCGGGGAATAGATGCCGGTAACAACGATGTTCTCATGGTGGACAGCTCTGCGGGGATCGTGATCCAGACAAGAAATATCCGCACAGGAAATTCGGAGGAATTCATAGACGACACATGGGTGCTGTCGGCAGTCCTTGTGGCGTTGCTGTTAAGTCTGATATTCTGTGTGTGTGCATTGACTGGCAGATACACGGAGGTCGCAAACAGCCGAAGGTGGATGCTGCTGAAATATATACACAGAAAAGACGGAAAAAAACGTCTGGGATATGCCGGTGAAGGAAATCTCAGATGTGACGTGAATCTGATATGAAAATAGAATAATAATTACATCTGGGCCTTCATTGGCGTTTCGTAGAATTTATGTGACGTGATCGGACAGATATCAGCGCGAATGCGCTAAACAGTGAAGGAGAGATAATTATGGCAATGGATATATTGGCTTATACATTTGGAGTTATAGCACTCGCAGCAGCGGTCAAATGCTTTGTGGATGAAAACTGGGGTGAGAAGATGCATCGCGAATCAGAGGATATCGCGGCTCCAGAAGCAAAGGACATGACTCAGGATAAGAAGGCAGCATAGATAATAAGCAGTTTAGCCAGACAATAAAATAGAGAGAAAGTTATTGATCCCACAGATATTACTATGGATATCTGTGGGATATTTTTATTTTATCTTATTTTTTCATCCGGTTAAGCTCCGGTATTACGGTTAACAGCATCGTGATAAAGCAGGCGCTTCCTCCGAGTATATTCGACACAGGTTCTGCCATGAACACGCCATTTGTTCCGAAATGGAAGGCATATGGCAGCAGGTATGTAAGAGGGACTACGATGATCGCCTTTCTGAGCAGGGAGAAGAAAATAGCCTGCTTTTTTTTGTTCAGCGATTTGAAAGTAGTCTGGCCTATATACTGTAGCAGCATAAATGCAAATGCAGCGAAATATATTTTGAGAGCCGGGATGGAGTCGCTTATAAGTGAACTGTCTGAGCTGAAAACAGATATAAGTGCTCCCGGAGCGATCAGGATGATGCTCCAGGCAATGACCATGTATATAACTGCCAGCAATGACATGATGGCTATGGATTTTTTGACATGATCGGGCTTTCTGGCTCCATAATTGTAGCTGATGACTGGGGAAGCACCTTCGGCTATTGACCAGATAGGAGTTTCGACGATCTGTCTGACGCTCGACACGATGGTCATGACTGACACATAGACATCGCCTCCGGTACGTGACAGGACACTGTTACAGCATATCGACACAAGGCTGTTTGTGAGCTGCATCACAAATCCAGCGGTTCCCAGACTGACAATATCCTTTGCATATGTCAGACATTCCCTGAATTGTCCCAGTGAAAGCAGATTCACCTGCAATTCGGCTTTGTTCTTCAGAAAGTAGAGGACAAAAGCAGCTGACATGATCTGTGATACCACTGTGGCTATGGCCGCACCTCTGACGCCGAGATGCAGGACAAATATAAATACGGGGTCAAGAATACAGTTGGCAGCAGCACCGACGGCCACTGTCAGCATACCTGTTACAGAATATCCCTGCGCATTGATGAATGGGTTCATGCCTGTGGATATCATGGATGGCAGAGTGCCAAGCAGATATATTATCATATATGGGTACGCATAGGTGAGCGCACTTTCCGAGGCGCCGAACAGGACCAGCAACGGTCTTGCAAATATCAGGCCGACAGCCATGAGGATAATGGCGGCGCCACACAACATAGTGAAGGCTGTGTTCATGATGGTATCTGCGGTTTTATCATCCCCCATCCCTCTTCTGATTGAGAACAGAGGGGAACCGCCACTGCCAAACAGATTGCTGAAGGCAGTGATTATGATGATGATCGGGAAACAGAGACCGACTCCGCCGAGAGCAGAGGTGCCCACATCAGGTATTCTTGCTATGTAGATCCGGTCGATCACGTTGTACAGCAGACTTATGAGCTGGGCCACCAGCATGGGCATGGCCACGCCGAGGATGTTCTGCGTTATCTTTCCGTTTTCAAAGTTTACTCTTTTCATGGATTTCATTCCTTGCAAAATGTATTGAATAGTTTACTTCCATATAATAGAACTGCATTTAAAAATAATCAATATATGTATATGGGGTGAGTGGCAGATGTAAATCTGTCATTTTCTATGATGCTTTGTTTAGCATAATTGAAAATAATTAATATTTAGCTAAATAAAGTTTGACTATTAGGTAAAATTTAACTAAGGTGAAAACAGAAATGTATATGGAACAAATGGAATGACCAGAGAATATGTGACATCATGGAGATTATATATTTGCGGAAAAAATTGATGATGACAGGGACAATGTTATGAAGATTAAACCGAATGATGTTATGATCAGGTACACAGGACGTATTGACTGGACGGATGAGGAAAAGCCGGTGTGGGTATATCCGTGTACGTCTGCGGAGATGAAATTTACAGGTAATACTCTTAAGATAAAGGTGTCCAACAGGAATAACTATTGGGACAATTATCTTGGATGCATAATCGATCAGTCGCAGAGAAGTTATTTTCTGAACAAAGAAGGAATCACGGAACTGGATATAGCGGTTCCGGATAATGATACAGATGAGCATCGCGTGCTTTTCTTCAAGAGACAGGATTCGTGTCATGAGCTGATGTTCAAATGGGGAGGGTGAACCATGGAAATTTATGATATTGAAAGAATAAAATCAGTTATACAGCGTGCTCAGAGCGGACAGGAGCTGACAATAGCTTTTCTGGGCGGTTCGATAACACAGGGAAGTTTGGCTACAGTGCATGAAAATACATATGCATACAGAGTGTATAAGTGGTGGTGCGATACATTTCCACAGGCAAAGTTCAATTATGTGAATGGCGGAATCGGCGGCACAGACTCATACTATGGTGTGTCCAGGGCTATGACTGATGTGCTCATGTACCAGCCGGACTTTGTGGTTGTGGATTTCAGTGTAAATGATGTGGATAACTGTCATTGTGACGAGACATTTGAAGGTGTGCTGAGAACACTGATTGGCTGGCATTCAAGACCTGCGGTTGTTATTCTGAACAATGTATTCTATGATACCGGTGAGAGCACTCAGGATGTACACAACAGGATTGCAGATCATTATGGAGTGCCACATGTGAGCGTGCATGACACTATATACAGCCGGATGAAGGCGGGAGAATATAACAGGATCGACATAACCCCGGATGGACTTCATCCAAATGACAAGGGACATGGTCTGGTAGCCGGTGAGATAACAAAGTTTCTTGAGAGAATTATGGATGATCTCATACAAGATGAGAATTTGGCTGATGACTCAAAGATGGATACCGCAGATGCTGGCGCGGACACAGAGAATGATATCCAGGACGAACCAGCCTGCTCATGTGTACTTCCTACCCCTGTCACCGCAAATGCCTACGAGAACGCAAGAAGGCTCACGATACGTGAGGTCAGTCCAAAACTTTCAGGTTTCAGAGCAGATACAAATGAGAAGATGGGACATCTTGATCATTTCAAGAATGGATGGACAGGTGGGCATGCCGGTGACAGCATAACATTTGAACTTAAGGGAAGCTGTATAGGCATACAGTACAGAAAGACAATATCAAGACCTGCGGTCAGAGCAAATGCAGTTATTGACGGAGATACAGATAATCCAATCATGCTGGATGGTAATTTTGATCAGGACTGGGGAGATTGTCTGTATATAGAACATGTGCTTCATCATGGAGAGGATAAAAAACATACATTAGAGATAACCGTGCTTGATGACGAGTGCGCGGGAACTACACCATTCTATCTTATGTCTATAATAGTTGCATGATAGGGTCAGTATCCTTGGTAGAGTTGATGTGTTGACATTACAATTGTTGTAAGGTTTAATATCATGTGGGGACGGAGAGGACAGGAACCTCCGTCCCCGCAGAGGGACAGAAACCTCCGTCCCCATTAACATGAAAGACGAGGCTATACAATCAATGGAGAAGAACCTTACGACCGGCAGTGTGCCAAAGACGATGGCGTATTTTGCGCTGCCTTATCTTTTATCTTATTTTCTGCAAACATTATATGGAATGGCGGATCTGTTCATCATAGGGCAGTTCTGTGGCAATGATGCCGGAGCCACCACAGCGGTGGCAAATGGCTCCCAGGTCATGCACATGCTCACAGTTATCCTGGTGGGACTGGCCATGGGAACCACAGTTGTCATAGGAAAAGCAGTGGGGGCGAAGATGCTTCAGGATGCACAGGCGGCCATAGGAAATACCATCACCATATTCATGATAATATCAGTGTCGCTTACAGTGATACTTCTGATATTCATAAATCCTATAGTTGCAGTTATGGATACCCCGGAGGAGGCTGTCAAAGGAATCACGGATTACCTGATAGTATGCTTCGTAGGAATTCCATTTATCACGGCATACAACGTGATAAGTTCGATATTCAGAGGGCTCGGTGATTCCAAAAGTCCGATGTACTTTATTGCGGTTGCGTGCGGCCTCAATATAGCACTTGATTATATATTCATAGGAGCCTGTGGCATGGGTCCGCTAGGAGCAGCACTTGGAACGACGCTGGCGCAGACGTTCAGTGTCATCATATCATTTGCCGCAATAAAGAGGATGAATACCGGGCTGAAGCTCACGAGAAATGACTTTGTTCCGAGAAGACCTGTGCTCGGAGAGATAGTGAAGATAGGTCTCCCGGTGGCTGTTCAGGACGGATGCATACAGATCGCTTTCATTGTGATAACAGTCATAGCCAACAACCGTGGTGTAAATGATGCCGCCGCAGTTGGAGTTGTGGAGAAGATGATAAGCTTTATATTCATAGTTCCATCGTCGATGCTCGCCACAGTGTCGGCACTTGCCGCACAGAATATTGGCGCAGGAAAGCATGACAGGGCAGAACAGATACTAAAGTATGCGCTGGGGATCATAGTGGCATACGGAGCCATAGCTATTGCGGTAGTCGAAATATTTGCACCTGAACTGGTGGGACTTTTCAGCAAGAACAAGGTGGTTGTGATCATGGGTGTCCAGTATATAAGCAGCTATATCGTGGACTGCGTATTTGCGGGAATACATTTCAGTTTCACCGGATATTTCTGTGCATACGGCAAATCCTACATAGGATTCATACACAACATGATAGCCATAGTATGTGCAAGAATACCGGGATCATATCTGGCATCTATCATGTATCCGGACACATTGTTCCCGATGGGATTTGCGGCACCGGCTGGATCATTTATATCCATAGTGATATGTGTGGGCGCATTTGTGTGGATGAAGAGGCGCGGTACGCTGTATAAGACAAATTTATAAGATAAAGCTGCGACTTGTAAAAAGTTATATAAAGTTATATAATCAATACAAAGTTATATAAACTTATATAAGGTTATATAAGATACAAAAAGTTATATAAAGTTATAAAAACTTATATACAAGGAGGAGTTATGGGGAATCCATTTACATTGTCATTTGGAAAGAAACCGGTGCAATATATTTCGAGAATAGCGCAGACAGACAGGATAATAGATGATTTCAAGGCTGATATCTCGTCAAATCAGATATTTATGATAACCGGAGTTCGAGGCTCGGGTAAGACGGTCATGATGACGAATATATCTTCGGAGATTGGAAAAGATGAGAACTGGATAACGGTGGAACTCAATCCTAAGAGAGATCTGCTGCAGAGCCTTGCCTCTAAGATATACAGTATACCGGAGATGCATGCCAGATTCATAAGTGCAAAACTGGACTTCTCTGCATTTGGACTCGGTGTGTCCATAGAGAATTCGGCCCCGGTCACAGACATTGAAAATGTTCTTGAATACATGCTGGAGCATATAAAAAAGGCTGGCAAAAGGCTGCTCATAACAATAGATGAGGTCACAAATTCTGAATATATGAGGATATTTGCAAGTTCATTTCAGATATTTGTAAGGCACGATTACCCGATATATCTGCTGATGACAGGATTATATGACAATATATACGAGCTTCAGAATGACAAATCTCTCACGTTTCTGTACAGAGCACCGAAGATAATGCTTGAGCCGCTTAATTATGTTGCAGTGCGCAGACACTACATGGATATATTTGGCATAGATGCACAGGCAGCAGAAAGGATGACGGTGCTGACAAAGGGTTATCCATTTGCGTTTCAGGTACTGGGTTATCTGTATTGGGAGGACCGGGACACGAAAACTCTTGATCAGATATTGCCTGAATATGACCAGTATCTGGATGAGTATGTATACAGCAAGATATGGTCAGAACTGTCAGAGCTTGATAAAAAGATACTCCTGGAGATCTCTGTAAGCGGAGAGAGCCGTGTCAAGAATCTGCGGGAGAACCTTGGAATGAAATCAGAGTTATTCTCGGTATATAGAGAACGGTTGAAGAGAAAAGGTGTTATTGATACCAGAGAATATGGCAAGATAACCCTTGCACTTCCAAGACTTGAGGAATTCGTGAAAATGCAGATGATATAATGAGCGCAAGTGAGCCAACATGCTTGCATGATTGGCGAGCGGCGAATTGGATCATGATAGTTGCGACAGCAACGGAAAGCACCGTAGGTGCGAATCATGATATAATGAGC
>CAKQIY010000054.1 GCA_934247115.1 uncultured Coprococcus sp.
ATGTCCTCCTCTTTAAATAAATAATAAGAAAATTAGTTGCTCTTTTTGTTTCCCGTGCGCAATCGGTTGTTCTTTATAATTATATATTATCAGTTCTGTTTATTGTTGTCAACTACTAATTCATATAACTTTTAAAATAAAAAAATATACAATTTGCACAAGTCACTTTATCCAAAAACGTTTCCATGTCCGTTATATTTTGCGCACCCGTTTGCGTTATACACTATATATGGTGATATTTGTTAATTATCCGCAATCCCATATGTGCGATTTTCATGTTTCATTTCCTTTTTCAGCCATTATTACACTCATTTAGGCCGTTTTTTCATTACTTTCCTCTTTGTTACACCATAGAATATTGCTATAACAGCAATATTCTATGGTGTATTTTTATACCCGCCGTGCATCAATTTTGCGCATATTGCGCATATTCCGGCTCTTTTCACATAAAAACAGGGCGTCAGCCCAACACTGACGCCCCTCTGGGAAGGATATATAACTATGAATTACTTCGTTGACTCTTTTAATCTGAGTTCATAACCCAGATGTGTCTTCTTCTTAACTTCGTTGCCCTCTATAAAATCCACCAGCAGTTTACATGCCACCATTCCAAGCTCACGCGGATCAAACTGGAGCGATGTGATCGCAGGCTGGTAATTGTTCAGAAGTGAGCTGTTGTAGAATGACGCAACTCTCACATCAGTTGGCACCTTTATGCCCTTCTTATCCAGTATATTAAGTACGTTCTGGCATATTCCATCATCCATACACAGTATGCATTCTGCTTTCTGCTTCATTATCTCTTCAATGGCATGTTCACATAATACGGAATTATCTATATCAAAGTATACCAGGCTGTTATCTACCGGTACCTCCATATCCTCCATCGCATCAAGATATCCTCTATACCTGTTGAGGGTTACCACATGATTCTTATTGCCACCCATGAGAGCTACCTTAGTCATTCCTTTGGCAAGCAGTATAGATGTAAGCTCACGGCATGCGCTTCTGTGATCATGATCAACCTGGACAACATTGTCATCATCCATACTTCCAACCACAACAAACGGTATCTTTTTTTCCTTGAGATATTCTGCCGGAGCATCATTCACAAGAGTTCTTCCAAGTACAACCCCATCCACCTTATGATTCTCAACAATTCTCTCCAGCTGACCCATATCATCCGGTGACACTGTACACACAAGCACATCATAATCCACTGGTGCAGCCATCTCCAGCAATCCCATCAGGCACTTCTGAAAGAACGGAAGATCCACCACACTGTAATCGCTAGGCATAACCCATCCTATATTATATGACTTTGACTGGGCCAGCCCCTTCGCAATGACACTCGGCTTATAATTGTGCTCCTCTATATATTCCAGAACTCTTCGTCTCGTCTCAGCGCCTATACGGCCTTTCCCCGAGATAGCTCTGGACACAGTAGTTTTTGATATATTCAATGCCTCTGCAACATCTGCAATGGTCATCTTATTATTCTCATTCCCACTGCCAGTGTTTTCTTCTTTTTTTATAGTAGTCTGCTGCTCAGACATTCTGGTATCCATATAATATAAGTCTCCTTATGTTCACATCTTCAAGCTTTATCACCGCTTGTTTATGCGCAAGCGGTTGTTCTCTTTGTATAATAGCTCTTTTTTTGTGCAAAAGTCAATGTTTATTTTGATTTTGAGGGATCATTTTGGTTATTTTGTAACATATGCCAAAGCCACGGCAGCTATTTTGTGCAATTATTGTCCCTTTTCCTGCCACATATCTCTGAGAGCCTGCTGCAAATAGGAAAAATCTGCATTTGGAACATCACTTCTGAGTCTGCCCTCCTTGCTGCATACATCGTACAGCCTTATACCAAGAGAGGCTACATCTCTTCTATCCTCAACCGGTATACTGGCATATAGCATATCAAATTCCACAAGGGCTTTGATGTCGCCATCCCAGCCGGAGGCCAGCCACGCTATATCTGCAATCTTGTTTGAACCCAGCGCCCCAACACTTTCTATCAACCGGTTGACATCGCCATTGTTGAACAGGTTTTTGCCCCGCTGCCAATGGAACAACGAAGATTCCGACACTCCAAGTACCTGTGCAATGGCCGGTATGTGACGGACCGTTGGCATTCTCTCCTCGCTTTCCCACTTATAGTATAAGCCCTCTGTGATCCTATATCTCTCCGGAAGGATCTTATTGATCTCTGATACTACATACTTCACTGTATACTCCGAGGATCTGCTGTTCCGTCGTATGTCCTTCATGTTGTAACCTATAGAATCTTCATGATCAAAGTCTGTCATATAGCCCTCCCTTTCTCACTATTCATCTCTCTCATCCCAATTATAAAAAACATCAATTTATACATTTTGTATAAATAACGATATAAAATATCCTACCACTTATCGCGGTAAAGTGCTACCATTTTATCCCATCAAACTAAAAAACTTATATATAGCTAACTTAAACACAGTAAAGGAGAGTGAACTACACATGACAATATTGCATTTACACCCCCATTCCGCTTATGACTGCAATGATCTGGCTGCCATCAACGGCTCAACCCTTTCGTCAGCCGAAAAGCTCAGCTTTCTGGGAAGCTATATATCCCAGATAGAACACGAAACGATATTCAAGCCTGCAACCAGAGAATTTGTGCAGAACTTCAATGTACAAACTGCCATGAACATTATACAGAACTATTCAGCAGCAGATCCGTTTTTCAGAACCATGAACCAATCCTGTTCTGTTCTGGTCAACTCCCAGCGATTTTCATCCCCCGATATATATTTTCTTCTTTTGGAACTTAAACTGTATCTGAGTGAGAGGTGCAGCGTCATCACCAAGAATTCATCCGCCGAAACATTGCTCATCATAGATGAATACAAGAATCATTATTCATTCAACCAGGCCACAATCCAGAAAATGCAGGCACTTCACAATATACAAAGATTTGCGCATCCGGTATTTTTCGTACCTGAAACCATTCTATTTCTCAACGATCGCAACGTTTTCAATGTCTGTTCTGCGATCAATTGTCTCAATATCATTCTCGAACATTGCCAGAACTGCAATGATTACAGCGTGGATATGGAGGTATACGCGTTTCTGCAGAATTTCAGGAGCAATCTGTTCAACAATGACCACGATGATGTGGACGCCTCCATCATCGCAGACTCCCGCAAATACATATGCAGCCTTATTCCTCCCGAATACCGCCCCAACTCCAACATATCTGATATATGCAGATTTGCCTCGTTTGTCGAGTGTCTTGCTGCATTTTATCAGGCTCTTTTGAACTCTGCCATCAGTTTCAACTGATATGCCAACATTTTCAGGCACATAAAAACAGCCTATCGCATATATGCGATAGGCTGTTAAGAAGGGGGGAGTGGAGGATTCCTAATGTTTTGGGGTTTGGGGTTATGGGGTTACATTACATCGTATAAAGGGATTTCTACGAATTTCGTGCTAAGGGAACCCTCCGTCTATCAAAAATAAGTGTTTGTCTTTTTTATTAACAAGTCCTCCGAACACCCTTGTCTGTGTTCCATGTCCTTGTTATGCACATATACTATCAAACGACTTTGAAATTGTAAATACGCAATTTTTTATAAAATACAACTTCTTTTTTGTATCAATTTATCAACCATTGCGCATTTCAATAGCATTTTGCATTTTTTTGAATGCAAAATGATTGTTTTTTTCGCAAATGACCACTTTATTGTTCAATTTTACCATTACATCTCCTGGTTGTTGGCTAGATTAACATGCTATACTATAATACATGAAGAAATATATACATGCCATATAGCCCTATCTGGTCATTCCGGCATATACCCAGGAGGTTTGTTCAATGAACGACAATGATATACTTAAGGGAAGATTGAAAGATCTTGCCAATGCTGCATACAGGCAGAACAGATATGCATTTACGAATTTTATGAGTGCCGCTGACATGGAGGTGTTTTACAGCAATATAGACTCCCTGTCATTTGCGGGATATAAGATATTTGGAGGCCGCGAAGCCTGCGAAAGGGTCATGATCGCGTTCGGCCGTGAAGACGACTGCGGATATGAACCTGTTTTCCCCATCGCCACCATACGCGTATCCGCTGTGCTAGACAAATTCTCAGATGACCTGAATCACCGTGATTTTCTGGGGGCCCTCATGAATCTGGGGCTGGAACGTGAGATGATCGGCGATATCCTTATAATGGAATCTGTCTCAACCGGCAGACACAGCTGTGCATACGTGTTCTGCGTTGACACCATTGCTGACTACATCACAGACAACCTTATCAGAATCAGGCACACAAATGTAAAAGCTACCATATGCAGCCCCGACGAAGCCAGTCAGCTCAGCATTCACAAAGAACCAATCCATATAATCGCAGCATCAGCCAGAATAGATGCCGTTGCAGCCTCCATAACAGGGCTGTCGCGAAGCAGCACCTCTCTCCTGTTCAGAGAGAAAAAGGTCACCCTCGGAGGGCGTCTGTATGAGAACAGCAGTTACCAGCTCAAACCCGGTGATATATTCTCCATCAGAGGCTACGGCAAATACGAATTTGTAGAATCAGGGGCCACCACAAGAAAAGGGCGGTTAAACATAGACCTTCTAAAATATGTATAATCCCGATCATGGACCGTCTCTGTCCGACATGCGTTTCCATGCACGCCGGACTTCGGCGCGATGTCCGGCGCTTATGTTGATCTCAGAGCCATCCCTCATGATGAGCCTGCCCATCTCCAGCATCCTCACATGCTCCATGTTCACGATATACGATTCATGCACCCTGACAAATCCCCTGTAATAAGTATTCACACGGTTTTCCAGTTCCCCCATACTGCCATAAAAGCTATACTGTCCGTCCATCCCCGCTACCCTTATCAGTCTCTTCATGCTTTCAAAATACATAATCTCATGAATATTCAGTCTGTACCTCGCTCTTCCGGAGCTGAACGTGAATCCAGGATTGCGATCCTCCTCAAATACAATCTTTTCAAACACTCTTGCAAACTTCACAGTATTTACAGGCTCATACACTATATAGCAGGGCTGAAGATCATACAGGCATTTATTTATGCCCGTCGCGATCATCAGTATCTCCAATTTTCCCTGCATGCGTCTTATCATGCCAGCCACGTTCCATTCCCTGTCTATCACCGCAAGATCAAATGCAGCTCCCTGGTCTATATCCCACACAAGCTCTTCTCTGCTGCTGTAATAATCAAAATGAAGTGCCACACCTGTAGTACATTCCATATCTGTTATACATTTTCGAAGTCTGTCCACTCCGCAGACGCCACCACTATACACCGCTACCCTCATTTGCTGCCTCCTGTACACATGCATTTCATTGTCCCTGCACACTACAGGCAGTTATCATGCGCTCCACGTCATTCAGAAATTCATATGCCATATGCATGAGATCCCTGTTGTTTCTGAGCACATTCTCCTGATCCATGTCCTGGCTCGCTTCAGATTCCACCTCTGTCACATCATACCCCTGCAGAAAATAATCGCAGCTGCGCTCCAGTACCCTCGATAACTGTACCAGTCTTTTCAGACTCGGCAGGCTTTTACCATTCTCAAGCCTGCTTATATATTTGCCATCAGCACATATAAGCCTTCCAAGTTCCTCCTGCGTCAGATTCATCACTTTGCGGGCACGTCTTATCCTCTGCCCGATCATTACACTATTCATTTCCTCATCCCTCTGTTGAACATCACCAACCCCCTATGCAACAATATTACTTTACAATAAATCCACGCAATAAAAAACCACATCCCATGGCGAATATCGTCATGGGACGCGGTTTTTAGTACATATATTTACTAAACATATCGAAAAACTTTAGTTATATCTTTACTTTGTTATTCCAAGCTTAATTGCCTCGTCAGCTACAGCCTTGGCAACCACTTTAGCAACTCTCTCGTCGAATGCTCCAGGAATGATGTAATCCTCCTTGAGCTCAGCATCTGTTACAATGGATGCGATAGCCTTGGCTGCTGCCATCTTCATCTCTTCAGTTATGCCTGTTGCCTTGGCGTCCAGGGCACCTCTGAATATTCCCGGGAATACTAGAACGTTATTGATCTGGTTTGGATAATCCGAACGGCCTGTCGCCATTACTCTTACTCCGCCCTTTGCCGCTTCCTCAGGCATGATCTCAGGTGTAGGGTTTGCCATGGCAAATACTATAGGATCAACCGCCATAGATGCAACCATCTCTGCTGTCACGATATTTGGAGCTGAAACTCCGACAAATACATCCTTACCCTTCATTATCTCGGCAAGAGGACCTGTCTGCCTGTCCTTGTTTGTAATCTCTGCCATCTCTGCCTGTGCCGGATTCATCCAGTCCTGTCCAGGGCACAGAGCACCCTGCCTGTCCACGAGAACCACATTGCCTATACCGAGCTGAAGCAGAAGCTTACATATTGATATACCTGCAGAACCTGCTCCGTTGATAACCACATTTGCCTCGTCAAACGGCTTGCCGACAAGCTTTAACGCATTGATGAGTCCTGCTGACACAACGATAGCTGTACCATGCTGATCGTCATGGAATACAGGAATGTCAAGTTCTTCCTTAAGTCTTTTCTCTATCTCGAAGCATCTTGGAGCAGATATATCCTCCAGATTTATACCTCCAAATACAGGTGCAATGCGCTTTACTGTCTCAACGATCTCATCCACATCCTTTGTATCAAGGCAGATAGGGAATGCGTCAACTCCACCAAACTCCTTGAAGAGTATGGATTTTCCTTCCATTACAGGTATAGCTGCCTCAGGTCCTATATCTCCAAGGCCGAGAACCGCTGTTCCATCTGATACCACGGCAACCATGTTGCCTTTGCATGTATATTTGTATACGTCAGCCTTATTGTCACGGATCTTTCTGCAAGGCTCTGCAACGCCCGGTGTATAAGCTGTGCTCAGATCATCTCTGTTCTTCACGGCTACCTTGGACACTACCTCTACCTTACCCTTGTGCTCCTCATGCATCTTAAGACTTAAACTATTGTAATCCATGTCTGTTCCTTTCTGCGCCCCGCGCATCCTGTATTCTATCCACTGCATATAAACCAGCTTATTCCATAATAACCTCGTCTCATATTTTAGTCAACGATATGTGCCAGCATATGTACCCTGTTGAACGGGAACGAGAAGTAATATCCGTCCGCAAAGTCAGCCGTGTACTCAAGTATCTCTCTGGCGATCTGTATACCGCAGTCCTCGCCCTCCTGTCTTGTAGCATTTTCACCATATCTCTCTATGATCTCATCCGGGATCTCTATGCCCGCCATCTCATTCTTCATGAACAGCGCATTTCTCCTGCTGACAAGCGGCATGATACCCACAAGTATGGTCGCACCTGTCTCAGCTTTCATATTCCTGAGGGTCTGCGCCTGCTCCCTGGAGAACACCGGCTGGGTCAGGAAAAAATCTGCTCCCGCATCCATCTTTCTCTTTATTCTGTCCACCTCGAACTTCGTATTCATTCTGTTCTGGTTGATCGCTCCGCCGTAGGTGATCTTATCTCCGCTGAACACCTCTTCGTTCATAGACTGCAGCAGCTTCATCATTCCGACAGAATCGAAATTGAACACACTCCTGGTCGTCTGCCTGAACATGACCGGAACCGGATCGCCTGTTATGACAAGAAAATCCTTTATGCCGTTAAGCTGTGCGCCGAGCACGCTTCCACGTATAGCTATGGCATTCTTATCCCGGCAGCACAGATGAGGCATAACTCTGAGTCCCGTCTCTTTATGTACCTTTTCCGCCATGAGTATGGAATCCGCTCTGGTTCTTCCCGATGGCGAATCAGGAAATGTCACCACATCCACATGTGACTGCTTAAGTATATGGGCTGCATCAAGAAGCTTCTGATCGTTGACATCCACCGGAGGCGCAAGCTCCACTGCTATAAGCTTGTGTCCGCCAGCATTTTTTATGGCTGCCCCTCCGCGCTCCAGACGGCCTTTGAGGAAATTGTCCTTTGGTGCATCATCAGCCTGCTGCTTTTCCATATGAATCTTAACAGCCTTCTCAATATCTCCGTATTGCACCCGTTCCGTGATCTGATGTATATACTCAGGATTTGTACCACAGCAGCCTCCTATGATATCTGCACCAAGCGCCGCTATGTCCTGTATCTTGTCGATAAATCCCTCTTTGTTGTCATTGAATACAAGTCTGCTCTGTGTAAACTTTGGATATCCCGCATTCGGCATGATGGATACAGGCTTTCCACAATCCACGTCCAGCTTTTTCAGAAGCTGAAGCATGTGATATGGTCCAACTCCACAGTTGAGCCCAACACAGTCCACATCACTATTCGCTGCCGCCTGTGAAAGCAATGCCCTTGCCGAGAAGCCGCAGTTGCTGTACCCGAACTGGTTCACACAGAACGACACCATTACAGACGTATCCTTTCTCGTTTTCAAGTGCTTCACCACAGACTCAAGTACATTAAACTCAGGAAATGTCTCAAACCAGATGATATCCACTCCCATGTCCTGCATCGCCTCACCCAGCAGCTTGTACTGTGACACCCTCTCGTTCAACGTAAGACCGGCATCCGCAGGTATTGGGCCTATATCTCCGGCAATGTATACCTTTTTGTGATCCGTTCCAGCTTCGCCGTCCGCAGCCTGCTTCGCAAGCTTTACCGCCGCACGCACATTTGAAATGACATAATCCATGTCAGCATCAAGGCTCGCTGTATTTGCCGCAAATGTATTTGTCCTTATAAGCCCGGCTCCCGCCTTCACATACTCTTTATGGATCTCAAGCACCCGCTCCGGGTGGCGCATGTTTGCAAGTTCAGGGGACACAGTCCCCTGCTCTCCATACATTCCCACATAACATGTTCCAAATGCTCCATCCGCGACAAGTAATTTATCCTTTAAGCTTTCAAGTATATTCATCTAACATCTCCTTCAGGGACGCTTCTTTTGTAACGAGGAGCGTCCCTCTGTCCTATATTTTCATTACAAGGGGACGCTCCTCGTTACAAAAGAAGCGTCCCTAGTTAAGGAGTGTATACTGCTCCAGATTCCACACATCTGTCACAAGGCCGTCATAGAACTCCGGTTCATGACATACCAGAAGTATAGACCCCTTATACTCAGAAAGAGCACGCTTGAGTTCATCCTTGGCATCAACATCAAGATGATTTGTCGGCTCGTCAAGCAAGAGCACATTTGTATCCGTGTTGATGAGCTTACAAAGTCTAACCTTCGCCTGCTCACCGCCTGAGAGAACCTTGACCTTGCTCTCGATATGCTTGGTGGTAAGTCCGCATTTGGCCAGGGCTGCACGCACCTCATACTGAGTATATCCCGGGAATTCCTCCCAGATCTCCTGCAGACACGTATTCTCACTCGGCTTGACCTCCTGCTCAAAGTATCCAATGTGCAGATAGTCGCCAAGCTGCGCCTTGCCGGATATAGCCGGGATAAGTCCAAGCACACTCTTCAGGAATGTCGTCTTTCCTATACCATTCGTTCCTGTGATGGCTATCTTGTCACCGCGCTCCATGCGGAGATTCATCGGTTTGGAAAGCGGCTTGTCCTTGCTGTAACCTATCACCAGATCATCGGTCTCGAATATGATCTTACCAGAGGTTCTCGCCTCCTTGAAGTTGAACTCAGGCTTCGGTTTCTCACGCTCAAGCTGAATGACATCCATCTTGTCAAGCTTCTTCTGTCTGGACATAGCCATATTTCTTGTGGCAACCCGGGCTTTATTTCTCGCCACAAAATCCTTCAGCTCAGATATCTCCTGCTGCTGCTTTCTGTACGCAGCCTCAAGCTGGGATTTCTTCACCGCATACACCTCCTGGAACTTGTCATAATCGCCGACATATCTGCCCAGCTGACAATTCTCCATATGGTATATGATATTTACAACCGAATTCAGGAACGGAATGTCATGGGATATAAGAATAAACGCATTCTCGTATTCCTGAAGGTATCTCCTCAGCCACTCTATATGATGTGCATCAAGGTAATTCGTAGGCTCGTCGAGCAAAAGTATCTCCGGCTTCTCAAGAAGAAGCTTCGCCAGCAGCACCTTGGTTCTCTGTCCGCCCGACAGCTCAGTTACATCCTTGTCCAGTCCCAGCTGCAACAGGTCAAATGCTCTGGCAACCTCCTCAACCTTCGAGTCTATTATATAGAAGTCATGACTGTCCAGAAGATCCTGCAGAAGACCCATCTCCTCAAGAAGAGCGTTCATCTCCTCATCATCCGTCACGTCTGCAAGCTTGTCACAGATCTCATTTATCCTCTTCTCCATGTCAAACAATCTGGAGAATGCATCCTTAAGCACCCCGCCTATGGTCATGCTCGGCTCAAGGGCCGTATGCTGATCCAGATATCCGACCTTCACATTCTTCGCCCAGGTCACTGTGCCCTCATCCGGCATGAGACTGCCCGTCACTATATTCATGAAAGTTGATTTACCTTCACCATTTGCACCGACAAGCCCTATATGCTCACCTGCCAGAAGTCTGAATGACACATTTTCAAATATTGCCCTGTCACCAAATCCATGGCTGAGGTTGCTTACATCTAATATCATAATCTCTCCTT
>CAKQIY010000055.1 GCA_934247115.1 uncultured Coprococcus sp.
CTTTGGTGGGAGTTCGATTCTCTCATCCCCTGCTGATAATAGGCGTCAGAAAACTTGAATTTACAAGGTTTCTGGCGTTTTTTATTTGTAAAAATAAAACAACGTATGAGCAAATCCTTATGTATTATGTTAATATAGAAAAAGATAGATTGGGATTAAAAATTGAGGTTTTGAAATTATGAGAATTATACATTGTGCAGACATTCATTTGGATTCTGCTCTGAATGCACATTTGGGAAGGGAGAGTGCTAAGAGCAGGAGAAATGAGATACTTAATACATTCAGAAAGATGTTCGTTTACGCTGAGAAAAAGGACGTGCAGGCGATTATAATAGCTGGTGATCTCTTTGACTCAGAGATGGTGTCAGCTACGACGATCAATGTGGTTCTGGGGGAGATAGCGAAGCATACTGATATAGATGTGTTCTATCTGAGAGGAAATCATGATCCGGATGACAGTTTATTTGTGGGGCGGAGACTTCCAGAGAATCTATATCTGTTCGGAGAAGAGTGGACACAGTATCAGCTTAAGGGAACGCATATAGTTATCGCGGGTGCTGTGCTGAGTGACGAAAACTGCAATAGCATATATGATGAACTTGAACTGGATGAGCACGATATAAATATTGTCACGTTCCACGGACAGGAGCAGGAATATGGCAAGGCCCGTAATATGAATGATGTGTGCTTAAAGAGACTCAGGGGAAGAGGCATAGATTATCTGGCGCTGGGCCATGTGCATGGAAGAAAGCTGGAAAGCCTTGATCACAGAGGAGTCTATTGCTATCCTGGATGTCTTGAGGGCAGGGGCTTTGACGAGTGCGGTGAGCATGGTTTTGTGGTGCTTGACGTGGATGAGCGAAAGCATATGGTTGAGGCTGAATTTGTGCCATTTGCCTATAGAAGGTTGTTTGATGTAGAAGTAAATGTGACGGGTGCAAAGTCAAGCTCTGATGCAGCGGATATGATCGCGGACAGACTGTATCAGGAACTGCCGGTAACTATGGAGGATGAATCAAGGGATATGGTCAGGGTTTCACTTACAGGTGAGGTAGATGTGGAGAGTGAGATAAATGCTGATTATCTGACTAAACAGTTTCAGGATTCGTTCTACTATATGGAGATAGTGGATCACACGGAATTTCAGGTGGATTACACGATGTATTTAAACGATGCATCTCTCAAGGGAGAATTTGTGAGAAAGGTCATGGAACAGGAGATGAGTGAGGCCGACAGAGCATATGTGATCCAGACAGGACTTAAGGCGCTTGCGGGCGAGGAGATATTTTAACTATGAGATTGATATCATGTTATATAGATGGATTTGGCAAATTAAATAACATGGAAGTCCAGTTCGAAGAAGGGTTAAATACATTTATACAGGATAATGGATGGGGCAAGTCAACCCTTGCTGCATTTATACGGGTCATGCTGTATGGCTTCGATGGTGAGACGAAGAGGAATGATATTGAGAATGAAAGAAAAAGGTATCGCCCGTGGTCTGGCGTTGCCTATGGTGGAGAACTGATATTTGAGAGCAGAGGCAGAAACTACAGGGTTCAGAGGACATTTGGCGCGAAGAAGAGTGATGACAAATGTGTGATATATGATGAGATGACTCACTCTGTGACAGGAAGATTCACGGATAAGCTCGGGGAGGAACTGTTTCATGTGGATGCTGCATCGTTTGTGAGAAGTATGTACATAGGTCATGATGACTGCCGTACATGGGCGACAGATGGTATAAGTGCTAAGCTTGGGAATATTGCCGATAGCACGGATGATATGAGCAACTATGAGAATGCGCGGCAGATCCTTAAGAATGTCATCAACAGGCAGTCGCCATCCAAACGGACGGGAGAACTGTACAGGAGAAAATATGAGCTTGATGGGATGCGTGAGCAGATTCGTGAGCTTGATGGCATAGACAGACGTATACGTGAACTGAATAAAAATATCCGGGAGATAGAAATGCAGAATCAGAACCGGATAAGACGACAGCGTGACAGTAAATATATCATGACAGGATTTTGTGCGTTGATCGCCGCACTTTTATCCCTGGGAATGTGGAAATTTATGCTTGGAATAGAGGAGCCTGACAATATGAGTATGATCATATTGGTTGTATGTGCAGGTGTGTTTTGTGTACTTGGAATCTACTACATTATACGCGGGATAAATGAAAATATCAGCCATAGAAAGAATAAGGTGGAAGAGCCGGAAAATGCTACAGATGATACTAGATCAATCGGATCAGATGATATATATACTGACGATGAGGAAGACGATATGTCTGTCTATATGGCAGAAAATATGAGACTTGGTGAGTATGCCAGGGAGCTGGCGGAACTCAAGCTTCAAAGACAGGAACTAGCTGCAGTGAAGGCATCACTGGCAGATAAGAAAAAAGCCCTGGATGACGATCTGCACAGATACGAGCTTAATGTAAAGGCGTATGAACTTATGGAAGAGGCCAGAGATACATTTGCCGTCAGCCATTCAGAGCCAGTAATGGAGGCTTTTGACAGGTATTATGAGTGCGTTACAGGTGAGTCTGTAGGAAGAAATGTACAGGCTGCCCCGGATATGACTCTCAGGTACAGGGAACATGGCATGTACAGGGATTCACAGACATTAAGTTCAGGCATGGCGGATATCCTTGGCGTGTGTATACGGGTTGCAATAGTAGACAGTATGTATCAGGATGAGAGACCGGTGCTCATAATGGATGATCCGTTTGTCAATCTGGATGACAGGAATATGGCGGGAGCAAGGAAATTGATGGAGAAGATATCAGAAAAATATCAGATATTGTATTTCACATGCAGCCAAAATCGTGTACTATAGTATACACGTAGATATTGATGAAAAAGTATACCTGTGATGAAGGGCTATACTGTGACATACAGGAGGAAGAATGATAGATAAGAATATATTTGCAACAGGAAAGAGAATATTGGCTGGGATATGCATGGTTGCAGCTATGCTTGGACCGGTGTGTGGAGGTGGAGCGTTATCCATATATGCAGCTTCGGGTGAAGAGAGCGTGGCTACACCGAGCAGTGTGGTAGAGGAGAGGGCTTTGAAGATGGATACAAAGTCATATGTGTTCTCCAATTCCACGGATGGAATGTTCAGAATAAGCTTTGCGGAGGGCAAGAGTTATTATATAGGTTCGGCAGTGGATGATGACACCATGGTGACATACGCATTGATCAGGTACAATTCCAAGTTTTATCTGATCGCAGCGGACGACAGCGAAGACAATGTTGAGTACAACGGAAGTTATACCGATACCAGCTTTGATATGCTGGCATCGAGAAATTACAATTCTACAGACAGATGGGTAGATATAAGTCTGAAGAAGGGAAGTACTATAGAACTCAGCAGATTTACATATAACAAGGATTATTCGGTAAGCCTGACAGGTTACTATGAGGGGATATATTATGAGGCCGGAAAGGAAGCCACAGGCATATTCAGGAGAAATGGTTATTACGATTATTTTGTAGGAGGAAAGGCAGTAACCGGAGATGGCTGGTATAAGTATGGAAGCAGTTCACCATCCGGAGATCTTGTGGATTCGGATATATTTGACAGCCTTGGAAATGCATCTGTCAAATATCTGCAGATTTTTGAAGGCCATGTTGTGAGTACATACAATGGCGAGAAGTTCTACAGTTATTCAAGGACAACTAAAACAGCCGTGAAGAATAAGGAGGTTCTGGTCAAGAATATATATGTGGCGTATGACAGCAAGGGCAATGCTGTTACAGGTATGGTAAGAAAAGACGATGATGTGTACTATTATGAAGCGGGAATCCCGGTGAAGAATGTCCTGAGACAGGATGGTAAGGAATATTATTATTTCGGTGAGGACGGAAAGGCTGTGAGATCACAGTGGGTAAAGACGGGAGATTATCAGTTCTATTTCTCCGATAAATGTTACGCTGTGAAGGTTTACTATGATGAAAGTTTTCCAAATACGGACTATGCGGGTAAGTTGTTCCATTACTCCTCAGGTAAATGGGTCAGCTCAGGAACCGGTATAGTAAATGTAAATAATACATATTATTATTTTGTAAATGGAAAGAAATACAATGGAACCAAATGGTATGTGAATTCTGCAAATGCGAGATATTACATTAAGAGCGGTGTTGTTACATACCTTGTGAAGCCTCATGGGATCAGATACAGGTGTCTTAAGGCCCTCAGCGAGGGCGGCTGGACTGCGGCAGCATCAGTGTGGATACCTTCATACAACAACGTAGCTATACATACTGACAAGGCAGGATTGGCGGATGCCCTCTACTATAAGAAGGCGCATACTGTGTCGGGCTATGCTGATACTTACAGAGTGTACGTGAATAACTGCTGGGTGACCAAAAAGAATGCGTTGCTATATGTTCCAGGCGGATATTATTATTTCAGCCCGACCGGCAAGATGGTGAGAGAGAAGGGCTGGCGCACGCTGAGTTCAACCAGTGCAGTATATGTAGGTGACAGCGGTAATGTAACAGAGTATGTCAGATACGATGCTGCGAAGGGCTATTCGATATATAAATCAGGAAAATTGCTCAATCAGTATTCAGAGGGGATAAAGAGAGCAGTTATTAATAAAAAAGCGGTGTATTATTACAGTGATGCCACTGGTAAGTGTGTAAGTTCTGACAAAAAGGTTGTTGACGATGTGGAATATACTTTTGATAAATATGGAAGATGCTTTAAGACAGAGAGTATCAGCTGGAATTATGATGCATGGATGAAGAGGGTGACAAAAGCGTACCTCGGAAAGACTGGAATCTATTGTAATGTGTTCGTTGCAAGGGCGCTCAGGTATGCCGGAGGATCAGATGCAACAGTGGATATGTCGGTCAAATATACGAGCTATAGTAAGGGCGGTTTCATTATAAACTCTTCCAATATGTGTTCTGACTGGGCTCTTAGAAAGGTTACCGCGAGCGGAGTGTTATCACAGAATGGAAGCTGGCAGGCTTCAGATGAGTACGAGCTTACGGCAGACAGGGAGAATTTCTCATACAGTGCATTGGTGCCGGGAGATATAATAGTGTATTATACCAACGGGGAGCCTACACATGTAGGAATATATTTTGGAAAGTTCTCAAGTGCTTCCGAACTCAAGCAGTATCTAAGAAAGCTAGGAATATCCAGCGCTGCGTGTGAGGCCTATGTACATGACTGGGGTTCAAACAGCGGCAACAAACCGCAGTACTGGGTGATCCAGGGCGGCATGGGAAGCAGCGATCAGGTATATATAAGCAATTCTGCATACGATCTGTCTGGTCAGTATGCGAAGAAGATAATTCATGTGAGACATTAGAATGACATGTGCACAGGAGGCTGTGCATGAGACATAAAAGAAAACACCATATATGAAACCAGCGAGAGGGTGCCTGATATGCACCCTCTTTGTTGTAGTCGTATATGGTATTTTGTATATGGTGATATAGTCAAGCTATATGTACGATAGGGGTGATTCGACCATTAGTCCTCCTCGGACAGCTCCTCCCATCTTGTGTAGAGCTTGTTAAGTTCTGCATCGGATTCGTTTCTCTGCTTTGTGAGATCGTTCAGAAGACCAACATTTGTGGCGTTTTCAGGAAGTAGAAACTGTTCATCAATCTCAGCAATCTTGTTCTCAATCTCCTCGATGGATGCCTCAAGCTTCTTCAGATCATTTGCCTTCTTGCGCTGCCTTGCCGCCTCAGCTTTGCTTTCCTGCCAGGAGAGCTTTGCCTGTGAGACAGCGGGAGCGGTCTGTACTGGTATGTCAGAGACTCCGCTTATTGGGGTGAATGGGCTTCCTGAATCTGTAGAGTACGCTCTGTGAGTCTCATAGTAGTCGTAATTGCCTATATAGCTCGTGAGCTGTTTGTCCTTCAGCTCGATGATTCTTGTGGCCGTCTGGTTGATGAAGTATCTGTCGTGGGATACATACAGGACGGTGCCGGTGTAGTTCCTTATTGCATTCTCCAGTATCTCCTTGGATGTGATATCCAGATGGTTCGTCGGCTCATCAAGAATGAGGAAGTTGGCGGAGGAGAGCATCAGCTTGGCAAGTGACACACGTCCACGCTCACCACCTGACAGATCCTGTATTCGCTTGAACACATCCTCACCGGTGAATAGGAATGCCGCAAGAACATTACGTATTCTGGTGTTGGACAGATCAGGGTAGGCATCACTTATCTCATCGAATATCGTGTTGGACATCGTGAGCACCTGATGTTCCTGATCGTAGTAGCCTATCTTAACACGGGATCCTAGTATGATGGCTCCTGCATCCTTTGCTACAAGTCTGTTGATCATCTTCAGTATGGTGGTTTTTCCGGTTCCATTTCCGCCTATCAGGGCGACATGCTCGCCGCGCTTGATATCCATATCTATTCCTGAGAACAGATTATTGTCGCCAAATGATTTGGAGAGTCCTTCAATCGTGAGTACATCCTCACCGCTAAGTACGTTAGGCTCAAGAGTAATCCTCATCTCGGAGGCAACCTCGGTTGGTTTATCGATACGTTCTATACGTGAGAGCATCTTCTCACGGCTCTCTGCACGCTTGATGGACTTCTCACGATTGAACTGCTTGAGCTTTGTGATGACCTCCTCCTGGTGCTTGATCTCCTGTTGCTGGTTGAGATATGCCTTCATCATGTTCTCACGGATCTCGGCGCGCTTATGAGCGAAGTATGTGTAGTTGCCGTTGTATACCTGGCTGTGTCCATTGTCGAGCTCGACTATCTTGGTCACTATCTTGTCGAGAAAATAACGGTCGTGGGAGACGATGATGACACTTCCCTGATAGGATGACAGGAAGCCCTCAAGCCATGATATGGATTCCATGTCCAGATGGTTTGTGGGCTCATCGAGGATGATGATATCCGGCTTCACCATGAGGAGCCTGCCGAGTGCAAGCCTTGTCCTCTGACCACCGGAAAGAGAATCCGTGTGGCGGTCATAATCTTCCTTGGAGAAGCCAAGTCCCTTGAGAACTCCATTTGCCTCGCTCTCACAGCTGTATCCATTTTTATATTCGAATTCATGGGTGTAGCGGTTGTAGAGCTCCAAAGATTTCTCAAGCTCCTCACCAGCCTGCTCAGCCATAGTGTGTTCAAGTTCGCGCATTTTATCCTGAAGCTCAAGGATAGGCTTGAGTGCATCCATCATGACTCCGCGGACAGTGGTGTTGTAATTGCTCTCCTGATACTGGGACAGATAACCGATTGTCCTGTCCTTTGACACTATGACCTGACCGGAGTCAGCACTTTCCTCACCCATTATTATCTTTAGGAGCGTGGTCTTGCCGGCACCATTTATGCCGACTATGGCCATTTTCTCCTTCTCTTCAAGATGAAAAGAAATATTGTCCAATATAACATCTGTGCCGAATGCTTTGCAGATGTTCTGACAGTCTAAAATCATAATTTAACCTCTCATTTGTGTTCTAGCCTTTTAATTATATATACAAGCCTTTATTTTCGCAAGAAAATGGAGGGAATTTTATACTATAAGGGTGGAATTGCACTGTTTTTTATAAAATGTTCATATTATTTTAAGCAAAATACACAATTATTGTGATATACTAGATAAAGATATGCGAGGATATGAGAAAGACACCGCAGGGCATATTGATACATAATTACAGAAAAGGAATGATGGAATGGATTATAGCATCTATGACTATAATAGTGACGAGAAGCTTCTTCAGGAACAGGAGATAGAGGAGATCAACAATGTGAAGATGAGTCTGCTCAATACTCTTATCACGAAGCTGAACAATGCGGGAATATATTTTAACAGTACATCGAGAATCAAGTCAGAATCGTCACTTCTGCACAAGCTGGAGACTGGTAAATACTCCATGCAGGAAGGCGGAAGAAAGATTCAGGATATCATAGGTATACGAATCAACCTGTTCTATCTGGAGGACATGGATATATGTGAGAAGATACTTGAGGAGACGTTTCTTCTGGACAACTGGTCCAAGACGAAGAATGAGGAGAACAAATTTGAGGCACAGAAATGTAACGGTGTGTTCAGGATACCGAGCAAATATCTGCGCAACATACCTGCAAGTGTGTGGAACAAGCCATTTGATCAGACATTTGAGGTACAGCTGAGGACGGTGCTTTTCGAGGGTTGGCATGAGATAGAGCACGAGATGCGATATAAGTATAAGCTGGGCTCGGATTCCAGGGAAACCGATCTGTGGACAGGACATGAGGATCTGTCCAGAGTCATGAACAGTATTATAGCGAATCTGGAGCTGTGCGACTGGTCCATCATGCAGATATTCAACAGCATTCACGACTCACAATACAAGGAGAAAAATTGGGAGAATGCCATAAGGAGCAAATACAGGCTTAGGATCACTCAGGATCCCCTTAAGCCTGAGCTCAGGGAATATCTGGACAACAATCCGAATATTGTGGCGCAGTTCCATGCTGTGAGCAAGCGTGAACTGGTGGATATACTGCTCAACAAGAAGTATCACAAGGAGCTGACTCCTGACAGGGTTATTTATCTGATCAATAAGGAGATAGTCCACAACGAGTATATATCAAGGCTGCTGGACAAGGAGCAGTTCGTTCCTGCGGTCAGACCTGAGGTGAAGACAGAGATAAAGCCTATGGTTTCAAATGTTGTGTACGGCCACAGGGTTGGAATACCATCAGCAGGGTATGACAAGGCGTGTGAGATTATATACAAATGGGTTAGAGAGCACATCAGTATGGTGTTCCCACAGATGCCGGAGGAGCTCACGAGTGTGGATTATTCCACCATAGGATATAAGGTATATATAACATATGGAATCGATGAGTTTCATATGGATTTCCAGCACATAAGCAATTCTGAGGCGGGTGTTATATGGCATGTGACAGTAGATATGGTGAGTGCCGGGGATATATATGATGTAGATGTGGAGAACATATGTGAGACCATCAACGTCAAGGAGAGAAGATACAGCAGACCGAAGTTCATGAAGGATATGTTTAATCAGGTGGGCTTTGTTGACGCTGGAATAGTCATGGAGGAGGGCTTGAACCCTGAAGAGATCAGTTACGACAAGCTGAATGCGATTGTTGAGAGCCCTGACAGACATATGCCAATCATAGTAATAGTGAAGCCTGATGTGATACCGGACTGGGCGATAGACTGTGATGGATATATACTCAGAACGGATATGCTGAAAAAGACGCTCAATGGTTTGTGTCATGTATATCTGTGCAGTGGGGACTGCAAGAAACGCTACGAGGAGGAGTATGGAAAGGAATCCGTGGATGGTGGAGTCATGATGTGGGAGAAGAACAGCAACTACCCTATATTCTACTCCATGGATATCATCAACCAGAGCTTCTTCGAGGAAGTAAATCACAGTATCAATGAGAATGTGGAGTATGAGAAATCCTTCAGATATTCACTGAGAGAACAGGTTCATGATGAGTATCTGAAATAACACTGAGGTAGACAGACCATGAAAAAATGGTACAAGATAGCAGCCGTAGTGGTTGCCATGGCGGCTGTGATTGCTATGGTTATCATATCAGGTGTGAGACGATCAGGAGAAAGTGAATATACAAGGAACACGATCACCATGGGAACGGCGGCGTCATTTACAGTTTATGGAAGTCATGGCAGTGAGAATATAGACGGGATGCTGAAGCTTATAGACAGCCTGGACAAAGATGTGCTGTCATGGCGCTCATCAGGGTCTGAAATATACAGGGTGAACACCACATATAAGCCTGATGAGGATATTACAGTGAGCAGCGAGCTTGCTGGTGTGCTGAAGCAGACACTTGACATATCAAGGTCTCACGATGATCTTCTGGATATCACCATACGGCCTTTGGCTGATGTGTGGGGAATAGAAGATGGCAAAACAGAGATTCCTGAGCAGTCGGATATTGATGACGCGCTGAAGCTGGTTGATGTGTCAAAGGTAAGCGTGGATGGTGATAATTTGAGGATATCAGAGCCCGGTATGATGCTGGATCTGGGAGCAGTCGGCAAGGGATATGGCTGTGACAGGGCAGCAGAGTATCTTAAAGGGACTGATGCGGCCGGTGC
>CAKQIY010000056.1 GCA_934247115.1 uncultured Coprococcus sp.
AACACAACACGGAGGTAAAGTAATGGCAACATTTACTAATCAGGCAACTCTGTCCTACAACGGAGGATCCACCAATTCCAATATCATAACTGGAGAAATAATCGAAGTCCTCACAGTCTCCAAGACGGCTGTGGTGGACACCTACCGAACACCGGATAAGATCACGTATGTGATAAGTCTCATCAATTCCGGAACTACCACACTCACAGGTCTGTCTCTCACAGATAATCTGGGAGCATATGCAGTGGGAAATACAACAGTATATCCTCTCACATATATTCCGGCTTCCATCAGATACTACACCAATGGAACTCTGGTAGCCGCTCCGGCTGTCGGTGCTGCAGCTCCGCTGACGATCACTGGAATCTCCGTTCCGGCGGGCGGAAATGCCACTATTATATATGAGACAACAACAAACGAATTTACACCTAGAGGCAATGAGGATTCCGTGACCAACACTGTTACAGTAACCGGCGCAGGACTTGCCAACGCAGTCACTGCAACTGAATCGGTTTCCCCTGTTGCAGCTCCCGATCTCGCCATCACAAAGTCTGTGAGTCCTAGCGTAGTTACAGAGAATGGTCAGATCACTTACACCTTCCTTATAGAGAACTACGGCAACACCGAGGCATCCGCAGGTGACAACGTCATCATCACAGATACCTTCAACCCGATTCTCACCGGAATCACTGTGACCTACAATGGAAATGCATGGACAGCACCGGACAGCTACACCTACAATGAAGCAACAGGCGAGTTCGCAACAGTTGCCGGACAGATCACTGTTCCAGCGGCAACATTCACACAGGATGCAGCCACAGGAGTCATCACCACAACACCGGGAACGGCAACAGTGACTGTCACTGGAACTATCTAGCTGGCATGAGCCTGTCCGGGGCGACAACCTGGTGCTTGAATCCTCGGACTTGGCGGCTATAAGCTCGCTAACCTGACAGCTTGGGGAACATTTCCCACATAATACTAAAAAAGAGAAAATTTTGTGCTCAAACTCCCGGATTCCCCCTGAAAAGATACACGACTTCTAATCTATGTATCCTTTTAAGGGATTCGGGGGATTTATAGCACAAAATTTTCTCTTTTTTTCAATATAATACCTGAACGCAGCTTGACGCATCACTCCACATTCTTGAGGGCCTCGTCCATCGGAATCCTCTTTATCCTCTTCATCTGCAACAGTGAGATCACCAGATAGCAGGCAAAGCTGAGCACGAACATGAGTGGGAATATCCATGGTGCCATGTAGATTGGCATCCAGCCGCTTAGCATATCTATCAGCATTGCCCTGTATATCACCTTGATCGACAGGTAACTGAGCAGTATATCAAGCAGCGTCACCACTGCAACCATGACAGTCGTGGATGACAGATACAGCTTACTGATCTCCTTTGTGTCATATCCCAGTATCTTAACCATGGATATGGACACCGTGTTCTTCTCTACTATTAGTTTTGTGAGCAGATATACGAGAAGCATGAACATAACAAGTGAAAATACAACCACTATGTAGAACATACCTCCCATGGACTTGGTGAGCTGTCTGGACACCTTTATCATGTCATCCTTTGTGATCTCTGACACTACATGATCCTCTATATCGGTCAGCTTATCATTCGAGAAATAGCCGGTGAAGTAATCCTCGTCCTTGTCAAATATTTCTCTGAAATCACCCTCTGTCACGAACACCGCAAGGGCTGCCGGATACACCACAGAACCCGTCACCTTAAGATCATATGTATCATCAGTATAGCTCTCCTTGAGCTTAAGTTTGTCGCCATCAACTATCTCATATTTGTCTGCGTAGCTGTCAGATACCAGCACATCTCCGTCGTTCAGCTTAACCGGGAAATATTTACTGTCAGAGTGTATTCCATACACCATTATCTCATCATCTATATCTCCGGTTGTCCTTAGTGTCTTCACACAGTAGGTTTCCGCATTATTATTTGCCGTCTCCACCTGTGAATCCAGAACATACTGGTGGTCAGCTATCATATTATCCAGTATGTCATTCTGATAGTGCTTCAGCATAGGATTCAACATAAGACCGAACATCAGCAGAACCTGTGCGAAGTAAATTCCAATAAGCATGACCACATAGCCCGGAATGTTCTGAAGTATGACACGGGTCTTGAACCTTGTCATGAACTTCCAGTGAGGCAGCTTCACCGCCTTCTTTCTCTTTGATCTGCTGAGATCATGTCTCAGGAATCTCAGTGGTGAGAGCTTCAGTTTGCTGTTTACCACTAACAGGTTCACAACGATCATGATTATAAGAGGTACGACTGTTGTAAGCACAAATGCATCGGCATTCCAATATGTCACATACTTAGTGAGGGAATAGCTTGCATAGTAAAGCTGTGCCCCAATATCCTTGAACGCCGAATAGCCCAGCACGTTTCCCACCGCTGATGCCACAAATGTAACTATGACAGGAAGTGATATGTAATGAATAAGCAATTCGCCCTTCGTATATCCTGAAGCCCTCAATGTTCCAATAACCGACGCTTCCTTTGTCAGAGTGTTGCTGATGGTTACCGCAAATATAAATGCAAGTATAACTATGACGATGTATTCAAACCATTTCATCATATTTGTATCACTGCCAATATCATCCCCTGCAAAGTTGATCGCCTGGTTCTGATACCTTGGAATGTAGGTCTCCACCGTAATGCCGTTCATGACTGCCTGTGTATACACAGTCTCAAGAAGGTCATCCGCCAGCTTTTTCTCATCATTCTCCTCATCCGGTATTCCATCATCGTACATCCATGAATACGACCAGGTCTTATTTTTCTCCGGAAGATCATCAAATTCCTCATTTGTCACAACGGCGATTCCAAATATCGTGGCATCAAACATGGTGTCGTTGTTGTTCTGGAACATGGTGCTGTAGTCGGAGAGGGCCACAAATCCGCACACGCTGTATACCTTGTCACCCACTTTTATATCATCACCGATCTCTATATCGTTGTTCACCGCATACATTCTGTCAATGGCGATCTCTTCAGTTCCTGCAGGGAATTCACCATCCATCAGGCACATTTTATTTACATCGTGTCTTGGTGCAAATATCCTCAGTGTCCTTCCCCCATCATCTGCAGCGTCATTTTCAGAGTCTGATCCGATCTTACTCATAGGCAGTTCATAATACGACATGTCATAGAGCATCACGCCCGCATCCTCTATATTATCCTTCATATTGTCTGACGCCTCATCCGACAGATCAAAATGTCCATCCTCCACGTTGTATTTGTCAAACGTATTGTCGTAGGTTTTCTTCATGCTCTCACCTGCGACCATGAAGCCCGACACCATTCCCGTAGTGATGACCATGAACAGGAATATGACTATATATTTTCCAAACTCTTCCTTCAGCTCCTTTGGAATTCTTCTCCACAATGGATTTCTCATAACAGATCCCCTTTCCTATTGAACATCTACCCTGTCTGCCCAATTACCAGTCAAGCTCTGCAGCAGATACCTTGTTCTCATTTACAATGTTGCGTCTTATCATGCCGTCCCTGAGCTTCACAGTCCGGTCCGCCATATTCTTGATGGCATCATTGTGGGTGACCATGATTATTGTGTTGCCGTACTTCTGGTTCACATCCTCTATGAGCTTAAGTATCTCCTTGGAAGTGTTGTAGTCAAGGGCACCTGTCGGCTCATCACAGAGAAGTATATCAGGGTTCTTCACGATTGCCCTTCCAATTGAGGTTCTCTGCTGCTGTCCACCCGACAGCTGATTCGGGAGCTTATGTCTGTGCTCATAAAGCCCCAGAGTCTTTAACAGATCATCCACATCAAGAGGGTTATCGCTAAGGTATGCTCCAACCTCCACATTCTCCTTTACATTGAGATTAGGTATGAGATTATACATCTGGAATACATAACCGAGATGCTTTCTCCTGTATCTGGTCAGTGTCTTCTCATCCATATCCCCTGTCTTCTCTCCATCTATGGAGATATAACCGGAATCCGGGCTGTCGATCCCACCTATGATATTGAGCAAAGTTGACTTGCCTGAGCCTGATGGACCAAGCAGCACACAGAACTCACCCTTTGCAACCTCAAAATCAATCCCTTTAAGTACCTCAGTTCGGTTCTCCCCTGAACCGAAGCTTTTCTTTATTCCACTGATCTTCAAAAAACTGTTGTCTCCCATGATTCTCTCCTTTTCCACATTTTATATTCTCCATAAACGCATCGCATAGCTCTCATGCCGTACGTTAATATTTAAACGCATGATTATATGTTCATATATTTATTAACACATCTGTAGGCTCTGTGTCAACTATGTTAGTGATAAATAATATCAATTATTCTTTTATACACATTTACAGGAGCATTTGGGGATATCCCAGAAAAAAGAGAAAACCACATTCACATCATATTGATCTGCCTGCTGTTTTCTCTTTTTACATCTGTTACCACACATGTGGCTATCAGAATCTATATTCTCTTATCTCACAGTTCTTTATGCCAAATGCTGCGAATTCCTCATTTGTCATATCATTGAAATACGACTGTACTATTCTTGATATTCCATTGTGGGCGACCAGAAGATATGTCTTCCCGGAATCTTCCGACTCAGCCTTGAGCTCATCTAACAGATTGTACACCCTCTGGCACAGATGAACCATGGTCTCTCCGCCCTCATAGTGATCCAGAAAATGCGTCTTCGCCTGGGCGAATTTAGCGCCATTTCTGGCTGTTCCCTCGTATTTGCCAAAACACTGCTCACGGAGTCTCTCCTCGGCTCTCATAGGAATTCCTGTTATCTCGGATATATGTCTTGCCGTCTCCGATGCGCGTACAAGTGGTGAGTACAATATCTCATCTATGTGATAAGCTCCATTCTTTATCATCTCACCAAGCTGCTCCGCCTGCTGATGTCCAAGCTCCGTGAGTTCAATATCCGTGGCTCCGCATATCTTATTCTCCACATTCCACACAGTCTGGCCATGTCGTGTGAAGTACAGCCTTGGGCCTGAGTTCTCCAGCTCTGATATTTCACGATCATCTGTTTTGTATTCCCCCATAGGTTCTCTCAACCCGAACCGCTCCACGAGCACCGCCTTTGCATCGCCATAGCCCTGATTGATCCTCTTCTCCACGCCCTCTGGTGAGAAATCCAGCATGCCATCTATGGCACCACCAAGAGGAATGGACGGATATATGTGTATCATCTCTGCATCATCGTATCTGTCGGTTTTCCTCTCATCGAGATGCACCACGACAAATTTTCTGTAGCCCTCATCATAGAGAGGCTGTATAGGCACATTGTCTCCCCCAAGGAAGAAGCCTCCATCATAATACTTTGTCTTGTCTATCGTCTCCATAGGGAATATGACCGGTATGGCTGAAGAAGCAAGAAGTATACGCTCTATCTCCTCCGGTTCCATGCCTGACAGCTGGAATCTCTCAGGAGTAGGCTTGCCCTCCACATTGAGACATGTCGCATAACAGCTCATGTCACTGTTCGACACACCATCAAGTACTGGTGAATTCTCCAGTATGTCCATAAGTCCTTCTCTGGAGAAGAAGCCATCCTTTATCCTCATTCCCTTTGCAACTGCATCCAGTCCTATGCTCTCTATGGCGTTCTGTATGACAGGGTTGTCTATGGTCGTAAGCTTCTCCTTGATGGACTCGAACCATTTGTTGCGGTTATCCTCATCTATATCCTTGTTGGAAAGTATCCTGTCGTTGGTTATGTCGTACCACAGCTGTGTAGCCTTATCCAGATCGCCGCACGCATACAGTGCGGCATTCAGCGCACCGACCGAGCTTCCTGACACCGCCTTTATATCGATCACATCTCTGTATTCCTCCAGCGCTTTCCACACACCGATCTCATAGGAGCCACGGCCACCACCGCCGCCGAGCACCAGGCCATATCCGTCCTTTACCTGAACATCCAGATTCTCACCCTGTCCGCCCAGTTCCGAATAATGCATCTGCTTCTTCTGCGATATAGTCTCCTCTATCGCCTTATGAAGCTCCCCGGCCTTCTCCTTTATCTCCTCTGTTCTCTCCTGAAGCTCCTGTATAACCTTTTCTTTATCCATATATTAATCCCCCTTACTATTACATAATAAAGCTGCTCTATCCAATATTGTCATCTGATATATCCACAAATTATGATCATATGTGTGTTTCATTTTAACATGTCAGCAACTATACCCACAACCTTCTACTCACTATATTCTGAAGCTTTACCATTTATAGAACATTTATTTACGCTTTATATATTATTTCTTTTATGAACATATTTCTTTAACATCCGATACACAGAATGTACACAGTACCATCTTATTATATATACAGATTGATGAGGACAGCGGATGTGCGACATGCCCAAGCAGCACCAGCGTATCTGCCGTCACTCAAACTAACAGCAATCCAATTTATATAGATGGGAGGCCGGATACCTCACAAGTCCGGTCACAACACCTAAAACCTTCCTTTATAACTTTTATAAAAAAGACGGATATCAGACAATGAAACTTTTACCCATTTTCCATTCCTGACATCCGTCTTTTTGTATATATCAATTATTCTACAAGTATTTGTACAAGGCGCTCCCACTCTCAGCACTGCCGATCATGCTAAGTGCGATCCTGTCTCATGGTGTACCACCATTTGAAAACAGCACTTCCAATGATGATCACATATCCTATAATGCTCAGCACGTCAGGAATCTGATCCAGGAATACAAATCCCAGCATAGCCGCAAATATGACCTGACTGTAGTCAAATACCGATATCTCCCTGGCCGGAGCCTTCTGGTATGCTGCGGTTATACTGAACTGTCCGCCAGCCGCCGCAAGTCCGGCACAGAGCAGGCACACAGTCTGCTGCCATGTCATAGGTGCGTGGTCCACTATGATAAATGGAAGCGTCACCAGACATGAGAATACAGAGAAACACATGACTATGACCGGTCCGCGCTCCCCCTGTTTTCCAAGCTTTCTCACATAGGTGTAGGCTATTCCTGCCCCAAGGCCGCCTGTCACACCAACCATGGCATACAGGAAATCCATATGAAACGAAGGCTTCACAACGAACAATGCACCAGCGAAAGCCAGTACAACAGATGCCCACTCTACCCGGTTTGCCCGTTCCTTCAACACAAAGTATGATGCGATGATAGCAAAGAACGGAGAAAGCTTGTTGAGTATATTGGCATCCGCAATATTCAACTTGTCAATTGCGTAGAAATTACATATCAGCCCCGTCGTTCCACATATGCTTCTCGCCGCGATTCCCGGCCAGCTGCTCTTCTTTATCCTGAATTTCTCCTCAGTCCTCATGAGCAGGGCAATGGCCACAACAGCAGCCACTGCATTTCTGAAGAATGCCTTCTGCATAGTTGGCAGATCTCCAGACAGTCTCACGAAGAAGGTCATCAGTGAGAAAAAGAACCCTGCCATGATTATGAACAGGATTCCCTTGTATTTATCTTTTATTACCAGTTTATTCTTCATATGATCAGCTCCCGATAACTATAGATAGTTCATGCCATATCCCTCAGCTGCAGTCCATATCTGTCTGTTAATTAAACGCATCATCCTTCAGCCCATGCTCAAACAGATACTGCTCCCACAGGCTGTAGTACTGAGCCTGCAGATGTATGTCATCCCAGGTATAGCCCTTTACCAGACCGCCCTTGCCATCATCCACTGCAGTATTCATATCAAGATAGAACAGTTTTACTCCATCAGCATATGCTGCTATCGCTCCGTTCTTGTCGTCAATATTATCATTATTTACAATATCATGACTGTCAGAATAGTCACTGGACACATGCATACATCCCATCATGAATATAACGGCATCAGGCTGCAGCGCCTGTATCTGTGACACCGCATCAATATATGTGGATGCATATGTCTCCGTATCATATCCAGCCTCATTTATACCAAGCATGATGTAGATCTTCCTGAATTGTTTGCTTTGCAGCAATTCCGTGAGTGTCTTAGTACCATTTGCGGCTATCTTCTCCCCCATCAGTCCAAATGATGTCAGGCCTTCCATATATGCAAATTCTGCATTATCAAGGGTTGAATAAAGTGCAAGGCCCTCAACTCTGGAATCTCCAATGAACAGCGCATCGTCAAAGTATGATTTGTCAACCTTTACATAAGGATACTGAGTCTCCAGGGCTATCTGTGTAAGATCCCTGTAGCAGCTGTTTCTGGACTTTCTGGTCTTTATCTTCTTGTACTGAGTCGGGTGAGTCTGAGGTGCTGCCGAGCCCCCAGTATCTATCGCTGCTTTCTCAGTTGTAGCCTTTTCCGTTGTTTTCTCTGTGGTCTGCTTTTTCTCTGTTGTTTTACCGGAATCCTTCTCGGTCGTTTTCTCCGAAGATTTCTCTGTGGTCACCTTTTCTGAAGATTTCTCTGTAGTCGTCTTCTCGGTAGTAGCTTTGGCAGCAGCCTCTGTGGTTACCGCTTCTTCTGACTTATCTGTCGCATCAGCATCGGTATCCGTTGCAGCAAGCTCATTGAGCAGCACTGTCTGTGCCATAGGGTGATGAAATGATACATTCCATTTATATACTCCAAGCGCAGCCCCTGCATATCCCCCGGCACTCACTATGATCCCTGACAGTATAAGTATTGTAAACAGTGGGCAGCCCTTTATCATTTGCCATAATTTCTTCAATCTGCCCACCTCCTAGAATCTGAAATAAAGGAATGGATTGGAACCACCCTTTGCAATCTGGTATACACAGAACCAGAACAGGGCAAGCATAAGCAGCTTGCAGAACCAGTTTCTGTAGAATCTCTCAATAAGCTTCCTTGGCCATGGCGTGCAGAATATCACACATATGAGCAGCAGCCACCAGTATGTCTGTGCCAGCATGATAAGCTTGTCCATGGCATGTGTAGTCACAGATCCCTCTATAGTCATTCCGAACATTCTCCTGAGATAAAGTCCCAGCAGCTTCAGATCTGAAATATTGAAGATAGTCCATGATATCGGTATGAGGAAGAACATGTACACATGTCCGAGTATCTTAACCTTGTCAAAAACCTTGCCCAGGAAAAGCTTCTCCATGAGCATGAATACGAACAGGAACAAGCCCCATATAAGGAAATTCCAGTCTGCGCCATGCCACAGCCCGGTGAACATCCATACCGTAAACATAGCCAGTATCATGCGCAGCCTGCCCTTCCGGTTGCCTCCCATCGGTATATACACATACTCGCGGAACCAGCGTCCCAGAGTCACATGCCAGCGTCTCCAGAAATCCGTCAGCGAATGTGCCATGTATGGATCCACAAAGTTCTCAGGTATCCTGAAGCCAAGTATCAGTCCTATTCCTATAGCCATCACTGAATATCCCATGAAATCAAACAGCAGCTGGAAGGAATATCCCCACGAGCCCAGCCACGCTGTAACCGTATTGATTCCATATGGACCAACAGTCTGGACGTCATTCCACAGACTGGCTATCTTGTTGGCCAGAAGCACCTTGTATGCCAGACCCAGCACGAACAGTGTCGCGCCTCTCTCAATATCATCCGCCTTGGTCTCCCTGTGATCCAGCTCAGGCTTCACCTCGTCATAATTAACTATAGGACCTGCTATGAGCTGCGGGAACATACTCACATATGTTCCAAACTTTATGATACTCTTATCCGCCTGATACTTCAGTCTGTACACATCGAATATATACGATGTGATCTGGAACGTATAGAAGCTTATGCCAAGCGGCAGCGTAACAGCCACACTGTCAAATATCTTTGTGCCTGCTGCTGTATTTATTATCTCTATGAAGAAGTTGATATATTTGAATATAAACAACATTCCGAAATCAAACACCATGGCCACAGCCAGCCAGCAATTCCGTTCAAATGAACAGTCTATCTCAGAATATACTTCTATATCATAGAAACGCTTGATTCGTCTTGCTACAGAATAATTAAATATAATAGAAAACATCATCAAGAACACATATACGGGTTCACCATATGCGTAGAACACAAGGCTGCCTAAAAGCAGTACAACATTCCTGTACTTCGGCTTTGTCACAAAATAGATAAGCAAAAA
>CAKQIY010000057.1 GCA_934247115.1 uncultured Coprococcus sp.
CCAAATTCAACTACGGATTACAGTTCTTACAAGGCTCATATCCCTCAGCTATAAGCTCATCCCTTGTGGTCGTTCTCTCTGACTTATTTGATTCCTTCATCTGTTTCACACTCCTGCACGACGGCTTATGAAATTTGCCTGTATTTGTATTGACTATATATGTATCCTCATTTGCTGCCTCTGTTTTTTCATTACCAATATCCGGCACCACATATCCCGGATCCGCCTCACTGTCTCCGGTTGCATAGTCGATCAGCACCCCGGGCTGCACATTGTACACATACACGTTGAAGCTAACCCCGGCGCCCTTGTCCTCCACGGACTCAGCCTCCATCTGCACTCCAGAAGCAACAAGATTATCCCCGTCAAATATCGGCGTGACCCTGTAAAGCACATGTTTTCCTGTGCTCTCCACATAATCAGCCACCTCATTTTCAAATGGCAGCATCCCCGTCACGTTCAGATACCTGGTTCCAGTTATCAGATTCTTTTCATTTGCATTCTCTCCGGCAAGCTGATACCCGATCAAATGACACCGGTTATACAGGTAATTACCATCAATCCGGTCGCTGTACTTCACCGTGTGCCAGCCTGAAGGCTTAACCATACCGATCTCGCCGCGTTCCTCCGTCGGCATAAGTTCCTTGCAGATATTTGCATAAGCAACTCCACATCTTCCTAGAGAATCCAGATCGCTGTAATTCTCAAATGTCTCTGTCACCAGTTCATCCTCGCTGAATCCCGGCACATTGCCGTTCACCTCGCAATAAGCTTTTTCTGCCTCTGTACTTTTCCCTACAGTCACAGTAGTATCTTGTTCAGATATTGTGTTTTCTTCATCAACCGCAACATTTCCCTTAACCGCCGATCTGCTGCCATCCGCAATTCCCGCCATACTGCACCCGGACATCAGCAATGCAAATATTGCTACATACAGTACACTGTAAAATTTTCTTTTCACGTCACATTCTCCTATCTGTCAAATGTTATTCCATCTATATCCATCCTAATTTAGTACCATTATCTCATTATCGGCGTATAATAATATTCTACATTTTGTCATTCGTTTTGTGAATACATCCCCGCATAAAACCTCAATTCAAAACAAAGAGTTTTTACTAGCTACTTTAACGAATCATTGCAACAAAAAAGAGGATATATACCACCTGTGATACATATCCTCCTTACAATTTATGCTCCCTTGTGTAAGCTTCTCCCTACACCATTCCATTTGCGACCTTATACTTGTAGAGCATCTCCGCATGATTCTGCTCCTCTACCTGTATATCCGCCAGAAGCTTTCTCACCGCGCTCTCGCCAAATGCAAATATCTCTCCATTGTACTCGCCTGACACAAGCTTCTCCGTTCCGATGCAGTCTGTTGCAAGGAACTCGTCATTCTTCTTATCCTCGGAATCGTCCATCATCTTGTATGTCTGCTTTGGCTCATATTCCCTGCCATCGCTGTCATTGCAGTCGCACTGTGGAACCTGTCCGTCAAGCACCTGTGTGAGTGAATCATAATGCTTCTGCTCTTCCTTCTGTATAGTCTGAAACAGATTCTTAAGCTCCGGATCCTTCGCCTGCTCCGCATATCTTCCATATTTCTCCACACAGGACTTCTCCTGTGTCTGAAGATCCTGGATAACTGTTTTCTCTTTTTCCTTTAATATCATAGCAATACCCCTTTCCTGCGAAAAACTTTTCTAACATTTCATATTGCATAGATATTATTGACCCAATAACATCATTTCTATTCTTATATCTTAAAAAAAAACCTCAACTGACCTCATAGCCACTCAAAAATGGGCATTGCGTATACACAATGCCCATCTCCTCTGCATATTATTTTCTGTCGATCATCTGATCTTCTTCGTCATAACGCCCTTTACAATCTTATAAGTATGCTTGTTATATACGATATTTCCCGAGAATCTACTCTGAAGAACACCCTTCTTGATATAATATGTCTTGCCGTTCTTCACCGGCTTTACAAGTCCTGTCTTTGTGCTCTGGAATACACCTTTCACAACATAGTACTTCCTGCCACTGATCGTCACAAATCCTGTCTTCGTGCTCTGGAATACGCCTTTCACAACATAATACTTCCTGCCGCTGACCGTCACAAATCCTGTTTTGCGGCTCTGGAATACACCTTTCACAACATAGTACTTCCTGCCACTGACCATCACAAATCCTGTTCTGCTGCTCTGGAACACTCCGCTGACAATGTAGTATTTGCTGCCGTTCACTGCAACAAAGCCTGTATATGTACTTCTGACACCATTTTTCACATATATCTTACTTGAGCCAGCCTTTACAAATCCTGTCTTGCTCTTCTGGAGCAGACCTCCGGCAAGATAATATGTCCTGCTGCCGACCTTTATCAGACCTGATGCCCCTGACTGCCATACACCCTTCTTCACATAGTATGTCTTGCTTCCACTTGGTATCATGGCTGTTTTGCCAGTCTGGATGACACCATCCTCCACATAATAGTACACACCATCTGCACCTTTTACGATACCATTGCTTCCGGCAGGGACCAAAGGTGTCTCCACAGGCTCCGTGATCTTGTAATCTCCTCCATCTATGGCCTTTGCCATCTCGTCATAAGCTTTCCATAGATTCTGATTATTCTTCATTGTGATCGGACTCTTTACATTCTTGATAAGCTTCTGTGCTGCAATCGTACTATTAGGTAACGTACTTTCTGTCTCACCTATATATGCCATGGTCTCTGCATCACAGCATACTGCCTTCAGGATCTCTGCTGCCGTCTTGTCTGCCTTGCCACTCTTTGCGAAAAGATATGTTCCTCCCCAGTAGTATGGAACAGGTCCCTGACATACTGCCATAGGCTTGTCAAATGTCAGACTCCACATTGCAGCCCATGTACATGAGAACCAGCCAAATACCTTGCCGCTCTTTGTATCATCAACAACCCACTTCTCATCCCACATGGTGTGGCCTGTATCATATCCGTTGGCGACAATGCCATACATAATCTTCTTTGCCACTTCCTTCTGACTGTCGGTCAGGCCGTAATCATCAGAGAAACCTGAAATACCCGCCATATTTGCAAGCATTTCATAATATTGATCTCCATAACTAGACTTATTTGCGGCTCCAGAAGTCATATAGTAACCTGCAGCCTTCATCTTTGCAGCAACACTCAGGAATCCATCTGCCGTTCCTATCATCTTCTGTACCTGTTCAGGGTCTGAAGTACCCAGCACCTTCTGAGCGATATCAGGATCATACATGAAAGTTCCCGGATTTGCCTGCCATGCCATAGCAGTGAGTTTTCCTCCAAGTGTTCCCGCTTTCCTGGTATAAGGATACGCTGCAGAGTACGCACTCGTAAGCCCCAGCTCAGCCACGGTCATATACTTATTCCGGTCATTGATATCTTCCAGCACGGAAGCATCACCTGCCACTATAAATGTCGCATCAGGGTTCTTCTCAAGCACCAGATCAATCCCCTTCAGGTAATCTGGATCCGTTCCTCCCATCCGCAGATTTATAAATGCTATCTTACCCTTCAGATCACTGCGTTTGCTCAGCATATCCCCAAGAATACGCTTTACCTCTTCATTATATGAAATAACATAGACCTTGCTCGTATCCGACATATCTGACGGATTATAGCTTCCAACGGTAAAGCTTATCTCCTCACTGTTACCATACTTGTCTGTCACTTCACAGGTGTATGTGTTGTAGGATATCTCCGTATTACTATTGTATGTTACAGTGATAGAATCCGTAGCCGCCTCATCTTCGCTTATACTATTGTCAGTCAATTCAGTCCATTTATACGTCAACCCGCCCTCATTACAGCTCGCTTTGACCTTGAGAGTCACTGATTCTCCCTGTTTAATGATCACATTCGTGCTTCCTACAGCCTCCACCTTGAGGCCATTATCCACATTCACCGTAAAGTCTACAAATTCAATGTTATCATACTTGTCACTGACTTGACATCTATATATCTTCTTTCCAGTGACACTTTCTGTCGTGAATACGGCACCACTGCCAAGCACATCATAAGTCGCAATGTCAAGCCATGCATAAGTGAGCTCACCTTCATTGCATGACGCTTCAACCTCAAGAGTTGCCTTTTCATTGTATGGCACATTTACCTTTGAAGAATTCTTTGCACTGACCTTCAATCCATTTTCAATATTTATATAGTAATATATGGTCTCAGTGTTGCCATACATATCGGACACGTGGCAATACACACTGGTACGTTCCGTGACTGCTGCCGTTGTGAATTCTGCAGGGTTATCCTCAGATACACTTCCCTGCCCGTCCCAGACATAGGTTATATCTCCCTTGGCGCAGGATGCCTGAACCTTAAGCGTTGCCGTGTCCCCGGCTTTAAGGGTTATTTCTGTGTCACTAATCGCTTTGGCGCTGAAATCATTATCTATCACAACATTAAAGCCGTATATATAATACCCTGAGACAAAACTTTTTGAATAAAGCATCAACTCACAGTAAAACGCCTTCTTCACATTCTTTCTTTCATATATACTACCTGTATACTTCTGCTCACCCGTAACAAACCATTCGTATGTCAGGTCTTCCGTATCCTCAGTTACCCCATATCGTGAAAGTACATCAAAATTCGGTTTGAGTGTAACATCATCTCCTGGCTGTATAGTTACAGTTTCCGTACGACTTGGTAGTGGGCCAGCCTTTGCATCAATTCCCACAAATGGCAGCCACACAAGCACTGCCATGATGGCACACACTGCCACCCATATTTTTCTCGTTTTCCCCATGCTTTTCTCTCCTTTTCTTTTCTACACTGACTTCTCATGGTCAAGATCGGGTCATTCCCACGTTCTCCTTATCCCTCCTTCCTGTCTTATACATAAAAATACACCCCATCTCGAACATAGTCAATATATTGATTATGTTCAAAATATTAATCAGTATATTAAGCATTATTCTAATGCAACCAAAAAGGATGGCCGTAATTTTCACGGTCATCCCAAATCAGATTTCTAATCTTATTTACTTCTGCAGTTTTCTGAATTCCCTGCCATAAGCCATATACATGACAAGCAGAATCACTCCCACTGCCAATACAGGCATCACTCCTGTGTCAAATGCAAACATGCTCATAAACGTAAGTATCCACATGACAAATCCCACCTTGATTCCAGTCATAAATCCCTTCTTGGAGGATTTGGCTATCATGATAAGCTCCGCCTCGTCCGATGTACTCTCCCAGTCACGGCGAAAATGCATATCGAATATATTCCCACTTTTCTCCGGATTAAGTCTCTTTTCCTCATCAATTATAAGCTTTTCTGCTGCACAGTACAGTGCCAGCGATATCACGAATACCAGCTCAGACACAATGGCCATAACCATACCGCCATCATCGCCATAAGCTCTGTCTATGGCATATATACTTACCGGGAACAATACAAATCCCATAAACACAGCTACACATGGGAGATATGAGGCAGTCGATATCTTTCTCTCTACATCCAATATCACATCCTCATCTTCTCCGTCCCAGCCACTGATCGCCCTCTTTATCTTCCCATACATGACAAATGACACCACGAACACCGCCAGCATGAGCACTCCATATGCTATAGGCAGCGTATCAGCCACTATCCTCCATATATTATCCCACTTGATCCCGTCCAGTGTATCCTTGTTCACCGCGGCAAGCCTTCCAGCCAGGAATCCTCCAAGCAGACTTACCAGGATCATGACCGCAAATATTATATATATCTTCAGATTACTTTTCTTGTTCACTTTTTTATCAGTATCCTTCATCTCATATCCTCTTTTCATTCTATGAATTAACACGATCTTATCCATTTGTCAGGAATCACTCCTCATCATCCTCGTATTGGAATATATCCTCCACGTTGACACCACATACCTTCGCGATCTTCAGTGCCAGTGTCACCGATGGGCTGTAGTCGCCCCTCTCTATCTGGCTTATCGTCTGCCTTGATGTCTGCACCAGTGCACCCATCTCCTGCTGGTTTACACCCAGCTTCGCCCTGTATTCCTTCAGCCTGTTGTACAGCGGCATCTATATCACCTCCAGCTTATTCATCCGTATCGTCATCATCTACCATTCCATGCTCCACATAACTGTGGGTAGATGTTCCCCATATCATGCCAAAGCTCATCCCAAAACAAATTCCCAGAGATATCCCAAGTGCCAGATTGTCAAGTAACATTCCATAGATAATGCCTAGTGCTATCCCTATCGCCAATCCATACGGTATACCTGTCGACTTCTCTCTCTTACACACGTATACCCTGTCTTTCCACATAAAACCATCAGTTTTCCCATCACCCAAAACATCAAGCACACTCTGGTACACATTGCTATGGGCGACTTCCATCATGTCATCATATACACTCTCCGCATCAGGATGTACATATGACTTTCTTAGTTTATATATACACAATGTATCTTTTCCGCCTTCAGGTTCAGGTGACAATTCTTTTCTGGAAATGTCTGATTTATCAAACAAAAAACAGCCCCACATCTGTTTCTTCCGGAAGAATCCATACACAGGAAATCCCTTTTTCAGATTTTCCCGAATCTCTTCCTCAAGCTCTTTCTTGCTGCACACCGCAGTCATTGCATCTCCAAGCTTGTTCTTTTTTAACGTTCTCTCTGTGATGGCTGTCACAGAATATCCTTTAACCTGAGTTTTTAATTTATTTACAGAATTTCCATCGTCTTTGATCTCAAACATTGACCTTATCGCTCCACTGACAGATTTCTTATTACTTTTATCAACAGCTTTTTCTCTAGCCATGTCGTTTCTTTTTCCCATACCCTCACTACTCCATTAAATTTTCATATACTGAAATTCCCAATCTAATACAATATATATAAAATTACATATGACAAATGACAACTATAGTTGTCATCTCTATTACAATGGAGTATAACAAATGACAAGGAAAGTTGTCAACACTTTTTTGACAACTTTCCTTGTCATATTTTTAATATTGCTATATACATATCCCGATTCGTTATGAATCCTAACTGGTCAGTTCATCTTTATATCATACTTTTCTATATCGACTGCTGCCTTGCCGTCACACGAGAATTCTATTCCGGTGGCCGTGACTGGAGTATATATTGCAGTACTCATCGTCATGATCCCATCGTTCACGAACAGCTCTATAGAATTTCTGTCCAGTATAAATCTCAGCTTTATCTGCTCATCAATGCTGCCTACATCTTCGGCAGACCCACGTTGACTATCCGCTGAATATGACGGCTTAACTTCCGCCCTTCTGATACATACCACATCCCTCTCAAAACCGGCAAATGTCCTGTCGAGCTCTATGATATTTTTGCGCCTGTCATATGTAAATCTCGTATAATACCTATCGTTCTTTGCCAAATCGATCGCAAACTCATTGTATCCATCACCTTTGACCGCAATCTCCATATCAATGAATCTGCCACTTATTCCATCAAATACGCATGATCCGCTCACAAGTTCATTTGCCAAGATTACCTTATCTGATCGATAATTTTCTATCTCCCTGACTGGTCTCTGTATAAGTCTTCCATCCTTCAGGCTTATCTCTCTTGGCAGTGTCATCATACCCTGCCACATCTGTCCCTGAGGTATCCACAGATTATGCCAAGACTGCATCCACGCGATCATAACCCTTCTGCCATCCGGCAGCAATGTCGTCTGAGGCGCATAAAAATCTGTTCCATAGTCTAGTGAAAATGGTTCACCTACCTCAAATTTCTTTTCAGTGTCATCATAATCACCAATAAAATATATTGAGTTGTTGCCATTATGGAATTCATATCCCTTGGCCACCATCTCTATAGGAGATACGAGAAGCACCTTATGACCATCGATTTCGAAGAAATCCGGGCATTCCCATACCCCGCCATAATCCTTATCGTTTTTTGCCAGAACACTCTCAAAAGACCAATTCACAAGATCCTGACTGGAAAATAATACAACTTGCCCTTTCTTATCTTCATCTACAGTTCCAGCAACCATATAGTATATTCCGTCTTCCTGCCAAACCTTAGGATCCCTGAAATCCTCTCTGCTCAGACCATAAGGAAGCATATCTCCGTTTACCACCGGATTACCGCCTATCTTGGTATACTCTGTTCCGTCTCCGACAGCTATACTCTGATTCTGCAGGACGCCTTCACCATCAGGATTCTTCATGACGCTCGTATATATGAGTATATGTCTCCCCTTATCTTCTATGGCCGTACCAGAGAAGCAGCCATCCTCATCATATTCCGTGTCCGGAGCCAAAGCCGCCGGAAGCTGTTCCCATTTTATCATATCTTTAGTCACCTGATGCCCCCAGTGCATGGGTCCCCACACCGTACTGTAAGGATGATACTGATAAAACAAGTGCACCCTGCCGGCATACACTGAAAATCCATTTGGATCATTCATCCACCCCACAGCCGGTGTCACATGAAACAAAGGTCTGTCACTAACAGCAATTTCATTCTTCGTTTCGTATTCCCTGGCAGCGGCAAGTTTTTCACTGACGAATCTATCGTCCATAGCATCCGTTATTCTGTCCATCATATATATCTCCTTATCACTGTTATTTTTATATTAAGTCTAACATCACATTATCCTTATCTCCGAAAATAAAAACAGAGACACTTCCAATGTACCATACACATCACTACTTGAAAATGTCTATTTTAATTTATATACATTTTTTAGCTCTATAAACAGAATACTATAACAGACCAACACTAAAATATCTCTCAGCCCTGTCCGCCATAACTGTAGCTATAACCTTATCCTTACCATACTTCTCTGCCATCTGCATAGCTGCCCATACATTTGCCCCCGATGAAGTTCCAACAAGAAGTCCCTGCTTCACGGCAAGCATTCTTGCTGTCTGTATAGCATCCTCATCTGCGACCTCCACTACATCAGTTATCATATCCGTATCAAGTACATCCGGTATAAATCCATCACCAATACCCTGTATCTGATGTATTCCCGGACCATCGCCATGCAGCGCTGACACTCCCTTAGGTTCAACAGCAACAATCTTTGTATCCGGATTTTTCTCCAACAAATACTTAGCTATACCCTGGAGAGTCCCCCCACTTCCAACACCAGACACATATATGTCTATCTTCTGACCAAGCTGTTCACACATCTCAACTGCTGTCGTGCGATAATGCGCATCTGGATTTGCCTGATTGACAAACTGCTGCGGCATGAAATACTTCTCTGGAGCAGATTCTGCTATCTCATTTGCCTTATCAACAGCACCACCGATGCTTAGAACCGGATCCGTAAGTACGAGCTCAGCACCAAATGCCCTGATAACCTTCTTTCGCTCCTCACTCATATTCTCTGGCATCACAATTATCACTTTATAGCCTTTCTGAACACCACAGAGTGCAAGCCCTATTCCGGTATTACCGCTCGTAGGCTCTATAATAGTCATTCCCGGCTTGAGTTTTCCCTCACTCTCTGCAACCTCCAGCATGTTTTTTGCGATCCTGTCTTTAATACTTCCACCAGGATTAAGAAATTCCGCCTTGGCAAATATATTGTATCCTGTCGACTTTTTCAGACACATAAGCGGAGTATTCCCTATCAGATCAAGCACATCATTGTAATACATATTAATCCCTTCTTCTCTTTACTTTATATTATAATATTTTACATATTTTTCCACCAAAGTCACTATAAAATATATTGAGCTGCCTTTATATTAATGTGGTTCAT
>CAKQIY010000058.1 GCA_934247115.1 uncultured Coprococcus sp.
TAAACAGGTGGTAAACTTTTTTCAAAAATTGGATTTTTGCCCGTAAATCAAGGCTTTTTCAAAGAAGTTAGTATAGTACCATGGCAGATGAATAACACTTTTATCATAGTTCAATTCACTCCTTTTTGCCAGAGAAAGCCACCAATCAAATAGGGGCAAGCACTAATGCGTGCCCACCCCTACGATGCTTAGCAATCTGTTATTACTTGTCTGTCATTACTTGTTAGTTATAAATGTATTATATATTGCCTTTATGGCTGTCTCAAAATCACTGTTCTTTACTCCGATTATGATATTCAGCTCTGATGAACCCTGGTCTATCATCTTTATGTTGATGCCTTCCTTTGCAAGTGCGCTGAACAACTTGCCTGCTGTACCACTTGCTGACTTCATTCCACGGCCTACAACAGCTATAAGTGCAAGTCCTGACTCAATCTCAACTGAATCCGGCTCTGCAAGTCTGTGGATGGCAGATATAACTCTCTGCTCCTTGTGTACGAATTCATCAGCATGAACTACGATAGTCATCGTGTCAATACCTGATGGCATATGCTCAAATGAGATATCATTCTCCTCAAATGCCTGAAGCACCTTTCTTCCAAATCCTATCTCTGAATTCATCATAGCCTTCGTAATAAATATTGTACAGAAGTCCTTCTTACCTGCAATACCTGTTACAACATAATCCTGCTTCTGGCAGGTACTCTCAACGATCCATGTTCCTGCGTCCTCAGGCGCATTTGTGTTGCGGATATTGATCGGGATACCACAGTGGCGTACAGGGAATATCGCATCCTCATGGAGAACTGATGCACCCATGTATGAAAGCTCACGAAGTTCTCTGTAAGTAATATATTTGATTGGCTTTGGATCTGGAACAATACGTGGGTCAGCTACAAGGAAGCCTGAGACATCTGTCCAGTTCTCATATACATCGGCTCTGCTTGCCTGTGCGACGATCGAGCCCGTTACATCTGAACCGCCCCTGGAAAAAGTCTTTACCTTGCCATCCTTGCCAAGTCCATAGAATCCTGGAACAACCGCATGCTGTGCCTTGGCAAGTCTCTCACCAAGTACCTTCTCCGTCTTATAGCTATTGAGATTGCCCTCTGCATTGAAAAAGATAACCTCTGCAGCATCTATAAACTCAAAGCCAAGATATGCAGCCATAATCTTACCATTGAGGAACTCTCCTCTTGATGCCACATAGTCCAGTGTGCACATTGGGTCCGGATTGGTAAGATCCTCCAACTGCTTTGTAATCTCCTCAAAATCCTTATCAAGTGAAAAATCCTTAATCTCAAGGCCTGTGATGATCTCATCATATCTGGCCTTGATCGCCTTCACTTCCTCTGTGAAATCATTCCCTGCCTTCGCAGTTTCATACACATGAAGGAGCATATCTGTTACCTTTGTATCATCTGAAAATCTCTTTCCAGGTGCAGAAGGAACAACGTATACACGGCTCTCATCTGATGTGATGATTGCTCCAACCTTTTTAAACTGCTCTGCACTTGCCAATGAACTTCCGCCAAATTTTACTACCTTTTTCATAATTCCACTATTTCCTTTGCCATATTCTTATTTGAATGTCGTTCTTCTTAAGATTCGCTGGCGAATCTTGCCGCAAGCTGCCAGTCAGCTCTGCTGACATATATCATATCAGCGGCTCAGCAATCCTCACGGAGTGTATATCTCTGCCAAAAATAGAGTCCAGACTGAGATATAAAACATAAAAATACACATGCATTTTATACGTCTTTTTGCAATATAGCAAGAGAATTTTAGTTTTTGCTATTAAAAAAGGCAATATATACCTGATTTGTTCCTGCCGGCACCATTCTGTGCAATATTATCTTTTCCCAGCCAAGCTACTTCTCCTTATCCCGATTCTCCATATAAAACACCTTTCCTTTAGCCCTGAATGGAAGTCTATTGCCATTCGGAATAAGATATGCGTGCTCACGTCTGACCTTGAGATCATCCTCTATGTACCCGTCCGTGATGATGAGTATAGGTCCAGACAGTGGGAAATCTTTTGCCCGCTCCAGTGTATCCACACCCGGCTGAAGAACTGTGCCGCCACGGCCGGTAACTTCTACGCGACCAGCGATGTCCTCCGGAGCCATATAGCCGACGTCCGCAGCCTCCGCATCACAGAAAATTATCCGCACAAATGGCACGTCCTTTGAGACTGCGTAGCTTGCAACTGCGCCAAGTGCCAGTCCGATCTGTGACGTGCTCATGGAGCCCGAGGTGTCAATGACTACGCCAAATGTTCTGCTCTCCAGCTCTTTCTCCCACAGGGCGTAGCTTGGTCTTGGAATATCAGGTGTAGAGCCCTGCCGTCTGCTTGGTCTGGCATAGGTTCTGTGCTTTTCAAGTGGCGGAAACAGCTCGTCAAACCACCTGCCAAGTTGAACCTCCCACGGAATAGGAGGCATGGAAAGTGCCCTCACCTCCTCCACCAGCCCCGCTGGAAGATAACCGCGCTTATGTGTGATATGATAGTCAAGGCCCTCTCTGAGTGAGTTCTTGAAGAATTCATCCAGTGTGACTCCTTTACCCATTCCTTCAAAATGGGGACCATTCTGTCCAAATATATCTCCCTGACCATATCCCCTGAAGGTTGCATGCTTCTTGAACTTTCTCATTTCCTTCACGATCAGGTCATATATCGTCTCCGCCGACATGTTGTGCAGGGATTCATCATACAAAAGTCCCTCATCCGGCATGTCGCCGATGCGCATCTCATGAAGCCAGTCATTTATCACATAGTCACATGCCACATTCCAGAGATAGTGGTCCCGCCCCTGACACCTCTCATGATGGCAAAGTCCCGCATGAAGGTATTCGTGCGCCAGGACAAATTTCCACTCTTCAAGAGTAAAACCACATGATGGGTTTGCATATATTTCACCATGTGCTGCATCCACTGCGGCTATATGTATCTCGTATTTGTGGCATATATCCACATCCTCAATGATCTTAAAGGACGATGCCAGTCCCCCAAGGAGTGGGTAATGTGCCAGAAACCAGCCTGCTGCCTTGGTTACCACCGTGTCCTTCTTCTTTTCGATGTCATGCCCCCCCACATCACACACAGCTTTTTTGATTGAGTGGGTGATCGCCCGGGAAAAGGTCTCGGCATATTCATTTCTCTCACCTTTCTTGTAATATATCGGCGAGTCCAGACCGATCATATCCCTGGCCTTCTCCGAATTAAGACCGTATGTCTGTTTCTGTACATCCCCATACTTCTCAACAAGATACTCGTATATCCTGAGCTCATCGTTAAGCTTTATATCATACTCCTCTTCCGGATCCGGAATGATAGGCTTTCCAAAGCCAACATCCGCAAGGAACCTTGTGACATATATATCACATGCCTTATTCCATGCAAATGTGTTCACGTCCCCTGTCGGCATCCTATCCTTATCGAAATGTCCCAGTGCCAGATGCAGCAGATTGTGAGCCATCACATACGCCCATTCGTCCGGGCGGAGTCTGGCTTTCGGGTTCACATATATATCCCCTGTCTTTGTCACGCATGCATAGCTGTCCTTCTCGCCCAGATGCGAAGACCTTTCAATGATCGTTCCATCAAGCAAAGAGAAAAGAGGATGCTCATTTAAAATGTCATATCCCGCATAGATCGCCTTCACTTCGTCAGGAACACCCTTTTGCCAGGAATAAAATTTCTTTCTAAAATATGTCATTAATATATGTTCCTCTCGTAAACCACCTATTTGCTGCTGACAAGACGCGGAAGATCCCTTATGATCTCCAATGTGAACCAGTCTGGAAGAGCTGTGTCGTCGTCCGATGCAACCACCATCTGCGCTATCTCAAAGTTGATATTTGACAGCTCTTTGATCATCCCCTTTGCCCTGTACACAAATGACAGCATATTCCCGGATATCTCCTGTTTGCTTTTTGGCAGCTCTGTGACAAGCTTTGCCCTGAATGACTGTGCCAGGAAATAAAGAATATCTCTGTCCTCAGGTCTGGATGGCCATTTGGCAGTATCCGCTATGATATCATCCAGCATGTGGTTATTCTTAATGCTCTTCGTATAGGCAAGAAACATTCCGGCATGGGATGGACTCAAGCATGCATATGCAAGCATTTTGAGGACATTGCTGTCCACATCCCGCTTTCCCGCGCCATATTCTGTGAGCGCATCACTGAGCATATGCCATGATCTCGGTGTGGAAAATGGCTCCTCTGTCTTGGGCGGTTCCGAGAACAGATGATCCGGTCTCTGTATAATGTAGTCAACAACCCACGGATGTATTCCGCTGCTCTGGGCCCATTTGATCCACTGCCTTGCATCGGCTTTCATCTGCACATGAAACATTCTGTTAATAAGCGCCGACGACATGGTTTTGACGATGGCCGAATCCTGTGCCCTGTTGCCTGCTCCCACGACGATACTTCCCTCTGGAAGATGATACTCGGCAATTCGTCTCTCGTGTATAAGCGAGTAGAAGGCTTTCTGTACCTCCTGTGAACAGGCATTGAGCTCATCAAGGAACAACACATAGGGTTCTTTTCTTGCTATCATCTTAGGTGGCAGGAACTCCGATGTCTCTCCATTGATCCTCGGAATGCCTATAATATCCTCGGGGGCCAGCTGGCTTCCGAGGAGCGACACGCATGGCAAGCCCACTTCTTTTGCGAACTGCTCAACCAAAGCAGATTTTCCTATGCCCGGCGCCCCCCATATAAACACAGGCCTTATCGGCGCTACATTTATCAATATCTCCAACAGATCTTCCTGTGTCACTGTAATTGGTAGGTTCATATATTGTCCTTCCTGTAATTTGTGATTATTTTCGATAGTTACTCATTTGCACTTTATTATATGATTTTGGATAGAGATTGTCATATAACCTGTAGTGTAATTTCAGCCATCCGCCTTATTCTTACTTCCTTGATATCCTGCCACTTTTCACTAATATAGCTCATTCAAGAGCAGTATTTTTGCTGCAAATGATCTCGTTACAGTTCCACTGTAGAGGGTCTCCAGATGCTTAACTGCGTTATCTACATCCAACTTAGTAAAGCCATAGGCAACGCTACTTCCTGCATAGGGTACAGACATAGGCTTTCTTCTCAGCATCTCAACATCAGCCTTAGTAATTGTAGTAAATGGCTTTTTCATAAATTACACCTCCCACTTAAGAAGAGCCGACTTAACCTCTTCAATAATTTCTTTGTCCTTTTCACGATTAAGCATAAGCAGCTCCACAAGCTTCTTAACCATCTCAGGCCCAGTCAGATCTTCAGTTTCTTCCTTACATTCTGTTTCGCCAACAAGCATCGCTTTTGACTTTAAGGTATCTAGTACTATAAGTAATACTAATTCCAATTCAAATCCCGACTGTAATCTTATTAGCTCCAAGGCATTTTTTGTGTTTTTTTCAAATCTATCCACTTCATCCGCATAAGTATCATTAACACTTACTTGTATTGCAGTCGGATGCTTTACATCAGTGGAAATGCTCCGCTTTATATGTTTCAGTTCTTCACACTTTTTTTGATAGTCCTCCATAGTAAATTCCCGACTAGTCTGAACTCCGATTAAAAAACAATCATTCCAAGTAAGTTCTGGACGAATCTCATCAATTTCTGCCTTCAAAAATCCAATACAAGGATTGCCTTTACACGACCTCTTTATCATAGTACTCCTCCTACATATAATTAGTTGTAGTTAGCTCATCTAACTATAACTAATTATATGTAGGTCTACTGTGAAATGTCAAGCAAAAGTGTGAATATTTTCACATAATTATCAATAAAAATGTGATTGTATTTATTTTCGCTCACATATATAATAAAAGTGTGATTATTTTCACATAATTATCAATAAAAGTGTGAGGAGGATGTTACATGGAACGTTTTATTATAAAAAAATTATTAGAATGGAAGAATTCTCCATATCGCAAGCCTTTGATTCTAAAAGGTGTCCGTCAGGTCGGCAAGACATGGGTTTTGAAAGAATTTGGCAGACGCTATTATGAGAACACTGCCTATTTTAACTTTGATGAGAATGAGGACTATAAACAGTTCTTTGAAACTACAAAAGATGTTGACCGTATTTTACAGAATCTTATGCTGGCAAGTGGTCAGAAGATAGTACCAGAAAAAACACTCATTATATTCGACGAAGTCCAGGATTGTCCGAAGGTCATCAATTCCATGAAATATTTTTGTGAGAATGCTCCACAGTATCACATTGCTTGTGCCGGATCGTTGCTTGGCATTGCCCTGGCAAGACCATCTTCATTCCCTGTAGGCAAAGTAAATTTCATGCAGATCGATCCAATGACATTTTCAGAGTTTATCATTGCCAATGGTGATGAAAATCTTGCAGACTACCTGGAAACTGTAAATGATATCGAACCAATTCCAGATGCCTTCTTTAACCCTTTGTATGAGAAACTGAAAATGTATTATGTCACCGGAGGTATGCCAGAATCAGTCCTGATGTGGACACAGGCCCGTGATGTAAGCGCTATGCAGGAGTCACTATCTGCTATTATCAGTGCATATGAACGCGACTTTGCAAAACACCCAGACATCAAAGAATTTCCAAAAATTTCTATGGTCTGGAGATCTATCCCTTCACAGCTTGCCAGAGAGAACAAAAAATTTATCTACAAAGTAGTAAAAGAAGGTGCAAGAGCCAGAGAATATGAAGATGCTCTTCAGTGGCTGGTGGATGCACGGCTGGTACACAAAGTTTACCGAAGTTCCGCGCCAGGACTTCCTTTGTCTGCCTATGACGATCTCTCGGCCTTCAAAATATATTTGGTAGATGTCGGTCTGCTACGTCGTCTGGCACAGTTAGCACCAACTGCATTCGGCGAAGGCAATCGACTATTCACTGAGTTTAAGGGGGCTTTAACAGAGAATTATGTACTTCAAACCTTGATAACACAATTCGAAGTCTTTCCGCGCTATTGGACGCAGACTAATCCTCCCTATGAGGTCGATTTCCTGATTCAACGTGAAAATGATATTTTCCCTGTTGAAGTCAAATCCGAGGCAAACACAACGAGCAAAAGCCTCAAAAAGTTTAAAGAGCTATTCCCGGACAAAGTCAAGCTCCGCATACGATATTCTTTGGATAATCTAAGGCTGGACGATGATATGCTAAACATCCCATTATTCATGGCTGACCAGACAGACCGGCTGATAGGACTGGCTTTGGAACAGCGCAGCCGAAATTCTAACGAATAAAAATATAAATGCGGTAAACATAAATGTCAGGCACAAATAAACACAACCAAAAAGGGCAGGCACTCCAATGTGCCCGCCCCTCTGGTATGCAGTCTTCACCACATGATCTAATAATAAACTATTCTGAAATTTGTTCCTTAACCTGAGCAACCCACTCATCAACCGTACCATACCAGTCGATCATTTCCTGAAGCTTTTCTTCCTCAACATCATCATCGCTCTCTAAGATCTGTTTATGCTCATTGAGCACACCGGCCATGTCGACCATTGTATCAACCAAATCCTGATCATAAGCCTGTGGATTTTCGTTGATAATGTTTGCAACCTCGTTAAAAGATGTACTTGTCTTATTGAACGCATCAATAGCAGGCTGCTTATCTGCACCGCCGCACGCCACCAGCGACATTCCCATCATCATGGTCATTATGAGAACCATCAGTTTTTTCATTGTCTTTTTCATAATAATTTCCTCCTCTTTATTGCAATCACATAATCTGAGTATATTTTATTATGTATTTGCAATCAGTGAGGTCTAAATGCACGAATCGTACCAAAAATGTATTGAATCGACACTCTTTTACAATGACAGTCTGAGCGTAAACTTGCCATTCTTTTCCGCAAAGCTGAAAACCCCGCCGTAACGCTGCACGATCGCACATATGCTCCGAACACCTATACCATGTCCTTCCATATCAGACACAGGTATTCCATTTTGAAACTTTATGGGAGCTTTGCAGTCATTTACCACCTGTAAAAAAAGGTGTTTATTTCTTTCATAAAAATTCACATCAATCTCGCATGATCTTCCCTCTGCAGCCAAAAGCACACATGCATGCAGGGCATTTTCCAAAGCATTAGATAAGAGCACACACAGATCACTTTCCGACACAGTAAGATCTGCGGGAATTGCACATTGTATCTTTATTTCAATTTCTTTCTTCCTGGCTCTCCCCACAAATGAAGATAGGATCAGATTCACTGCCTCATTTTCACAGTATATTTGGACCTTCTGTGCCTCGATCTCCTTACAGATTCCCGATATATAAGCCTGCGCCTGTTCAGCTTCACCATTTTCTATGCATGTAGACACATACTGCAGGTGGTGACGCATATCATGGCGATACTGCCTGGTCAATGTCTGCGACTCACGCAGACTGCTGATTTCCCTCACCGCCTGACTTAACTGCAGATCCAGATTATTCCGGATCAGCTTCATTTCATTCTGCATCTGTTCCTTTTTGGAGTTATATAAGAGAAAGGCCAGATATGCAACACAGCATACAAAAGGCATAAATTCCGCTACAACGTAACTGCCACTCAAAAGAAGGTTCGTATACACTATTGTAAAATAATCAAAAACATAATAAAGTGCCGGTATGATTCCAAACTGCCATTGCTCCCTGAGACTTTTATCTGACAATCCTCTGACGGCAGGGGACACAAAGCGAAGCAGAAGCAGCAATGCAGGGATTGTAACCACAAGCTCTGTAATATCCTGCATCATCTGACTTCCCGAAAATGCAGCAACTGTAGCAAGTGCAACCCATCTTCTAAGTTCGCAGCACAAGTATGCCGCCTGTACAGAAAAAACAGACCACAGCAATTTTCCCGTCAACATCCAAAGTACAATGACAAGTGGAAGATGCACTGCCAACGGATAAATATGTCTTACAAAATCAGCGCCCTTGCTGAAATATAATATGCTCTGTATCAGCGGAAGTAAAACCATGCATCCTAAGAAAATGAGTTTTCTTTTCCTGGTGGACAGCGCATTACAAAAAGACGCTGATAATATTCCTCCAAAAAAGCTGACAGCTATATTGTTAAGAAGCGAAATATATATGCTCATATCATTACCTGCCTGTTCTGGAACGCATATTCAAGGAATGCATCCTTTACTTCATTGTATTTTCCTCGTGGAATCGGTATTTCATCAAGACAGGACATGGTAATCCCCCTAAATGTTATGTTTTGCACATATTCCAGATTTACCAGATAAGAACGGTGGGGTCTGTGAAAAAAAGGATACGTGGAAAGCTGCTTTACAAGCTCATCCATGCTGCCGGCGCTTTCCAGTACTTTTCCTGTATTCAGATGAAATATAAGAGTGCGATGAATGACTTCGCAATATTCCAGGGTTTTTATATCTATACGGGTGATTCCACTCTTACATCGCAGAATGAGGCTGGTCTCCGCCTCCTTTTTACAGGCTGCAAGCACAGAATCAAGCAAACGGAAAAAGCTCTCTGCCCAGATGGGCTTTAATTGATAATAGTATGCACCTATAACATAAGACTGCACCGCAAACTCAGAGGACGAAGTGACAAATATGATCTTGAC
>CAKQIY010000059.1 GCA_934247115.1 uncultured Coprococcus sp.
ACTCTATATAATTATTACTTGTTGTTCTTGATGTACTCATCAATTCCCTTTGCACCAGCTCTGCCAGCTTCCATTGCAAGTATAACTGTTGCAGCACCTGTTACAGCATCACCGCCGGCATATACGCCTTCCTTGGTGGTCTGTCCGTTTGCCTCTTCTGCAACGATACACTTCCACTTGTTTGTCTCAAGTCCCTCTGTTGTCGATGAGATAAGTGGGTTTGGTGAAGTTCCAAGTGACATGATGACTGTGTCAACGTCCATTGTGAACTCTGAATCAGGAATCTCAACAGGTCTTCTTCTGCCTGATGCATCAGGCTCGCCAAGCTCCATCTTCACACACTTCATACCGCATACCCAGCCATTCTCATCCTCAAGGATCTCTGTTGGGTTTGTGAGGAGATCAAATATGATTCCCTCTTCCTTAGCGTGGTGAACTTCCTCAACTCTGGCTGGGAGTTCCTCCTCTGAACGTCTGTATACGATATGTGTCTCAGCGCCAAGTCTGAGTGCTGTTCTCGCTGCATCCATAGCAACATTTCCACCGCCGACTACGGCAACCTTCTTGCCTCTCATGATAGGTGTATTTGAATTCTCGTCAAATGCCTTCATGAGATTGCTTCTTGTAAGGTACTCATTTGCCGAGAATACGCCATTGGCATTCTCACCCGGGATACCCATGAACTTAGGAAGTCCTGCGCCTGATCCGATGAACACTGCGTCAAATCCCTCATCCTCAAGGAGTGAGTCGATGGTAACTGACTTTCCTACTACTACATTTGTCTCTATCTTGACACCAAGTGACTTGATGTTCTCGATCTCCTTGGCAACTACCTTCTCCTTTGGAAGACGGAACTCTGGGATTCCGTATACGAGAACTCCGCCTGGCTGGTGAAGTGCCTCGAATATAGTTACATCGTAACCCATCTTTGCAAGATCTCCGGCTGCTGTCACACCTGAAGGGCCTGATCCGATGACTGCCACCTTGTGACCGTTCATCTCCTTTGCAGGCTCTGGCTTGATTCCGTTCTCACGAGCCCAGTCAGCAACAAATCTCTCAAGCTTACCGATGGATATCGCCTCGCCCTTGATTCCTCTGATACACTTCTGCTCACACTGTGTCTCCTGTGGACATACACGGCCACATACAGCAGGAAGTGCTGATGACTCGCTGATGATCTTGAATGCCTCAGCGAAGTTGCCTTCCTTGACCTGAGCTATAAATCCAGGAATATTAATAGATACAGGACAGCCATTCATACATGGGGCATTCTTACATCCTATACATCTTGAAGCCTCAGCCATAGCCTCCTCTTCATTATATCCGTAACAAACCTCTTCAAAATTCTTTGCACGTACCTGTGGCTCCTGCTCGCGAACCGGCACTCTCTTCCAAACATCTACTTCTATAGCCATTACTTGTCACCTCCACAGTTTCCACATCCGCCATGATGTGTATCGCCCTCTTTTGCTGCAAGGAATGCTCTGCCCTCTACAGTCTTGTAGAGCTGCTGACGCTGCATAGCCTCCTCAAAGTTCACCTTGTGTCCGTCGAACTCTGGTCCATCTACACATGCGAACTTGACCTCTCCACCTACTGTTACACGACAGGCACCACACATACCTGTTCCGTCTACCATGATAGGGTTAAGGCTGACAACTGTAGGAATCTCAAGCTCCTTTGTGAGCTTACATACAAACTTCATCATGATCATAGGTCCGATAGCAACACATACATCATACTTGTTGCCAGCGTCTACAAGCTTCTGGATCTCATTGGTAACGACACCCTTGCTTCCATATGAACCGTCATCTGTTGTGATATACAGGTTGCCGGCTACCTTCTTCATCTTATCCTCAAGAATGATGAGTGACTTGTTTCTTCCTCCGATGATGACATCAGCATCGATACCCTGCTCGTGGAGCCACTTTACCTGTGGGTATACAGGTGCTGTTCCAACACCACCTGCAACGAAGAGGATCTTCTTTTTCTTGAGTTCTTCTATATCCTCCTTGCAGAACTCTGATGGACATCCAAGTGGTCCAACGAAATCCGCAAATGAATCTCCAACTTTCTTATTCTTCATCATCTCTGTAGCAGCTCCAACTACCTGGAATACTATAGTGATGGTTCCGTCCTCTCTTGAGTAATCACAGATAGTGAGAGGGATTCTCTCTCCATCCTCTGAACCTCTGACAATTACAAACTGTCCCGGAAGACATTTATTTGCAACTCGTGGTGCAACCACGTCCATGAGGTATATGGTCTCTGTCAACTGTTCAACCTTAGTAATCTTATACACTCTGTGCTCCGTCCTTTCCGACAGTCAAATCTGACTGTTATGATCATTTTATTCTGTAAATGGGTGCAAATGCCCCCTATTTATACACGTACGTACTTAATTTAGCAAAAAATATCAACAAAATCAAGGTATATGTAAAAATAGCGCTGCATTACTGCAACACTGTGTTTTTCATATTTGCACCGCATCTTCCATATTTGGTACAAATTTATCCTTGCAAGTGCCTTATTCGTTCCTTCAGGCACAAAATCCTAAAAATTATCCTCAGGTGCAAAAAATCCCGCCAAAAGAGAAAATTTTCTCTCTGGCAGGGACTATTATATCTTACGTGATACAAAACTGCATCCACTGTTATTCTTTTGTCTCATTACACAATCTTGCTGGCACATTTCAGTGTCAATACATCTTACTAGCTTTTTCTATATCTTACTTTATATTACTGCCTCTTCCTCTTCGCCTTGGCCTTGAGTGCTTCCTCTTTCCTTCGCTCGTTCTCCTGAATTATAAGCTTCTTCATTCCCTCCAGCTTTTTCTGGTTCAGCTTTATCTGCTCAAGCTCGCTCTCCGCTACCTGCTGTGCCTCTTTGCTCTGGAAGCTGACAAACTTGTCAAATGCTCCCGGATAGGCAAATGTCTTTTCTACATTATTATAAGAAAATACTATTCTTATATGGCTTCCATCACATTCCATCACACTGCCTTCACCAAACTTCACATGGTTTACTTTTTCATTCTCAAACATTATTGCATCCTCCTATCCATATTATTTCCATCTACAATACAATTGAAACAAACGCACTAAAATTGCTATATGATACACCTGTCCGTTTCGATTCGCAAGGCTTACTCTGATCACCAAGTGTTCTTCCTGCTACTAAATATACTGTAACAAAAAAATCGGCACTTTTTCCAGTTAAAAATGCCGACTTTTTTATTTTCGTGAAAATAGTCACTGCGAGTCATAGTTTTTGGTCATTATTGATTTTTCAAACACATGAGCCATATAAAATGTACTCATATTTTTACCAACCCATATTGTGCACTTTTAATCTATCTTGCATTTGCCTTGAGCAGCTCTGCAACCTCCGTCTCTGTTGCAAGTGAGAGTGCCTTTGCTGCCAGCTCGTCTGCTTCAGTCTTTGACCACTTTGCTATAGTTCCTCTTGTCGCAAGAACTGAGGTGGCACTGACTGAAAACTCTCCCAGTCCAAATGATATAAGGAGAGGTATAAGCAATGGATCTGCTGCCGCCTCACCACACATGCCTACCATGATGCCCGCTGCATTTGCCGCCTCGATGATATTCTTCATGGAGCGGAGAACTGCAGGATTGTAGGATGAGTACAGATAAGCAACCTTCGCATTACCTCTGTCTACTGCCATGGTGTACTGTGTCAGATCGTTTGTACCAATACTGAAGAAATCTGCCTCCTTTGCGAGCAGATCTGCTATAAGACTTGCCGCAGGAGTCTCTATCATCGCGCCGACCTGGATATCCTTGTTGTATGCTATATTCTCAGCGTCAAGCTCAACCATAAGCTCCTTTACAAGAGCCTTCACACTTCTGATCTCATCAACACATGTGACAAGCGGTACCATGATCTTGATATCGCCAAATGCACTCGCACGGAGAAGCGCCCTGAGCTGTACTCTGTATGAATCTTTATTCTGCAGACAATATCTCACGGCTCTGAAACCTAAGAACGGATTGTCCTCTTTCTCAAGTCCAAGGTATGGGATGTCCTTGTCACCGCCCACATCAAGTGTTCTGATGATAACCTCTCTGCCCTCCATGGTCTCAACGGCTGCCTTGTATGCCTGGAACTGCTCTTCCTCAGATGGGAGCTCCGATGCGCCCATGAACAGGAACTCTGTTCTGAAAAGGCCAACGCCCTCTCCGTCGCATGCAGCAACCTGCTTTGCATCCTCCGGATTGCCGATATTGCCATACAAATGTACTTTTACACCGTCGGCTGTGACTGTATCTTTGCCTCTATATACCTCAAGAAGAGCCTTGTCGCTAAGATACTTCTCTCTCTTTGCACGATATTCTTCTATCTCTTCCTGGGCCGGATCAAGTATGCAGATTCCATCGCATCCGTCAACTACTGCTGTCATGCCATCCGAAACCTTGTCAACTATTCCGTCCACACTAAGTACCGCAGGTATCTCAAGCGCCCTCGCAAGAATAGCTGAGTGGGATGTCTTGCCGCCAACCGCAGTGATGATTCCTGCCACATTCTCCTTGACGATTCCTGCTGTCATGGATGGGGTGAGATCCTCAGCCACAAGAATCGTTCCGGCTGGAACCTCTGATATGTTCACATCTGGTGTGCCTGTAAGTATCTTGAGCATTCTCACCTTGATGTCGCCGATATCAGTTGCTCTCTGTCTTGTGAGCTCATCATCTGCCATCTGGAACATTCCGGCAAACATATCACATGTACTCTCAAATGCAGCCTCTGCACAGGTTCCGCTCATGATTGATCCCTTTGTGATTTCATCCATTCCCGGATCTGTGAGGAGCAGTATGTGTCCCTCAAGTATCTCCGCATTGTGCTCTCCGACACTCTCCTTCATGGCCTCTGCCATGGCATGAGTCTTCTCTGTAAATGCTGCAACTGCATCGTCATATCTCTTGATCTCCGCATCAGTATCTGTGATCGTTCTGTTCTCATATTCCGGCTTTGCGTCAGATATGATCACAACCTTTCCAACGCCGTAGCCGGCTGAACCCGCGATTCCTTTATTCATAAGAAAACCTCCAATTATTCTCTATACAACAAATGGTACTCCAGCCGAGTACCATTTGCCTGTAACCTGTACTGAAGTCTGATTTCAGATTTCATATATAAATAGTCCGCTTCGACGTCAGGGCAATGTACTTATATATTACTCGCCAAATCCTGACTCAATGAGCTCAACTGCCTTTGCAAGAGCCTCCTTCTCGTCTGCACCGTCACACTCTATTGTAACCTCTGCACCACACTTGATGCATGCTGCGATGATGAGCATTACGCTCTTGGCATTGATCTTCTTGCCTGCTACGTCGAGAGTTACTGCGCATGAGAACTTTGTCATCTCCTTTGCAAACACTCCTGCTGGTCTCATATGAAGTCCCTGTTCATTTACTACTTTTACTGTCTGTGCTACCATAATTTCTTCTCCTTCTTTAAAATACGGGCCGCAATTCCAGTTATGCCACTGCAAGTGATTGTTTATATCATTTTCGGGTCGCTCCCGCTTATTTCGGCCTACAGCGTATGCAACAACTGGTGGTTTTCCAGTTGTTGCCGATAATCGTCAATATGTTTTCCATTGACGATTATCTAAGGACCGGTGGCCTCAAATTCCCTTCAAATGATATAAACAATCACTTACAGAAATCCTCTATCATAAGCGGCCCTTGTGTTATTAAATAAGTCTTTGTGATCTGTAATTATCTACCATATGGCATCACAGTCAGATAACCATTTCATCTTTTCATTTGAGCCATGTATAGCTATTTCACAAATCCCAATTGTATAAATTATAACATTCTGTCGTTTTTTGTGCATTACTTTTGTGCAGCTTTTATTCCTGCGCGTTTCTCTTTATAAGACCGAGCATGATACATGTGATCACTGATCCTACAAGCCATGAGATGATATATGGTAACCAGTTGCCTACGGTTGCGAATACGAAGATTCCGCCGTGAGGTGCCATCAGTGTACATTTGAACGCTGCTGACATTCCACCTGCAACTGCTGCACCTACAAGTGTACATGGTATTACGTGGAGTGGATCTGCTGCTGCAAATGGTATTGCGCCCTCCGTGATGAATCCACAAGCCATTACGATGTTTGATACTGTTGAGTTTCTCTCTGCCTTTGTGAACTTCTTAGGGAAGAAGATACATGCAAGGGCAATTCCGAGTGGAGGTACCATACCACCTACCATAACTGATGCCATTGAGATATAGCATGCCTGAACTGCTGGATCTGAAAGCTGGGCGCCGCCTGCGACAAGCTCTGACGCTGTTGCGAGAACCATTGTTCCGTATACATAAGCTGCCTTGTTGATAGGACCGCCCATATCTATCGCCATCATACCGCCGAGGATAATTCCAAGTGGGATGAGAAGATTTTTATTTGCAAGGGCTGTCAGCATATCTGAAAGTCCTGTATTGATCAATCCAATAAGCGGATTGAGTATAAATATCATAAGTACTGCAACTATAAACATACCAACAAGTGGGTATATAAGTGTTGGCTTAATTCCCTCCAGTGACTTAGGGAATTTGGAGCAGATCTTTCTAAGAAGAAGAACTACATATCCTGCAAGGAAACCTGCTGCGATACCTCCGAGGAAACCTGACACTGTATTTCCGCCGCCTTCTGCAACGAATCCAAACTTTGATATAAATGACTGGAAGCCACCAAGGTTATCTCCTGCCCATACATAACCGGACAAGGCTGCATTTCCGGAAGATGCCAGGATACCGCCGAGGAATCCGACTGCAAGTCCAGGTCTGTCCGCTATGGACTCTGCTATAAATCCTGCAAGCACCGGAACCATCACGCCCATCGCCAGACCACCGGCATACTTGAAGAATGCTGAGAGCGGTGTCATGGAACCGAAGTTGGATCCACCTGTTGCACCAAATCCGCAAAGTGTATCTATAAGGAATGCAAGAGCTGTGAGGATACCACCGCCGATTACAAATGGGAGCATGTGTGATACTCCGTTCATAAGATGCTTGTAGATCCTGCTTCCCACACTGCCATTTGCACTGCTTGACTCTTTTCTGCCGCCCTCCTCGTGGTGAACAGGAACCTGACCATCCACGATCTTCTGTATGAGTTCCTCAGGCTTGTGTATTCCATCTGCCACTCTTGTGAAAAGAACTGGCTTTCCATCAAATCTTGCTGTTTCAACATTCTTGTCAGCCGCAACTATGATACCATCACAATTTGCGATCTCTTCATCAGTAAGTATATTTTTTGCTCCGCCTGAGCCATTTGTCTCAGCCTTTAAAGCATATCCCATCTTGGCACCGGCCTTCTCAAGTGCCTCGGCTGCCATATATGTGTGAGCTATTCCTGTAGGACACGCTGTAACGGCAAGGACTCTGAAGCCCTTCTTCTCAGGCGCCTTCTCAACTGCTTTTTCCTCAGGCTTCTCTGCTGTCTCCTCTGGGAACTTTGCGTTCTCGTATTTGTCAACGACTGCAAGGAATGCATCCTTGTCTGCTGCCTTCAAGAGCTCTGCTCTGAAGTCCTCATCCATGAGAAGCATAGACAGTCTTGAAAGCACCTCAAGATGTACATCTGATCCGCTCTCCGGTGCTGCGATCATGAAGAACAGGTTTGATGGCTGTCCGTCAAGTGAGTCGTAATCAACTCCGTCTGGCACCGTCATAGCTGCAAGTCCAGGTCTCTTGACCGCCTTGTTCTTGGAGTGAGGGATTGCTATTCCTTCGCCTATAGCTGTTGAGCCCTCTTCCTCTCTCTTAAGTATTCCTTCTTTGTATGTTTTCTTGTCTGAGATGTTGCCCGCTGCATCGTGCAGGTTTACAAGGTAGTCGATCGCTGCATCCTTTGAATCTACCTTTACACCCAGAGCAATGCTTTCTTTTGATAAAAGCTCTGTGATTCTCATAAACGTAACCTCCTCTTAAATAATCAGCCGCATCCACCTATGCTGCTGTGCGGTATCTGAATATCCTAAGTATTCCCTCTCATGACGGAACACCTACGTTTTACTATAACTGCTTGTAGAGTTCTTCTACTTTGTCCGCTGTGGCAAGGCCTTCTGAAAATGCTGTGGCACTTCCGGTTGCTGTTCCTCTCTTCAGCGCTTCCATGTAATCGTGATCCTTCAGGAAGCTTGCTGTAAATCCTGCCACCATAGAATCACCTGCCCCTACTGAGTTCACAACTGTTCCCTTTGGAACTCCGATCTTGTGAACCTCTCCTGTCTCTGTTATGAGTATTGCTCCGTCCCCTGCCATGGATATGAGTACATTTCTTGCACCCATGATCTGGAGCTTCTTCGCATACTCAACGATCTCGTCATCGCTCTTTAAGACTACTCCGAACATCTCGCCAAGCTCATGGTTATTTGGCTTGATGAGGAATGGATGGAACTTCAATACATTGAGCAGAAGATCCTTTGTCGCATCCACCACGATGTCGATGTTCCTGTTCATAAGCTTCTCCATGATCTGCTCGTATATGTCAGATGGAAGTGAAGACGGTATAGTTCCCGCAAGTATCAGGCAATCTCCCGACTGGAGCTTGTCCAGCTTGTCAAACATCTGCTGCAGCTCATCTTTCTTAATGTCGGGCCCCTGTCCGTTGATCTCCGTCTCCTGTTCTGCCTTGATCTTGACATTTATCCTGCTGAGACCATTCTTCAGCTGGATAAAATCTGTCTTAACTCCCATGGCCTTGACTCCGTCCTCGATCTCCTTACCGGTAAATCCAGCGACAAAACCGAGAGCTACGGATTCAACTCCTATGTTCTTAAGTACGGTTGAGACATTGATACCTTTGCCGCCATAGAATATGGCTTCTGACTTACTTCTGTTCACCATTCCAAGCTCAAGGCTGTCCATCTTGACAACATAATCAAGCGCCGGATTGAATGTCACCGTATAAATCATTATCTGAGTACCTCCTTTACAACTGTGGCGTCTATGTACTTATCATTTACAAGTCTGTCAGTGATAATACAGGCTTTTTCGATTGCCGCAAATGTCACCGCTGTAACCTTGTCAAACTTGCTGCTGTCGGCAAGGACTATGCTAGCGTAAGATCTGTTCACCGCTTCCATCTTCACCATAGCCTCTTCCACATCGACCGTTGTGAATCCATAATCCATATGGATTCCATTTGTTCCAAGAAAGCACTTTGTGAAATTGAACTTTTTCATGGAATTGACCGCCTCGGCTCCGATGATCGCCTCTGTGATCGGCTTTACCAGTCCGCCTATCATATACGTTCTGAGGTTCTTCTTGAGAAGCCGCTTGGCATGTGCTATTCCATT
>CAKQIY010000060.1 GCA_934247115.1 uncultured Coprococcus sp.
AAATTTTTCCCTTAAACCTTGGGGCCGGAGTTATCCGGCCTCTTTTTTATTGTTTTATTAATGGTTTCTTAAAGATTTGCCTCATTGAACCTTAAAGGGATGACGGCTATAATCAGCAGGTGTAGTGAGGAGCTGCAGAGCGGATTACGCTGATAGATTGTAGAAGCGTAACCATATTGTAATAACTCTTACTTATAATTAAGTCTGTTGAATGTATATTAAGTTGAACTGGCAGAAAGGCTTGGCATATAATCAATTCGATTTTGGAAGAAAGAAAAAAGGTGGTAAATATTGAAAAATATATTGGAATTTATAGAGAATTCGGCTTTAAAATATTCAGACAAGCTGGCAGTTGCAGATGAGGAAGGCGGACTCACATATGGTCAGCTAGAGAGGCTTTCCAGACAGATCGGTGCATGGATATATGAGAAGACAGACGGCGTGAGGAATAAGCCTGTTGCTGTGCTGCTGGACAAAAAGCCGGAGAGTGTGGCTGCCTACATGGGAGTTGTCTACAGTGGCAACTTCTATGTGGTACTGGATGCGGAGATGCCGGCGGCAAGAGCTGAATTGATACTTGGAACACTTAAGCCTGTTGCGGTCGTGACTGACACCGGACATATGGAGAAGGCACAGGAGCTTTCCAGCCATGGTGTGCATGAAGATGGATGCCAGGGACAGGCAGGTGGAAAAGAAGATTTATTCAGGATATTGAATCTTGACGAGCTGGATACAAGTGCTGATCAGTCGGTGCTGAATGCAGTCAGAAGCAGGGCGATAGACACGGATCCTGCGTATGCGCTTTTCACATCGGGTTCGACAGGAGTTCCCAAGGGCGCTGTGGTATCACACAGTAATGTGATATCCTACACCTGCTGGTACACGGAGACATTTGGTATAGATGAGAATACGATATTCGGAAGCCAGACACCGTTTTACTTCAGCATGTCGGTGTCAGATCTCTACAGCACTCTTAAGAATGGCGCCACGCTGTACATCATACCGAAGGCGTATTTCACCTTCCCTATGAAGCTTATGGAATTCATGAATACATACAGGATCAACACGATATACTGGGTGCCATCGGCGCTGCAGATCGTTGCAAATTACAAGCTGTTCCAGTACGCGCAGCTCCCTGAGCTTAAGAAGGTGTTGTTTGCCGGAGAGGTGATGCCGACAAAGCCGCTTAACTATTGGATACAGAATCTGCCGGATGCCATGTATGCCAATCTGTTCGGCCCAACAGAGACGACCGACATATGTACATATTACATGGTGGACAGAGAATTTGCCGATGACGAGCCGCTGCCGATGGGACGTGCGTGCAACAACTGTGATGTGTTCGTTCTTGATGAGAAAGGCATGGAGGTGTCACCGGAGATCGATCCAGAGACGGGCTTCAGCCGTGAGGGCGAGCTCTATGCCAGAGGTTCATTTGTGGCACTGGGCTACTTCGGAAATGCGGAGAAGACGCGGGAGGCATTTGTCCAGAATCCGCTCAATCCGAACTATCCAGAGCTGGTCTACAAGACCGGTGATCTGGTGAAATACAACAGATACGGCGAGCTGGTCTATGTGTGCCGTAAGGATTACCAGATCAAGCACATGGGTTACCGCATAGAGCTCGGCGAGATTGAGGCGGCAGCAGGAGCCATAGACGGAATCAGAAGCTATGCCTGCATATACGATGATGCGGCGGACAAGATCGTGTTCATCTACGAGGGCAGGAAGAAGGATGAGACGGAGCTGCTTAAGGCGTTCCAGGAGAGGGTTCCACACTACATGGAGCCGAATCGTTTTGTCAGGGTGACAAGCATGCCCCACAATGCAAATGGCAAGATAGACAGGAAGAGATTGAAGGCGGAATACGCGCAGGGAAAATAGCGAATATCTACATAAGCTTGATAATACCACATTCGGAACGCTCTCGCTCATTTCGGTCTGCAGCGGCACTAGCACTTGCAAGCGCGTTGAGTGCCGGCGACCTCAAATGTCCTTCATGTGGTATTATCAAGCTTATATAGATATAATTCACTTTATGTGCTGCGCTGGTATTGCCGTAAATATATATATGTAGAAAATTTTTATTATAAGGAGATAAGAGATTATGGAAGAATTATTAAAGATTTTAAATGAGGTAAAACCTGGAGTTGATTATGAGAATGAGACAGACCTTATCGGTCATGGCGTGCTGGATTCCATCACGATGGTTACGCTGGTGCTTCAGCTCAGCGACGAGTTTGACGTAGACATTTCCCCTGTTGATATCACACCGGAGAACTTTAAGACAGTCCAGACCATATACGATATGATCCAGAGACTTGAAGACGAGTAAGAGCGAGATATAGATATTGGAAGATGGCGGGGACTGACTGCCGTCAAAAAATACTGGAGGAGTGAGAAATATGTCATATACGTCGATATCGTATCTGGTATTTATATTGCTCGGAGCGTTTATAGTGTACAATATAGTGCCGCTGAAGCACAGATGGAAGGTCCTGCTGGCGTTCAGCTATCTGTTTTATTTTATCAATTCAGGTAAGTATATCATATTTATCCTGTTCGGGTCGCTGACCATATATGTGGGCGGCCTGCTGATAAACATGATAGATGATGGCTGCAGCATGGCAAGAAAAGCTCTGCCGAAGGAAAACAAAAAAGAGTACAAAGCACTTATCGGGTGGCAGAAAAAGTGCGTGTGCGTATGCGTGGTGCTTGTGAATGTAGGAATCCTGGTATTCCTGAAATATTCGGTATTCCTTGGACAGGTATTTACAGATGTGCTTGGACTCATACACATAAATGTAGAGAATCCGATGTATCAGAGGATGATGCCGCTTGGAATCTCGTTCTACACACTGTCTGCGGTGAGTTACATAGTGGACGTGTACAGAGGCAAATACAGGGCATCGGACAAGTTTGGCAAGGTTGCACTTTTCCTTGCATTTTTCCCGCACATTGTTGAGGGACCTATAGCCAGGTTCGATCTTGTTGGAGATCAGATGTATGAGGGGCACAGGTTCAGCTATGAGAACATGACCATGGGACTCCAGCTCATACTGTGGGGCTTCTTCAAGAAGATAGTTATTGCAGATCGTGCAAATATGTATGTGAACCAGATATTTGACAATTACGCAAGTTACACAGGACTTCCGGTAGTAGTGGGAATGCTGCTCTACACATTACAGCTCTATGCGGAATTCTCAGGCTGTATGGATATAGTAAGGGGAAGTGCCCAGATGTTCGGAATAGGACTCTCAGAGAACTTCAACCAGCCGTTTATATCAAAAACAGTCAGTGAGTTCTGGAGAAGGTGGCATATGACTCTCGGTGCGTGGTTCAAGGACTATGTGTTCTATTCAGTCTCACTGTCCAAGCCATTTGTGAAGCTGAGTAAGAAGACCAGGGAACATATGAATACTTTCTTCGCGACATTTGTTCCTATGTCTATAGCGATGTTCATAGTGTGGTTTGGAACGGGTATTTGGCACGGCGCAAGCTGGAAGTACGTCATGTATGGTCTTTATTACTGGGCTATCATGGTAATCGGACTTCTCATGGAGCCTCTTTTCAAGAAGCTGTATGAGAAAATGCATGTTGACCGTCAGGGAAAGGTATACAGACTGCTTCAGGTTGTCAGAACCTTCATTTTTGTGAATGTGGGAATGCTCATGTTCAGGGCTGATGATCTGACGGCATTTGGACATATGTTTGTGTCCATGTTCAGGGGATTTACATTTGCGGATCTGACAAATGGAACTCTGCTTGGAATGAAGCTTGACATGGCAGATTTTGCAGTGCTGGCAGTGGGCGCGCTCATTCTGTTCCTGGTTGGGCTTTACAAGGAGAAGGGACATCAGATAAGAGCAGAGCTTGCAACGAAGAATATAGCCCTCAGATGGGCAGTTTACTATGTGCTGCTGTTTGGAGTGATCATACTCGGAGCATATGGCAAGGGCTATGAGGTGGCTGGATTTATATATGCACAGTTTTAGAGGTGATTTATCTATGAAGAAAAGTGGACGTAATATAATAAAATCCATAGCATTTGCCCTGGTGGCCGTGATGATCATGGGCGTGCTGGGAGCTGCGTTTACTCCGAAGCGGAGTGATCCGGGAAGCGGAATAACCAACTCGAATGCAAGGGGCTTCTATGGAGAGCCGAAGAATTCGATAGACGTACTGGTGCTTGGAGACAGCAATGCCTACAGTGCATGTTCTCCGATGTATATATGGAACAAATATGGAATTCCAACATATGTGGCGGCTGAGGGATTCCAGAATGTGACCGGGGCATCCAATCTTCTGGATGAGGTGCTCACATGTCAGAAGCCAAAGCTGGTGGTGTTCGATGTGAATATGCTATGGACAGGCAAGACTACATTGAAAAAGGTGGAGAACAATCTGAAGAATATGGCGTATAAGTATCTGCCTCTTGCACAGTACCACAACAGGTGGAAGAGCATGAGTGTTTCAGACATGTTCGGTGCCAAGGATTATACCTACAGATCAGCCTCCAGAGGACAGTATCTCAGCATGGAGGTCAAGCCGTTTTCAGGCCAGAGCAAGATGGTGGAAACCAAGGCTGTTGAGGACATACCAGAGGTATCAAAGGTGCTGCTGGATAAGCTTATAGACAAATGTAAAGATAACGGGATCAAGATCATGTTCATGGAGACTCCAACGGCGAAGTCGTGGAATTATGCAAGACACAATGCCATGGTTAAGTATGCTAAGGCCAAGAATATTGATTTTGTCGATATGAATACGCTCAAGGGTGATTATGCGATCGACTGGAGCACCGACACCAGAGACGGCGGAAGACATCTCAACTGTAAGGGCGCAGAGAAGGTAAGCGCCTATCTTGGAAAATATATTTCAGAGAATTATTCTTTTAAGGATAAGAGACATTCAGAAAAGTATGCGGACTGGAATAATGACTATCTGGATTATGTGAAGTATATGTCCGGAGAGACTGTGTCGCTGGAGGCACAGCAGTCCGAGGGAACGGTATCCAACAACTAGACATTTGAATATTCAGGTATTTAGACGTTTGTCAGACATTAGGATATATTGATATAACACGGTGTTTTTATCTTTCCGGCTTTTTGAAGCTTGTTTGAACACAAAATTGTATCGTTTTAATAATAAAAAAGACGAAAAGTTACAAGATTTCTATTTCTTGGAACTTTTTGTCTTTTTTTGCTTATATGGAGAAAATTTTGTGTACCTTTTGAGCGGAATGGGATATACAGTGAAAATGAACAGCTGCAACAAATTTCTCAAAAGGATACAAAAAGGATATAAGTTTGAAGTATACTGTGTTCAGAATCTTAGATATCGATGATTTACATAGAGTGGCACGGCGCTGTGAGGTATACAGAATCAAAGCTGCCACGGGGAGGAAATATGAAGTATAGCATATTGCTTGTTGAGGACGAGCAGAAGATAGCAGAGGGGATAATGGACTATATGAACGGTAGGGAAGCAGAATATGAGACCTGCTTCACCTGGGCTGATGATGGAGACAAGGCACTGGAGCTTGTGTATGAGAACGAATACGATCTGGTGCTGCTGGACGTCATGCTTCCGGGGACAGATGGATTTGAGATATGCAGAGCCATCAGGGCAAAGAGTTATGTGCCTGTCATTTTCCTGACTGCAAGGGGCAGGGAGGAGGACAGGTTGTATGGCTATGACATAGGCTGTGATGACTATGTGGTGAAGCCGTTTTCCATGGCGGAGCTTTCTGCAAAGATCATGTCATTCCTCAGAAGGAGCAAGGGGCTGTGGGAGAAGAAGAGCAGCATAGAGGCATATGACATCGTGATCTATCCGGACAGGCTTCAGGTATTTGCCGCAGGGAACGAGGTAAGGCTTGCACCGAAGGAATATGCCATGCTGAAGTATTTTATGGAGCACAGAGGAATGCTTATCACAAGGGATGACCTTCTGGTCAGGCTGTGGGGCTATGATTATGAGGGCAGCGACAGGGTAGTTGATAATCACATCAAGAAGCTGCGCCAGGCACTTGGAGAGTCGGGTAAAAAGATCAAGACAGTATTTGCAAAGGGATACAGGATGGATTGATTGGAACGATGCCATAAGGCATGACGATTATGGATATTGGGGGAATAGATTATGAGTAAAAAGAGATCAAAGGTAAAAAAGTATTGGAAGAAACAGAAGTTTGGCATGTTCTTCCTGAAGGTATTTGTGCCATTCATGCTGGCGGTATCAGTGCTGGGAGCAATAGTGACTGAGATGCTTGTCTCAATGCATAACAACAGTGTGGACAATGCAAAGGAGAATCTCAACAACGTAGTCAATAAGGCTGAGCAGGAAGCTGCGAAGGATTTTAGAAATGCGGCAGATGGCAAAGCGAAAAATGATGTCGATTATGAATTCCAGACGGCTGAGAACGCATTTGCCGGAACAATGGAATATTACTGTTCGATGGCCCGCCTCGCTGTGGTAGGTGATCTGGATTCGGAAGACGGCGTGCTGGCAGTGTATCGCAGGGATGCCGATGGCAGTACATCAAAGGTTGCATCATCGGGAGACCATGTATTTATGGGAATAGATGATGCGGATGGAAAAACGTATTACCTTTCATGTACACCTGAAGAGGACAGGGAGATGTTCAAGGAAATGTATAAAGTCCCATCAGCTGGAGGTATGCAGCCGCAGGAGATATACGTTAAAGGGAACAATTACTGGGTTGGAAAGTATACTTATATCGACTGTGATGAAGATTTCCTGGTGACAGAAGAAGACGGGACAACAGAGTTTAAAGACGGCTATACAGTATACACAGTGACCAATGACAATATTCCAGATGATTATGTAAGACTTGATATGTCAAAGGGATTCAGGGTATCGTTAAATATCGTCGGGGGACCGATATATTATACAGACATGGATGAATATGGGAATGTGGATGAGCTGATAGACGCGGCTTCAGAAGTAGATTCTGATGGCGTTCAGGGATATGCCGAAAAAGAATTCAAATGCGGCGTTGGACACCACACCACTGAAGTGTCAGACCTGGGCAATGGATATTATATCGTTTCAGACTTCCATACAAATATCTGGGAATCGCTGGTCGGAGTGCTTATGATATACACCTGGGCAGGCATAGTTATCCTGTGCGTGATACTTTCCCTTGCAATTGCTTATGCCATGTATAAGACGTACTTGTCTGCTTACGACATGGAGCAGTACAGACGTGCAACATCCAATGCTATGGCGCACGATCTGAAGAGTCCTCTTGCGGTTATCCAGCTCAATGCGGAGAACCTGCGGGATGGAACCAATCCGGAGAAGAACAGGCATTACACGGATAACATAATCAATGAAGTTCACCAGATGAATACCCAGATAGCATCGATTCTAGATATGGCGAAGGCTGAGGATGTGAACACTAAGCTTCATAAGACTGATGTGGATATCACTGTTATTGTAAATTCAGTGGCAGAGGAGTATGCCGAGAGGATAAAAGAGAAGAATGTATCCATTGAGGTAAATGGTGCATGCACAGTACATGCAGACGAGGAACTTATGAATCAGGCGATAAAGAATATCATGGACAATGCTGTGAAGTATGTTACCGACGGCGGACATATCGAGGTGGAGCTCTCTGACAAAGAAGTGTCATTTGTCAATTCCAGCGAACCACTTGATAAGGACACGCTGGAAGATGTGTGGAAGCCATTTGTCAAGGGGGACAATAGCCGCCACGGACACAAGGGCACCGGGCTTGGACTCTCGATTGTGAAGACTATCATGGACAGACATGGAATTGACTGTGAGATGGATAACTGCGATGGGGGAGTGGAAGTGAGATTGATATTTAGGAAATAAGGAGGAAGACATATGCATTTGTCGGTATCACAGGAAAAGTTAAATGAAGAAATAGGTTTGTTGCACAGACATATTTGTTTATCATTGTTGGGGCTGTGGTGGTTTCGTTCATAGCCTATGTGATAAGGCGTGCCGCAAAAGAGATTCCTATGTACGTTCACTGTCGTCAGGAGGAGAAAGGAACTTCCCAGGATACCAGCAATTATGTTTATAGGATAAGACAGGAGAAGAGACATCTGGCAGACTATAAGGCAGAGCTTGAGAAGGCTAAGCGGGAATTGGACGAAATTGTCGGCTGACAATAATTGGGCTGACTGCTCTAAACAGAGTAGTCAGCCCTTGCTGTATATATAACAGAGTTGTTTTCAGGCATTCTTGCTTTTATAATCCTCGCCCCAATTTCTCATTGCGTCAAGCACAGGCTGGAGAGTCTGACCGAGTTCAGTCAGTGAGTATTCCACTCTGGGAGGAACCTCCGCATACACTTCTCTGTGAACGAGTCCGTTTTCCTCCATGTCACGGAGCTGCGCGGTGAGAACCTTCTGTGAGACAGTTCCGATTGATTTCTTCAGCTCTCCAAATCTCTTTGTGCCGGTTATCAGATCTCTCAGGATCAGAACCTTCCATTTGTCGCCGATAAGGCTTAATGTCGTCTCAACTGGGCATGCCGGCAATTCTTTTAATTTGTCGCTCATAATAATTACCTCTTAATAAAAATATTTAATAGGGCTATAAAATTCAATAGTTTCTTTGGGTTACTTATAGGCGGATTATACCATACATACTATAAATGCACCAGCTTTATAATATGAATGCGCATATTGAGTCGACAGTTGACATAAGATTATACATTTACAGCGTGACATAATTGTGTCACAATAATAGCACAAGAAAGAGAGGTGTTGATCATGCCAACTATTATGCCAATTAGGGATTTGAGAAATACAAGTGAGATTTCAGAATTAGCGCATAAGAAACAGGAGCCTATTTTTATTACGAAAAATGGATATAGTGATTTAGTTGTAATGAGTGCAGAGCTGTATGAAAAATTTGCACAGATCAACAGGATCGATCAGGCAATATACGAAGCTGAAAAGGAAGTAGAGGATGGGGCTGAACCGATATCAGTAGATGGTGCTATAGAAAGGTTGAACAAAAAATACTATGAATAAATATAGCGTAATGTTATATCCCAGAGCTTTTCGAGATATTGATGACATATATGCATATATAGCACTTGAGAAGATGTCTCCGGAGAATGCAAAGGGACAAACGGATAGGATATGGGATGCGATAAAATCACTTGAACAATTGCCTGAATCACATCAGACCCGCTTGGTTGGGCAATTTGCTGGAAAAGGATATAAGCAACTGATAGTGGATGACCATACTTCGTATGAGGTGTGGTCATTTTTTATG
>CAKQIY010000061.1 GCA_934247115.1 uncultured Coprococcus sp.
TCGCCGTCATTTCTGTGTCCTTCAGGAAATACCATCATGGAATGCCCGGATTTTACGATATCAGCCGACTGCATGATAGTCTCCAGTCCCTTCTTCAGGTCGGATCTGTCAAGGAATGTACATCCAATGTCCTTCATATACCATGGAAGGATAGGAACCTTCAGGATTCCATCCTTGGACATAAATCCCAGAGGCCTGTCCAGTGCGTTGTGACAGCACAGTATATCGAAGAAGCTTCTGTGGTTGCCGACAAACAGAATAGGCTGATCCTTAGGTACCCGTTCGAGACCTATGACAGTGCGCTTGGCACCGCATATGAACAGGACTATTCCGAAGAAGCCTTTGACCAGCTTCTGGGCGTGGCGGTACGCCTTTTCCTGATCCTTCTTAGCCAGAAGGTACAGATACAGGTGGTACGGAGTACACAGGATGATGCCCAGAAAGGCAAATAAATATGCAAATATTGTTCTCAATATTATAATTCTCCTTATGCTATTTTAAATGTTTCAGCATTGATTCGACTCGTTGTATGATTACTTCTCCTCAGAATCCTTCTTCTCCGGTATTGGAGTATATCTTCCATAAAGCTTGGATGTCTCAAGAAGTCTGTCTGACAACTGCTTGCTCAGGTCTGAGGCTTTGAATCTCCATGCCCAGTTGCCCTCTCCAACGCCTGGCGTGTTCATACGTGCCCATGAGTCGAGCTTTAGCACGTCCTGCATAGGAACGATGGCCATGTTGGCAACAGAAGAGAAGCATGCTCTTATCATAACCCAGCAGATATCACTTGCATCAGTGCTGTAATATCTTCTAAGCTTATCCTTTGAAGCCTCATAAGCCTGCGTATACCATCCAAGTGTGGTGTCGTTGTCGTGTGTTCCTGTATAGCATACACAGTTAGGTGTATAGTTATGTGGAAGGAAGTCGTTCTCGTTTGGATTTTCAAATGCAAACTGAAGGATCTTCATTCCAGGAAGTCCGAATTTGTCTCTGAGTTCTATGACTGAATCATCTATCTCGCCGAGATCCTCGGCGATGATAGGAAGATGGTAGCCAAGGTTAGCTTCGAGCTGTGTGAAGAAGTTCAGTCCTGGAGCTGGCTTCCACTCGCCGTTGATGGCGGTCTCTTCACCGTAAGGCACTGCCCAGTAACGGTCAAATCCTCTGAAGTGATCTATCCTGAGGAAATCTGTTACTGTGAGCTGATATTTGATCCTCTCTATCCACCATGCATAGCCTGTCTCGGTATGCTTTTTCCAGTTGTACAGAGGGTTGCCCCAGAGCTGACCGGTAGCTGAGAAATAATCTGGTGGAACACCTGCAACCTCGATAGGGTATCCTTTTGAATCCAGCAGGAACAGTTCCTGATTGGACCATACATCTGCGCTGTCCCATGCGAGGAATATAGGTGTGTCGCCTACTATGCTGATTCCGAGATCATTTGCATATGTCTTGAGGGCCTGCCACTGCTCCGCAAAAAGGAACTGGAGGAAGTTGTAATATCCGATTCCGTCGGCAAGCTTCTTCTTCCATGTGGTCTTCTGCCTTGCAGTCGGCTTCTTGAGTGAATCATCCCACATGTACCAAGGCATTCCCTCGTGCGCATCCTTACCGGCCATGAACAGTGAGTAGTCGGCGAGCCAGGTTGTATTCTTGACAAATGCATCAAATTTTGCCATGAGTTCCTCGTCTCCTGACATATCATCTGTATAGTCAGCGTCGATAAATCTCTCATACGCTTTCTTCAGAAGTTCTGTCTTGAATTCTATAAGTGTTCCATAGTCGATCTTCTCAGGATCCCAGTCAGGCATAGCTGAGAAATCCTCGTCGATAAGTAACTTCTTCTTTCTGAGGTAGTCGATATCGATGATAAGTGGCTGACCGGCAAATGCTGAGAATGGCTGATAAGGTGAATCGCCAAAGCCGGTATGACCAAGTGGAAGTACCTGCCACAGATTTAATCCTGAAGCTGCAAGAAAGTCGATGAACTGATAAGCGCCCGGACCCAGATCACCGATTCCGTATGGACTTGGAAATGATGTCGGATGAGCCAGAATACCGGCGTATTTCTTAGGCTTTTTTTCGTTGTTCTGCTCTAACATAATATATCCTCTTTTCATAATGTATACACAGAGCCATGCCACCTCACAGTTTCTTCGAGCCTGTTCGAAGTATACGACTCTGCGGCATTCAGAGCCATGCCACCTCACAGTCTCTTCGAGCCTGTTCGGCTGGTGTGCCCTGCTGCGTTCAGAGCCATGCCACCTCACAGTCTCTTCGAGCCTGTTCGGCTGGTGTGCCCTGAGGTGTTCAGAGCCATGCCACCTCACAGTCTCTTCGAGCCTGTTCGGTGCGGCGTATCCGCCGTATAGCACAATATAAGAAATGCCTTGTTCATGCAAGCATGACAAGCCACTTCTTATATTGTGCTGCATGGCTCTGAACGGTAACATTATACAATACTATATGTAATAGTTGCAAGGTAATAGTGCTTGACAGCGGGCTGTGTGCTAACTTATTATAAGTGGAAGTATTTGAACTTGCGTATACTTCCGTATTTCCGTGATATATGGCTGTTAAGCCGTATGTGTGGAGCGGATAAAAAGAGAAAGAAGAGTATAAAAATGGAAAGAATAATCACAAGCCTGCTTGAAACGGATATGTACAAGTTTAGTATGGGACAGGCGATTTACCATCAGTTCAGTGACTATAAGACAACATGGTCTTTCAAGTGCAGGAATACTGACGTGTTCTTCACAAAGGAGATGGTTGATGAGATCAAGAGACAGATACAGCTCTACTGTGATCTGAGATTTACAGAGGAGGAGCTTGAGTATCTGCACAATATCAAGTGGATAAAGGGTTCTTATGTTGATTTTCTGAGACTCTGGAAGGCAAGATATGAGGACTTTGAGATATCAGATGACGCTGAGTGTGGACTGAAGATAGAGGCGAGAGGAACATGGCTCAATACTTCCATGTATGAGATACCTACTCTAGCTATAGTGAATGAGGTCTACTTCAGAATGAACGATGACTATGATAAGTTGCTTGCATCATTCAGGGAGAAGCTTGATGAGAAGGTCCGAAAAGTCGAGACAGGAGAGTATAACCTTGGAGCTTTCAGTGAGTTTGGACTCAGAAGAAGACTTTCGTCTGAAGCTCAGGAGCTTGCAGTCAAGGAACTCAGTGAGCGCAAGTATCCGGGTTCAACATTTGTCGGAACAAGTAATGTATATCTGGCAAGGAAGTATGATCTGGTTCCGGTTGGAACTATGGCGCATGAGTGGATCATGTGTGTTGGACAGGGTAATCATAAGCACAATCCTGCATATTCCAACTGGTATGCTCTGGATGCATGGGTTAAGGAGTATGGAGTGCTGAACGGAACAGCTCTCACTGATGCCATCACAACAGATTGCTTCCTGAAGGATTTCCAGCTCACATATGCGACACTTTTCAGTGGGGTGAGACACGACAGCGGCGATCCTTATGAGTGGGGCGACAAGATGGTTCATCATTATGAGGAGCTTGGACTTGATCCAAAGACCAAGACACTTCTATTCAGCGACAGCCTTGATTTCGAGAAAGCAGACAAACTCAACAGCTATTTCAAGGACAAGATCAAGGTTGCATTTGGAATAGGAACATATATATCCAACGATACGTGCGATGAACCGCTCAACATAGTTATGAAGACTACAGCATGTAACGGCATGGATGTTGCCAAGATATCTGATGATAAGGGCAAGGGCATGTGCAAGAACCCTGATTATGTCCATTATCTCAACAGATGTATCAAGTGGCGTATGGAGAATGATAGGTAACTTTTCGTAAGGAAATAAAATGGAGTTTTGTGAATTATGGGAAAAATTATTATAATGACAGATTCTGCCAGTGATATATCCGAGAAGGAGGAGAAGGAGCTTGGAATCAAGATTCTTCCTTTTCCGGTCGTGATAGGCGGCAAATCTTATCTGAGCAGGGTTGATTTTGACAATGAGGGCTTCTACAAGCTCATGGCGGAGAATGATGATCTTCCAAAGACATCACAGATCACTGCATATCAGTTTGGAGAGGTGTATAAGGAACTGGTTGAACAGGGCTATACGGATATTATATATGTAAGTATCAACAAGGACGGATCTGCATCATATGCAAATGCAAAGCAGGCCGCAGATCAGTTTGAGGAGGAATATCCTGAGTGTGCCGGAAAGAGCAGTATATATGTATTTGACGGAATAGGATATAGCGGACAGTATGGATATCCTGTCATTGTGGCAGCGCGGATGGTGCAGGAAGGCAAGGATGCCAAGGACATCGTGTGGTATCTGAAGGATGAACTCCCAAAGAGAAGGATATACTTCGGAATATATGGACTCAAGTATGCGGCAAAGTCTGGAAGAATACCTAGTGCAGCGGCTCTGGTTGGAGATGCACTTGGCGTGAAGCCTATCATGAAGATCTGGGCAAATGAGATCGTGACAGCTATCAAGTGCCGCGGTGAGAAGAAGCTCATGGCAAAGATGGTGGATGTCACAGTAGAAGAGATGGAGCCAGGTTCAGAGTACCAGGTAGTATACGGAAATGATGAGACCGTCAGAGATGAGCTGACAACCCGTATGACGGAGAAGGTTGGATATGGTCCATCAGACTATTTTCAGATCGGGGCAGCAGTTGCCTCCAATGCAGGACCGAAGGTCGTTGGAACTATCTTCAATGTGAAGAAAGAACTGAGATAGAAGATAAATATGAGATGTAATTAAAAGTGGCAGATGTCTGTATATATGACGCCTGCCACTTTTTCTTTGGACAGATTATTAATTATACTTAAGATAAACTGCCCTCTGAATGAAGACCTTTTAAGGTAGTTAACTTTTTGTATAGCTGCTGGGCATAATATGTCATACAAAAACATAGAGATAATAAAATGTTTGGGATATACGTTCAGTCATTGATCCAATAATTTGTCAACTTCCTGGAGTGCGCGGGCAAAATGCGCGACTTTTTTCGGATTATTGACTTATAAAAGTACGAGTGATAAGGTGCGAGATATCAGATGTGCACGTCTATAAAATATTTTATCAAAACATTTCAAAATTCAGATCTGACTAGGTCTCTAATACTTGGTTTTATAACTGGAGAGACCAGTTTTTGAATTCCACAGAGATTGAAATATACAAAAGACAAGGAGATACTATGCCTATGACCCATTCTTCAAAAAATTGTTCAACCCGGATATTTATCCTGACCGACTTGCAGGATTTATCAGCAGCATCCTAAAGCGCAAAGTGAAGATAAAAGGTATACTGACACAGGAGGACAGTCAGCTTCAGGGGACATCACTTCTCATCATGGATATCGTCGTTGAACTAGAGGATGGTTCTATTGCTAACGTAGAGATCCAGAAAATATCATATCTCTTTCCAGCTCAGAGAATGTCCTGCTATTCCGCGGATCTGCTGCTCAGGCAATATGCCCGGGTTAAGGGAAATAAGGAAGAGGCATTCACCTACAATGACCTCAAGAAAGTCTATACTATTATCATATTCGAAAATAGTCCACCTGAGCTGAAAAAAGAGGCAGTGAAGGACTATTATGTACACTTTGGAAGAACAGTTTTTGACTCAGAAATACAGATGGATATGCTTCAGGAATTTTATCTCATCCCACTTGACGTGTTCCAGAAAAGCTACTATTCTAAGGCTAAGAAGGAACTAAACGAATTGAATGGATGGCTTGCCCTGCTCTCCACTGACGATGTCAGCAGACTGGATGAACTGGTTTCTGATTATCCGCAATTGGAAGGCATAATCGCAGACATGGCAGGCTACCTGGACAAGCCTCAGGAGGTGGTCGGAATGTTTTCGGAAGCACTTAAGATTTTGGATGAGAATACAGTCCATTACATGATGGACGAAATGCAGAAAGATATAGATAGCAAAAACCAGCAGATTGAGGAACAGCATATACAATTAAATGAATTGATGGATGCTCTAAAAAAGTCTCAGGAAGAAATTGCACATTTAAAAGGACTTCTTGAAAAGTAGACGGAGTAATCACTATAGATTACTGTATAATACAACGCAGGTGATTTACTACTCGCCTGCGTCGTCCATAAGACGACAAAAAAATAAGCAATTTGCAGATTGCTTATTTTTTACAATTTCATTTACAATATAACGCTAAAATGATTCTGTAAGAAAATAGGATGAATAAAAAATAAACCAGCCGTTGTTACAAAATGTAGCAGCTGCTGGTTTATTTATTTTGGTGGTCAGTATACCTACTCTTCCGATATTAAATCCTCAAGCTCATGATACACCCTTGCGAGTGGCAATCCAACAACGTTGTTGTAGTCGCCCTCAATTCCCTTGACGAACAGACCGCCCTTGCCCTGAATTCCATAGCTTCCGGCTTTGTCAAATGGTTCATTTGTCGCGAGGTACTGGATGATCTCGTTGTGGGACACAGGATAGAAGGTCACGTCCGTCTTTTCGAAGAAAGAACTCGAAGTCTTTGCCCTTCCCTCCACATATATCAGGCATACACCGGTGTATACCTGGTGCGTCTGGTCTGACAGACTGTTCAGGGTGTTGTATGCATCGTCATAATCATACGGTTTTCCGAGAATCCTGCCGTTCAGTGAAACGACGGTGTCTGCGCCGAGAACAACAAAGCGTTCAGGAAGCTTCTTAACCCGTCTTCCCACATCCTCGGCGATGAGCCTGTTGCACACTTCATCTGCCTTCATCTTGGCAAGGAGCATCACATATTCTGATGGAGCCATCACCTCAAGATCTTCCTCAGATAGGCTTGGACATACATCGAAGTCATATCCTGCCTGAGCCAGAAGCTCCTTCCTTCTCGGCGATCCGGAGGCGAGAATTATTTTTATGTTAGTCATATGTTATATCTCTATACTTTCCTAAAATAATTTTGTATAAACAAGATTAGTGCAAATAATATCTATACTGGTAAGACTTGCTATCGATATAGAAAATCATACCCAGATCATTATTTACACATCTTAATAGCCTTCTCAAACAATGGCAGAGAACGCTCAACCATATCTGTTGTAGTACAGTAAGCCAGTCTCATATGTCCTGGACACATGAAGCTGTCGCCGGGAACAAGGATCAGGTCAAGCTCGTGGGCTGTCATGTTACAGAACTCATTTGCATCTGCGATAGGAGTCTTAGGGAACATGTAGAAGGTTCCGCCCGGCTCAACACACTCATATCCCATAGCCGTCAGCTCCTTGTACAGGATGTTTTTGTTCTTCTCATAGATTGACAGATCAGATGTCTCATCAAGCACCTTTGCAACTCCGAGCTGTATCAGAGATGAAGGACAGTTGTGTCCTGTGAAACGTGATACCTGTCCGCACATGTTGATGATGAGCTCGGCATCCTTGCACTTAGGGTTTACAGCCACGTATCCGATACGCTCTCCAGGCAGTGACAGAGACTTGCTGAATGAGTAGCAGCAGATGGTGTTGTCGTAGAACTTTGAGATGAATGGCGAATCAGTTCCCTCAAATACGATCTCTCTGTAAGGCTCGTCTGATATAAGGTAAATGTCATGTCCGTACTCCTCCTGTTTCTCTGTGAGGATCTGGGCAAGATGTGTTATAGTCTCGGTTGAGTAGACGATTCCGGATGGGTTGTTTGGCGAGTTGATGAGGATTGCCTGAACATTTGGGTTCATCATCTCGAGGAATGCGTCAAAGTTGATCTGGAATGAAGTAATGTCCGCGGGAACGACCTTGAGAACAGCACCGGTTCCGTCAACGTATGGTACATATTCAGGGAAGTAAGGGGCAAATGTGATGACCTCGTCACCCGGTTCTGTGACACATCTGATGGCGTGAGCCAGAGCTCCGGCAGCACCTGATGTCATGAAGATGTCCTCAGGAACATACTCCATGCCGAAACGGCGGTTCAATGAATCTGCGACAGCCTTTCTTACAGAATAAATAGTGAGTGTTGGGCTATAACCATGGAGTGCCAGTGAATCCTCATTCTGGATAAGGTCGATAAGTCCCTTGTTGAAGTCATCTGTGGTAGGCACAGATGGATTGCCTATAGTATAGTTGAACACATTCTCGGCACCGATCTCAGCGGCACGCTTTGAAGCATACTGCGCAAATTCTCTGATGATGGAAGTGTTGTTTAACATTGATGAATATTTCTTTGAAATCATGAAAGTCCTCCTGTTATGTAAAATGTTATGAAAAATATACATATAAAATCAATGCAATATGACACATGTAATGTGGACACATATTATACGTTGATGTAATCTATGTGTACATATATACATCACAATAAATATACAGTTTTGGACACAAAAAAACAAGAGGTAACAGAACGGGGAAGATCTGCTGCCTCTTG
>CAKQIY010000062.1 GCA_934247115.1 uncultured Coprococcus sp.
GCGGCTACTCTCTGGGAGGCTATATGTGACATTCCTGTGCCATAATATGGAATTTTACCACATCTGAGTATATCCTTGGTCAGTTCAGATACAAGCGATGTTCCAACATGTCTTCCCTCAGCATCTTGAACAACATTTATACCAATCTGCCAGAAATCGTCACTGTCAGCGCTTGCGCCAGCCATACCAATAATCTCACCATCTGATACAGCAGCCACGGCCAGCACATCAGGAGTGTTATCATCAAAGCAAAATGCTTCATTCCATCTGTCATCTCCTTTGAATTGCAGGATCTCATCCCCCGTATACCTGACAAGGTCAAAATCTTCTTTAAGCTTTGAATCAACCGGTTTATCTGTAGCATCTTTTCTCACTGCATGTTCGCACAGTTTCGTCGGAAGGTAAAATGGATGAGCAGATTTCAATTTACATCCGTATCTGGAAAGAATGCTGTCAAGCTCACGGAAATTCACTACATCCATGAACCATTTTCCAGATGCATTCTCATAGCGTTTTCTGCATTCATCTACAATCTCTCTACGGCCGGTAAATAACAATTTGCCATTTACCACAGCTATTTTGAGTGGGCACTTTTCCTGTCCTTTGAACCGCCTCTGCCCTGCTATCTGTCTGTATTCAGAGAATATATTGTCACTGGAATATATATCGACCGCATCACAGCAGTAATCCCTGGCCAGCTGATCATACAGCGATTTCTTCATCTTCTCAGACAGCCAACGTTTTCTCGTCAGAATATTCGTATGTCCTATCCGGACTTCATTCAAAAGAGGCACATCCACTTCATCACAGGTATGATGAAACACAAATCCAAGCTTTTCCTGTACTATGCGGGACTTGGAATTGCCATCGTAGTAACCGCACCATATCGTTCTCATGCCCAGATCAAGAAATCCATGTTCTATGAGTCTCCTGGCCGCCTCCGGTGCGTATTCGTTGCCCCAGTGCGGCTTTCCTATCCAGTATCCAAGCTCACATTCATCATCGCGAGCTGTCATATCTGTCCTTCCATTTAACAGTAATTCGATGGCTCCGACAACCAGACCGCTATCCTTCAGACACACTGCGTAACACTCCGGTCCATTAAATACATTCCGTATCACATCAAGGCTGTACTCCCTGCTCTCATGCACAGGCCAGCCTGCTATAGGTCCCACCTCTGGGTCACTTGCATATTCAAATAATATATCTGCGTCATTTTCCTGCCAATGACGTAATATCAATCTCTTAGTTTCTAAAACCAAATCATATATCCCCTTTCATATAAGACTTTCTGTGCTTTCCCAGTTCTTCACTATCCTCAGATATTTGCCCAGATTGATAAATGATCTCACAATCTCGTCCACTATGACCGCAAGGAAAACTCCGGCGATTCCAAGCTTAAGGACAAACACGAACAAAAGTGCCACAGAAACCACCCACACCGTGCCAAACAGCTGTGTTATGAGCATCCATATCGTGTTGCCGCTGCCCCTGATCGCATTGCCAACAACTATGTTTGCGGATTTTGCGAACAGATTGATACTGATAAAGATCAGATATATCCCACACGATGCAATTATACTCTTGTCGTTGGTAAAAAGTGATATGATCTGCTGTGGAAACGCAAGACAGACACCGAGTGTGATGATTCCAACTACTATACACAAGCCATACGCACAGACACATACACCCTTGTATTTGCTCAGATCATTGTTTCCTTTTGCCTCACCGGTTAGTGTCATTGTACCATTTCCTATCGCTCCGATGATGACGACCGCCAGGACTTCAACACTGAATATGATGGAATAAATTCCGGCAGCCATCTCATTTATGGCGTTGAGAATCCTTATAAGCAGCAGATTTCCTAGATTCCATGCAAAATCCTCAAGAGCTGTGTTGACACCAAGCTTCGCAGACAAAAGATATGGCTTTATATGTGCCTTTACCACCCATTTCATAGATGGTTTAGTGTTAAGTTTCTTGCTTGATACCACGAATATCACTGCAAATATAAGTCCAGAGTACTCCGCTATTGTAGTCGCTATGGCTGCACCCTTTATCCCCATGGCCGGAAGCCCAAATCTTCCAAATATCATGACCCAGTCAAGGAATATATTTACGCCAGATCTTAATATTCCATATACAACAAGTGGTTTGGTATAGTTCGATGTCTGGAGTATGACACTGAATGCACCGCCAAGTCCTGTTATCAGAAATACAGGCGCATAATACCTGGAATAATCAAGACACATCGGCATCAGGCCGTCTGACACACCCATGAGTCTGAATACAAATTCAGCGCAGAATGTCCAGAAGAAAAATAACAGTATCGGTATGATATTATTGTATTTCACCATGGCACCTGAATACTCTTCTATGTGTTCGGTATCTCCTGCGCCAACGCTCTGACTTATCAGTATGGACGCTCCTGTCACTATGGAAAAACAAAATGACATGGTTGTCCACATCGGTGAAGTCACATTGCCGAGTGCGCTCATGTACATGCTGTTTACGTGTCCTAAGAATATTCTGTCTATAAGCATCTGAAGCTGTGATATCAGATTGCTAAGCATGATCGGAACCGCAATGTTTAACAGCCCCGGAAGGTATTTTTTATTAGTCTGTATTATTGTATTTTTCACGGTAGATTTCCTCTTTCTATATTGTTTCTTAAGGATATGTCTTCTATAAACTCCAAACTCAATTGTTGCAATAATCATAACATGACAGTGTATTCAATTATATCAACTCATGCTTTGTTCCGCATTACACCTGTGGTGTGATATAACAAAATAAAGTGCATGAACCATTTGATTCATGCACTTTACTTTACATACATATATCTTCAAATTATCAGTCCAGATCAAGCCAATATGCTATATGTTCAGCAAAATCATCCTCGTCCATCTCAGGATGTTCTGCAATTTCATAAATTCGCGTCTCCATTTCTTATTACTTTTAACATTATTAACCTCTCTCCAAGCGCAATGTCAGTCCTTCATATAAAAATCTTGTTTAGATTATAACTTTTATTTAATCATACTACAACCGCATATCATCTAAAAGTTCTATAAAATCAACTCCCCAATATAATATATAGATACCACAAAAAGAGGTAAATATATGTGTTCCATCGCAGGATTCTATAACTCCAACAGGGATTTCAATACCGAACATGAACGATACTCATACATATTGAACGACATGAATAAGGCGCTTGCTCACAGAGGTCCGGATGCACAGAATACAGTGCTGTCATCCCACTGCGGGCTTGCTCACACCAGACTGTCCATACGTGACGTGGCAAGAGGCGAACAGCCCATGAAAAAGGCAATCGGAGAAAATACTGTATACATAGTGTACAACGGCGAGATCTACAACACAAAGGAGCTGAAATCGGAGCTGCTCGCCCTGGGATATACATTTGACACAACATCTGATACAGAGGTTATACTCAACTGCTTTCTGCACTACGGCCCGGACTTTGTACATAGATTGAACGGTATATTTGCATTTGCAATATATGATGAGCATATCCAGACAATATATCTGTACAGAGACCACTTCGGTGTCAAGCCACTGTATTACTCGGTGACAGATGACAGGACTCTTGTATTTGCATCGGAGATAAAAGGGATACTATGCTATCCGGGCATACGACCTGTCATAGATGCAAATGGACTATGTGAAGTGTTTGGAATTGGTCCGTCCAAAACTCCCGGCTGCGGTGTGTTCAAGAACATAGATGAAGTGAGACCGGGACATTTTATGAAGTTCTCAGCATATGGAATGAGTGACTTCACATACTACCGCATCACAAGCACACCACACACGGACAGCTACGAAGACACGGTGGAGAAGGTTCGTTATCTTGTGAGGGACAGCATAGAGAGACAGATAGTATCTGATGTCCCTATTTGCACTTTTCTCTCAGGCGGGATCGACTCGTCAATAGTCAGCAGCGTATGCGCCACAAAACTCAGGGAGCAGGGGAAAAAGCTGCACACTTTCTCATTTGATTTCAAAGATAATTCCAAATATTTCAAGTCAAATGCATTCCAGCCAGAGCAGGATCGTCCATACGTCGACATGATGATCTCGCACATAGATTCAGACCACACATATCTGACATGCAATTATAGCGACCTTGCAGATTACCTCTACACTTCAGTAGAATCCAGGGATATGCCGACGATGGCGGATGTGGATTCTTCCCTTCTCTACTTCTGCTCACTTGTGGCAAAGGAATACAAAGTAGTATTGACCGGGGAATGTGCAGATGAGATATTCGGAGGCTACCCTTGGTTTTACAGGGATGAACTGCTGTCTTCAGACACATTTCCATGGATGAAGGATTTGTCGCCAAGGCTCTCAGTACTGTCGCCGGACCTCAGAGATAGTCTTGATATACCGGGATATGTGTCATCACTGTACAATTCTCTCTTATCCGAGATCAATCTTCTTCCGGGGGAATCCGACACAGAAAAGCGGCGCAGACAGATATCTTATCTTAATATCAGGATGTTCATGCAGACATTGCTTGACCGAATGGACAGAACAAGCATGGCAAGCGGACTTGAGGCGAGAGTTCCATTTGCAGATCCACGAATACTTGATTATGTGTTTAACGTTCCATGGGAGTACAAATATTCCGAAGGCTGTGAGAAAAAGCTTCTCAGGGAGGCCATGAAGGATTATGTACCGCACGAGATCATGTACAGAAAGAAAAGCCCTTATCCCAAGTCATATGACCCTCATTATGAGCAGGAGCTTGCAAAGAGGCTTCTCTGTGTGCTAAGCAATCCGGAAAGTCCTCTTCTGCCTCTCATCGACAGAGAATATGTGAAAAACTTCATAAACGCGTCAAAGGATTACGGCAGGCCGTGGTTCGGCCAGCTCATGGCAGGACCTCAGATGATGGCATATCTTCTCCAGATTGATCACTGGCTAAGAAAATATGCTATTGTCCTTGATATATAAAAAGACTTCCAGACTTCTGTATACATGCGGCGTATCGAAAATGGCGAATACGCTGCATGTACAAGAGGGCTGAAAGTCTTGTTTTTACAGGCAATTTATATATTTGTTATTTATAGATTGCTTTCGCAGAAGGACTGCCCTTCTTTATCAGTTTCTTGTATGCTGTGACCTTATTCCTAGGTACTGCAAATGTGATTTTACTGTACGTTCCACTGAAGGCTTTCGCTCCAACGCTCTTGAGCTTAGCTGACTTTATCGTCATCTTCTTCAGGTTTTTGCACGATACAAATGCGTTGCTGCCAATGCTTGTCACATTCTTTCCGATAACAACACTTGTCAGCATAGTATATCTGCTGAATGCATTTGCGCTTACAGATGTTATCTTAAACCTTACATCTCCTATAACAACAGTGTCTGCGATGGTCAGTGAAGCAAATTTCTTATCTGATCTTGTGTATGTTGTTCCGGCAATTGCAACTGTTCCGGTGCCGTCTGCCTTTGCTCCGGTTATAGTGTATTTGAATTTTCCAACTGTATATGTCTTTCCCTTGGCAGCCTTTACTATGGCAAATGTCTTTGTTATCTTTCCTGAATATGCATTCTTACCACGTATTATCACGCTTGCCTTGCCAACCGCTTTGTTCTTGCTGTAGGTGACAGTGTAATCCTTGTTCAGTCTAAGTGTCTTTGCACCAGCCTTTACAACAAGAGACTTCTGGGTATGTACCTTTCCATTGTAGATCTTGTTCTCTATTCCGGAAACTGTGATCTTACTTGTCTTCTTGCTTATATCTGTGGTTGCAAGTTTAGCAATACTTGCTGTTTTAGTTGCTTTGCACACGGTACATGTGAATGTCTTCACACCTGTCGCCGTGTATGTAGGTTTCCTTGTCACCCTGCCGGAATTCCACTTATGTCCAAGTTCCTTTACATACACACCTGTGCTCATGACATCGCCGCAGATTGAACACTCTGTATGTCCAGTTCCAGACTTTGTACAGGTTGGTGCTTTTTCACCTTTTAGTGTATACTTTACAGTTTTTTCCTCTAAGCACGCCGCTCTGTAGATGGTTATCTTAAGCTCAGTACTGTCATAATTTTCCTTGTCATCGCCAACGTATACAGCGATTGCTTCCACTGATCCGCCTGCCTTTATCACAGTCTCAGTGTCTTTATCAAGCCATGTCCAGTCTCCAGGAAGTGCAATACTTCCAACGGTCTTATGTGTATTATCTACACTTAACAGCAGATTCGGCATTGCAGCCTTGCTCACATTTACCATGATCTCAATTTCTGCTGTGTTGTAATTCACACTGTCAGCCGGCGTAAATACAACGGTGTACAGCGTCTTGTCACTGTCAGATACAAACGGCTTTATGGAATCATCCTTCCATGCAAATGTTCCAAATATCTCAACCTTGTTAATACCGTCAAAATATGCTGTTCCTCCGTATAAAACAGACTTTGCAAGGCTGTCGCCGTATGTTATTGCGCTTGCTGTCGGCAGATCAGCTATGCTTACATCGGCCTTTAAGACATTTACCTGGATAGTTCCCATGACCGGATTGTAATGTTCCTGTTCATCAGGGGTAAATACAACATCATAACCTGAATTGTCCACTGTCGGTACTACTGAGGTATCTGCCCAGCTCCAGCTTCCTGGTACGTTTTTCCCTGAAGGGTCAAGTACATTTCCACCAGAAATGTTTATAGCTCCTAAAGTTTTATTTGGATCATAGCTTACAGCATCTGCCACTGGAAGTTCATTTATAATAACTGTATCAATTTTAACTATATTGAATTCAGCCTTACAATTCACCTCGTAATTTCCACCGGAGGCATCTTTGATGGTTACTGTAGCTGTTCCAACTTCTGTGTTATCACTGTATATGACTTCATACTCGCTTGATGGAATGACTGTATCGCCGTCCCAAAGGGTAAACTCAGGCTCTACCTTCTGTCCTGTGTATGTGTACTCAGACTTAAGTCCGTCAAATGTTGGACTGTCAATCTTCTTTGGCTCGATGGTAAATGTGACATTCTTTGATCCTGAGTAAGCGCCGATTCCTGTTATGGTTACAGTTGCTGTGCCGGCATTGATGTTGTCGGAATATGATACGATGTAATCCGTGTTTTCTATTAACTGTTCATCATCCTGTAAAACTTTATTAATATATACTTTAACAGTTGGTTTTAATTCAGCGCCAGAATAAGTAAACGTTGCGCCTTCCTCAAATCCGGTCTTCACTTTTTCATTGATCAATGCTCCAATTATAAGTTTATTATCCTTTATGCTGGATGTCATATCACGTTCCGTAACCCCTGACAATATATTGAACCAATTTACATCCAATGTAATATTATTTCCTGCCCCGACAAGTGGAGTATTTGCTTCAAGTCTAGACCAATTTGGAATAATAGGAATAATATTGTGAAGTTCGGCATTTATAATCAGTCCTTCAAAATATTCATCCCACCAATATATACAATTGTTGATTTTTATATCACTGTTGTTAAAGAATACTTTCGCACTGTTTTCATATAAATTTATTCTTTCTAAATCTCCGCCATTTAATACCAGTTGTCCATGGACTTTTATTAACTCTGATATCTTCACATTGCCAAGCGTTACTATTGAATCACTACTTACTACTAAGCTGCCCTGCATTTCACCGTTCGCTTTGGAATCAATTATTGTTATTTTCCCATTGTTTACTGTAACCCCATTTACATTATTTCCGTTTATATCAATGGTAAAATCGGAATCAGGATTATTTACATAGCAAGTTTTATGTTCTGTATCTGCAATAACAGCAACAACACTGCTAGGTATGTTTTCGGCACAATCTATAGCACCCTGAAGTGATGGATAGTATGTGATAATCTCACCACTTGTTACGGATGCCAATGCTTCTTCGTCACAGTATCTGCACACTCCGTCAACATAGTCATGGTCTCCGTAAGTTGTCTTATCTTCGTTGCTATACACAACTGAGACAACGTCAGACAAATCGTTACAGCCCAAATAAGTTATGTTCTTGTATACCTTTTCACCATGTAATAAAGGATATGTGTCTGTCCCGATGGGCTGTCCCCAGATGGAGCCATCGTAAGTTACATCACTCTTGTCTACTACAACAGTGCAACCCTGTGACAGGAGATACGCAAC
>CAKQIY010000063.1 GCA_934247115.1 uncultured Coprococcus sp.
GAGATGATATCACCAGACACAATAAAGCTGCTCAGGGAATGTGATGCCGGGATCAAGATGGGTGTTTCGTCTATTGATGAGGTGCTCGGATATGTACACGCGGCGAAGATGAAGAAGATACTTATAGAATGTAAAGAGGAACATGATGCAATAAAGCAGGAGATACAGAAACTACTGGATGAGTACCATGACGATGGCAAGGATCCAAATCCAATAGCCAAGGGCATGTCCTGGATCAAGACAAATGTGAAACTCATAGTGGATGAGTCTGACAATACCATAGCGGAGCTTATGACGGATGGCTGCAATATGGGTGTGAAGTCGCTGAATAAATATCTAAACGAATATAAGGCGGCGGATGACAGGGCGAAGGATAAGACGAAGAGACTCATAGAGCTTGAGAAGAAACTCTGCGAGCAGATGCAGCCTTTCTTGTAAAAATGCGCTGAACAAGGCGTTTTTATGAATGACTGGATACACCAAAATAAATAGTCAGGCAGCCAGAATTTTGTAGGTTGACTAAAAAAGTTCTATTAAATATACTTGTAAATATGAGAACCCAACATGTCTGTAGATGACGCGGATCATGTTGGGTATTTATTGTTTTAGTGAAACAGAAAAAATTGATACAAGAAGGAGAAGATATATGAACAGGCAGGTTTACAATCCATTTTTGCCGTTGAATGAATACATACCGGACGGTGAGCCGCATGTATGGGGCGACAGGGTTTATCATTATGGATCTCACGATAAGGAGGGCGGTTACACGTTCTGTATGCAGGATTATGTAGTGTACTCCGCGCCGGTAAAAGATCTGACAAGCTGGCGATGCGAGGGCATTACATACAGGGCGAGCCAGGATCCGGCGTATCCGGAGCTGAAGTATATGTATGCGCCAGATGTCGTGAGGGGAAATGACGGCAGATATTATCTGTATTACTGTATGGGCGGTGACTACGGTTACGGCGGATATACAGGTCCGATCAGTGTAGCTGTGTGTGACACACCGGCGGGCAAATACGAATATCTTGGCCATGTGCAGTATAAGGATGGCACGGTGATGAAGAAGTACATTTGCTTTGATCCGGCAGCCATGAATGATGACGGAATCATCAGGATATTCTACGGCACCCAGTACGGATACGAGGAGGAGCCGGATTTCCTGACAAATGGCAGGCTGGACGATGAGGTATCAATGTTCGGAAGAACAAAGGAGGAGATTCTTGGCTACAAGGACAGTATCATGGGACCAATCATGGTGGTGCTTGAGGACGATATGCTGACGGTCAAGGAGGAACCACGGCACATCATACCTTATGCCGTGAAGGGAACATCATTTGAGGAGCATCCATTTTTCGAGGGCTCATCTATGAGAAAGGTTGGAGACAAATACTACTTTGTTTATTCATCATGGCAGAACCATGAGCTGTGCTATGCGGTGAGCGATTATCCGGATCACGGATTTACATTTGGCGGCACTATAGTGTCAAATGGCGATGTGGGATATAAGGGAAGAAGTTTCGAGAACAAGCTGAATATGACCGGAACCACGCACGGAAGCATAGAGTGCATAAATGGTCAGTGGTACGTGTTCTATCACAGGCTCACACATAAGTCGGACTACAGCAGGCAGGCCTGTGCTGAGAAGATATATATAGATGCGGATGGGCACATAGACCAGGTGGAGGTTACGAGCTGCGGACTGAACGACGGCCCGCTTGCCGCAAAAGGCACGTATCCGGCGGTGATAGCATGCAACCTGACAAATGGACATATGCCGCATGGCTCAAACAGTATATACACGACAGAATTCCCTAATGTGACAAACAAGGGTGAGGACAGATTTATTGCGGAGATAGAGGATGGAACACTCATAGGGTATAAGTATTTTGCACTTGAGGGCAGCGGTACATTTGGCGTGAATGTCAGATATGAGACAGATGCCAACAAGGTGGTGTATGAGGGGCCTGTCAGGGTAGATGAGAGATGTGAGAATCAGGAGCAGGTGAAGGACTCCAAGGATTTGATAGAAAATGAATCAACGCCTTTCAACGAATCTTGTGATAACAATGTAGATGGTACAGATGACAATAGTGGTTATACATCCTATATGAATGCTGAGGGATACTTCGACATATGCGTATCAGAAGATGGCGAGAGCATCGGAAGAATAGATATTCCGTTATCTGATGATATATCAGAGACAGAGTGGAGATGGTGTGAGAACAGAGTGGATTTCCCGGAGGGAGTCCACGCGGTGTATCTTGTATACCATGGCAGAAGAAAGGTTCAATTAAAAGATATCAGATTTAGGTAAAAAAATGAAAGAAGAGGGAGAATTATGAAGAAGTCAAATGGCGCGGCACTGATACCGATATATGTCTTTCTTGTTCTGTATCTGGGACTTGGAATACTGTTTGAGTACGTGCTGAAGATTCCGATGGGATTTTACAATATTCCGATAGTGGTCGCCTTCATGGTGGCGATATTTGTGGCATGTCTGCAGAACAGAAAGGTGAGCTTTGATGAGAAGCTTCAGATTATGGCAAATGGACTTACAGACAAAAATATTATAACCATGCTGCTCATATTCCTGACGGCGGGAATATTTGTGGGAGTCGTGGGACGGAGCAGTGCCGAGAGTGTGGCATACTTTATGCTGAGTATCATTCCGGCGAGATTTTCCGTGGCAGTTCTGTTCGTTGTAGCGTGCTTTGTCTCAACAGCTATGGGAACGTCTGTTGGAACAATAACACTTCTGACGCCTATAGGAGTTGCGGTTGCCGATGCGTCGGGATTCAATATGCCGCTTTGCGTTGCGTCCATCATGGGCGGTGCGATGTTCGGAGATAACCTGTCGTTCATATCTGATACGACCATAGCAGCCTGCAATGGTCAGGGGTGTGCCATGAAAGATAAGTTCAGGGCAAACTTCTGGATAGCATTTCCTGCGGCGATTGTGACGCTCATAGTAATCTTGGTTAAGTCATTCAATACTGAGATAGGCGGAGTAGTACACCATGATTACAATATGATACAGATCATTCCTTATGTTCTGGTACTTATAGGAGGAATAGTGGGATTTAATGTGTTTGTAGTCCTGATAGTTGGAATCGTGTCAGGTTCCATCATCATGCTTGCCACAGGGCAGACGGCAGCAGTGGATCTTCTGACGAATATGGGAAGCGGTGCAGCGGGAATGTTCGAGACTAGTATGGTTGCAGTACTTGTGGCTGCCATGTGTTCGCTCATCAGAGAGTATGGCGGATTCGAGGCATTGCTTTCGGCTATAAAGAAGGTGTTCAAAGGTGACAAGGGAGGCCAGCTCGGAATCGGGCTCCTGGTTGGAGCCATGGACATAGCCACAGCCAACAACACGGTCGCGATAGTCATGGCAAATCCGATAGCAAAGGAAATGGCAGAGGATTATGGTATATCCCCGAAGAGATCGGCATCACTGCTTGATACATTTTCATGCATATTCCAGGGAATCATTCCTTACGGCGCCCAGATGCTTGTTGCAATATCAGCGGTGTCGGAGCTGGGACATGAGATATCGGCATTCCAGATAATACCAAATCTGTTTTATCCAATACTCCTTCTTGTCAGTTCGCTTGTGTGGATGCTTATAAGAAGTGATGACAAACCGCATCCGGCAAAGAGACGGTAAAGAATATAAAAGGACGTTATTTCGTAATATAATAAATAAATATTCAAAAAAACACGCAAAAAAACAAGAAAAATCTTGAAAATGCGTGTTTTTTCGTTTTTATTTAAGAATTTTTATGCTATAATTTACACTTGTGAATTATAAATAAAAAACAGGAGGAGTAACATGGACGCATTCACAAACTTTTTAGGCAAAGTTGATGATATTGTCTGGGGCTTGCCACTCATAATACTCATCATCGTCTGCGGAATCTATCTGACGATCAGACTTAAGTTCCTTCAGATAGTTCATCTGCCAAAGGCACTGAGATTCATGATTAAGAATGAGGAAGACGGTACAGGAGAGGTGACGAGCTTTGGCGCGTTATGTACAGCACTTTCAGCAACTATCGGTACAGGTAACATCGTAGGAGTAGCAACAGCTATAGGTATCCTTGCCGGTGGTCCCGGAGCACTTTTCTGGATGTGGATCGCAGCGCTTTTTGGAATGGCAACAAAGTATTCAGAGGGACTGCTTGCTGTAAAGTACAGAAAAATTGACGAGGATGGACACGTTCTCGGAGGACCTTTCTATTACATTGAGAGCGGTATGGGTCACAAGTGGAGGTGGCTTGCAAAGATATTTGCATTCTTCGGAGCATGCGTAGGTCTTATGGGTATCGGTACATTTACACAGGTAAATGGTATTGCTTCTGCAGTTCAGGCTTTCTTTGATCCTGACAAGGTAAATACAGTATCAATCCTTGGAAATGACTACTCAATAGCCATCGTCATCACAGCATTTATACTTGCAATCCTTGTAGGACTTGTCGTAATCGGTGGAATCCAGAGAATATCAAAGGTTTCTCAGGTTATAGTGCCATTCATGGCAGTTCTCTACATTGTGGTGTGTCTGGTTCTTATCATAGTTAATATAAATAAAGTTCCAGCTGCATTTGCAACAATAGTCAAGTGCGCATTTAAGCCTATGTCATTTGCAGGTGGTGTTACAGCAAGTCTTGCAATTGCCATGCAGAAGGGTGTTGCACGTGGTATCTTCTCGAATGAGGCTGGTCTTGGTTCTGCACCTATCGCAGCAGCAGCCGCTCAGACAAAGGAGCCTGTTCGTCAGGGACTTGTAACAATGACAGGTACATTTATTGATACTATCATCGTATGTACAATGACAGGTCTTTCAATCGTTATGATGGGAAGCTGGCAGGATGGCAGCCTTGAGGGAATCGCAGTCACAACTGATGCATTCCAGAAGGGACTTTTCTTTATGCCAGGTCAGGTTGCAGCATTCATCCTTATGATCTGCCTTGTATTCTTCGCATTTACAACTATCCTTGGCTGGGATTACTATGGTGAGCGGTGTCTTGAGTACCTCACAAATGGCAGCAAGGTCTCAGTTCAGATCTATCGTTGGTTATACATACTTTGCGTATTTATCGGACCTTACATGACAGTTAAGGCTGTATGGACTATCGCTGATATATTCAACGGACTCATGGCGATACCGAATATCATAGCATTGCTTGTACTCAGCGGTGTGGTTGTGGCAGAGACAAAGGATTACTTTGCACGCCACAAGGAACTGTAGGGTTCAATAGAAGTAAATATTTATATGTAATAATTGGGGAAGCACCTATCAGCAGTCAGGCAAAATTTTGTCTGGCTGCTTTTTTATATGGTCAGAAAATTGGAAGCTGTGTTTTCTAATGTTTGAATAATTTGTGAAAAATATTGACAAATATAATTCTCACACAACAAGGGACAGGCGGAAGTTGAGTTTGATAATGAAATACTGACACTGGAGCAAATTATACACATCATACAGGATCTTGATTACACAGTAGTACAAAGGAGAAAAATAGATTATAAGAAAACAGTCAGTTCAATAGGCACATTTGCAATTATTGTCTGCCTGTATTATCTGTTACAGAGATTTGGTGTTCTGAACCTGCTTGTTCCATCGATGCTTGCTGATCAAGCGATGAGCTATGGTATGTTGTTTGTAGTGGGATTACTTACATCGGTTCACTGCATAGCGATGTGCGGCGGTATAAATCTGTCGCAATGTATACCTTCGGGGAAAGATGACAGTGGGAATGGAAATAGAGCAATTATGCCATCATTGCTGTATAACACAGGGCGAGTGATTTCATATGCAGTAATTGGTTTCCTGCTTGGCGGAATAGGTATGATATTAACAGGTGGGGCTGAGACAGGAATTCCACTGATCCTGCAGGGAATATTGAAGATAATAGCAGGTCTGTTTATGGTGATAATGGGAATAAACATGCTGGGAGTTATTCCTGTACTGAGAAAGTTTCAGGTAAGATTTCCGAACAAACTTGCAAATAAAATAAGCAGGAGAAAGATAACAGAAAAGCGTCCATTTTTTGTTGGCTTGCTGAATGGATTGATGCCATGTGGCCCCATGCAGTCTATGCAGATCATCGCGCTTGGTTCAGGTAATCCTGTATCAGGAGCATTTGCAATGTTGATGTTCAGCCTGGGTACAGTTCCCCTGATGCTTGGATTTGGAAGTATCGTGTCTGCGCTTGGCAAGAAATATACAAAGATTGTCATGCGTGCAGGATGTATTCTTGTTGTGGTTCTAGGACTTGCGATGCTTTCACAGGGATTAAGCCTGTCTGGAATTAATATGAACAGAACAGCCACTTTATCAGAAAACACGGAAGAGTTAAACATGGCAGAGATATCAGAATCAGGTGATGTGCAATATGTAAGCAGTGAACTGGACTTTGGAAGTTACCCGGAGATTACAGTCTATAGCGGAATCCTGGTTAAATGGACAATAAATGTACAGGAAGAGGTTATCAACGGGTGCAATTACAAGATGGTTTTGAGTGCATATGGCATAACCCATGAATTTACACCGGGAGAGAATGTGATCGAATTTACACCGGGAGAATCGGGGACTGTTCAGTATACATGCTGGATGGGAATGATAAATGGCAAGATAAATATCATTGAAAGAGAAGGCGAATGAGATAATGAGAAATAAAACAATTACAAGGAAATTAGTGTTAAGCAGAAAAATACTTACAGTCATAATGACAGTACTTGTGGCATCAATGCTGACAGCCTGTGGAAGTTCAAATACGTCAGGAAATTCAAGTGCATCAGGAAGTTCAAATGCGTCAGGAAATTCAACTTCATCAGGTAGTGGAAAGCTTGAAGCAACCACAGAGAAGAGCGAAAATGCTGTATATGTAACTCCTGCAGTAGAAAATGGCGAGATTGCAATTGACGTAGACACATTGACTTCGCATCCATTATATGTAAACTATGATTCAAATGGAACAAACATCCAGCTTATCGCTGTTAAAGCATCTGACGGAACACCACGTCTGTCACTCAATACTTGCCAGGTATGTAATCCTTCACCAATGGCATATTTCAAGGAGCAGGACGGAAAGCTGGTATGCCAGAACTGTGGAAATACATTCACTATGGACAGCGTGGGCGAGACATCAGGAGGGTGTAATCCAACCTATATTGACTATAAAAATACAGATGGAAAATTGACTGTAAGCGTGGCTGATCTTGACACATATGCAGATCTTGACACATATGCAGATAGATTTACGTCTTGGGGTGGTCCTGTAGAGTAATCTGAAACACCAAAAGGAGATACGAATGGATATGTAGTTATAACTTTGCTGGCATATGACGCGTCGGGGGTGATGACGGAGTTTCCTGACGGCTATACAGGAAAAAACAGGAGCCTGTACGAAGATAGTATGGATATAGCTAAAGAAAATTTTGATCAAATATCGGATTTGATTCATTTTGTATTGACAAATGAGATTTCGTCAATACAGCTTTTGGTTTGGAAAGACAGAGAGATGCTCTTTAGTATCAATAACAGAAATTCGATAGAGATAATAAATGCAAATTCGGAGCAAATAGGTTTGAAGAAAAAATCAGAAATTTGATTATAAAAGGTCAGATTCGTCAGTAACCATCGGTCTTGACGGGTTTGACCTTTTATAATGCAGAAATATGATATAAAACAGATGTGCGATTCTGGCGATATAAGGTATAATAAGTGTGTTGAGTTTTACAAATCGATATTTGTCGACTTGATAATTTCCAATTTTTAGTGATAGGGAGATACACAATGAATGGTTTGATTATAAAGGTACTCA
>CAKQIY010000064.1 GCA_934247115.1 uncultured Coprococcus sp.
TATGATCTTGCTTCGGTCGTAAGTAACCGCACGACCGTCTCTCTTGATAACTTGCATTTCCCATTCTCCCTGTGTGTTGTGAATGGCGTTAAAAGCACGCCCCCTAAATATTGTATAGATACATGCAGAAAACATCAATATATAGTATGCCGGTTGAAAAAGCCGCAAAAAAATTAGCGACAAATAAGGTGCCTCGTCGCAAATCTCACACTGATGTCTCAACATGGTCGATTATATCATTCCCAATTTTGTTTGTCTACAGGTTATTTGCAAAAAGTACAAAATATAGAAAAATAATAAATATGTAGACACAACATATTGTAGTTTTACCTTGGATTAATGTGGGATGTGAAAAAATGCTCACAAAATCATACTCAAATATGGACAGTGTCCGGGAGTCTTTTTGCTTATATACAATTGTGAGAAATGTATGAATTATGGCAAACTGCTTTATTTTTATAAAAAAATATGATATAAGTTAATTCGTTGAAGATTATCGTGAGAAGAATGATTTTCTGCAAATAAAATCGTAAAAGAGGTATAGTTATGAGAAGATTTAAGAAGGGCTGCGCAGTTGTGCTTGCGCTGGCACTGTCAATGTCACTGATGACGGGGTGTGGAGATAACAAGAAGAGTGATATCAAAAATACGACACATGCTACATCATCGGATGCTGAGGCCGGGGAGGACATTGATGATTATGTAGACAGATATGCACAGAATGTGGAGCTTGGAAATTATAAGGGAATAGAGTATGAGAAGACCAGTGTAGAGGTAACTGACGACGAGGTACAGTCCAAGGTGGATGCATTCGTTGATGGTCTTGCTACATATGATAAAGATACAACAAGCGAGGCAAAGAATGGAGATACAGTCAATATTGACTTTGTCGGCACTGTGGACGGAGAGGAGTTCGATGGAGGCAATACCAATGGCTCAGGATATGATCTGGTGCTTGGATCCGGTTCATTCATCGATGGATTTGAGGATCAGATAGTTGGACATAAGGCTGGGGATACATTTGTTGTAAAGGTAACTTTCCCTGAGAATTATGGCAGTGATAATCTTAACGGCAAGGATGCTGAGTTCAAGACAACTCTCAATTACATCAAGATCGACAAGCCTGCAACATACAATGATGAGCTTGTTGCCAACAACACAGACTATAAGACAACAAAGGACTATGAGGAGTCTGTCAGAAACGATCTTAAGGATAGCAAGGAGGCAACGGCACTTGCTGCAGCACAGAATGATGTCATGGTGAATGTCATCAACAACTGTACTATCAACAATCTTTCAAAAGAAGATGTTCAGGCCAATGCTGACAAGATAATTTCATCACTGAAGAGCCAGGCTGAGAATTATGGTGTGGATTATGCAACATATATCTACTATTATTATGGATATGACGATGAGGATTCATTTGCTGATTATGTATATCAGGTATGTGAGGAGTCCGAGAAGGAGAAGATGGTTGTATGTGCAGTTGCAAAGGCTGAGGGTATAACAGTTACAGACGATGAGACTGACACATATATTGCCAATTATGCCAAGAAAAACAACGTTGATGAGGACAGTATAAGAAGCAATCTCACAGATGTGGAGATCAAGTACAATGCACTGGCAGAGAAGGTCATGAACTTTATGATGGACAACGCCAAGGCTGTAGAGGCTGACACTGCAACAGAAAGTACTACAGCAGAAGAGACAACAGCAGAAGAGACAGCAGAGTCTTCTGAGAATTAAAGGGGTATGAATACAGATATGAGAGCAAAGAAGATATTAGCAGGAAGCATGATAGCGGTTATGTGTATGGGACTTATGACGGGTTGCAGCAGCAACACAAGTCAGTTCAAAAAGTATTCAAAGTGCGCTACAGTTGACAAATCGGCATACACAGATATAGAGTATGTGCCTGAGTCAAGAGAGATAACAGATGATGATGTACAGAATTCTATAGACCAGTTCTGTAACAGTAATTCAGATACAACACAGGATAAGACCAGTGAGGTTGCAGATGGAGACAAGATCAATGTTGATTATGTTGAGACTGTGTCTGGAACAGAGAAGGACAGCAAGACAGATTATACCCTCACCATGGGCAATGATACCCTCGGCGATGGCAGTGATGATCAGCTGATAGGAAGTAAGCCTGGCGATACGAAGAATATCACAGTCACATATCCTGATGACTATTCAGATACAACAGTTGCAGGTCTTACCGTGGATTATAAGGTGACCATCAATTATATATCAGTGACAACAATTCCAGAATATACAGATGCACTTGTAAAGAAGGCTTCAGGTGGAGACTATACAACGACTGATGCATACACAGAGCATCTCAGAGAGGAACTGCAGAAGGACAAGAATGACTCAGCGGACGAGGCAGACAGAGCCGCAGTTCTGAAGGCTGTAGAGGGAAAGGTTACATTTGACAAGTATCCTGAGGAGGAGGTCAAGTCATATGTACAGACGATAGTTTCCAATGCAAAGACACAGGCTGAGAATTACGGAATAGACTTCCAGACATACATGACTTATTTCTATGGATACAAGGATACAGAGTCATTCCTTGAGTATCTGCACACCACAGTTGAGGGTGTTATGCAGGAGAAGATAGTTGTGTCATGCATAGCACTCGACAATGATCTCGTTGCTGACAGCGATGATATCGCAGCATATAGAAAGAAGGCAATGGAGAAGAACGATCTGGAGAGTGATTCAGATGTGGATAAGTATTATTCAGAGGATGATCTGATGTTCTACGCAACAGAGGAGAATGTTCTTGATTTCCTCATGAAGAGAGCTGTAGAGACCACAGCAACATCGACAGATGCCGATGGAGAGACAACGACAGACGAAAGTACGTCAGAGTCTGACACAACAGCAGAATAGTACGGCAGGATGACATACCAATAGAATAATTCGTGGATAACCAATGCAAGACGGTGGAGACAGAAGATGTTTCCGCCGTCTTTTTGCATACAAGAGATTGTGGATTATGTCCAAAAATATATTTGTAGTTTAACCATGTTGACTAGTGAGGAATATGTTTATAAAATAAAGAAGAATTAATTTTTTAACATAGGGATTGACGTGTTGATATGTTGACACGCCATACCGGGAAAGAGAAAGGGGAATTTATGAGAAAAGGAATTGCAGGCAGATGTCTGTGTGTTGCTCTTGCCTCTGCGATGGTATTCGGTGATGCGGGAATAGCATTGGCGGCTGAGAGTGGCTCGGCAGACAGCAGGGAGGCGGTCAGTGTAGTGGCTGCTGATAACACCGGTGAAACGGTGAAAGATCCGCATATAAGCTATATGAATGTGGACGAGCAGTACGGATCACGTATAAGCATAAGCGCAGGGGTTTATGCATACAAGGCAATGCTTTATGTCAATGGCAAGAAGCTGGATGAGGTGTCATATGGTTATGATGACGCATACCTTTATGTTGGCAAGGATATAGATGCCCTGCCGGGATCCACATATTCAGTGGAGATCAGAATGGTTAATTCTGAGAACAAGGTAGTCAAATCTCTAAAGAAGCTGGTAACGTCCTCAGTTGGTTTTGGCGAAAATCAGTATTCACCAAAGCTTGCAGCCAGAGTCATCAGTGAAACTGTCACCGAGAATGGCATTAAGAAGCCTAGCAGTATCCGCCTGACAGCGAATATCAACAATACAAAGAGTTACAGGTACAATTATGAGGTGTACAGATCTACAAAGTCGGATAGTGGATACAAGTGCATCTACAGGGGTGATTCGTCAGAGAGCTGGAGCCTGCAGTATGAGGATAACACGGCAAAGGCGGGAACAACCTATTACTACAGGATAAAGCTCCTCAGCGGTACAGATACATATATCACGTCAGAAAAGGTCCTGGCAGTGAGTCCGACGGTATCTATCCGTTACGGAACACCTGAGTGCAGCTTATCAGCATATGTATATGGAAGGAATAAAGGTTCAGCTGGAGTTGTGAACCTGAGTATGTGGTCAGACCTGGCAAACAGATATGACATATATCGTTCCACAAGTGAGACTAAGGGCTACAGGAAGATTGCCACGGTAAGTGCGAGCAATTACAGTGATGCCAAGGTGAAAAAGGGAACTGTATATTATTACAAAGTAGTTCCAAAGTATTATGATTCCAGAACAGGCAAGACGATTACAGGCAAGACAACAGAGGCAGTTGCAGTGAAGTATCTTATGGATGGTACAGCCCCTACCCTCACACAGGTTGGAACAAACTCCATGAAGTGTGAGTGGTATGCAGATAATAGTGCGGATGTGTCGTACGAAATATGGTGCAGGAGATCCGACGTGACAGGTGATGCCTATGTAAGGAAGGCTGTCACAAAGAAAAACTCATGTGTCATCAAGGGCCTTGCTGCAAATGGCGAATATGAGGTGAAGATCCGCACAGTAAAGAAGGCTGGCAACACAGTAAAGTATGCGACAAGCGGATCGGCAAGACGTATTATGGGATACACTAGCAGTGTACAGGATTTTGGCTATAGTACTGTAAAGTCAACTGCAGATTCCAAGACAGTCTCAGTATATTACAAGCTGACCTGGTACAGGGACTGGAATGCATCGGGATACAAGATAACAGCATATAACAATTACACGAAAAAGAGAGAGACCATCAAGAAAATAACATCCGGAAAGACGACATCTTATACATTTAAGAATACCGGAACAGTTGGGAAGGCGGTTAAGTATTCCCAGGTATATGTATTGCCATACAAAGGAAAGCAGGTAGGTACAGCAGAATTTGAGGGATATGATCTCGACAGGCTTCCAAGCCCTGCGAAGGTTACGGTAACCAGAAAATCCGGTACAGCAGTCAAGATAGCATGGACAGCGGTAAAGGGCGCTGCTTCTTACACCGTGGTCAGAACCACAGCTCTTGGAGTAACACAGACTATAGCAACAGTGAAGGGAACTTCATATATAGACACTCATGTGACAAATGGTCTTGGATATACATACAGCGTGTATTCGGCGACATCAAAGACAGAATTCGCCAGCGGATATAATTCAGGATATGTTACATATGTCCACAAGCTCTCAACACCTCAGGTAACAGCAGCCACAAACTCTGCAAAGGGAGCCTCAACAGTAAAGTGGGCGAAGGTTCCAAATGCGAAGTCATATCAGGTGTATCGTTCAGATAAGCTGAATGGCAATTATGCGAAGGTTGGCTCGGCATCGAAGGATGTTCTGCAGTATACAGACAGGAGTGTGAAAAAGGGAAAGACGTACTATTATAAAGTTGTTGCTTACGCAGTAAATGATTGCGGACAGATAGTTAAGTCGGCGACATCCAAGGCGAAGAGCGTCAAGATAAACAAGTAGAAGAAAAGGGGTAGAGTATGAAGAAAAAGATTATTAGCAAAGCATTATGCGTAGCACTTGCCTCTGTATTGATATTTGGAGAGGCTGTACCGGCTATGGCTGCAGCTGATGGCTCAGAGCAGGGACAGGCAGTTGTGGCAGAGGACACTGTATCTGCTTCAATAGACACTATATCTGTAGGCGATTCAGATGTCATAACAAATAGTTATGTTCAGATCAGTGCTTCGGGAAGTGGAACAAGAGCCACATTATATATAAATGACGTGGAGTATGATTCATATGAAGCTTATTATGGACGCTGGAATATAAGCACATCGTTCAGTGGAAAGGCCGGCGCGACATATGAATTCAAGGTTGTAGCGGAGGGCAGTGATGGTCCGAATCAGATATCGACCTTAACCAGAAAGTTTGAGGCGCCTGTTTTTAACAGGAATTATGTATCTGCCTGGTGGAATACGGAGACGAGTGATAGCGGTTATACAAAATACAAGTCGGCATATGTAAAGGCATCATTCGAATCAAGGATCTCAGCCGGATATGATTATTATGTGTACAGATCGACCAATCCAAAGACAGGATTCAAGAAGATATACAGCAATTCAATCTCCTATGGTGGTGACAACTGCTGGATGTATGATGAGAGTGCGGTATGTGACAAGACATACTACTATCAGATGAAGGTAGTGGCTGCAAAAGATAATTATATCAAAGCTGAAAAGGTGATCGCGACCTCTCCTGTTATTAAAGTCAGTGCAGTCAAGCAGAATGACATATATGCAAATGTCAAATTAGCCCCAAAGGGTGTGGCGCTGACCATCAGCAATCCAGGATACTACAATCAGTTTGACATCTACAGATCAGCAAGTAAAAACAGTGGATACAAGAAGATCAGGACGATAACAGGTAGTGCGTATACCGATACTACAGTCAAGGCTGGAAAAATCTATTATTATAAGATCGCTCCAAAGTACTATGAGCCAAAGACAGGCAAGCTGGTATCCGGAAAGACTACATCAGCCTTCGGCGTGAAGGTGACCATGGGAACTCCAGAGCCTTATGCGGAGAAGATTTCAATGAGTTCAGTCAGACTGACATGGGATAAAGTCAGAGGTGCCAATGTATATGAAGTGTGGTACAGGCAGAGCGATATAACTGGCAACAGCTACAGCAGACTTGCAGTCACAAAGGGCAATGCATATACAGTCAAGGGGCTTAAGAGCGGACATTCATATGATTTCCTGGTTAAGGCACAGAATGTGTCAAAGGGCAAGATTATATGTGAGAATCAGAGCAATGCTGAAAGTATGGATATGGGATACGATGATGCTGTCTATTTCCTTAAAGCGACAAATAGAAGCTCAGCCATCAGCAGTGACAAGAAGACTCTCACTATATATACGACTCTGGCCTGGGAAAAGGTTCCTGGTGCATCAGGTTATATAATAACGGCATATAACAGACTCACAGGCAAGGTGCAGAGGATAGCAAAGCTCACTTCCTGGACAAAGAATACCTACAAATTCAAGAATGTTGGTACCAGCGCAAAGGGTATGAAATACACATATGTGAGTGTAAGTCCATACAGGGGTTCAGCTGTCGGCAGCAAGAACAATGAGGTCTATGTTAACAGTCTTCCGGTCGCATCGGGAGTCAAGGTTGCCAGAAAGAACAATTCATCGGCAGTTGTTTCATGGAAGGCGGTTGCAGGTGCATCAAGCTACATCGTATACAGGCAAAATAAGCAGAGTGGATTCACTCAGTGGAGAGGAAGTTCATCTGGCACATCATACGAGGATAATGGTTATTCTGTAAGGACGGATTATGAATACTATGTATTAGCCCAGTCAGCGTTTGAAGGTGAGTGGTCTTCCGGTTATGATACATTTACAGGTAATTCAAAGTACTCCGCCAAGTATCAGCACAAGCTGGGTACGCCGAAGATAAAGAGGGTGTCCAACACAGCTGCGGGACAGATCACAGTTACATGGAATTCAGTTGACGGTGCTGACCGCTATGTGGTATATCGTGCCACAAGCAAGACTGGCAAGTATACCAGGGTTGCCAGTGTGAAGACAGCAAGCTATGTTGATAAGAAGGCTGCAAAGGGCAGTACATACTATTATAAGGTTATATCAGTTGCAGTGAGCGGAGCCGGACTTACTGGTCAGTCAGGTTATTCGGCTGCAGTTGGAGCAAAGAGTGCTAAGTAGTATACAGTCATAAAACTCCGAGACGAGATGTAAAGTACAAACAGCAATATGCAATAGATACAGATCATACAATATTATGTTGTGTGGTCTGTATTTTTTTGTTTGTATTTTGGTTTGTATTTAAAAAAAGTTGTTGACAGATCATAGCTGACAGTTTATTATATCAATGTTCGTTGTGAACATGCGGAAGTGGCGGAATTGGCAGACGCGCAGGCTTCAGGTGCCTGTGGTAGCAATACCGTGTG
>CAKQIY010000065.1 GCA_934247115.1 uncultured Coprococcus sp.
AGAGGACATACAAATGAGTGACATACGAAAGATAGCAGTCCTGACCAGCGGAGGAGATGCCCCAGGCATGAATTCGGCTGTAAGAGCGGTGGTTGTATCAGCCATCAACAGCGGAATTGAAGTAGTTGGTGTATTTCGCGGATACGAGGGACTGATCGACTGGGAGACACAGCCGCTTGGACTGGCGGACGTCAGGAACATAAACAATCAGGGCGGAACGATACTTTTTACCAGCAGAAGCGAGAGATTCCTTCAGAAAGAATACCGCGAGCAGGCGGCAAAGAATCTGAGAGATCACGATATAGATGCCCTTATTGCCATCGGCGGGGATGGAACACTCCGCGGAGCCATAGCATTTCAGGATGAGGGTTTCAATACCATCTGCATCCCGGGAACAATAGACAGAGATGTGGCATGTTCTGAGTATACTCTGGGATTTGACACAGCGGCGAATACAGCAATGGAGGCCATTGACAGGATAAGAGATTCATCGGTTTCCCATGGACGATGCAGCGTCGTGGAGGTCATGGGACGAAAGAGAGGATATATAGCGCTCTGGGCAGGCATGGCGACATCAGCTGATGCCATCATAATTCCTGAAAAATGGGATGGTGACTATGACAGCATCATAGATACGATAAAGGCAAAGCATGCTGACGGAAGGAACAGTTATCTTGTTGTAGTTGCTGAGGGTGTAACGGATGCACCGGAGCTTGCACAGATGATCCTGGATAAGACTGGTATAGAGTCGAGGGTATCGGTGCTTGGCTATATACAGAGAGGCGGACAGCCAACGGCAAAGGACAGGATGTATGGCTCACTCATGGGTGCGTATGCCGTTGATGTACTCAAGAAGAACAAGGCAAATCGTATGATAGCTATCAAGAACGATATACTTATAGACTATGATATAAAAGAGGCAATTGATATACAGAACAATCAGATCGATTCCTTCCAGTATGAGCTGAGTAAGCTGCTGGCCGAGTAATCGGTGAGGCTGGCAGTGGGTAAAAAATAAGCTGACTGATTATAAAAAGATATATAAATGACAGGTATAAAAGATACAATATAAAGGAGAAGGTTATGAAACAGGTAATATTAACAGGCGACCGTCCTACGGGCCGTCTTCATGTGGGACATTATGTAGGATCACTTAAGAGAAGAGTCGATCTTCAGAATTCAGGAAAGTATGATGAGATTTACATCATGGTGGCTGATGCGCAGGCGCTTACAGACAACGCAGAGCATCCTGAGAAGGTCAGACAGAATATTATGCAGGTTGCTTTGGATTATCTTGCCTGTGGCATAGATCCTGAGAAATCTACTATATTCATCCAGTCAATGGTACCAGAGCTCACAGAGCTCACATTCTACTATATGAACCTTGTAACAGTGGCAAGAGTACAGAGAAATCCGACCGTTAAGGCAGAGATCAAGATGAGAAACTTCGAGGCAAGTATCCCTGTTGGATTCTTCTGTTATCCTATCAGCCAGGCTGCAGATATCACAGCATTCAAGGCCACAGAGGTTCCTGTTGGAGAGGATCAGATGCCTATGATCGAGCAGTGTAAGGAGATCGTTCACAAGTTCAATTCGGTATACGGTGAGACACTTGTTGATCCAAAGATCGTTCTTCCTGACAATGAGGCATGTCTCAGACTTCCAGGTACAGATGGTAAGGCCAAGATGAGTAAGTCACTTGGAAACTGTATCTACCTGTCAGAGGATCCTGCAGATATCAAGAAGAAGGTTATGTCTATGTACACAGATCCAAATCACATCCGTGTTGAGGATCCGGGACAGGTTGAGGGCAACTCGGTATTTACTTATCTTGATGCATTCAGCAAGCCAGAGTACTTTGAGGAATTTCTTCCGGATTACAGCGGCATGGATGAGCTCAAGGAGCACTACAGCAGAGGTGGTCTTGGTGATGTAAAGGTCAAGAAGTTCCTGAACAATGTTCTTCAGGCTGAGCTTGCACCTATCAGAGAGCGTCGTCAGATGTGGGAGAAGAGACCACAGGATGTATATGACATCTTAAAGAGTGGCAGCGAGGTTGCCAGAGCAAAGGCAGCAGAGACGCTTGCAGATGTGCGCCGTGCTATGAAGATTGACTATTTTGAGAACGACAATCTCTTTAAGTAAGAAATATTATAACTTTTAGCATGATTACATGTGCAAAAAGGATAAAATTCTCACTGAATGTCCTGAAAAGTGATATTTGGGACAGAACAAGGGAATTTTATCCTTTTTTTATGCAAATAATTGTTTTAGGGATAATTTTGTGCTAATGACGAGTAAATTATCCCATAATAGGAAAATCTCTTACATCCGCACCACAACAGCCTCATACGGATACATATACCCCTTCTTATGCTCACTGTAATTGGACAGAAGCTCAGTCCCGGACGTGTACTCAACCGGGCAGGATACAGTCCTGTCAGTGAAATTACACAGGACAAGGATGATGTCGTCATCAAGAATTCTCTTATATGCATATATATCATCGCTATCTTCAAGCATAGGCACAAAATCTCCATAGACCAAAGTGTCCTCCGTGTGCACCATGTGCGTTATTCCATATGTGCCTCCCGCGTCGTTAACTATATAAATAATCCGGATTTCTCCTTGCTGTGCTCCAGCTTGTCAAGAAGCTTTGCACAAGGCTTGGCGAGCAGCAGTCCGATGACCGCTGATATCGCAACATATATCAGCAGTGTGGCAAGACATTTGCCGTAGGTGTGCTGATACATTCCGGCGACACATTCCCTAAGGGCATTCATGCAGTATGAGAACGGCATGAATTTGTACAGGTACTGGTAGACTGACGGGAGAACTTCCACAGGGAAGGTTCCACCGGCTCCCGCAACCTGGATGACCATGATGATCACGGCGATGGCCTCACCGATATTGCCAAATGCCACGGTGAGAGAGTAGATCAGGAATGTAAATACAAAGCTCGTCATCATGGCAGCAAGTGCAAATGCTATCGGGTGCTTACACTGTATTCCCACGTAGAACAGATCGCCCATCACGGTTATGATGGTCTGGACCTGTCCGATGACGAAGAAGTTCAGATATCTTCCGAAGAACTTCTGGTAAGGCTTCACACCCTCGAGTTCTTCAGTGTCTCTGACCTTAACATGTATGAGAGCAACAAGTATGAGAGCACCCACCCACAGGGCAAGGACTGTGTAGAATGGAGCCATGGCTGATCCGTAGTTGGATATCTCATATACAGCAACTGTATTCATCTGTACCGGTGATGAGATGAAATTCACGATCACCTGAGGATTGTCCTTGATGGCATTTATGAAATCCTGGTAGCTGCCGTTTGAAGTGATGGTCTGTATGTCGGTTTTGATCTTGTCTATGCTGTCTCTGAGGTCCTTCAGACATTTGACTGTTCCCGCAATATCTGATGTTCCATCCTTCAGGATATCCTGATATTCTGTCAGAGATTTGCTGATATCTTTGAAGCTTCCGGGAATGCCAGACAGTATGGTCTGCGCCTGTGCCAGGGAATTCTGTATCTGGCTTATGGATGATTTCAGCTCCGGTGAGAGGTCATCGTTGATGGCAGATTTCACTGAAGAAACAGCGTTCTTACAATCTTTGATGTCTGCTGTCACGGAGTCCTTCAGAGTGTTGAACTCAGAGTCAGACAGCTCTGCGGCTGATGCGAGCTCTGATATATCTTCCTTAAGCTTCTGGAACTGTGCCTTTGCGTCTGTTATGATCGGAGACTTATTCTCGATGAGTTTGTTCAGTGTATCCAGAACATTGCTGCTCAGTGAATCTGTCAGATCTGTTCCGGTGGAGACTGTGACCAGCGCACTCTCCCTTGTGAGCCCGCTGATGGATGCCTCCAGATCATTGAGCTTATCCGTGATCGTGTCGAGTCCGGTGTTCAGCAGAGATAACGAAGTGTCCGTAACGTCCTGACTGATCTCCACGCTGTCACTCAGGTTGCCAAGGCTTCCTGCACCACTCTGGGCCATGCTGTCTATACTTGGAAAGAGGAGCTGGGTTGTGTCTATAGCATCCGAGGCAGACTCTGTCAGCAGTGAAAATGTATTCATCATGTATATATAGTTGTCAAGTGATGATGAGATCTGACTTAGCTTTCCCTCAAAGCCTGCGATCAGATCGGACCCATCAATGTTGTTGCCGGATATGAAATCGCCGGCATTGGCAAATACCTCGGTCAGAGTGCTGATTATTTTGGTATTTATCTCGTTTTGTACAGTAGTCTTGACTTTGCCGGTTATCTTGGTGGCTATGGCATTCTTCTTGCTGTTCTCATAATACTCTATGCTTGGATTGACGATGTTGCCGTTGAGTATACTCAGCATGTTGGCGGTGAAATCCTTTGGTATGATGATACCGGCATAACAGTCACCGCTTTTTATGAGCTCAAGTGCCTCAGCCTTATTATCCGCAAATGTCCAGTCGATGGTATTGTTGTTCTCAAGACTTTCGGTCACCATGTCGCCAATCGCAAGCTTTATACCGCTCAGCTCAACACCCTCATCCTCTGAATATACGGAGATCTTCATAAGGGAGGTGGCGGACTCTCCATACGGATCCCAGTTTGACAGGATGTTGAACCACGCATACAGGGAAGGGATTATGCACAGACCCATGACTATGGACAGTGCGACAACATTTGTGGTGATCCTGCGCAGATCAGATATGTATACACGCCAAATGTTTTTCATGATAATTCCTCCTTGTCAGCTTCTGTGTTTTCTGTGGCTTCATCCTGTTCATCCGTCTGAACCGAGTCGCCCTGTTCATCTGTCTGAACTGTCTCGTTTTGCTCATCAGACTGCACAGACACACTCTGATCATCTTGCACAGCCTCAGCCATCTCAGCCACCTTGTCCTGCACGGCGGTGATCTGTGTCTGAATGTCTGTTTTTACATTTGTTATTATGTCGCCCAGCTTTTTCTTCGGTGCAGAAACCTTTGTATATATGCTGTCTATGTCGATCAGACCATCTATATCACTGCCTGAATCCTGAAGAGAGTTTACCATTTCCTGTATCTTGTAATCCGAGTACTCCACATGTATGAGGTATGCGGCTATTATGAACAGGCTGGCGATCCACAGAACAAGGAAAATGATCTTGGAGCTTCCTGTCAGGAAAAGGAGTATAAGGAAGGCTGCGGGCACTGTGAATATACACTTTATACCAGCCTTAAGCTTTCGTACATTTTCTGCATGGGCACTGTCTCTGAATGCCAGTACCTTTGACATGATGTCTGATATATCTGTGCTGTTGATATTTGAATTGGTATCTTCGTTCATAATTGTCCCTCCTTACATCATATCAGTGTCTTCCATACGTTTCTCGATGAAATGCATGATCCTGATAAATGGCTTTCTGATTATAAGACCGATAACCAGTGCAACCACTATGAATATGCATAGTTCCATCAGATATATGAGCAGATTGGCGTGATACAGTCCTCCGATACATTCACGCATCGCATTGATGGCGTATGGGAATGGGAAGAATATATATACCTGTCTGAAGAAGTTCGGAAGAGCCTCTATAGGATAGGTTCCGCCGCTTCCGGCTATCTGCAGCACCATGATCACGACGGCCAGAGCTTTGCCTATGTCGCCAAATGATATGGTCAGTGAGTATATCAATATTGAAAATGTCAGTCCCGTCAGTGCGGCAACAGCCCAGAATGCAAATGGGTGTACACACTGTATCTTCAGCAGAAACAGATCGCCGAGGACTATGACCAGAACCTGGAGCTGGGATAACAGGAAGAATATCAGATATCTTCCAAAGAACAGCTGGTGTGGTCTGGCATCCTTCAGATAGTCCGCATCCTTCACATGTACCTTCATGAGTGACACAAGTATGGTCATTCCAACCCATATCGCAAGTACGCTGTAGAACGGAGCCATGGATGAGCCGTAATTGGAGATGCTGTAGTAGTAATGTTCCTCCACTGCAACAGGCTTTGACAGGAATGATGCAAGGGCTTCTGAATCGCCGCCCAGGAAGGAGATTATCATATCGGTGATCTCGCTGTCCGCGGCTTTGTTGATCTCATCTATTGCAGTCTGGATCTTGTCTCTGATGCCTCCTATCATGTCGGACAGATCAGACAGACTTGTGTTCATGGAGTCCATCGTTCCCCTGTAGCTGTCAAATACAGTGCCTGCGCTTGTTATTGTTTCATTCAGAGTCTTCAGCAGTTCTTGAGCATTTTTCAATGCGCTTTTGATGTTGAGAAGTATATTATCCATATCAGGGATGATCTGATTGGTAAATGTATCATCGATGGTCTCGATGGAATCTGCCACCGCTGTGAGCTTGTTGGACACCGCATCCTCAGCCTTTGTGAGGGCGGATAGATCTATGCTGTCGATGGACTCCGCTGTTATAGAGGAGATGCGGTCGACTTCGGTTTTTAACTTATCCAGTTTGTCAAGCGCATCAGATCCGGCTGGTGTATTGCTTATATCAAGAGTTTTTATGTAGTTGTCGATCTCATCCAGCTTCTTTTTAAGTGCGTCTGCGTCGTTTTTGATATTTGTAAGATCGGATGACACATCCTCTGCATCGGATCTTATGTTCATCAGTTTGGCAGAATTTTTCAGAGCCTGTATATCCGAAGCGATGCTGTCTATCTGTGCCTGGAGGGTATCACGGACCTGATAATATGCAGATCCGGCTGAATCCATGCCGGATAAAGTCTCACCTATGGCTGAATCGGCATTGGATATGAGTTTGCTGCTCTTATCCGTCACATCCTTAAGTTTGGTGCTTGTCTTGAGCTTGTTGTTGGCTTTGATTATAGATGCTATGGTATTCTGGTATCCGGCGAGATTGTCATCTACGGCTTTTAGAGCTGTGATGAAATCCGTTCCCGTGAGATCCTGTGCCAGATCCGTATCAGAATCATCTATGGCCGAGATAAGCTTCTGAGAGATAGCCTTGACGTATGTTTCATTGATGCTGGTCTTGAGAGTCGACACAGCTGTGTCAGTTATCTTAGGTGCCACGGCATTTTTCTTTTCGTTTTCGTAATAGGTGAAGCAGGGATTGACGAAATTGTCAGTGAGTGCATTGAACATATTGTAGGAGAAATCCTCATCAATGACGACAGCGGCATAGTATGTGCCTGATTTTACGCCATCCACAGCGGATTTTTCTGAATCCGGGAAAACCCATCCGATGCTGGTCTGGGTTTTCAGTTTATCAGCCACGGACTGCCCCATGTTCATCTCGTTGCCGTCTGCGTCTGTGTAGCCCCTGTCCAGGTTGACGACGGCGATATTGATATTGCCGGTATTGGCATATGGATCCCAGTTGGCAAATATATTGAACCATGCATACAGAGCAGGCAGTATGCACAGTCCAATGGCGAGAACTATTGTGAGTATACTTTTTTTGATACCGATCAGGTCATTTTTAAATATTTTCAGTATTGTCTTCATATTTATGTAATTCCTATTTATACAGTAAATGCATCAGCGAGGACTGATAATATATATTGGAGTCCCCGCTGACGATCGTTTATTATTCTACAGGTCTTTGAAATGAAACTGCTTCTTTCCGGTTGCATAGTCATCAACTATCTGTCCGTGTCCATAAAGCTTGTATTTGTAGGTTACAAGTCC
>CAKQIY010000066.1 GCA_934247115.1 uncultured Coprococcus sp.
TCGGTGCACACCAGCTTGGCTATAGTCTCGGTCTTTGTCTCGCCACAGTTTGTACAGGTGTACTTCTTGGTTCCCTCGTTTTTATACGTTGGTGCTGTTACTATTACTCCGGCATCCCAATTATGACTGATACAAATATCCAGCGTGTACTCTTCATAGTTTTTATTATACTTTGTAGAATCGCTCGTATCCTTTGTCTGTTTCAGATTTGGTGTATCTGCAATGAAATACACAACCTTGCCATATTGCTCTCCAAATGCATACAGATTACTTCCCGATGCACTGTTATACTTTGTCCGTATGTTTAAAATCTCTACCGGACTGGCCGCTGCAGATATCAGATCAATCTTTTTCAAGCTGTCCGGCGTTGTAAAATACAGACTATTGCCATGAAGATATATTGATCCGTAAACACCTGGATAGTATCCGCCACTTGGAGCTGTCCATTTTGCTGTGCCCGAATATATAACTTTGTTTGTGCCTGTTGAATACTGATACTTATTTATCTTGTAGCCAGTATCTGATGCCCCACTTCCTATACTGTACCAATAACCATCCTTATATAAAATTGCTTTATTTACACCATTCCAGAACTTACCACTCTCATATGTTGTATCTATCGCAGATGTGTATGTATCTCCCCACTGGGCACTTACAACCATATCTGTTCTGTCCTTGGTGTGATTAACTAATGTATTCTTGTTCATAGTGTCAAAGCTCACAAGGAAATAATCGTGATTTGACCTTCCCGGCATATCCCACACCGGGTCATCCCATGTTGCATCCACATGATACCATTTTCCGTTTACCTTCGCTATGTTCCATGCGTGATTTATATTCTGGCTTGATGCTATGGCACATGACAATCCTGCCTTTTTCAGCAGATAAAACATCGTCTCTGCATACCCCTGGCACACACTGCTGTGATTTACCAGTGCTCCATACATATCGTACTCGTGAGCTCCGCCTAAAGATCCCTGCAGATATGCAGCATATGCATAGGCAACTGTGGATGTAAGATACTCGTGATATGCAAGAACTATCTCCTCATCAGTCATTCCGCTTATGTCCACCCTGCTGTTCAGTTCATTGATCGCAGCATCCAGTTTCTGCTGCTCTTCTCTTGCGTTTGAAGTGTATGTAATGACAATCTTTGTGACAATATTTGTACTCGGACTATAATAATATGATGTGCCCGCAATGCCAATAATCTCCGGATGTGAATTTATGACAGTATTTATCCCTCCGTTGTACGCCTCATCACGGGTTATCCCTATGTCAGACACATCTACACTGCTCTCGTAATTCTTGAATGCCTCCACCAGACGGGCATCAAATGCATCTTTATCATATGTGGATGCCAGAGTCGCAACATCGCCGGATGGCTGCGATATTCCAAGTCCACCCTTTTGCAGTGTATCCGACAGGTCAACTGTCTCTTCCACCAATGCCTCATCCTCAAAGCTGTCTTCATTTGCATGATAATCACTGGCAAATGCACTATATCGGACACCTCCCATTACCGCGATTGCCGTAAAAAATGTCACCACACCAACGCATAATCTTCTGCGCATATCTTTTCTCATATAGCTCCTCCTTTTCCACACTCTTTATACTAGTCCGTTCATCCCCCAATTACTTAATATTATATATGATTTTTCCATCATCCGACAGCCCTTTAGGTCATTTCGTCTCATCTTGTAGGATATGTCAAACTGCGCAATTTTGAGCAACAATATTCCGTTTTGTAAAATTGTTTTAACAACTTTATTTAAGCCAATCTCCGAGTGCTTCAGGCAATATTGTATCAATCGTCACGCCTGGCAGCCTTTTGTATAGTTTGCACAATTTAATTTTATTTTTCAAATCTCCATTGAATTATTTGTCTATTTATGTTACCTTTATTTCGTAAGTTGTGCAACCGCTTGCGCATATTGTTAAGCAAAGCTGGTATGCATGGCTGGTGTTCCGTTCCAAACACAGGAGGTTTCAGATAAATGAATAAAAACAAACTTTTCCCACAGATAAATGGAATCCTACATGGAGGAGATTACAACGCAGAGCAGTGGCTGGACCGCCCTGATATCCTGGCTAAGGATATCGAGATGATGCAAGAGGCAAAAATGACATCCGCTACTCTTGGAGTTTTCTCCTGGTCAGCTTACGAACCGGTTGAAGGCGAGTATCATTTCGACTGGCTTAAAGATGTTATGGACAATCTGTATAATGCAGGCATTTACACGGTTCTCGCCACTCCATCAGGGGGCAAACCGGCATGGATGGCTCAGAAATATCCGGAGATCAGGCGAGTGGACTCTTATGATGTCAGGGAACATCAGGGTGTCCGTGAGAATCATTGCATGAGTTCACCTATCTACAGGGAAAAAGTTGACATTATCATCCGTCAGCTCCACGCCCATGTTGGTAACCATCCGGGGCTCATCATGTGGCATGTGTCAAATGAGCTTGGCGGCGAGTGCTACTGCCGTCTCTGTGTGAAGAGATTCCAGAATTACCTCGCAGAGAAGTTCGACCACGACATAAACAAGCTGAACAAAGCATGGTGGACCACCTTCTGGAGTCACTCATACAACAGCTTCTCACAGATTGAACCGCCTTACAAAAATGGTGATTTCAGTATCATGGGACTGAACCTCGAATGGAAGAGATTTACCACATGGAACATGAACGATTACATGAAATCGGAGATAAAGCTCCTCCGCGAGCTCACCCCTGAGATACCTATAACGACCAACTTCATGCAGCTCTACGATGGTCTTGATTACAGACCGATGGCCAAAGAACTCGATGTGATCTCATGGGATTCATACCCTAGATTCCACAACGACTATGAGAGTCTTGCAGATGTCATGGGTCAGAATACATTTGACCACGCGGTTATGAGATCCATGAAGAAGGACAAGCCTTTCATGCTTATGGAGAGTGCTCCGGGGCTGGTAAACTGGCATCCATACAACAAGCTGAAGAGACCCGGAATACACAGATTGTTCTCATACAATGCGATAGCCTGTGGTTCTGATACTGTCCAGTACTTCCAGTGGAGAAAGGGCAGAGGCTCATTTGAACAGTATCACGGAGCTGTTGTGGACCATCTGGGAACAAATGATACCAGGATATTCAAGGAAGTTGCCGCTCTCGGCGCAGAGCTTGACGGTCTGTCCGAGATAACCGGAACTCTCATCCGATCAAAAGTTGCACTGCTGTTCGACTGGGACAACATGTGGGCTATAGATGATGTCAAGGCTCTTGGACAGGAGTCCAAGAAATATCCCGAGACATGCATGTCCGTATATAAGGAACTGACAAAACGCGGCATCGATGTGGATGTCATCGCATCCGATGAACCACTTGAAGATTATGATGTGGTCGTGGCACCTATGCTCTACATGCTCAGGGATGGCGCCGCCGAATCTCTCGCTGCATTTGTAAAGAGAGGCGGACAGCTTCTGGCCACATACTTCACCGGCTACGTGGACAAGAATCAGCTCTGCATCCTTGGAGGATTCCCGGGAAATGGACTTACAGATGTATTCGGAATCATCAGTGAGGAGATCGATACTCTGTACCCATCCGACAGAAACAGCGTAACATTCACAGACGGAAGCTCATGTGAACTTCGGGACTATGCGGAGATCCTGAGGATTGGGACAGCGGATGTGCTTGGAACCTACGATTCTGATTTCTATGCAGGAAATGCAGCAGTGACTGTGAACAGCTACGGCAAGGGTAAGGCCTACTACGTGGCTGCAAGAATAGATTACAATAAACTCGGTGAGATCATGGAGAATATGCTGGCAGATGCCGGAATAGCCACAAAGAGTCTCCCTGACGGAGTTCAGTATCACTGCAGATACGCAGATGACGGAACCTCATTTGGTTTCTACCTGAACAACACAGACGAACCTCAGTCCATATCCGATGTTCATGGAACCAATATTCAGACTCAGAATGTAGTTGATGGAGAGCTTGAGTTAACCCCACTCGGAGTCGCCATCATCAAAGAAAAACAATCAATATAATCATGGTAATAACTTATCTTCCTGTCTTACCCATACAGGAAATATAGTTTTTATATTTTGCAGTCCGCCTGATGCTTGGACCGTATCTTCCTCCCTGGATATTATATCCTTTGCGGTCAGACACGCCAGGTGGAACATATACCTTAAAACCTTTTTTAAAGGCGGTGATACCTTAATAGTGTGTATCACCGCCTTGTGTTTTTTATCTTTACACATGTTTGTTTCAAACATGTCTGTTTCAAATGTGTTATATTATTCTGGCTATCGAATGATCGCATCCGGCGCCATCATTAATTGTCGAGATGTTCCAGCTTATCCTCTATCGCCTTGATAACAATCTTTAACGCTTTTATTCGGGCATATTTCTTGTCGTTTGATTCCAATATGTGCCAAGGCGCAAAACTTGTGTTGGTCTTTTCAAGCATCTCATCCACTGCAGCCTCATAACTGTCCCATTTGTCACGGTTACGCCAATCCTCATCCGTGATCTTCCAGCGTTTCTCAGGTGTGTTCTGCCTGAGTGTGAACCTCTCAAGCTGCGTGTCTTTGTCTATCTGTACCCAGAACTTGATGACGATGGCCCCCCAGTCGTGCAGCTCCTTCTCGAACTCATTTATCTCGTTGTATGCACGCTGCCAGTCATTCTCCGAGCAGAATCCCTCAAGTCTCTCAACCATGACTCTGCCATACCATGTTCTGTCAAATATAGCAACATGGCCGGACTTTGGAAGTCTTGTCCAGAATCTCCACAGGAAATGTCTTGCCTTCTCATGCGGTTCAGGGCTTGCTATAGGATTTACCACGTAACCACGGGCATCAAGTGCCTCAGCTATCCTCTTGATATTGCCACCCTTGCCTGCCGCATCCCAGCCCTCGTAGCCTATGATGACCGGTATCTTCTTCTGGTAAAGTTCGTTGTGCAGTCTGCCAAGCTTCTTCTGCAGCTTGCCGAGTTCTTCCTTGTACTCCTCGTCCGTGAGCTTCTTATCGAGAGACACCTCGGAAAGCTTCTGGATCTTCTTGAGCGCAAATGTATTCTGCAGTATAGGTACAGCATGCCCCTGATTGAGCAACGCAGTCTCTATTCCCTGATTGATGATATCGAGAATCTGAAGTTCTGCCCATTTTCTCTCCTTTGCATCTATCATGTACCACGGAGCATTTGACAGATTGGTGTCGTACATAAAGCTGTCGAATGCTTCAAGATACTCATCGTACTTTTTGTTCTGCTTCAGATCATGCTTAGACACTCTCCACTTCGTAGTGTCATCTTCAAGAAGTGCTTCAAGCCTTTTCTTCTGCTCGTGCTTGTCTATCTGGAAGAAGAATTTCATGACCAGATATCCGTTGTCCGCCAAAGTTCTCTCAAATCTCTTGGTACTGTCAACCCTCTTCCTGTATTCCTTATCTGACAGTTCTCCGGACATCCTGCCACCTACGATATCCCTCATCCAGCCGCCATCCAGAAATACAAACTCCCCCTGCTCTGGTATTCTTGTAAAATACTTGTACAAAAATGGTCTGCGTTTTTCCTCGTCCGTGGAATACTTTACCGACTCCACCTGAAAAAATCTAGGATCCATATTCTTGATGATCCTTCCAACAAGACTTCCCTTGCCTGCGGCTCCCCAGCCCTCAAATATTACAAATACAGGTATCCTGCCTTCCTTGACCTTGATCTGATTGCGCGTCAGATTCTCTCTGGCGATCTTTAACCTTGCGTCTATCTCTTCATCCGATGGACGCTCCGGCTTGTTCCAGTCCTTTAACATGTAACCCACTGCTCCTTTCACATTGTCTCTTCATCTGTTTTTATGAATAATATACCCCAATTTACAAAAACAAATGCCGCTTCGCGTCGCTTGTTTTTTCTTCTTGCGATATCATTATACTACTTTCTTTTTGGGGGATACATCTGAAAAAACATTAAGATATATGAGGGAAATGAATGTTGCGAAGGTAGAAAGCATATGATATAATGTCAGTAAAAATGAAACAAGAAATTCTGACATATGCTTTCCCAAAAGCATAACGAAAACCCCAGTAGCGCCAACTACTGGGGTTTTCTCCGTCTTTTAACTAGGACGACGTACTTCCTGGGCTGATTGCCAACTATCTGTCTCTGTCCAACCACTTGCAGATATAGTATGCTACTATACTAGCCATAACAGAAATTCCAAAAGATACTAATAAACTCAACAAGACATACGCCCCCTTTCCTTGCCTGTCTAGGGGTGGCAACATTTGTATTGTGACATAATATCTTTTGTTTTTCAACAGGTTTACATAACTATACAAATTGGATAGTTTTGTACTTATATTCTTGATGAATTTATTGCTTATTACCTCATGAAAAATGAATATTGCGAAGGGATAAATCATATGATATAATATCGGCAGACAAAGATACTAATAATTTCAAGATGTACTAACCCATAGTACAACGAAAACCCCAGTAGCGCCAACTACTGGGGTTTTCTCCGTCTTTTAAAGGCGACGTACTCCTTGGGCTGATTGCCAGCTACCTGTCTCTGTCCAACCACTTGCAGATATAGAAAAGCCCTGGCAGCGAACAGCCACCAGGGTTCTACTTATCGTTATTGATCTTGTTATTATGACAGCTCCAGATCCGGCTTGCCATACTCAGCAAGCTTCACATCATATGCCTTGCGCATTGCTGCCTCGAACGGTATCTCCTTCATAGGAGCGTCCAGTCTTTCCAGCAGATAATGTACAAAATCAGGGTTCTGAATGAGCAGTGGTCCATGAATGTATGTCGCAATGACTCTGTTCCTACAGATTCCCTCATTCAGGGTATCAGGATTGCTTCCCTGTCCGATCTCCACCTTACAGAATGTCATATCCTCCGGTATGCCGTAGGTATGGGCGAATCGGCTGGTGTACCCGATGAGTATCATATCGTTAAACTTTGCCTTGATGAGCGTGTTGAAACGATTTGGGGCCTGACG
>CAKQIY010000067.1 GCA_934247115.1 uncultured Coprococcus sp.
TCCTGCATACTGCTGGTTCTGCTGCTGGCCATACTGTCCTGCATACTGCTGGTTCTGCTGCTGGCCATACTGTCCTGTATACTGCTGGTTCTGCTGCTGGCCATACTGTTCTGCATACTGCTGGTTCTGCTGCTGGCCATACTGTTCTGCATACTGCTGATTCTGCTGCTGACCATACTGTCCATCAAACTGTGGATTCTGCTGGTCATTCATCTTGTTATCACTCATCTTTCTTTCCCTTTCTTTACTTTCGCACGTGGTTTCCCACTACATACCATACCTTCCATAACCCAATTTACATAAATAATTACAAAATGTAAACCTTTTTAAAAATGTTTTATAATATGTAAAGAACCTAAAATGTCACGTTATGACATTTCAGGCTGCTTTAATATCTCAATATTCATCCTCTTCTTCATCCGCCAGTCCAAGTTTTCCAAGTATGGAATTCGGAACATATGCCTCTATGAATATGCCATCATCCAGATATTCCTCTGTCTTTATCTCTCCGTACTTGTGTATCAGACCGGTAAGCCCTGCTTCAGCATATTCAAATGTATGCCGGATATATGTCTTCTGATTCCTAAGAATCTCTTCTATCGCATCGGCAAGTTCTTCAAGGCCCTGTCCTGTTTCAGCGGATATATACAGAGTTCTGTCAGCTCTCAGATCCCTGACTCCCACCAGATCATCTCTGGATATCTTATCTATCTTGTTAAATACAGTTATAATAGGTTTCCCAGAATCCTCATCTATCTTGAGCTGCTTCAGCGTCCTGTACACAGTCTCCATGTTCTTATCCCAGTTAGGATCTGACGCATCCACAACATGAAGTATGACATCACAATACCTTGCCTCCTCAAGAGTAGATCCGAAAGCCTCTATCAAGTGATGTGGAAGCTTCCTTATGAATCCTACCGTATCCGTAAGAAGTATATTTTGCCCGCCGGGCAGCTTATATCCTCTTGTGGTTGGATCAAGTGTAGCAAACAGCTTATCCTCCTGCAGAACCCCCGCTCCAGTCATGGCATTGAGCAGGGTAGACTTGCCTGCATTGGTATATCCAACTATACCTACAACAGGAACAGCACTTCGCTGTCGCTGCTTCCTCTGCTGCTGACGCTGTGCCTCCACATTCCGCAGCTCGGCCTTCAGTCTCGATATCCTGTCTCTTATAACTCGTCTGTCTATCTCAAGCTTCTTTTCTCCTGGACCTCTGGTTCCTATTCCTCCTCCTAGTCTCGACAGGGAATCTCTCATTCCAACAAGCCTGGTAGCCCTGAATTTGAGCTGGGCAAGTTCAACCTGAAGCTTGCCCTCATAGCTTCCGGCATGGGCTGCAAATATATCAAGTATAACCATGGTCCTGTCCATGACCTTTATATCCAGTGCATCCTGAAGATTCATGAGCTGGGCAGGCGAGAGTTCATCGTCACAGCACACTCCTGTGGCACCAAGCTCATATATCATATCCCGAAGCTCCTCCACCTTGCCTCTTCCGAGGTAGAGATCTCCGGCGATCCTATCCCTGTTCTGAACAAGTCGTCCAACAACCTCCGCACCAGCTGTGTCGATAAGCTCAGTCAACTCGTCAAGAGACGCCTGTATCTCCAGTGATACCTCATTCTGTGTATACCCACCTGTATCTGCGGCAAATATTATTATCTTTTCCTGTATCTTCTCTGCTTCCAGATCGTATACTGTACTCTTTTTCTCAGCCATCAATCCACCTCTATGATCACTTAACAATCTTGACATTCACTGTATGATACTCTGATCTATTGCCGCCGCTATCCCTTGCACAGCAGACAACGGTATATGTTCCTGCTTCTTCCTTAACATTGTTGACAGCTACACATATTACATTCTCCTCCAGCTTTGACACATCTGTTCCATCAAGTCTGTGTCCATTGCCGTCTGTTGCAACCGCTGTCTTAATGATGGTATCTCCATCCTGGGCACTTATATATGAAGCAACAAGCTGGGCAAGCTCCTCTCCCTGACCTGAATAATTCTCAACAGTGAGTTCTTCAGGAATTCTGGTTATGACTGGAGCCTCGCCATCCTTGACTGTTATGGTTATGCTCTTGCTTATCTCTTTTCCTCCGTCCATGAAACTATATGTGATGTTATACTGTCCTGTTTTGCTATTATCAACAGTTCCCTCTACCTTAAGCTGATCCGTCACATCCTCTCTGCTAGAATTGAACGCCCATATTCCAGCCATGGTATCATAGTTCTCTCCCAGATCTATGCTATGACTCTCAGCTCCGTATATCACTGCTTTTCCGGTGGTTGGATTCTCCTCTACCATGTCCGTTGGATCCCATCCCTGCTCATCTGTATTCTCAAGCTTTGTGACCGGAACAGGTCTTCCAAGCGGTCCATAATAATCACTGTCAAATATATCTACATATGTTCCTGCTTCGCAGTTCTCATATATCCACTTGGTATCAGCCACACACAATCTCACACAGCCCAGAGACGCACCGGTTCCAAGCTTGTTGAACTCCCATGTCTCAAGGGAATCCTTGGTCGTGTCAAGATAGGGAACTGAATGGAACAGAGTGTCTCCATCTATCTGTGATACGTACTGGCCATAGCAATCGTCAAAGAGCGCAAGCCAGTCCCACTTGAGCTGTATGTTGAACAAACCTGTAGGAGTCTCTCCTATAGGAGATACCGAACATCTCATAGCCTTTACAGGAACTGTGTAATAACCTGCAGCATCCAGGGTATATATGGTCACTATGTTCTCCTGTCTGTTGATCTTGATGGCATATGGATATCCATTATCCTCAAGATCATCTCCATTGTAATTGTCTGTCTTCTCCGTCTCTGGGACCTCTATATCCTTATACTTCACATCACCCACGACCATCAGTGGTGCAGCCGCCTCAGTCGATCCAGCCTCTGCTGAATCCTGTGATGTAGTATTATCCGCCTCAGTGACGCCATCATCGCCAGCAGGCGCCCCTGTTGGCACTGTTTCACCCTTCTCTATACTGTTCAACTTATCCTTCAACCTGTGATTATTTATGCCAAGGCATATGACTATCACCAGCAGGATCAGAGCAACCGCGTAAATAACTATTTTTTCTACATCATATCTTGCTGTGTTTTTCTTTTTTCTATTATTTTCCATATCATCCATTTCTTTCTATATATAATATATTTGTAATCTAGTATGCATTATTTTCTGCTTTTTAATCGTTACACTTTAACATAACATTTTATACTGTGGGTGTCAAAAGTATTATTTATTTGTCGAATAAACATTTTTCTTGGAAATTCCTCAAATTCCACATTGACTTTATACGGAACTGTTGTACAATCGAATATCAGGCGTCAAAAATTAAGGAGGTTTATTATATATGAAAGATCTGACAATCGGAAAGCCAATGAAAGTCATATGGTTATTTGCTGTTCCTATGATACTGGGACAGATCGCACAGCAGTTATACAGCTTTACAGACTCAGCGATCGTGGGCAACTACGTAAGCTCACAGGCACTCGCCGCAGTTGGTGCAACCTCAGTCATTTCGAATATGATAATAGGCTTCCTCAACAGCGGAACCATGGGACTTGCCATCCCTATAGCCAAATACTATGGTGCAAAGGACTATCACAATATGAGAAGATGTATCGGTGCATCGGCCATCATGACACTGCTGGCATCCATTGTCCTGACAGTTCTGAGTCTCATCTTTATAAGACCTATCCTGGTACTTCTCAAAACACCGGACGACATACTGGATATGGCAGCAAGCTACGTTATAATCATAATCATTGGAATCATATTCTGTTCATTATATAATCTGTGCGCCAACATACTGCGTGCAGTCGGAGACAGCAAGACGCCCCTTATATTCCTCGGTATATCAGTTGTACTCAACATCGTTCTGGATCTTCTTTTCATAAGAGCATTTGACATGGGAGTACGGGGTGCAGCCATTGCCACAGATATATCACAGGCGCTGGCGGGCATACTTGCCCTGATCTATATACTTGTGAAGGCCAAGCATCTGATTCCGGAGAAGGATGAATACTCCGTAGAGAAGAGTGACCGGTCAGACCTCATACAGTCCGCACTTGCCATGGGATTTATGAGCTGTATAGTGAACATTGGTACAGTTATACTTCAGAGAGCCATCAATGGACTCGGAACTGATATAGTAACAGCCCACACAGCAGCACGAAAGATATTTGATATCCTCATGTTCATGTTATATATAGTAGGAAATGCCGTGACAACATTTGTAAGCCAGAATATGGGCGCGGGCAGATACGACAGAGTACATCAGGGTGTGAGGGCGGCGATCATCATAAACACGATCATCACCACTATCATGATCATATTCGGCTGGCTGCTCAGTCCGGCACTTATAAAGCTGGTTGCAGGTACATCTGCCAGTGCCATCATAGATCCGGCCGTGAGATATGTAAGGATCGGCGTTACATGCTTCTATGTACTTGGGCCTCTGTTCGTACTGAGATGTGCCATGCAGGGAATGGGCCGTAAGATCGTTCCGGTCATGTCATCCACTATAGAGATGGTCGGCAAGATACTTGCAGTTATGATCCTCACTCCAAGACTTGGATATCTGGGTGTCACCATCACAGAACCTATTACCTGGTTCTGCTGTACACTGATGCTCTCCATAATGTATCTCACAACCCCTGTGGAGAAGCTGGTCGAGAAGAGACGCGCTGCAAACTGATATCGACAATCCGTTGTCTAACGAGCGTATCCTCAGCACAAAAAGACCAGTTGGTTTTAATTCCAACTGGTCTAGTATTAGTTTATTCATTTTTCAAATATTGAAGTATCTGATCAAACTATCTGAATGCTTCCACACATGCCATATATCTTTTCACTATATTCTAAATATCTATGAAAAAATTCGTTGTGCCTAGAGATTAAACTTACCGGAATATCAACTATCAGGGTACGAATTGCATCTACTCATAACATGCACTGCATGAACTTGTATATGTACCAACCTCTTATAAGCACTGGTCTTATAATATGTGATATGACATGATGCCCTTGAAACACCACTCATATCTTGTGTTGTGAACAATCACGATGGATCAAATCTGGTATCAAATACCTGCGTCCTGGCACTTCAATCATGCTATATACAGCATCTACATGTGGACTGATTCAAGATTTATCTTAAAGGCATCTCGTGTGGAAACAACTTCCCAGCTCTGATTTACCATCATGATAAAAATGTTCTTCAATTGTCTCCAACGGAACCTCCTCCTTTCGTGAACTTGTACCACGGATTTCTGTTTCCTGCGCACCATGTGTAAAGTCTTTTTCACGATTCTATAAATCTTTGAGATAACTTCGTACATGTTATGTGTCACGGGTGACAATCTATGGTGTGCCATCTGTATCTTTTTCAAATGGCCGTTCTTTAATGTATCTTTATTATACATGATGCAAGGCAAATCGTCAATATATTTTTTGACAATTTATTGATTTTATCATCATTGTTGTTGCGTTTTGTTTATAAATTGTGTTTTATGTATATAATTGTGTGAATATTATACACATTTTGTCTGTTTATTCTCTATACTTACGATACAATCGGTCTTATCTGCCACCATTTTTTCAATACAATACAGCAGGAGTAGAAATCTTTTCATAAAAATAACAGGAGTCCTATATATAAGACTCCTGTTATTTGACATTTTATATTAGTGCCTGATATTTTACTGGTGATAATAGCTCAGGAAATCGGCCAGCTTTGCCGTTGCCTCCTTGAGTATCTCCATATTTGGAAGATATACTATCCTGAAGTGATCCGGATCCTTCCAGTTAAATCCAGTTCCACATGTGACGAGGATGTGCTTATCTCTCAGAAGATCAAGAGCGAACTGTTCATCATTTGTAATGTTGAACTTCTCCTTGTCAAGCTTAGGGAATATGTAGAACGCTGCCTCCGGCTTAACCACGCTTATTCCCGGTATATCGCAGAGTGCTTTATAAATATACTCTCTCTGATCATAGATCCTGCCTCCAGGCAGGAGCAGCTCATCTGCGCTCTGATATCCGCCAAGACAGGTCTGAACTATACTTTGGGCAGGAACATTTGAGCAAAGTCTCATGGATGACAGGAGGTTAAGTCCCTCTATGTAACCCTTCACATTGCTCTTGTTTCCACACAGACACATCCAGCCAACTCTGTAACCTGCAACTCGGTGGGACTTGCTCAGTCCGTTAAAGCTTATGGTGAAAAGATCTGGTGCCAGAGATGCAAGAGCTACATGCTCCTTATCGTCCATGACAAGTCTGTCATATATCTCATCAGCAAAAAGGATAAGCTCATTCTCCCTTGCAACCTGAACTATCTGCTCAAGAACCTCCTTTGGATAGAGAGCTCCTGTAGGGTTGTTAGGGTTGATGACTACGATTCCTTTTGTTCTTGAGGTTATCTTCTTCCTGATATCTTCTATATCCGGATACCAGTTGGACTGCTCATCGCAGAGATAATGAACCGCTGTTCCTCCTGCCAGGTTGACAGATGCTGTCCACAATGGATAGTCTGGCATTGGGACAAGTATCTCATCACCAGAATCCAGCAGCCCCTGCATGGACATGGTAATAAGCTCGCTGACTCCATTTCCTGTGTATATGTCATCGATTCCTACATTTGGAATATTCTTCAGCTGGCAATACTGCATGATTGCCTTTCTTGCAGAAAAAAGTCCCTTTGAATCTGAATATCCCTCAGTATCTCTGAGGTTATATGCCATATCCCTTACAACCTCATCAGGCGCCATAAGTCCGTGCGGTGCAGGATTTCCTATGTTCAGCTTGAGAACATTTACCCCTTCAGCCACCATTCTGTTTGCCTCGTCCATAACAGGACCTCTTATGTCGTAACACACATTGTCAAG
>CAKQIY010000068.1 GCA_934247115.1 uncultured Coprococcus sp.
GTAGGGATCTTGAATCCTCTGTTCTTCATATCTTCAAGCTTATCGTCAAGAGCCAGGTGACAGGTCTTGTATTTCTTCCCGCTTCCGCACCAGCACATATCATTTCTACCAAGTTTCATATTTAACCTCTTTCTTTTACTGCATAATATTTTCATCTATATACCCATGGTATCTATATCCACAAGTACTATAATACGTTTTGGAGAGAAATTCCACATTTTATTGTGAGAAATATTGTCAATTATCCCCATTGATACCGAGATACCTAGCCACATACGTGTAATATCCTGACTCGGTTATATTGTCCGCAGCTGTGAATTTATCAGCAACATACAACTGCATAGCATTCAGGTTCTCATCAGACACATCATCTCTGCCGGTCAGCGTGATAAGTCCTGTATACGCATTATACTCATAGATATCAGTTATATAGCTTCTGTCAGGGAAAAGTACAAGTCCCGCACTGTCCGACAATATATCCCTGCCGATGATGAGTCTTGAATCATAATCTGCTCCCATGAGATTGAGCATGGTAGGCAGTATGTCTATACTGCTGCACACTTTATTAACCCTGACCGGTTTCTCCATGGCTCCCGACCATATGATCAGCTTACTCCTGTAAGCATCAAGACTTGAGCCAAACTCAGTTCCCGCAAGTTCGTCCACAATCTCCATATTGTCATAAGGCACATGATCCCCAGCCAGAACTATGACAGTCTTATCCAGCAGATTCTTCTTTTCTAGACTGTTCACGATCTCCTCAAGCATTCTCTCCATCTCATACTGTGATGCAAGATACGCCTTCGTGGTATCGGAATAGTTCAGACCTGCCACCACCTCTTTATTCTTCTCCGACATGGCATTTGCCGCCCCATAGCCATAAGGAACATGCCCGCTGACCGTCAGATAATACAGATGAAATGGCTCCTTCTCTGTATATCGGTCAAATGTCTCCTCCATCATGACAAGATCAGACTGCGGCCACATGTCCTGACCATACTCATCTGTCTGATACTCAAGTCCATTGCCGCTGGCTATCCATTCATATCCTAGTGCCGGATGTGTTATGTTCCTATCATAATATGTATAATCATTGTCATGGAAGCCATAACAGCTGTATCCAAGTCTGCCAAGGGTATTGGCCAGGGAGAACAACATTCCATTCTCATTGTCCGCCGCCCTGCACATGCTCAGATAAGCTCCATTCTTTGTAGGGCTTCCCATGAGGTTCGCATACTCTCCACCCAGTGTAGAGCCATACCACAACGGCTGATAATAGTTGTTGAAAACAAAGCCCTCATTGGTAAGCCTTGACAGTGTTGGGAAAAGTCCCGAATCAAGCGCATAGCCTGTATACCCTTCCGCAGTTATCCATATCACATTAAACCCATTGAACATTCCTGTATATTCATTCTTATTAGTCGGTGTAAGACTTGCAAAATAATTGCTGAGCGATGCCACCGCATCACTTCCTGCCAGATCATCTATGGCATCAAAATCCAGATCAAGGACATTCGGCGATGTATCCACAACAGGCGAAGCCTCCGTGGTCACTTCCACATGCTCTGTATCATCAATGACAACCGCTGCCTGGGTAACAGTCTCCGTAGTCAGTATGTCCATATCCGAATCACCAGCTGATGCGAAATTTATCCTGCCTTTTGACTCACTTTTTCCTCTCACTCCTGCCCTGATATCTATGGCAAAGCTCTCCATCACACCCAGCTTCTCCACAGCCAGATCCACAGAGGTATACTCACGGTACACATTGTATGGACTATATACATCAGAATCCACCGCCCACATGACGAATAACACTGTCACATATACCAGCACAGTTCCCGCCACTCCGATCAGATTGATCCACCAGCGTCTCCTCTCAAATGACATAAACGCCCATATGCATACAACGGCCACAATAACAGGAACCACAAGCAAAACTATATCAAATGCCTGATCCTTCATATTGGAAATCACCGTATCCGCATTATCAGCAGCCTGGTTTCCAAACTTTATAGTTCCCACGATTGAAAGGTAATTGTTAAACACTGAATGATACACATACTGTGCAACAAACAACACGCCGGTAAGCAATGTGAGTATAGTTGCGATGATCTTGTTGACTATCGCCGGGAATATCCCTGTAAGCACTCCGCATATTCCGCCAAATACAATGGCAAATACGACTATCTGTACAATATTGCCGTCATCCATGTCAAAATTCATCCCATGAAACAGAAGCTCATAGTACAACATAAGCACTGTAAAAATCAGCCAGCCTGACAGCTTACTAAAATAACCTTTTGCATCCCCCAGCATCGCACCCACAAATCTGAACATACCTGCAATCTCCCAGTAAAAAAAATAAAGGCATGGACACCTTATCCATACCTTTACTTTATATATTATTTTAAGACTTTTTACAATATCTTAAGATATATTACGCGCATCTTTTATGTAAATATTGCAATCTATATCTATTATGACCAGTATTTACTTAACACCATACTTATCATAGTACGCATCAATCGCAGCCTTCAATGTGTCATCTATGATGACTCTTCCCTTGTACTCCTTATTATACAGATGCTCAACAACCTCTGCCATGGTTACGATGGCGGTTGTCTTGATTCCATAATTCTCCTCGATCTCAGTGAGAGCACTCTTCTCTCCCTGACCTCTCTCCATTCTGTCTACAGAAACAACAAGTCCCATAACATCTACATCGCCCTGGGCCTTGATGATAGGAAGTGTCTCCTGGATAGATGTTCCGGCTGTTGTTACATCCTCGATGATAACGACCTTGTCTCCATCCTCGATAGGACTTCCAAGAAGAATTCCCTTATCTCCGTGATCCTTTACCTCTTTTCTGTTTGAGCAATACTTAATGTCCTCATCATACATCTCTGCGATGGACATGGTAGTTGCAACTGTAAGAGGGATTCCCTTGTATGCAGGTCCGAATAATACATCGAAATCAAGTCCGAACTCAGCATTTATAGCCTCAGCATAGTACTCTCCAAGTCTCTTGAGCTGTGCACCTGTTCTGTAAAAGCCTGTATTTACAAAGAAAGGTGTCTTTCTTCCACTCTTGGTAACGAAATCTCCAAACTTGAGTACGTTACAATCGATCATAAACTCAATAAATTCCTTCTTGTACTGTTCCATGTCTCTGAATCCTCCTGTTCAAGCCTCTTTTTCATTTTAATTCTTTAATATCAATGCCGACATACAACTATTTTATATCAAATTTTCAATCTCACAAAGTATATCATCGAATTTGTATTTTTTCAACCAGCCAATTATTTATGACTGATCATATATCATACACCCATCTACTTTACACAACCAATAAGTTCATGTATATCGCTGATGGAATTCTTCTTCATATACTCCTCAATACCTTTGATTATCTCCACTGTGGCATATGGGTTATGGAAGTTAGCAGTTCCAACTGCCACCGCACTTGCTCCAACCATGATCAGCTCAAGGGCATCCTCAGTTGTTGCAACACCGCCCATTCCGATGATCGGAAGCTTTATCGCATTTGCTACCTGGTATACCATACGCACTGCTATCGGGTGGATCGCAGGGCCTGACACACCAGCTGTCTTATTCGCAACCGCAAATGTTCTTCTGTTCACATCTATCTTCATACCTGTCAGTGTATTGATAAGTGATACCGCATCAGCACCGCCTGCCTCAGCCGCTCTTGCCATCTCGGTTATATCTGTGACATTTGGACTCAGCTTCATGATGATAGGCTGCTTTGCCGCTGCCTTCACCGCCTTTGTTATATCATAGAGAGCATCCGGCTGCTGGCCAAATGCGATTCCGCCCTCTTTGACATTCGGACATGACACGTTGATCTCAAGCAGATCGACGTCACAGTCTCCAAGCTTCTCAACGCATTCAACATAGTCCTCCTTGGATTTTCCACACACGTTGACAATGATCTTTGTATCGTAATCTCTGAGAAATGGAATATCCCTCTTCTTGAACACATCTATCCCCGGGTTCTGAAGTCCTATGGCATTCATCATTCCGCCATAGGTCTCCGCTATACGAGGTGTAGGATTGCCCGGCCATGGCACATTCGCCACGCCTTTGGTTGTCACTGCACCGAGCTGTGAAAGATCCACAAACTCACTGTACTCCATACCTGAGCCAAATGTTCCTGATGCAACTGTTATCGGGTTCTTGAGAGTAACACCTGCTATATCCACTGACATATTGATCTTATCTGACATTACAGCTCCACCTCCTCTGCATAGAATACAGGACCATCCTTGCATATTCTTCTATTGTGCACCTGTGAGTGCTCGTCTATATCCTTAGTCTTGCATACACAGGCAAGACATGCGCCCACACCGCATGCCATCTTCTCCTCCATGGATATCTGACACTCAATGCCCTTCTCCATGGCGTAAGCCTTGATTCCACGAAGCATAGGAGTCGGACCACATGCATATATGACAGCACCGTCCACGCCGTATTCCTTTATGGCATCTATTACATTGCCCTTCACACCGTGCTGTCCATCCTCAGATGACATGTACACCTGTGCATATGGCTCAAATTCATCGTTCAGGAATATCTCATCCCTGTAACCGAGAACTACCGACTTCTCGCAGTCAAGCTCCTTTGCAAGCTGTAGCATAGGTGGTATTCCTATACCACCGCCTATCAGGATAGCCTTCTTATCCGACTTCATGAAGCCGTTGCCGAGAGGTCCCAATATATCGACAGTGTCCCCAGCTGTAAGCTGTGAGAACTCCTTTGTTCCAAATCCAACCACTCTGTACACAAGACGGAGTGTTCCCGCCTCTCTGTCTATTCCGCAGAGGCTGATAGGTCTCGGGAGCATCTTGCTGCCGTCATGAGTGTACACAGACACAAACTGTCCCGCTATAGCCTGCGAAGCTATCTCTGGAGCTTCAAGTACCAGACTGTATACGTCTGTGGCAAGAGTCTCCTGGCTGACCACCTTTGCTGTCATCTTAAGTTTGCCCATAGTCTTCCTCCATCATCTCTTTATTATCAATGTCTTACGGACTAAGTATATGTTGGATCTGTATGGCATATATAATCCTGCCCAGTCCGCAAACACACTCTATTTCTCTTACGCATCAAGTGCGCCGTTGATATCCTCTATCATGTCAACTACTGCCTGTCTTGAGGCATCTGCATAGTTCTCAGCACCAAACTGTGCATACTTGTCCTGCTTGTATGCAGCTATGATTCCTCTTGATGAATTGACGATTGCACCGAGTCTGTCCTCATTGAAGTAGTGTACAAGGTCTGCAGCCTTACCCCCCTGTGCTCCGTAACCCGGAACAAGGATAAATGACTTTGGCATAACCTTTCTCAGCACCTTGCCCATCTCAGGGTATGTGGCACCGACAACAGCTCCAACCGCTGAATATCCTGATTCACCTACAACATCGCTGCCCCACTTGTCAACCATCTCTCCGACTATCTCATAGAGTGGACGTCCATCCACAAGTCTGTCCTGAAACTCACCTGATGATGGATTGGATGTCTTGACGAGAACGAATATACCCTTGTTCTCCTCCTTGCACACATCCACAAATGGCTTGATTCCGTCTGTTCCGAGGTATGGGTTTACTGTGATGAAATCCTCATCAAATCCAGCATATGTCTTGCTTCCCACCTGTACCTTTCCGATATGACCAACCGCATATGCTGTGGATGTTGAACCTATATCGCCTCTTTTTATATCTCCGATAACGACAAGTCCCTTCTCCTTGCAGTAATCAACTGTCTTCTTAAAAGCCTTGAGTCCCTCGATTCCAAACTGCTCATACATAGCTATCTGTGGCTTAACCGCAGGAATAATGTCATATGTTGCATCAACTATTCCCTTGTTGAACTGCCATATAGCCTCAGCAGCGCCCTCAAGTGTCTCTCCATACTCTGCAAATGCAGCCTTCTGGATATGCTCTGGAACATAATTCAGCATTGGATCAAGTCCAACTACTATAGGTGCATTTGTCTTCTGAATGTTTTTCACTAACTTGTCTATCATGATATTTTCTCCTTAAAATGTATTTTTTTATTAAAACTGTTCCTCATCACAGGCATAACTGCCAAGTATCGTAAATTCTTCTGTCTCGTTCATAAGCTGGAATACTAAAGCCTGTATGTCTTTTCTAAGGAAATTGGCAGACAGCTCCACATAGAATCTGTAATTCCAATGCTCCTGCCTGTTCGGCGCCGAATGTATCTCTGTGAGGTTCAC
>CAKQIY010000069.1 GCA_934247115.1 uncultured Coprococcus sp.
AAATTCTCATCGGCTGCTGCCAGTGAATGATATCTGGCAACCTGTATCTTGCTCTGAAGTCCTCTGAACAATCTGCAATTCAGATCCACATCAACCAGTGACATCTTTCCATGCATGAGTTTCTTTGCATATGTGACTGTCGCACCATATGTCTCACAAATCGCCTGATGTCCGAGACACACACCGAGGATTGGTACCTTGCCTGCGAAATATCTCACCGCATCCTCACACATTCCCGCATCCGAAGGTCTTCCGGGTCCCGGTGAGATGATTATGTGATCCGGATTCATCGCCTCGATCTCCTCACAGGTGAACTCATCATTTCTTATAACCTTTATATCCGGATTTATTGCCCCCACAAGCTGATACAGGTTGTAGGAGAAGCTGTCATAATTATCTATAAGTATTGTCATTTGTTTTGTCCTCCTTATATGTATTGTGCATGCGCATGAAAGGCGCTCCGCGCGGCGCACGCATTATCATAAGTAATCTCCCGCAAGCGGGTCCTCCTTATGATATGGCCTGGCTCTTTGTGAGTGCTGTTGTAACTGCCTTTGCCTTGTTGATACATTCCTGGAACTCATTTGCCGGAACACTGTCCGCCACGATTCCCGCTCCGGATCTGACAAATACCTTGTCACCCTTTTTGTATGCGATCCTTATGGCTATACATGTATCAAGATTCCCTGTGAAATCTATGTATCCTATGGCACCGCCATATATTCCTCTCTTGTTGTCCTCCAGCTCGTTGATGATCTGACACGCCCTGATCTTCGGTGCTCCCGAGAGGGTTCCTGCCGGAAGTACCGCATCCACGGCTGATAACTCGTCGTACCTGCTGTCATCGATCTCTCCTTTGACCGTTGACCCGATATGCATTACATGTGAGTACCTCTGAACCTTCATGTACTGCTCAACCTCAACAGTTCCGAACTTGCTTATCTTACCAAGATCATTTCTTCCGAGATCCACCAGCATGTTGTGCTCCGCCAGCTCCTTCTCATCCGCCATAAGTCCGGCCTCAAGTCTCATATCCTCTTCCTTTGTCTTTCCCCTCGGTCTCGTTCCGGCAAGTGGAAATGTGTGGAGCACGCCATTCTCAAGCTTTACCAGTGTCTCAGGTGATGCGCCCGCAACCTCTATCTGATCGCCGCTGAAGTAGAACATATACGGAGAAGGATTTGTGCTTCTGAGAACCCTGTATGTATTGAACAGTGAACCCTCCATCTCAGCCTCAAGTCTGTTGGACAGAACCACCTGGAAGATATCTCCCTCGAATATGTACTTCTTTGCCCTCTCGACCATGCTGCAATATTTTTCTTTATTGAACAGAGGCTTGAAATCACTCTTCATCTTAACCGGCTCTATCTCAGCCATCTCTCCATCGAGGATTAGCTTCTTCATATCTTCTATGTCAGCAAGTGCCTTTGCATATCCAGCTTCTATATCGGAAGTGTCAGCATTTGCAATGAGGATCAGCTTTGACTTGAAATTGTCAAATGCTATGACCTTGTCAAAGAGCATGAGATCCAGATCCTGAAATCCCTCATCGTCATCGGCATCGATCACAAGCTTCTTCTCACTGTACTTTATATAATCATATGAGAAGTAACCGACAAACCCGCCTGTAAATGTTGGAAGTCCTTCTATCTTCGGACTCCTGTAATCCTTGAGTATTTCTCTTATGAATACCTCAGGATGAATGTCATCCGCTTCCTTTATCACATTTCCATCTATATCCTTGAGCTGTATGTGCCCATTCATGCATGTGACATCAAGCTTCGGATTGTAACCAAGAAATGTGTACCGTCCCCACACCTCCTGATTCTCCACGCTCTCAAGTATGTAACAGTGCTCATTTGCCGCTTTCAGCTTTCTGAGTAAGTTGATCGGCGTGATCACATCCGATAACATCTCACAGCACACCGGAACCATCCTATATCCGTCTGCCGCATATTTCTTTGCCTCGTTGAGTTCTGGTCTTATCATGTCTCATCCTCCTTGCCAATTAATATAAAAAAACCACAGGACATAAAAAAATTCCTTATCCTACAAACATTAGGACAAGAAATCTAATCTCCTGCGGTGCCACCTAATTTCATCAATAAATAAAAAAAATATATATAAATAATTTATATATATTTATATATATCGATGCCCTCGACCATATACAATCATATATGTACCTTCTATAACGGTAGGTCTCCGTCTCCCCTACTTGAATCTCAAATCTTTCGGTTTGCCCTCACAAGGCCATTCACCTGCACTCCCATCGCTGCAATCACACCACCTGCAACTCTCTGAACATGTTATATGCCGCTACTCCTCTTGATCAACGGTTTATCTTATATTTTTAACCATAATGCGCTTTCCTAGTAAATTTGTCAAGATTAATTTTTCAAGTTTCTGTCATATTTTCACTCGCTTTTTACTGTTTCCCGCATATTTGCTGGACTTTTTCCACTTATCATTTATTTTATACTTTCTTTATTATTTGTTGATTGACTACCCCATCTAACTGAAATATCCTATACATTAGGCTTGAGGACGGAGGGGCATGTACCTCCATCCCCACGATGAAAGTCAAAGGGGGCAGGCACCTCCGTCCCCACGATGAACGATAAAGTTTTCAGCGGATTTTATAAAGTTATCAACATTAAGGAGCAGTTATGAACACAAGTACAATTTCTTCAATTTCCGAAGAGAGGATGGGCACGGCGCCGATATTTAAACTTATGCTCTCCATGGGCATACCGACATTTGTGGCGCAGCTCATCAATCTCTTATACAACATAGTGGACAGAATATACATAGGACATATCCCGGAGGTAGGTGCGGCATCCCTCACCGGAATCGGACTGTGTCTCCCGATCATAACACTTGTGAGCGCATTCAGCGTGTTCGTGGGCGCGGGCGGAGCACCTCTGGCTTCCATCGCTCTCGGTAAAGGCGACAGGGACAAGGCACAGCGCATCCTGTCAAACGGAGTAACCCTGCTCATCATATTTACAGTTATTGTTATGGCTGTCATCTACACATTGAAGAAACCTCTTCTGTATTTCTTCGGAGCAAGTGACGCCACCTATCCACATGCCGATGACTATCTGAGCATTTACCTTATAGGCACGATATTTGTCATGATCACCACCGGACTGAACACATTTATCACAGCCCAGGGACAGGCAAAGACCGCCATGGCCTCAGTTCTCATAGGCGCAATATGCAACATCATTCTTGATCCTATATTCATATTTGCACTTAACCTAGGTATCAAGGGTGCTGCCATAGCAACCATCATATCCCAGGCGATCAGCGCAGCATGGGTGATAAGATTTCTGACATCCGACAAAGCAAGTCTTCGCATATCAGCGCAAATGATGCGCCCACAGGGCAAGCTGATCCTGTCAATTGCAGCCCTCGGTGTGTCACCATTTATCATGCAGGTCACGGAAAGCCTTATAACCATCGTGTTCACACACGGACTCCAGAAGTACGGCGATGACCTGTACGTGGGATCGTTCACCATACTTCAGAGTATCATGCAGATTATATTTATCCCGATGAGCGGATTCTCACAGGGAGTCCAGCCCATCATCAGCTACAACTACGGCAAGGGCAACGTAGACAGAGTGAAGAAGACATGTACCATACTGATAACCATGTCCATCATAGTGTCATTTGTCCTGGCCGGGGCCGCATTCCTGTTCCCGTCTGTGGCAGCCGGAATATTTACCTCGGATGAATCCCTCAAAGCACTCTGTGCAAAGGTTCTTCCGATATACATATTCGGAATGATGTTCTTTGGCATACAGAACGGATGTCAGCAATCTTTCATATCCATGGGACAGGCAGGCAAATCCCTTATATTTGCACTGCTGAGAAAGGTCATACTGATAATCCCACTCGCAATCATCCTGCCATACTGCACACACTCAGTCATGAGCATTTACTACGCCGAGCCTATCAGCGACATAGTGTCCGCATTCTCATGCGGTGCAACATTCATGCTGACATTTAAGTCAATGATGAAAGGCGCAGGGCAGAAGTAACCCTCCTCATTTTCCTTCTAAGCAGCATCGTTCCCACCACGCACGATACAATCTCCGTGATCGGGAACGCCCACCATATCAGTGATACATCCGCCTGACCGCCCCTGACCAGAGCAGCAAATGCTCCGGCAAGCGGCAGGATGATTATCAACTGTCTGAGCAGCGATATCACCAGCGATTCCACACCACCCTCAAGGGCCTGATATATTCCCTGAAATGCAACATTTACCCCGGCCAATACGAAACTTAGGGAGATTATCCTCATAGCGTCTATAAAATACGCTCTGGATTGTCCCGCATTGAAAAGTCCTGCAAATGCTGCGGGAAACAGCTCTGTCACAGCCATTCCAAACACCATCAGCACTATTGTGTAGATTATTCCATACTTAATCGCTTCATTTATCCTCTTCCTGTCACCCATTCCATAGCTGTACGCCGTGATCGGGGTGATTGCATCCCTAAGCCCAAATGCGAGAAACAGCACAAACTGCTGAACCTTGTAAAACAGACCATATGCAGTCTGCGCCGACTGGTTAAACTTGAGTATGAGATTCAGCGCATACACCATGATGGACATAAGTGCCTGCGTTATGATGGCTGGAAGTCCTATGGCGTATATTCCCCGGATGATTCTCCAGTCAGGCTTCATGTATGCACATCCATGTTCAAATTCCTTTCCCTATACAAAAAAAGCGAGTGACAAAACTGGATTTACGCAATCTTTGCCACTCGCTTTCGATGTGTATTATACTTTCTGTTCTTAAAAAAGTAAAGTTCTAAAATTTATAATGGACTGAACATGTTATCCAGGATATCCTGATAATTTCTGTCACCAAGTGTCTCTATAGCTATTATCATCGCATACTTTCCGTCATCTGATCTTACTATTACATTTGTCAGAGAGTACTCTGTTCCGGACATATCAGCCGTTGCTGTACATATGTAATGCTCTTCACCAAATACTGTACACTTGGAATAACCAGTCTCGATATTGCTTGCTTCAGCACCAATTCTACTTGCTGTAGATGTAATAACAGTATCCATCTGAGCAACAGTTGCCTTTGCTACTGTCTTCTCATCAGCCCACACATCATAACCGTAATTTCCGCCTCCCTTAGGGGACTTTATTTTGAGCAGAATATAGTGTGTACCATCATTTGCACAGAATGCATAATCGTTTCCTACCGTAAAGCTATTGTCCAGATTATCCAATACCCTCTGTACAGTCTCATCGCTATTGGAATCCTCCACAACCTCAGAGATATCGGTGGCAGTCAGTAATGAACCTCTTGTCTGAATTCCATAGCTTCCTTCAAGGTTGATCTTAAATCCAAAATACGAATTCTCATAACCATTCTTGGTGTATACACCTACTATTGAAGGATCAGCCTCTGCCTCTTCACTGTCCTCTGTATCTTCCTCTGTATCCTCCTCATCAATGGCGACCGAACTGTCCTCAGTATCATCTGCGGTGTCCTGTGTTTCAGTATCCTGCTCCTCTGTTGCTTCTTCTGTCACAGACTCTGTTGTAGCGCTGGCTGCTGTAGTGTCAGAATTGTCACTTCCACCACAGCCCGTCAGCATCAATCCAATCATCATTGCTGCAACTACAATATAGCTTGTTCCCTTTTTCATAATACTCATTTCCTCCTGAATGTTTAATTTTGCAATGACTTCATTATAAGAAAATGCCGGTATCATTCAAGCTAATTGTAGTTGCAGATCTCGCAACCGATGGTTGCAGGCCTTGATTTTACTGGGTTTTATATGCGTCCACCATATACAGGGAATCCACTGCTGGCACCATAGCTCTCTATCTTCTTAAAGTTCTTAAGAGCCTCCATATCCTCTTCACTTATCTCAAAATCAATGTTTTTAGGATAATATTATCTCTTTTTCCATATAAAAAGACCCGAAAGACACAAAATCTGTAAATTTGTATCTTTCGAGCCAATTTCAATCTTATTTGCGAAAATATTGTATCCTTTTCTGTTATATCCTGCCTGATGGAGACAATTTTCTTCCACCGGATTTCAGCTAACCTTTATGATAAAGTCATATCTCCATCCTTAACCCAGCCGAGTTTTCTCACCACCATGTTGATGAGCGGGCAGAGAAC
>CAKQIY010000070.1 GCA_934247115.1 uncultured Coprococcus sp.
GGAAGCCAGCTTATTCTGACCTCTTTGAGCTGTCCTGTTTTATCGTCAAATTCAAATGTATAGCCACTGCTTCCCATATAAACCTCAGAATCTACACTGTACTTGACTATCTTTCCATCTTCTTCTGCATTCTCGCTGCACTTTTCAAGCAACTGGTCCTTGGTGATAGTTGTAGGGAATGAGAAGTTCACCTGCTTTGCACCGTCAATCATCATCTCACTGATCTCTGCATTCATGCTGGCATCATAATCCGGGTTTGGCACAAAAAGGTGTGAATACCTTACATATGAGAGAACGCAATCCTCCGCCTTCTGCTCACTGTCAGTAAAGTTACCAAACATAAACTGCATCGTTACGTAGTCATTGATGTCTGCTGTGTATCTATCAGTTTCGTAATTTTTATTTACATTGTTACCACTGTTATTGAGAGAATTCTGCTCAAATGGTATTCCACCGTCTATAAGATCCTTCAAGGTGGACTCACCTAAAGTGAATTTCTTTCCATTATATACAAATGCCCTGTTATCAAGATCTGCGTAATTCTCGCTGAGTCCCGGTGCCAATGTGAAATCCTCATATACAGGCATCGTAAATTCTGTGGATTCCTCACCGTCATCACTGTAATCGGTTTCATCTGCATATGAATCATCAGATTCAGTATCACCTGTATCCTCAGCCTCAGATTCCTCCTCCGTTGCCATTTCTGTTTCGATTACCTGCTCTGTTGACTCCGTCTCTCTGGTGGATTTACCGTCATTTCCACATCCAACTATAGAAATCCCCATCACCACCGTGATAAGTCCTGCAAGCATCATCTTTTTGTTCCTCATATAATATCCTCCTTGAAAACATAGTGGCTTTATTATTAAGAAAGTCACTATGTTTTATCAAGCCGCAATCAGTTGCAATCGGGCAACCATGAGTAGCAAGCCGGAATTATATGTGTTTTTGTCACTTTTTTGTAATCTATAGCGTTTATTTCTCCGTAATGTTCATGAAACTATAATAAGTGTCTCTGTCCATGGCATCCGGGTTGTCATCGGCAAAGCCATTGACTGTATATATGTTCCCGTCCTCCAGATCGGCATATGCATTAAAATGATATGTGAGACTTCTCCTGCCGTCCTTTATATACAAGGTCGAATATGTATAGTAATAAAATGTCACACCATTTACCTCGCACTGCCCTTCATCTGTTACCTTTGATATTCCGGCCCCAGTCTTTCTGGCAGCCATGTCAGAGGCTGTCATCCAGCTGTACGGTACGATCGAAGTCACAACCGTGATCTTATCAACATCCGAATAATATGTCTTACCTGACATACCTTCACTTTGGAAGCTGTAATTTTCAGGGATTTCATATGACACGGTAGTATCTCCATTCATGACACTGTCTATTACTCCCGTCTCTACAGCTTCTTCCTCCTGCCAGTATGAGCCTGTCATATCATTTGTCTCATCTGTGGGAACAGCCCCGGCAACAATGGCCACAGCTTCATCGGCAGCCTTCTCATATACCTCAGCTCTCTTCGCCCCGCTCAGCGCATCGATGTCTATCTCATCAAACCTTATCGAAGTAAAGAAACGCCGACCTTCCCCGGCATCACATATAAGCTGATAGAAATATGATCTATCGAACTTCGCACCTCGTTCATTTGCAAGACTTGCTATGTATCTGATATATTCCTTCCCCTGTATCTCGAACTTTTCAGGATCCAGCTCCATCACATAACCTGCATCTTCAATACTTTTCTTACGCTGCTCTCTGTTGTCCCAGAAGTCCGACATCGTCTTATCCTCCACATCGATCTGTATCAGATAATCATCGCAGCTTCTTATGTTAAGGCAGCCACTCTCGTGTATGATCGCCAGTCCTACCGGCTTCACAGAGAAGGCATATCCCTTGAACACTATATGCCAAGGCTCCGGCTCATCATCACCTGTTTTATGTCCATCCTGTTCGGTTTCACTTTTTTCTTCCGTCTTCTGCGCACTGTTCAGATCAATAATGCCCATAAAATCAAGAGCGGCAAATGCAGCTCCCGCCAGCATGCATGCTATTACGATCACGCAGATAATTTTTTTACATTTTTTCATCGGCTGTCTTATCCTCAAGTATGATCTGAAGTGTATCTTCTTTCTTCATCCTTCTTATCTCAAGTCCAATAAGAATCAGAAGAATAATAAACACCAGTATGACAAATGATGCGGCAATTATGGTTGATGTCTTGTAATTCAGAAACAGCCCATCACCGTCCGCCCCTGTGTACAACTGTATGTAATCTCCATCCCGTATCCCCGGTACATCAAGCCACACAGTATCCATGATCTTTCGGCCATTCTCATCAAAATATGCCAGATCAGCTTTTGTATACTGCTGGTATACCTTCTCCACACGCACATTTTCATTCTTATCCGAATGGCTGGTCCACTCGTTCTTCACGAACAGCACCGCCACCACAACTACGCAGAACACGCATACGGCTGCCATCGCACAAAATAACACATTCAGTCTGGCAAGCCTCCGCTTTCCTCTGAGATTTTTTAAATGAACACCACTATTTATAGGGGATCCACATTGAATCTCTGCTTCCGGCGCTTTTGATCCCTCGCCCTCTCCATATATCAGTTCTCCAACCTCAACATCCAGAAGCTCACATATACACACCAGTCTGTCCAAATCAGGATATGCCTTGTCCCTCTCCCACTTGGACACAGCCTGTCTGCTGACACCCAATTTCTCCGCAAACTCCTCCTGATTCAACCCGGCTTTCTTCCGGTACTCCTGAATCCTGGATCCTATAAGCAACATTTGTTTTCCTCCTTTTATTTCTATATCCTTTGTCGAAACACTGATATTTAGATCTTCACCGAATTGCCAGTTATTGTAACGCTTCGTTATTTATTGCAATTCTCCGCCAGAACCAGATAAGCCGATACAATACGCTCTAACGAACGCATTTCCTGATCACTCAGATAATTTTTAGCAACATTAACATCACTTTTTACAATTTTTCCTTCCGGTGCAGCCGCCATGTGGCGAATAAGTTCAAGGTGTACAAAAAATCCGGCAGGCGAACACCTTGTTCACCTTCCGGATTTTTGACGTTATATTATATTCATCGTTTTATTAACTTGTCATATCAGAGTAATAACAATCTCCAAGGCCTAAAACACCTATAAAAATCGGGTTTAATACCAGGAAACCTATCAGGAACATCAGACCATAACCAAAGCTCTGGCACAGTTTGAAGTATAAATACAAAGTAAATATAGCTCCAACTATCGGAATAAACGTAAGAACGCACATCCATCCTTTGTTTGCCCCGATCAAATATTCGCACATTAAGTAAACATTGTACACGGGAATAAATATCTTCCATCCTTCTATTCCCATTTTTTCAAAGATCTTATACCAGCATATACAACTGAAAATTATAAGTATGATTGATAAAGATATGATGATAAAACCTGAACTGTCTCCGTACGCCATAATAAAATCCTCCCTATGTACTTATTTAGTCTTTCTCCCTTAGACGTATAAACACAGTTTATGCGACATCAATATAAAAGTCAATAAGTTATCATTGAAACGTTTGCAATAAAACAATTACATTAAAACATTCATGTTATTAATAAGTCCTTTTAGAGAATTGGCAATTGGCTTATCTTCCACTTCTCCATCTACATCCATATTTTCCAGAAAAATATTATGACTACTCACTTCATAGAGAACGTATCCACCAGAATAACCAAGCCATCCTATAGGAATAAATTTTTTAATATCACCTATCCCTTCCCAATCTTTAGCCATTGAAATCAAACCATTTTTATAGAATAATATGTCATCACTTGAATCTCCTTCCTTTTTCAAAACGGGAAATAATACAATAGATTCTTTAGTATTACAATATCCTCTAATACAAGGATGCCAAAACAGATTAATATAATCATTAATTTCTGTAGGTAATGTATATCCATATTTTTCTTCAAATACAGACAAATCTGTTTCATCTTTCCTCTTAACAAGAAATACACCCTTATCAATTTCATTTTTAATATCATCACAAATACTACTAAAATCTTCATTTGAGTAATAATTAGGATATTGCTTCGTTTTTTCAAAATAATTTTGAATAGTTTCTCTCATGTCTACATACCTCAATTTAATAAATCTTGTAACAGTAAAAGGTGTCAGGTGTTACAGATCCGCCATGAGAAGCCATTTCCAGATTGGTATGACCTCTATATCTATACCGTCATATTCAAGATTTGTCTTGCGTGCAAGACAAAAACTTAATTAAATTGTTCTCTATTAAAGATAATATATACAGTTGCACCTGTAAAGTATTCCACCCATATCCGCAATTAACATTCGCAACATCGTGCGAATCTCACCACCAAAAAACACCCCACAGCCACCGAAGCAGCCATGAGGTGCAAATCATCTCAGCACATACCATTCTTCACCAAATTCTTCATAAATTTGAGCCGCTGACGGATCATCAAGTCTCTCTGTAATACCTGTTTCTGATTCAAGGAAAACAAACTCTTCATTGTCATCTATAAGCCGAATTCCATATAATTGCTTTAACGGATAATCCATGATAGTTGTCCCTTCCGTTTTACGCTCTGAATCAATATTAACATGATACAAATATTCCGTACAGTTTTTCAGAGTTGTATCATCCCAAAAATCCACCATTTCAAATTCATCATAACGTTCCAAAAGGTAGGCATATTCCTTTTCAATCGATTCGAACGGTGCCTGTCCATACAATCCGTAAATATGTTTTTTCCCTTTTGTATCAATAAAATAGCCTTCGACATATGGCTCAGAATAAGAAGATACCGACATGATAAATACTATTTTCTGTTTCTCCAAAAGATTATCAACATCATACTCAACACTAGACTTATTTGGTTCATTCACACCATTTTTTTCTACATGATTGTTATTTTCACATCCTGAAACACTAAAAAGCACAACCACAATTATTACTATAAATAGTTTCTTTTTCACTCAAAATGCCCTCCCAGCATAATGCAGTCCACTACTTAGTTAGTCTATTCTTAAGTAAATCTTCACTGATAAAACAAGGTGGATCATCGAAATCCGACATGCTTTTTTCAAGCATCCTTCTCTGATTCACCTAGCATTTGTGTTTTATATAAAAAATATTAATACTTGAAATCTTCGAAGAAAAAGCGATACGCCACTTTTTTTGTACCATCAAAATTAATCAGTTCAATTTTTATATATTCGTCAGTACATTCAATATCATAATTTTTAGCTGACAGCTTCTCCCCTTGATTGCTGATTCTTGTTTTAAAGGAGATCATATTAACCTTATTAATGTGGTCAAAAATAGAGATTTCAACCTGAGTGTCACCATCAAATATTGTATCACCTATTTCTTCACCAACAATCACGTAATCTCCGGCATTAATACTCTCTCTAAACCATTCTTTTGTTGAATAATTAAAAAAATAATGAATTGCAGTATATGAGCCAGTAATCAATACCAAAACTATTAAAACAATAATAATACTTACATAAGCCTTTTTATTCATTTTTTCTCCTCTCTAATACGAATTCAGCAAATGCATCTCGTGCTGCCTTGGATTGATTTGCTTTGAAATCATACTTAAACAGTGGCCAGCGAATTACGCTCATGTACTTATTTTTTGTATAAATATATGTAGTATCTACATTCATATATGCACAAAGTATCAACCCACGAAATACATACTCCTCCACAACTGCCGACACGATAGCAAATGCTATCATGGCAAGCCAGATCGGATATTTTGTTATATACTCCGAACTGTCCGCACCAGCCGAGGACAGGAACGCTGCAAGTGCTGAAAGCACCAGTGCGATCGGTATGCCACATACTGAGATACCGACGCTCTGCAGGAGCGTTTTCATCTTTGGTCGTTCAAATGGGATCTGAAACTCCGCTTTTCTGCTTCTTGCCATGAATACTGCAAATAGCATCGTCATAAAATAAGGTTCACATTGGTGTCAGGTACAGATAAACAAAAGTTTATTTACACCTGACACTTTCATTATCCCCGGAAATATCTCTACCACATTTTTTCTACAAGCTCTATATAATACCAATTCTTTGTAATCTGAATTATCCTAAT
>CAKQIY010000071.1 GCA_934247115.1 uncultured Coprococcus sp.
CTTTATGATAAAGTCATATCTCCATCCTTAACCCAGCCGAGTTTTCTCACCACCATGTTGATGAGCGGGCAGAGAACTGCAGGAAGTACAAATGAGATTAGGATCAGACCAACCCAGTCCATAGCTGTGACCGCTGTCTTGCTTCCCGCCTCGATATCATTCATCCAGCCTGTGTATACTCCGATCTGTCCAACCAGACCACATGTACCCATACCTGATGATACAGGAGTTCCATTCATCTGAAGCTTGAACAGACATGTTGCAAGAGGACCTGTGATCGCAGAGGTAACTATAGGTGCGATCCAGATTCTTGGATTCTTGATGATGTTGCCCATCTGGAGCATGGATGTTCCTATTCCCTGTGAAACTAGTCCTCCCCACTTATTCTCTCTGAATGACATAACCGCAAAGCCCACCATCTGTGCACAGCATCCTGCCACAGCAGCACCGCCTGCCAGTCCTGTAAGTCCGAATGCCGCGCATATCGCAGCGGATGATATCGGAAGTGTAAGTGCCACACCGACGAGAACTGATACCGCAATACCCATCCAGAACGGCTGAAGGTTTGTAGCCAGCATGATGAGATCTCCAACCTTCATGGCTATGGCACCAAGTGTAGGTGCAAGAAGAGCAGACACAGCCACACCACTTCCGATGGTTACAAGAGGTGTCACCAGTATATCTATCTTTGTCTCCTTTGAGACAACCTTTCCAAGTTCAGTTGCGATAACTGCAATAAAATAAACTGCCAGAGGACCACCTGCACCGCCCAGGGCATTTGCCGCAAATCCAACTGTTATCAGTGAGAACAATACGAGCTGTGGTGCCTTAAGAGCATATCCTATAGCCACCGCCATCGCAGGTCCTGCCATAGCAGATGCGAGACCTCCAACTGTATAATCTGTTCCATTCACGGTCGCAACAACCGCTTTAAGAAATGGCACACCAAACTGATTGCCAAGTGTGTTCAGTATAGTTCCGATCAGCAGAGTACAGAACAATCCCTGTGCCATGGCACCGAGAGCATCTATTCCGTATCTCTTGACACTGAAGACGATGTCTTTCTTCTTCAAGAATCCTTTTACCTTTTCCATCATTTTTCTCCTTTTGTGTTATGGGGGTGACAGCAGATATTTATATGGGGTATCTGCTGTCGTGTCTACTGTCTTGTCACCTGTAAAGTAGCATGTCACCTATAATATACTTGTATCTTATATTTTTCAACTATAATCAGCAATTTTGTTTAGCTTTTTATGTTTGACGACATGTACCATGTTTTCTATAATTATTTATGGGGAATTTTTATTTATAAGTGTGGAGGAAATTATGGAACTTATTGAATTTTTAATAAGTATGTTTTTTGCAACTCTGATATGTGGAGGAATTATATGTATCTTCATGTACCTGTTCTATTCCAGGGCAGGATATAAGGTTTTAAGATTCCGAATATATTGCTGGGAATACTGCATTAATCCGGATGGCAATTCTGCAAAGAAATATATAATAAGAAAGAACGCTTTCAAGCTGGCACCAGATCTGTCCATGTATAAACCAGATGCCGATATCGATCAGGAACTTGATCTCCGGCTCACCTGTCTCAGCATAATGTGCATGGGTGCCATCACTGTATTATTTGATCTTGTATGTGTATATATGGCTATACAACGCGGTGGATTTTTTATCGACAGCTTTCCGGTAATGTTTATGTACACTCTGTCAGGAACCATGACATTGTATCTGATCAGCCTAATTGTCATCATTATCTCAGGAAAGTACGGTAAAAAAAATGAACTTGGTAACTATCTGAACCACAATATCCACCAGATGATGGCAACCGGAAGGATCACCGAGCCTCTTCTTCCACCCCTGGAGTCTCTTGGCCTGAAAGGCAATATCCATACTTGTCTCCAATATCAGTTGGTCCGGTTCCGTCAGATGCAGATCATCGGTGACTACACTGAAATTAACAAAATAGCGGATTATCTGGAAAATGAAATGCCTGATAATTATCCTAATCCTGGCATCCACCAGTCACTTGTATTCTATTACTGCTACTTCAGACAGTCAGATCCCGCAGCCTATACCCTGGCAGTATCACATTTCAGCAAATGCAGGGTTGAGCTTGAAAAAGGACTCGACAGCAACGACAAGAGAATATATGCATACTACAAATACTATATAGAACACGATCCACGTGCCGCATGGCAGCTTGCCCAGGAAGGACTTGCCATGCTCCCATCAAATACTCTTCTCAACCGGGAAGAAAAAACAGTTGAGGAGAAGTGGCTCACACATCTCCTCAACATGATCAGTTCCGGCACTTACAGATAACCGGATTTATCTGGTTTTTATATATGTCCATAACAACGACTATTTCAATCTCTTGAGTATACCAAGTGTATACATCCAGGTTCTCTGCACACTGGCTACATCCATAGACTCTCTGCTTGTATGGATATTCTTCATATCAGGGCCAAATGATACACAGTCCAGACCAGGCAGCTTACCGGCAAAAAGACCACACTCCACTCCGGCGTGAATCGCCTGTATAACAGGCTTTCTTCCATACTGCTCTTCAAACACATCCACCATAATATCTCTGAGAGGAGAATCATGTCTGTACTCCCATGCAGGATAATCCCCCTGCACATCCAGACTTCCACCAGCCGAGACAGATACACATCGGAGCTGATCTATTAGATTTTCCTTTTCAGACTGTACACTGCTTCTTACTGAAAAGCTTGCTGTGACCTCATCCTCAGTTGTCTTCAATATTCCAAGATTCAGCGATGTCTGTACTAGCCCTTCTATATCATTGCTCATCTTCTGAATTCCATTTGGCATCATCATAAGGCTCCTGATAACTACATCCGATGACTTTTCTGTCATAACTCTGTTGATCTTGCTTCTACCATACATATCGTTCTGCATATCATCCGCGTTGTTATCTGAACCCAGATAATCTGACAGATCCGTTTCTACTTTCACTACAAGGTCTGGATCAGTATTCTCAAATTCATGTCTCAAAACCTTCTCATTCTTTTCCGCAGATTTTACAAAGTTATCCACATTCTCCGGATCAATACCCACATATGCCTCAGCCTTATTAGGTATCGCATTGTCCTTCAGTCCACCCTGTATAGATATCAGTCTGTATGAAACATCATTTCCTATATTATATAGAAGTCTCGCAAGCTGCTTATCCGCATTTGCACGCTGCTTTATGATCTCAACTCCCGAATGTCCGCCTGTGAGACCATCTACAGTGATCTTTACAACAGACAATTCTCCTGTCATATTCTCATACTCCACCGGAATATGACATGTAGCGCAAGCTCCGCCGGCACAGGACACCAGCAGATAACCCTCATCCTCAGAATCCAGATTGAGCATGATCCGTGACCTTAGTGGACTGCAGTCTATCGCCGCAGCGCCCAGCATTCCTATCTCCTCATCAACCGTGAATACACACTCAAGTGGCGGATGTGGTATATCGTCAGCATCCAGTATCGCCAGCGCAAATGCCACAGCTATTCCATCATCTCCGCCAAGGGTCGTTCCATCGGCGGATATCACTCCGTCCTCAAGCAACAGTCTCAGTCCGTCATGTTCAAAGTCTATATCACAGTCCGCATCCTTCTCACATACCATATCCATGTGTCCCTGCAGCATAACGGACGCGCTGTCCTCATATCCCGCAGTTCCATCCTTGAATATAATTACATTATTGCTGTCATCCTGTATATATCTGAGGTCTCTGTCTGCGGCAAACTTCACCAGATAATCACTTATCCTCTTTGTATCAGACGATCCGTGTGGAATCCCGCATATCTCCTCAAAGAAACGAAACACTCCATATGGCTCGATATTTGATAAAACTCCCATGTTATATTCTCCTTTTTATAGTATTTTTCATGCCCAATTACTTTATTAGAATACTTTCTATCAGGTATTTCATTTCAACTCTACAATCCGTATACTATTATGTCTCTGATTATATATTTGACGCCTGTCAATTTCAACTCACCTCAGAAATTTCATAGTATCCGCCTTCGTTGACTTTGCACTCTCTTAATGATATATATTAATCAAATGCGTATTATCGCATACAACACAGATCGCACATACATATCTGTGCGATAGATTGGAGAGTATCATGTCAGAAAATTGTACACATAATTGTAGCAGCTGTGGTCAGAGCTGTTCAAGCAGAACAGAGCCACAGAGTCTTATCATAGAGCCACATCCTGGTTCGCATATAAAGCATATTATTGCCGTGGTCAGCGGCAAAGGAGGAGTCGGCAAATCCTCAGTAACCTGTCAGCTTGCCGTTCTCATGCAGCGCATGGGTTACAATACAGCCATACTTGACGCAGATATCACAGGACCTTCTATTCCAAAAGCATTTGGCGTACATAAGACACCAGATGCAGAAGGAGATTTCCTGTATCCCGATGAGACGGAAACAGGAATCAAGATCATGTCTGTGAATCTTCTTCTGGACGACGAGACAACACCTGTCCTCTGGAGAGGACCTATCATAGCGGGCACAGTCAAGCAGTTCTACTCAGACATCATCTGGGGAGACATAGACTATATGTTCATCGACTGTCCTCCTGGAACCGGCGACGTGCCACTTACCATATTCCAGTCCATCCCTATAGATGGAGTTGTGGTAGTTACCACCCCTCAGGATCTCGTATCTGTCATCGTTGGAAAGGCTGTTCACATGGCAGACAGCATGAATATCCCTGTCATTGGTATGATAGAGAATATGTCATATTTCATTTGTCCTGACTGCAATAACAAGCACTATATATTTGGCAAGAGCCAGCTTGAGCAGGTCATAAGAGACCTGTATATAGGCCACGCGATCCGTCTGCCTATCAATCCTTCCCTTGCAGGGCTTATGGATAAGGGTGAGATAGAGCACATGGAAGCAAATGCTGATCTTCAGGAATTTGCTGATCTCATAAGCACATTTGACCCTGACAAACTCTAATTCACCTGTCAGTTAATAACAATTATCATCTATTTTGGAGGTAAATAATATGGATATCCTGCACATCCTGAACAACTGCATATTGTGTCCAAGAAAATGCGGTGTAGACCGTACATGCGGTCACACAGGTGCCTGCCATATGACAGACACAGTCAGGGTGAGCCGTGCAGCACTCCACATGTGGGAAGAGCCATGTATATCCGGAGAGAACGGTTCAGGTGCCGTATTCTTCTCCGGATGTGCACTTGGATGCTGCTTCTGCCAGAATAAAGCCATATCCGGAGGCAAGGCTGGCAAGGATATATCCATATCAAGGCTGTGCAACATTTTCTTTGAGCTTCAGGATAAGGGTGCCAACAACATCAATCTTGTCACACCGGATCACTATATACCACAGATCATATCAGCTATAGACATGGCGAGGTCAAGGAACTTCAAGCTCCCATTCGTATATAACTGCAGTGGTTATGAAACGGCCGAGATGATACGTCTGCTTGATGGCTATATAGACGTGTATCTTCCGGATTTCAAATTCATGTCACCGAATCTGGCCGCAAAATACAGCAATGCTCCAGACTATCCTGAACATGCCAAAGCCTCCATATCCGAGATGGTCAGACAATGCGGAGGAGACCAGACCCGCTTTGATGACGACGGAATTATGCAGAGAGGCGTTATCGTCCGCCATCTGCAGCTTCCTGATCATCTGGATGATTCCAAATCAATAATCACATATCTGTATAACACCTACGGGGATTCCATATATATCAGCATCATGAACCAGTACACCCCTATGCCGGGCATTGAGAATAGATTTCCAGAGCTTGGCAGAACTATAACTCCTTCTGAATACGATGAGCTTGTGGATTATGCCATTGATATCGGCGTTGAAAATGGATTTATACAGGAGGGTGAGACAGCAAAGGAAAGCTTTATCCCAGCATTCGACAACGAAGGTGTCTAAACCTCTCATCCTCAGATAGAAATTAATATCCGTCAAATGATTTAGGCACAAAAAAATGGACCAGCCACAACATATTGCAGTCAATCCATCTTGTAGTGGGCCGCCGGGGGCTCGAACCCCGCACACCCTGATTAAGAGTCAGGTGCTCTACCAAATGAGCTAGCGGCCCGTATT
>CAKQIY010000072.1 GCA_934247115.1 uncultured Coprococcus sp.
GATATGAGCCATAATACCAATGTTTCTTGTTCTGTCCAATGGATATTCTCTTCCAGCCAACGGATTGTCCTCCTTTTGCTATTTTTCGTAACACATCTATTGTGTCCCATACGCACATAAGCATGCATACAAATGCATTCTCATACAGATAATTAGAATCTGTAGTGAGCGAATGCCTTGTTTGCCTCTGCCATCTTGTGCATGTCTTCTTTTCTCTTTACAGATGCACCTGTGTTGTTAGCTGCATCCATGATCTCCTTCGCAAGTCTCTCTTCCATAGTCTTCTCACTTCTTGCACGTGAGAAAGCTGTTAACCAACGAAGTCCGAGAGCCTGTCTTCTGTCAGGTCTTACATCGATAGGTACCTGATATGTTGCACCACCGATACGTCTAGCCTTAACCTCGAGGAGTGGCATGATGTTGTTCATAGCCTCTTCGAATACCTCTAATGCAGGCTTACCAGTCTCTTCTGCGATACGATCAAATGCACCGTAGACGATCTTCTGTGCTACACCCTTCTTACCATCTAACATAATGTTGTTGATAAGCTTTGTAACGACCTTATTGTTGTAAATTGGATCCGCTAATACGTCTCTCTTTGCGATATGTCCTTTACGTGGCACGGTTCTTCCCTCCTTAATTATTTATTAAATCTTCGGTACTCACATTCTCTCTATAAATATGGAATGTGTTCGTGCTGTTATATGTCTTAATTGTTTCTATCTGAATTATTATCTATATAAAAACATGACCTTACCAGCACAAATTAGAATTGTGTTCTAGCATGTTTTATTTTGCATCCTTAGGACGCTTTGCACCATACTTTGAACGAGCCTGACGTCTCTTTGCTACACCTGCTGTATCAAGAGTACCTCTGATAATATGGTATCTTGTACCAGGTAAGTCCTTTACTCTTCCACCACGGATAAGTACAACGCTATGCTCCTGAAGGTTATGACCCTCACCTGGGATATAACTTGTTACTTCGATTCCGTTTGAAAGACGTACTCTGGCGATCTTTCTAAGAGCTGAGTTAGGCTTCTTAGGAGTAGCTGTCTTAACTGCTGTACAAACTCCTCTCTTCTGTGGTGAGCTTGTCTCTACTGGCTTCTTCTTGAGTGAGTTGAAACTTCTCTGAAGAGCTGGTGCAGTTGACTTCTTCTCTACTGTCTGTCTTCCTTTTCTAACTAACTGGTTAAATGTTGGCATGTTTTCACCTCCTGTATATAAATTTAAAAATGATAAAGCATGTTTTTACGCATGCTTTATCATTATATAGTCGTGTATTTTCTCTGTCAAGCATTTATTTTACAAATGTTCCAATAATATATTCCTGGTAGTTTTGTATTGCCAGTGTGGTTTTTTCTTCATTGAACTCTTCATAACCAGAATTGACAAGAAATGCTTTACCAAGTATATATCCTATCATCTCTCCATCCACCAGATCGGCCTTCTCACTGTCAAAACCATATTTATCCACAAGTGCTTTGACAGCGGACATTTCTTTTACCAGTGTCATATCTGCCCCGGACTCTGCTACGTAATGTCTGAAAAGCATTTTTTCTTCCATTGCGAATCTGCAGAATTCCGTTCCACACCGGCTATAATCTGCATCCCTGTTTCTTCTAAGTCCGGTCTTAAGTGCATGCACAGCCTCCTGCATCCGTTCTTTTGTTATCTCGACAACCGCGCCCATATCACCAAAGTTTTCATATATAGGTTGTGTTGAGCATGCAGCCTCCTGCGCCAGTTTTCTTGCACTGAGTGCACCAAGTCCTTCTTTTCTTACCAGTCTGTATGCCGCATCAAGTATTCCTTCTTTGTCTATTTTCTTTGCAGCAGCCATATTTTCATTCCTTCTCTTTCCAAATATAGTGTATTAATGAAAAGAATCCGGCATATCATACTGGCCTGTGCAACCCATCTGAGTTGCACCAGACCAGACTCTGACATATACCGGATTCCCCTTATATCCTTTATGTCCAGCCACACCATGGCAGCTGTCCTTTTTATTGTTTTTTGTCAGACAATTACTCCTCGTCTGAATTCTCGTTGTCCTCTACAACTGCTACAAGATCATCCCCTGCATCCAGTTCTTCAAACACCTTTTTTTCAGTATTGACGTTGTCTATATCATCATAATCGAAGTCATCATCATCATCAAAGAAATTGAGTTCTTCCATCTCTGTGTCAAGCTTAACAGAACGATATCTCTTCATACCTGTACCTGCTGGTATAAGCTTACCGATAAGTACGTTCTCCTTAAGTCCAACGAGTGGATCCATCTTGCTCTTGATCGCCGCATCAGTAAGAACCTTGGTTGTCTCCTGGAATGATGCAGCAGACATGAATGAATCTGTTGCAAGAGATGCCTTGGTTATACCAAGCATGATCTGCGTTCCAGTTGCAGGCTCCTTGCCCTCAGCGATAAGTCTCTCATTGGTATCCTCAAATTCAAGGACATTTGCCTGAGTACCTGGAAGATAATCTGAATCTCCCGGCTCATCTATGATAATCTTCTTGAGCATCTGTCTAACTATAATTTCAATGTGCTTATCATTGATATCAACACCCTGAAGTCTGTAAACCTTCTGAACCTCACGGAGCATGTAATCCTGAACCGCACGGACACCCTTGATCTTCAGGATATCGTGTGGATTTACTGAACCCTCTGTGAGCTCATCACCAGCCTCAAGGACCTGATCGTCAAGAACTCTGATACGTGAACCATATGGTATAAGATATGCCTTTGACTCACCTGTCTCGTCGTTTGTGATTATAACTTCTCTCTTCTTCTTATTATCACGCAGCTGAACCTTGCCGCCAAACTCTGCGATGATCGCAAGACCCTTTGGCTTTCTTGCCTCGAACAGCTCCTCAACTCTTGGAAGACCCTGTGTGATATCTCCACCGGCAACACCACCTGTATGGAAAGTTCTCATTGTAAGCTGTGTACCAGGCTCACCGATTGACTGGGCTGCTATGATTCCTACAGACTCACCAACCTGTACAGGAAGTCCTGTCGCCATGTTGGCACCATAACACTTGGCACATACACCGAGGTGTGACTTACATGTAAGAACTGTTCTTATCTTAATCTTAGCATCGCTTCTTACTGAAGTATTGCCATCCTCATCTGTAACAGTGAATGGAATCCCGTTGGAATCGACACCCTTCTTTACGATAAGCTCTGCTCTCTTAGGTGTAACCATGTGGTTTACCTTCACAAGCATGTTGCCCTCAGCATCGTATACTGACTCTGCCAGGTAACGTCCTGTGATTCTCTCCTGGAATTCCTCGATCATCTCCTTGCCCTCTCTGAAGGCTTCAATGACCATACCAGGAATTGGCTTGCCTATGCTGCAATCAGGTTCTCTGATAATAAGATCCTGAGATACATCTACAAGTCGTCTTGTCAGGTATCCTGAATCGGCTGTACGAAGAGCTGTATCTGACAGACCCTTACGAGCACCATGAGCTGAAATGAAGTACTCCAGAACGTCAAGTCCCTCTCGGAAGTTTGACTTGATTGGGAGCTCGATGGTCTTACCTGTTGTATCTGCCATAAGTCCTCGCATACCTGCAAGCTGTTTGATCTGCTGATTAGAACCACGGGCTCCGGAATCAGCCATCATGAATATATTGTTGTATTTATCAAGACCTGCAAACAGAAGATCCTGCAGATGCTTATCTGCCTTCTCCCAGATCTTAACTACTGCCTGATATCTCTCCTCGTCTGACACAAGACCACGTCTGAACTTCTTGGTGATCTGGTCAACAAGCTTCTGTGCATCCTCAAGGATATCCTTCTTCTCATCTGGCACCTTCATATCTGATATAGATACTGAGATTGCGCCTCTTGTGGAGTACTTGTATCCTATTGCCTTGACATCATCAAGAACCTCGGCGGTCTTGGTTGCACCATGTGTATTGATACACTTGTCAAGGATTGGCTTGAGCTGCTTCTTACCTACATGGAAATCAATCTCAAGCTTAAGTGCATTCTCTGGCTTGCTTCTGTCCACGAATCCAAGATCCTGAGGAATGATTTCATTGAAAAGAAGCTTTCCAAGTGTTGTATCTATGACACCTGTAACAGTCTCGCCCTGATACTCCACTGATCTTCTAACATGAATCTTGGTATGGAGTGTTATTCCGCCATTCTCATATGCAAGTATGGCCTCATTCTTGGACTTGAAGTATCTTCCCTCGCCAATCTCGCCCTCCTTCTCCATTGTCAGATAGTAGATACCAAGTACCATATCCTGTGAAGGAACGGCAACAGGTGCACCATCTGATGGCTTCAGAAGGTTGTTAGGTGAAAGCAGAAGGAATCTGCACTCTGCCTGAGCCTCTACTGTAAGTGGAAGATGGACAGCCATCTGGTCTCCGTCGAAATCGGCGTTGAACGCTGTACATACAAGAGGATGAAGCTTTATAGCCTTACCACCTACAAGTACTGGCTCAAATGCCTGAATTCCAAGTCTGTGAAGTGTAGGGGCACGGTTAAGCATAACCGGATGCTCCTTAATAACATCTTCAAGGATGTCCCAAACCTGTGGCTCAAGCTTCTCTACCATCTTCTTGGCCTGTTTGATATTGTTGGCCTTGCCACTTGCTGTAAGCTCCTTCATAACGAACGGCTTGAACAGTTCTATTGCCATCTCCTTAGGGAGACCACACTGATATATCTTAAGTTCAGGTCCTACTACGATAACTGAACGTCCTGAGTAGTCAACACGCTTACCGAGCAGGTTCTGACGGAAACGTCCCTGCTTACCCTTTAACATCTCTGAAAGGGACTTGAGCGCTCTGTTACCAGGTCCTGTTACCGCACGGCCACGTCTACCATTATCTATGAGAGCATCAACTGCCTCCTGCAGCATTCTCTTCTCATTTCTCACAATTATCTCCGGAGCTCCAAGGTCAAGAAGTCTACGGAGACGATTGTTTCTGTTGATTATTCTTCTATAGAGATCATTGAGATCTGATGTTGCAAATCTTCCACCTTCAAGCTGTACCATAGGTCTGATATCAGGTGGTATAACAGGGATAACATCCATGATCATCCACTCAGGTCTGTTCTCAGATATTCTGAACGCCTCCATAACCTCAAGTCTCTTGATGATCCTTGTTCTCTTCTGTCCGCTGCAGGTCTCAAGCTCTTTCTTAAGCTCCTCGCTCTCAGCGTCAAGATCAATAGCCTTAAGAAGCTTCTGGATAGCCTCAGCTCCCATCTCAGCAACAAATGATCCGTAACCGTACTCCTTCTCTGCCTCTCTGAACTCCTGCTCACTGAGGATCTGCTTGTAAGCAAGTGGAGTATCCTTAGGGTCTGTCACTATATATGATGAGAAGTACAGAACCTTCTCAAGTACTCTAGGAGATATATCAAGGATAAGTCCCATACGGCTTGGGATGCCCTTGAAGTACCAGATGTGGGAGACAGGAGCTGCAAGCTCGATATGTCCCATACGCTCTCTACGAACGTTTGACTTGGTAACCTCAACGCCACACTTATCGCATACTATTCCCTTGAATCTTATCTTTTTGTACTTACCGCAGTTACACTCCCAGTCCTTCTGTGGTCCAAATATCTTCTCACAGAACAGACCATCCTTCTCTGGCTTGAGTGTTCTATAGTTGATGGTCTCAGGGCGCTTTACCTCGCCATGTGACCATTCTCTTATCTTTTCAGGAGATGCAAGTCCGATTTTAATTGCGTCAAAGTTCAATGACTTTTCCTGTTCTGCATTGTCTACATTGTATTCTGGCATCTTACAAAGCTCCTTTCTTATTCTTC
>CAKQIY010000073.1 GCA_934247115.1 uncultured Coprococcus sp.
ATCTCGCTGTCTGAGAAATTGTACTCGTCACTCTGTCTTACAGCCTCCTTGCACAGCTCATTTACCTCCTCAGGAGACATTCCATATCGCAGTGTATAATATAAGAAGAAATCGTGCAGGATGTATGATCCCACAGTGTCCTCCGTCTTCTGCGCGATGGTTCCGTCCGGGTTCGGTGGAAGCAGCTCCGGGCTGACCGGTGTGTCTATGATATCGTCTATGATCGGCGCGATGCCCACAAATCCATCCACCTCCATGAAGTGTCCAACCTCGTTCACAAGTGAGCGCACCAACGTCTTTGGTATACTTGTATTCACCGCATACATGCTCATGTGGTCGCCGTTGTAGGTGCACCAGCCAAGCGCCAGCTCAGAGAGATCTCCGGTTCCAACCACGAATCCGCCCTCCTTGTTGGCGACATCCATGAGTATCTGCGTTCTCTCCCTCGCCTGACAGTTCTCATAAGTGACGTCATGCACACTCTCGTCCTGTCCGATATCGGCAAAATGCTGTCTCACCGATGCAGCTATGCTTATCTCTCTGCTGTCACAGCCTAGCAGTCTCATGAGTTCCGTGGAGTTGTTCTTCGTCCTGTTTGTCGTTCCAAATCCCGGCATGGTGATTCCCACGACAGTTGTGGATGGAAGTCCCGCATTCTTCACCGCCTGTGCTGAAACCAGCAGAGCCAGTGTGGAATCAAGTCCGCCTGACACTCCCACGACCACACATTTGCAGTGGGTCGCCTCTATCCTTCTCTGAAGTCCGGCAACCTGCATCTTGAATATCGCCATGCACCTCTCAAGCTTATTTCCCGATGGGACAAATGGTGTCATCTTCACCTTCATGAGCACATTTCCTTTGTCCATCAGCGGGGTATCGCACACCACCGTCTCATACTTTCTGAATGCGAAATCACGCTTGCAGTCGGCAAATGATTTGTTGGCTATCCTGTCGTGTCTGATCTTGGTGAGACTTATATCCCTTATCAGCACTCCGTCCTCAAATGGCTTTACCTCGCCTAGGAGCTTGCCGTTCTCGTACATCAGATTGTGTCCTGAAAATACCAGATCCGATGTGGACTCGTACATTCCAGCCGACACATACACATATCCGCACAGGCAGTCCGACGACACACTTCCTATCAGCTTGTGCCTGTATGCGGCCTTTCCTATGACCTCATTTGACGCGGAAAGGTTGAGTATGACCTCAGCTCCCGCCATGGCGAGAAGTCTTCCCGGCGAAACCGGAGTCCAGGCATCCTCACATATCTCTATGCCAAGCTTGACCCTCTGGTCTCCGCTGCCCATTTCTATCAACACATTGTTGCCAAACAGCACCTCACTGCCAACAGCCCTGCCCCCGGCTTTCTTTGAACCGGCATTATATTCAAGCTCATCTCCATCATCTTCTGGGTCCATGAGATTGACCATCACCGCATCATACTTCCTGGCTGAGAACCATCTCTTCTCGTAGAACTCTCCGTAGTTTGGAAGATAAGTCTTCGGCACGATGGCCATGACTCTTCCGCCCTGCAGGAATGCAGCACAGTTGAACAGCTCTCCGTCCACCTCAAATGGCAGACCGACCACCAGTGCCGACTGTCCGGTACAAGTCGCCATGGCAAGCTGAAGAAGACCTCTTCTCGCACCATCTATGAGTTTTCTGTTCTCAAACAGATCCGCACAGGTATATCCCGTGATGGACAGCTCCGGCGTCACTATGACATCCGCAGCATCCTTATACTCTTCATATATATCCATTATCTCTCTGACATTTCCGCTGACACTTCCGATGTGAACCTTCGGCGTAACGGCTGCCACACGCAGCATATTCTTCATTGTTACCTCCTTGTAAAATCTTATTTGATTTTGCCTTTTCATAACATTTACACTTTACCACCCAGAGACATTTATTTCAACGAAGTTCACAACTTGATGAGTCTCTATTTTCGTCATTGTCTGGTTCGCGCCCTGATCCACTGAGTGTTCTGATGACTTGATGAGTCTCTATTTTCTGTCATTTTATGGTTCGAGGGTTTATCCACTTGGCGTCATATAACTTAGTGTTTTTCTATTATTGATTGCATTTTTTATTTTGTGCCACAAATTTATTACTATATCATTCAGAATTAACATAAATGTACAAGCTTCAGGATTCTTGTATCCTTTGCTATTATTCCTGTCAATTTATGTACAAAATTGTATCCTGTATGTCCTAAATCACCCAATTTGCGAAAATGCTAAAAAAAAGGCTCCCAGACATACTGTCCGGGAGCCTTTTTTCTGCCATGCAGACATCCAGTGACATACGGTTTATCCGCCATCACTCAACACTGCATCTATATATTATAATGTACTGATTACTTTCCAAGTGGCTTGCCTGTAAGCTTCTCATAGCCCTCAAGATAGATGTCGATGGTCTTCTGTGCGACATCATCAGGAAGCTTCCAGCCCTTGTCTGGGTTTGCCTTCAGCCAGTCACGTGCGAACTGCTTGTCAAATGATGGCTGTCCGTGGCCTGGCTCATATACATCTGCTGGCCAGAATCTTGAGCTGTCCGGTGTGAGCATCTCATCGCCGAGAACGATGTTGCCATTCTCATCAAGACCAAACTCGAACTTTGTATCTGCAATGATGATTCCTCTTGTAAGTGCGTACTCTGCACACTTCTTGTAGAGTGTGATGGTGTACTCCTTGAGCTTTGAAGCATACTCCTCACCCTTGCCAGGGAAGTACTTCTCAAGGTGAGCAATGCTCTGCTCATATGATATATTCTCATCGTGATCGCCAATCTCGGCCTTTGTTGATGGTGTGTAGATAGGCTCAGGAAGCTTATCAGACTCCTTAAGTCCCTCCGGAAGCTTGATTCCACATACTGTGCCATTCTCCTTGTAGCTTGCCCAGCCGCTTCCTGTGATGTATCCACGAACGATACACTCGATTGGAAGCATCTCAAGCTTTCTGCACATCATGCTGTTGCCGTCGAACTTCTCCTGCTGGAAGAACTCAGGCATATCCTTTACATCAACTGAGATCATGTGGTTAGGAAGAATGTCCTGTGTCATGTCAAACCAGAACTTTGACATCTGTGTCAGTACTGTTCCCTTCTTGGAAATTACATTGTCGAGGATGACGTCGAAGCAGCTTATACGATCTGTAGCTACCATGATCAGGCTGTCCCCATTGTCATAAATCTCACGTACCTTACCTTCTTTGATTGGCTTTAATTCCTGCATTTTTTTATCTCCTTGATATTTGTATTAATACCTGTTAGAAATTGTATTCATATAAGTGTGTATCACTTTTTATGGTGGCTTGTCAAGACTTTGGCAGTCCTCAAACATTTTTTCTCTAAATTTGTCAAGGTTTATGCGATCCCCGGGTTTTTTATTGTGTAAAAGCACATTTTTCATCTTTACAATGTTATTTGTGATGGCTATAATAACAGAGCACAATATCTAGTGGGTGTTTCACATTATCCCTACCAAATATATTGTGTTTACATATTTTGAGGGAGGCTATTGCTGTGTCAGAGGAACTAAAAACACACGTACATGTAATCAAAAGGAATGGAGAAGAGGTGACATTTGATCTGTCTAAGATAGAGAATGCCATCAAGGCTGCCAACAACGAGGTTGACAAGCTCCACCAGCTTAACGAATATCAGGTTCACGCCATCGCAGACAACCTGGAAAAGCAGATAGAGTCAATGTCCCACGCAGTACACGTGGAGGACATTCAGGATATGGTCGAGACCGGCATCATGGAGATGAGAGGATATGAGGTCGCACAGAAGTATGTGCGTTACCGTTATAAGAGAGAGCTCGCCCGTAAGTCCAACACCACGGACAACGGAATCCTTGCGCTCATAGACCATATGAACGAGGAGGTCAATCAGGAGAATTCCAACAAGAATCCGGTTATCAACTCAACCCAGCGTGACTACATGGCCGGTGAGGTATCCAAGGATCTTACCAAGAGAATGCTGCTGCCAGAGGATATCGTGGAGGCTCATGAAGCCGGAATCATACATTTCCATGATTCTGACTACTATGCTCAGAAGGAGCACAACTGCGATCTCATCAACCTTGAGGATATGCTGCAGAACGGAACAGTGATCAGTGAGACCATGATCGAGAAGCCGCACAGCTTCTTCACGGCATGCAACGTCACCACGCAGATCGTGGCTCAGGTTGCCAGCAACCAGTACGGCGGACAGACATTTACCCTGTCCCATCTGGCACCATTTGTGGATGTGAGCAGGAAGAAGCTCCGTGCACAGGTCATCGAGGAGCGCAAAGACTGTGGCGAATCTCTGGATGATTCCATTATCGACAAGATAACAGAGAAGAGACTTTTGAACGAAGTGAAGAGTGGAATACAGACTATTCAGTACCAGCTCATCACCCTGATGACATGTAACGGACAGGCACCATTTGTCACCATGTTCATGTACCTGGATGAGGTCCCTGAGGGACAGACAAGGGATGACCTGGCGCTCATCATAGAGGAGGTCCTGAATCAGAGGATCAAAGGCGTTAAGAACGAGAAGGGAATCTGGATCACCCCTGCATTTCCTAAGCTTATATATGTCCTGGACGAGGACAACATAACCACAGATTCCAAATACTGGTATCTGACTGAGCTTGCCGCCAAATGCACCGCAAAACGTATGGTTCCTGACTACATCTCCGCCAAAGTCATGAGAGAGATGAAGGACGGCGATGTGTATCCATGCATGGGCTGCAGATCATTTCCTACAAAGGAGGACGGCATCAGGAATCCTGACGGATCCCGCAAATATTACGGACGTTTTAACCAGGGTGTCGTGACCATCAATCTTGTTGATGTGGCATGTTCCTCCTACGGTGACATGGACAAATTCTGGAAGATCCTGGACGAGCGTCTTGAGCTTTGTCACAAGGCACTTCGCTGCAGACATGAAAGACTGCTCGGAACCATATCAGATGTCGCTCCTATACTGTGGCAGCACGGTGCGCTGGCAAGACTTAAGAAAGGCGAGAAGATTGACAAGCTGCTCTTCGGCGGTTATTCAACCATCTCTCTGGGCTATGCAGGTCTCTGCGAGATGTGCGTCCGCATGATCGGCAAAACACATACATCCGAGGAGGGCAAGAAATTCGCACTTGCAGTTATGCAGAAGCTCAACGACAAATGTGCTGAGTGGAAGGCTGCAGAGAATATAAGCTACTCTGTATACGGAACTCCAATGGAATCAACCACATACAAGTTCGCAAAGAACCTGCAGAAGCGGTTCGGAATCATCCCGGGCGTCACAGATAAGAATTATATAACCAACAGCTATCATGTACATGTAACTGAGCACATAGACGCCTTCAGCAAGCTGAAGTTTGAATCAGAATTCCAGAAGCTGTCACCGGGCGGTGCCATCAGTTATGTAGAAGTTCCTAACCTTCAGAACAACCTCGATGCAGTTCTGGAAGTTATGCGATTCATATATGACAACATTCTCTA
>CAKQIY010000074.1 GCA_934247115.1 uncultured Coprococcus sp.
ACCAGTAGCCAATCGGATACGGCAATGGCCTCCGGAGCCATGACGGGCGGTTCGACTCCGCCCTGGTACGCTTTTTTTAACTCTGAAAACCATTTGTGGAAGAAGGAAGAAGATAGATTATGGCGGATGAGAAGAATAGAGATGTGGATGAAGATAAGGACGAAGATAATCTGGATGATGTCATAGCAGATGACATAGAGAATCTGGATGATGATTCGAATGATAATCTGGAAGACAATGATCCGGATGACACAGCAATGTATGGTGATGCTGATAAAAAGACGGAGAAAAGAAAGCGCCTGTATGAGGATTATGTCATAGATGATCCGGAAGATATGGACGAAGCTCCAGATACAGGAGATATGTTCGATGATGATTATCTGTATGGCGATGACGAGAGTGCTTACAGCTCTGTGAGAAAGAAGAAGGTTGTGCGTAGAAGCATAGGCGGCAGAGCCCTTGCTGTGTTGTGGATAGTTTTTGTTGTTCTCACAGTGGGATATGTGTATCTGTTTCATATTAATACTAATTTCATGGAAGATGATACGACTGGCAGAGATAACACCGTGAATATAGAGATCCCGGAAGGTGCTTCATACAGTCTGTGTACTATAGACGAGATCAACCAGCTAGTGAACAATTATCTGCTGGCAAGGACGAAGGCGGATCAGGGAACACTGCAGAGACTGGTTACCGATCCAAAGGAATTCAATGATATGGCTGGCATCCAGATAGCTGCGGAATATATAACGGGATATACACGGACAACATGTTACATGGTTCCGGGATATACCTCAGATTCATATATCATATATGAGCTGTCCAATCTCAACATAAAGGATGTAAACAGTAACCCTCTTGACATAAGATCTCTGTATGTGACAAGACAGTCTGATGGGACATATAAGATCAATAATTCCAAGCTGTCAGATGAGGAGAGTGCTTATATCAATGATGTGACGGCAGCCGAGGATGTACAGATGATATATAAGCATGTTAAGGAGAACAATGATTATCTTCAGCGTACGGATGAGACTTTCAAGAAGTTTCAGAGTATGTATGGTGATAATTAACAGAGTGGAAGCCACGGGATATAGATGATATGTCCTGTGGCTTCATTTTATGATAGAACTTATATAGCTTCTGATGAATCAATCTCCTCAGTGTCGATCAAAACACCTCTGGTAGGAACCGGTGTGGAGAAGACTATCTGTGTCTCGGTGCTGCCAAATCTCTGGAGCTGTCCGATGAATGAATCTAGATCCATGGTGTTAGGAAAGCAGACCTTCATGAGCATGGAGTGCGCACCGGTCACACAGTTGCATTCCAGTACATTTGGACATGCCTCAACAAATGGATAGAAGGTTGGCTTCTGTTTTGGATCAAGAGCCATGTGTATAAATGCTGTGATGTGATATCCGAGAGCCTCATGGTTGATGCTTGCGTGATATCCGGTCAGTATTCCTGCTTTTTCAAGTCTCTCTATTCTTGCTGAAACTGCCGGCGAAGAAAGGAAGACCTTGCTGGCCAGATACTTGAGTGGGGTTCTGGCGTTGCCCTGTAAAAGATGAATGATTTTTCTGTCGATGTTATCCATAATATGCACTTCCTTTTCCTAAAATAAAAAAAGGTGCGTTTCCGAAGAAACACACCTTTGCGTTTGTTTAAATATACATTAATTGATAAAAAAAATCAAGGACTTTTACAAAATTAATTTAACTGAATCTTTGCTGTAGGTTATACATGGTGTGATGAATGGTTCACAAAATGAAAAATAAATGGTATGATGGTTCTGCATGTTGGTTAGAATTTACTGGACTTGGTCTGGCTGATACATGGAGTATGCTGACCAGGAATTAGAATGTGAGATATGTATTAACAATATAGAAAAATAATAACAGAGGAAAGATTATGGCGGATGGAATAAGACTTAACAAATATCTCAGTGAGGCTGGCGTGTGCTCACGGCGCGCTGCGGATACACATATAGAGAATGGAAAGGTTACGATCAACGGAGAGACTGCAGTCATGGGTCAGAAGGTCATGCCGGGGGATGTGGTGACATTCATGGGCAGGAAGGTCCAGCAGAAGGATAGAACAGTGATCCTGGCATATAATAAGCCGATAGGACTTACCTGTACAGCGAGCAAGGCTGATCCGGACAATATATTTGATCACATAGATTATCCGATCAGACTTCAATACGTGGGAAGGTTGGACAAGGACTCCCAGGGTCTGCTTCTTCTGACAAATGATGGCGATCTGTCAAATGCCATCCAGAAGTCGGTGAACAACCACGAGAAAGAATACAGGGTGCGGGTGAACCGTGAGATAACAGAGGACTTCATCAGGAAGATGTCGGATGGAGTGCCTATACTTGATACAGTGACAAAGAAATGTAAGGTGCGAAAGATAGATGACAGGTCATTCATGATAGTGCTGACACAGGGCCTCAACAGGCAGATCAGACGAATGTGTGATGCATTGGGCTACAGGGTAGTGAACCTGAAGAGAGTCAGGGTCTGCAACGTGAAGCTTGGCAATATGAGACCTGGAGAACTCAGGGAGCTCAGCCGCGAGGAAGAGGCGGAGCTGAGACGGATAGTGGGGATGTAGTAAGTTTTTTTAGGCAGGATCTGCCGGGAGTGTGTATGGAAAATAATCATCAAAATAATAACGATAATGGCAAGATAGCCAGAATTAAAGAACTTGTAAAGCAGCTCAACGATGCTGCAAAGAAATATTATATGGAAGATACAGAGATCATGAGCAATCTGGAATATGATGCTCTGTACGACGAGCTGAGTGCTCTGGAGCAGGAGACCGGAATGGTCATGAGCAACAGTCCGACGGTCAAGGTAGGATATGAGGTTGTCAGTGAACTGCCGAAGGAGGCTCACGAGCATCCAATGCTATCACTTGACAAGACAAAGGATGTAGGTGCCCTTGCTTCATGGCTTGGCGGTCAGAAGGGTGTCATATCCTGGAAAATGGACGGACTCACCGTTGTTCTAACATATGAGAACGGAGAGATGATAAAGGCTGTCACCCGTGGAAATGGTGAGATAGGCGAGGTCATCACTAATAATGCTAAGGTATTTGCAAATGTTCCTCATCATATTCCGTACAAGGGCAAGCTGACGATCAGGGGCGAGGCGGTCATCAAATATTCGGATTTCAATGCGATAAATGAGAAGATAACGGATGCGGAGTCCAAATACAAGAACCCACGAAATCTGTGCAGCGGCTCAGTGAGACAGCTCGATAACAAGATAACAAAAGAGAGAAATGTACATTTCTTCGCTTTTAATTTAGTGGATGGTGAGGATGTGGACTTCCACAATTCATTCAAATATCAGCTTGACTGGTTGGAGCAGCAGGGATTTACCGTGGTAGAACACTACCTGACAGACTCGGCAGCACTCCCGGATAAGGTGAGGAAATTTTCTGAGAAGATAACAGAGAATGACTTCCCATCAGATGGTCTGGTACTCATGCTGGATGATCTGGCATACGGAAGAAGTCTCGGAACCACAGCCAAGTTCCCACGAAATGCCATGGCGTTCAAATGGGCGGACGAGGAAGCGATAACCCACCTCCGCTATGTGGAGTGGAGTCCATCTAGAACTGGGCTAATCAACCCGGTTGCGGTATTCGAGCCGGTGGAGCTTGAGGGAACCACAGTCAGCCGTGCCAGCATACACAATGTCAGCATACTGAAGTCATTGGCGCTGGGTGAGGGCGATGAGATCGCTGTGTACAAGGCGAATATGATCATTCCGCAGATTGCGAGGAACCTCACCATGAGCGGCAATGTGGTCATACCGGCTGCGTGTCCGGCATGTGGCGGTGAGACTGAGATAGTGAGGGAGGAAGGCGGTGCAGCGTCAGGAGTTGAGACTCTCTACTGCACAAACCAGTTCTGCCCTGCGAAGAAACTCAAGTCATTTTCACACTACGTGTCAAGAAATGCGTTGAACATAGACGGACTCTCAGAGGCGACCATAGAGAAGTTCATAGACGAGAAGATATTGGAGGAGCTTCCTGATCTGTATAAGCTTGAGGCTCACAGAGACCATATAGTTGAACTCGAGGGATTTGGTGAGAAGTCATACAATAAGCTGGTGGCTGCGGTGGATGCATCCAGACAGACAAATATGTGGCGCCTTGTCAATGGTCTCGGCATTGCAAATGTTGGAGAGGCGACAGCCAAACTCATGGCAAAGCATTTTGCAAATGACATGGATGCCATGAAGAAGGCAGAGGTGTCAGCCTACGTTGAGATAGACGGAATCGGTCAGGTTATAGCAGAGGATATAGTCAGATACTTTGAAAATGAGAAGAATTGTGCTATCATAGATAAGTTGATGGCTGAGTTGACATTTATGGATGATATTTCTGATATGGAGCAGGATCTGGCGGGCAAGGTGTTCGTCATAACCGGTTCGCTCACCCATTTTGACAACAGAAATCAGCTCAAGGAACTAATAGAGAGCAGAGGAGGTCAGGTTACAGGTTCTGTATCTGCCAAGACCTCATATCTTATAAATAACGATGTGAATTCTACATCATCCAAGAACAAGAAGGCGAAAAGCCTTGATGTGCCTATCATATCTGAGGAGGATTTCTTAGAATTGATTGGACAGTAGAGTAGCAGTATTATATTGAGGGACAGCGCTTAGAAACTTAGCAGATTTGTCGCTCATGTGATGATAGATGAAACAATTAAATCCTACGTTTGTATTGTTAATTTGTAGGCGTAGATTACTTGTTGGATGCTGGTACATGGGTGCTGCTGCATGGATGCTGTTGCATGGATGCTTGGATAAGTAGTAAATGGAAAGGAATGAATAGAGATGCCGATAAGAATAGATGATGATCTGCCGGTTAAGAAAACTTTAGAGGACGAGAATATATTTGTCATGGGAACAGGAAGAGCGCACAGCCAGGACATAAGACCCCTTGACATCCTGATACTCAACCTCATGCCGCTGAAGGAGGATACAGAGCTGCAGCTCATGCGAAGCCTGTCAAACACCCCACTTCAGGTGAACATCACGCTTCTTAGAACCATGTCCTACGAGTCCAAGAACGTGACAAAGGGACACCTTGACAGATTCTACGAGGATTTCGAAAGCGTAAAGAACCGCAAATGGGACGGTTTCATCATAACCGGAGCACCTGTTGAAAAGATGGACTTCGAGAATGTTGACTACTGGGACGAACTCCGCGAGATCATGGACTGGTCCGAGACAAATGTCACATCGACCATGCACATCTGCTGGGGCGCCCAGGCAGGACTCTACTATAGATACGGTGTGCAGAAGTTCGACCTTCCGCAGAAGCTGTCCGGCATATACGAGCATCACACCTTCCACAAGAGAACACCGCTTGT
>CAKQIY010000075.1 GCA_934247115.1 uncultured Coprococcus sp.
GTCTTACCCGAACCACTGCTTCCAACTATGAACACGAACTCACCTTTCTCTATGTTGATATTCACATTCTTCAGGGCTTCATTGCCCCCCGGATATGTCATACTGACATTCTCTAATTCTATCATCGTTGTCTCCTCTATAGTAAATCAGCAGCTACCTGGACTGCTACCCTGTGTACCTGTAACATATCAGTCTCACAACAACAGGGACTTACATACTTCTATCTGTCTTGCGTGTTCATTATACTACATATCCCCAGCTTTGTTGTGTATTGTTTGTGAATTAATATATCTGTCATAATAATACACAACGGCAGTCTACATATATTATATGCCAGGCTGCCGCTATATATATCTTTCTCTAATTGTTGTCCTCTTAGTAATCCAGCTTCTCCATATACTTCATATACTTTACAACCATGAGCGCGATCTTAAATGTGATCGCATCTTCAAATACTCTGAGGTCAAGTCCTGTACTCTTCTGCAGTTTATCCAGTCTGTATACAAGTGTATTTCTGTGAATATACAGCTGTCTTGAAGTCTCTGATACATTCAGGCTGTTCTCGAAGAACTTGTTGATGGTTGTCAGTGTCTCCTCATCGAACTCATCAGGACTCTTGCCATCGAATATCTCCCTGATGAACATCTTGCACAGTGGAAGCGGAAGCTGATAGATCAGTCGGCCTATTCCAAGATTGCCATATGCGATGATATCTGTGTTCTCGTAGAAGATTTTTCCTACGTCCAGAGCCATCTTGGCCTCCTTGTATGAACGTGATACCTCCTTGATCTCGTTCACAATGGTACCATACGATACATGAACTGATGACATAGCCTCTGTATTCAGCATGTCAACAATAACCTTTGCAATCTTTCTCATATCCTCGTATGACTCATTGGACTTGACTTCCTTTACAAGGATAATATTCTTCTCATCAACAGCTGTGATGAAGTCCTTGGTCTTTGCTGAGAATATATTACGAACTGTCTCAAGTGCATTGGTATCCTTCTCATTCTTTGTCTCTATAATGAATACAATACGTCTTACATCTGTGTCGATGTGAAGTTTCTTTGCTCTGTTATATATATCAACCAGAAGCAGATTGTCCAGAAGCAGATTCTTGATAAAGTTATCCTTGTCAAATCTCTCCTTATATGCAACAAGCAGGTTCTGGATCTGGAATGCTGCGATCTTACCAACCATGTACGTATCGTCGGTCTCACCCTTTGCCATGAGAATATGCTCAAGCTGGTTATCGTCAAATACCTTAAAGAACTGATAACCTCTTACTACCTGGCTCTCTGCTGGCGAATCGACAAATGCGTGAACTGAATCCTCACAGTCATCTATGTCCTTGAGTGTGGACGCAAGAACCTTTCCCTCTGTGTCAAGCACACACAAATCGGTTCGTGTAATATTCTTTAATCCGTCTATTGTATCCTGAAGAATCTGGTTTGATATCATATTTATTTTCACTCCTTATACTCATTATAGATTTATCCCGTAACACATTACTCTTATTTTAAAGCAAATTTGCAGAAAAAAAAAGAGAAAATGCAGATTTTTTATATGTATTTTCTGCATTTTCCCTATTTTTTAAGAATTAAACTACCAATTCCAATTAACTGGAGTGTAAATTTAAGTTCTATGTGTTATATGAGACTAGTTAACAAGGATCTCCTCTGTCTCCTTATCGAAGATATGGATCTTGCTTAAGTCAAATGCGAACTGAACTGTATCGCCAGGTCTAGCTGTTGTACGAGCATTTACTCTTGCTGTGATATCGAACTGGTCGATTGTGAAGTATAAGTAAACCTCAGCACCAAGCATCTCGTAGATGTTAATTCTAGCATCGATTACGCTCTCTGGTGATGACTCGATGAAGAGCTGCTCATCATGAATATCCTCTGGACGGATACCAAGAACAACTTCCTTATCAAGTGCGTCAAGTGCGATAAGTCTCTCAGCCTTGCTGTCTGGAACCTTGATTGAATGTGAACCGAACATAAGGAGAACGTCAGCTCCTGACTTAACAACCTTACAATCTATGAAGTTCATAGGTGGCATACCCATGAATCCAGCAACGAAGAGGTTACATGGCTTGTCATAGAGGTTCTGAGGTGTATCTACCTGCTGTATGATACCATCCTTCATAACTACGATTCTTGTACCAAGTGTCATAGCCTCTGTCTGGTCATGTGTTACGTAAATGATAGTTGTCTGCAGTCTCTGATGAAGCTTTGAAATCTCAACACGCATCTGTACACGAAGCTTAGCATCAAGGTTTGAAAGAGGCTCGTCCATAAGGAATACCTTTGGCTCACGGACAATTGCACGTCCCATGGCAACTCGCTGTCTCTGTCCACCTGATAAAGCCTTTGGCTTTCTGTCAAGAAGATGCTCAATATCAAGAATCTTAGCTGCCTCATGTACAGCCTTGTCGATCTTCTCCTTTGGAACCTTTCTTAACTTAAGTCCAAATGCCATGTTATCATATACTGACATATGTGGATACAGAGCGTAGTTCTGGAATACCATCGCGATATCTCTGTCCTTAGGCTCTACATCGTTTACGAGCTTGTCACCAATCCATAACTCACCTGAACTGATGTCCTCAAGACCTGCTATCATTCTAAGAGTTGTTGACTTTCCACAACCTGATGGTCCAACAAAGATGATGAATTCCTTGTCTTCGATCTCAAGGTTGAAGTCCTTAACTGCGTTGAATCCGTTAGGATATACCTTGTAAATGTTCTTAAGTGATAAACTTGCCATTTGAAATTACCTCCGTAGTGTATATAATCTTGTTTTTGTTCACCCTAAAAACTATTGTTATTCTACATCATACACATTTTTCAATCTATGTGATTATTGCTCAAAAAAATTTTTGAACTTTTGTCTAAAATGTATAAATGCACAAAATTTGCGACATTTTGACGGTTTTCACACGCTTTTCACGGTTTTAAATCTTTGTTTTTTGTGAAACCTTCACCATACTGCCAATTCCGGGGGGGCTTTTTCGTCACGTTTTCGGTATATTTTATGACTTTTGCCCATCTAATTCACCCATATATATGCTTGACAAAATCGAATATTTGTTATCTATGCAGATAAAATCAAAAAATCCACCCACATTCCCATGTGGATGGATATATCTCTCTAGTTATTGGCGGCATTATCTATGCCAATCACAACTACTATGTCTGCTGTGCTTATATCAACATCTGATGCTACAGAATCAGATATGTCTGTTCTCTGAGCCGTAGATGGTGATGAGAGCAGTCTCGCAATCTCGCTCACGTCATATGAATCTGAGGTGTATATAGTTGTTGACGACTGAGTCTCCCCGTCATATGTTCCTATATCTACTGAGGTGAATCCCGCAGCAGTAAATGTAGTCTGCCATGTAGCAGCCACTCCAGATACTCCCGATGCATTCAGCACAACAACCTTGGCATTTCTTGCGTCTGAACCGGTCTCTTCTCCGTCTGTTGTATCCTGTACCGCCTCAGTCGCATCATCTGATGCCGCATCTCCACCGCCACCAAATGTAGGATCGGAAGGATCGGCCTCCTCTGTAACTATGCTTGACGCCTCCTTCTTGCCGGCAGTATCATCCGTCTTCTTGGCCTTACTGACAGTTCTGGCCAGCAGCACCAGCATCACAACTATAGCAACCGCAAGTATGATAACTGCTGCCCTGAGCATTGTATCTAAAAATAACTTCATCACTTTCTTACCCATTGTACAGCCTCCATCTCAATCTAATCTTTCTATCTGATATTAACAAAAACAACTAGAGTATACCAAAGTGCTTTTTTATTTTCAACATATAATTCACATGATATAATAAATTTCGTGAGAAGCCCCCGAAGTACCGGAAAGGCCCACACATTTTTTTTACCAGGAGGTAACACATTTTGGATACTGCGATCGTAATCGGAGCTTCAACGGGTATAGGAAGGGCCACAGCCCTTGCTCTCGCTGATACCTACAACAATATAGCCATAACTTCTTTCAGGCACACAGATGAACTTATGTCACTCCAGCACGAGCTGGAATCAAAAGGATGTCACTGCCTTGCCATGTGCGGGGATGCCGGCGACATGGAATTCATGAAAACATTTATACACAGAGTTTCCGACACATTTGGAAATGACATACGTCTGCTTGTCAACAACGCAGGCATATCTTATGTCGGTCTGCTCACCGACATGTCGTCAGAGGATTTCGACAGAACTATGAAATCCAACATATATTCCGTATTTAACAGCTGTAACCTGGTCGTTCCATATATGGTACACTCCCACCGCGGCCGGATCATCAACATATCCTCCGTCTGGGGCAGCGTGGGTGCTTCATGTGAGGTTGCCTACTCAGCATCCAAGGGTGCCGTAAATGCATTCTCAAAGGCCCTCGGCAAGGAGCTTGCGCCAAGCGGAATATCCGTCAACGCCATAGCATTTGGTGCGATCAACACCACCATGAACGGTCATCTCTCACCTGATGAGAAGCAGATGCTGGAGGATGAAATCCCCGCAGGTCGTATGGCTTCCGCAGAAGAAGCCGCTGCATTCATTATCCATATTGCAGAGTGCGGTGATTATCTGAATGGGCAGGTCATCACATATGATGGAGCATGGCAGTAAGTTCGCGCAACCACATCATTTTTTAACAATTACATAGTGTAATTCCCCCAAATTTCTATTGCTTAATTGTATATATTGCTTTAAAATGAATCATATATGTTATAGAAATAGGGGTTATAAAATGGGATTTGGATTTGGGAAAAAGAAAAAAGCTAAACCAGCAGACGATGCAGCCCTGTCTGGTATGCAGACCAAGCTGGACGAGGACGGCAACGTTGAAATTGTCTCCAAGAATTTCAAGATGAAGCCGACCCAGAAGCCATCCACGGATACTGAGAGCAGCGGCTCCACCTGGATATGCTGGGGATGCGGGCAGCCTACCAGCCAGGATGTATGTCCCGTATGTGGAAAGAAAAAAATTAAATAACACACACAACGCAAAACGAGATTGCAATTTTCTGCAATCTCGTTTTATGTTTATATACTATTCGCTATATCTTGTATATTAATTCGCCATCGGCCGATCCACTGCTTCCGGTATATCTTCTACTGTGAATACTGCCAATTAAAATGTTATACCCATGGCATTTATCAGGAGTCCCCATGCAAGTCCTGCAGCATACAGTACCACTGCTATCCTTATATTCTCCGCAGGTCTGTGCCTGTTCATCCTGAAGAGTACTACAAGACCTACGCCCGCACTCACCAGAAGTCCTGACATCATGGCA
>CAKQIY010000076.1 GCA_934247115.1 uncultured Coprococcus sp.
TGTGTGCGTAGGACACGAACATTGCCTCGAACTGTGATGGAGCAAGGTAGATTCCGTTATCCAGCATGTATGAGAAATACTTTGCATACCTTGCGGTGTCGCTGGATATTGACGTGTCCATATCCACTACTTCCTGATCTGTGAAGAATACGCTCATCAATGAGCCTATCTGGTTGACATGAACTGTGTCGCCGAGTGTGTTTCTGACTGTGTCGGCTATCTGCTTTGTGCTCTTTTCTATCGCAGGATATATTGTGTCTTTTTCCTGCTGGAGTATGCGGAGCGTTGTGAGTCCCGCTGTCATGGCTATTGGATTGCCTGACAGGGTTCCCGCCTGATATACTCCGCCGAGTGGTGCCACCATGCTCATGACATCACGGCGTCCGCCGTAAGCTCCCACCGGCATTCCTCCTCCAACTATCTTGCCAAGTGTTGTGAGGTCCGGCTTTACTCCGAAATATTCCTGGGCACCACCAAGACTTAATCTGAAGCCTGTGATTACCTCATCAAATATAAGAAGCGCGCCGTATTCATTTGTTATGTCCCTGAGGAACTGGAGGAATCCGTCATGTGGTGGAACGACTCCCATGTTTGCTGCGACCGGCTCAACCACGATTGCTGCAATGTCTTTGCCCTCCGCCTCAAATAACTTCTTTACGCTTTCCTCGTTGTTATATTCAGCTACCAATGTATGCTGGGTGTATGCCTTTGGAACGCCCAGGCTGTCTGGAATGGACTGTGTCAGTGCCGCCGAGCCTGCCTTTACCAGCAGTCCGTCGCTGTGTCCGTGATAACAGCCACGGAACTTTACTACCTTGTCCCTGCCGGTGAATCCCCTCGCCACTCTGAGGGCGCTCATCACCGCCTCTGTTCCTGAATTGACCATTCGTGTCAGCTCCATTGAAGGCATGAGTTCATTTATCAACTCTGCGATCTCGAGCTCTTTTCTTGTCGGTGCGCCAAATGTAAGTCCGTCATCGCAAGCCGCCTTCACCGCATCTATGACTCTGTCATCGGCATGTCCCAGGATACCCGGGCCCCAGGAACAGACATAGTCCACGTAGGAATTGCCATCCTCGTCAAATATATGTGAACCTTTTGCTTTCTTCATAAATACAGGTGTCCGTCCCACCGAGCCAAATGCCCTGACCGGTGAATTGACACCGCCCGGAATTACCTTCTGTGATTTTTCAAATAGATCCTGTGAATTTGTCATTGCCATTCTTCTTTCTATATTTTATCGTCCTGTCAATCTATCTTCTTCTAAGCGTCGATGTCGCATTTTCCTCATCTCTGGTAACGCCCCTCTCTCCTCCGTCGAGCGGGGCAGATCGTCGGAATCATTCCGAAATATGACTCCGTCATATTGATTCCGACTCTAACCAATGTGCCACGTCTATAGCGTGATAGGTTATGATGATTCCGGCTCCGGCACGCTTCATGGCTGTCATGTTCTCCATGACTATTCTCTTCTCGTCTATCCAGCCATTTGCCGCTGCTGCCTTGACCATGGAGTACTCGCCGCTGACATTGTACACCGCTATCGGATAATCCGTGTGGTTTCTCACATCCTTGACTACATCCAGATATGCAAGTGCAGGCTTTACCATGATTATGTCTGCGCCCTCGGCGATATCAGCCTCGCACTCCCTCAGAGCCTCCCTGCCATTTGCAGGATCCATCTGGTATGTCCTTCTGTCTCCAAACTGAGGTGCTGAATGTGCCGCATCGCGAAATGGTGCATAGTAACCAGATGCAAATTTCGCACTGTAGCCCATGATAAGGACATCTGTCAGACCGTTGTCGTCAAGCGCCTGCCTGATGTATGCGGTGTGTCCATCCATCATATCCGATGGAGCCACCATGTCCGCGCCAGCCTTTGCAAGGGATACCGCCATCTTACCCAGATATGGAAGAGTCTCATCGTTGAGGATCTTGCCGTCATGGATAATTCCGCAGTGACCGTGTGATGTATACTCACACAGACAAATGTCCGCTATGACTATCATGTCCGGATACAGCTCTTTTATCCTTCTGACCGCCTTCTGCATGATTCCCTGATCGTCGTAAGCGCTGCTGCCCACCTCATCCTTGTGAGCCGGTATGCCGAACAGGAGAACCGCGCTGATTCCGGCATCCGCCACTCTGCAAAGCTCCTCCTCAAATGTGTCGAGTGAATACTGGTATATTCCCGGCATGGAATCTACAGGATTCTTGATCCCTGTGCCTTCCGCGACAAACATCGGGTATACAAGATCCTCCTTATTAACCCTGTTCTCTCTGACCATATTTCTGATAGCCTCGCTGCCGCGAAGTCTTCTGAGTCTTATCATGTTATTGCCTCTTTTCTCTATAATAGTAATCGCCGATGGCTGATATAAGGTGCTCGATATCACCAACCTCTGGAACTATATCCGCATGATAACCAGCCTTCTCCAAAGCCTTCTCAGTCACATTTCCAAGTGCCGCTATATGAATATTTTCCATTATATCATGTATTTTTAAACTGCTATCCGTATGATCCCCGCATAAATCAGTATCGTCGGATGTATGCTCCATATCAGCGCTGTTTTTTTTTGCATCAAGAACGTCCAGGAATCCCCTGACACCTGACGCACTTACAAATGTTATCACATCCAGATCATTCAGATACTGTATGCTCTCCATCCTGCGTCCAACCACATCATAAACCGGGATCTCCTCATATGCCACACCGCCCTGATCAAGTATATCAAGCATCGTCTCACTGCCCTGGACTGCCCTCGGAAGGAGAAGTTTCTCTCCGTCCTTCATAACATTTGCAAGACCTCTGGCAAGGGCGCTTGTTGTGTACTCGTCCGGCACATAGTCCGCTATGTAACCCTCGGTCCTTAACGCATCCCTTGTCCCGGCACCGACCACCGCAAGTTTCAAATGTGCCAGTTTTCTGACATCTATATTCCACTCCCTGAGCCATTTGAAAAACAGGGTTATGGTGTTCTGACTAGTAAATGCCAGCCAGCTGTAATCTTCTATATGTTCCAGAGCGCTGCGAAGTCTGTTCTTCTCCTCCGTCTGCTCCACACTCATATCCACTATGCTGTAGGACTGACCGCCGAGCGCATCTATGGCAACTCTCATCTTCTCGCGAAGCTTTGGCGTTCCCACAAGTCCAACGTGGACATTCTGAAGCAGTCCACGATTCGGTGCTGTGAAGTCCAACGCTGCATTTTCACCCACGACTATGATAGCGGGGGATTCAAGCTTTGCCTCGGTCACCTTGTCCGCAATAGTCTGTATATCGCCGCGGACTATCCGCTGTCCCGGCATGGTTCCTTTGGAAATGACCGCGACCGGAGTATTCTCCGCCGCTCCGGTCTGGACAAGTCTCCCCATGATCTGTGGCAACCTGTTAAGTCCCATGAGGAACACGCTTGTCCCTTCCTGGTTTCTGATGTAATCATAATCATTTGAAACACCTTCATCAGATCTGTGTATGTCTGCCCGCTTGTGACCTGTTATCACATGGAAGCTTCTGCTCGTTCCTCGGTGGGTCACCGGTATGCCGCACACCTCCGGAACCGCCACAGCGGACGTTATTCCCGGTATAACCTGAAATGGAATCCCCGCTTCGAGAAGTGCGGTCACTTCCTCGCCGCCTCTTCCGAATACAAATGGATCGCCGCCTTTGAGGCGCACCACCATGTTGCCTTTGCGGCCTTCCTCGACAAGTATCTCGTTTATCTCAGGCTGCTTCTTGTAGTGACTGCCCGCCTGCTTGCCGACATATATCCTGCGGCAGTCCGGCTTCACCATCTCCAGAAGCTGATAGGTTCCGAGTCTGTCATATATGATTGTATCGCATTGTTTTATGAATTCCAGGCCCTTCACCGTGATGAGTCCCGGGTCGCCGGGGCCTGCGCCTATCAAATATACCATTTTTTTGCTCTCCCATGCGCTGGGTGTGCTGGATTTGTGCCTACTGGGCTACGCACAGCTCAATCATCTTGTCTTGCTTCTATCTGCACTCGTTTCCGCCCCCGATAAGGGCGTTGGTGGCTACAACTCGGCAAGAAGCGACAAGATTCAATCGCATTGTGCTACCCGCCCCGCAGGCGCAAATCCAGCACACCCAGCTTACATATCGATAAAATTTACTTTTCTACTTATCTTCAAAATACACTGCTTCATAACATTTTTCTTTTCTTGAAATAGAAACATATCTGTTATGCTATAACCTACTTTATCAATGCCTCTACCAGCTGCTCCCAGTCTACGGTGTTTCCTTCTACCATCTTTCTGTGTATCTGGATTTCTTCATCTTTCTCTTTGTCCGATGAAGCCGCATCTGCTTTCATCAGGCTTAGCTTCATGTGATCGCCATGAAGTTCTGAGTACACACCTATCGGTTCGTGGCAGCCGGCGTTCAGGCGGCTTAAGACTGCCCGCTCGCATGTGAGCTGTGTGTATGCCTCGGTATCATTTATCGCCCTCACCATGTCGTATGCTTCGCCGGATGTTCGCGTCTCTATTGCTATGATTCCCTGACACGCTGCCGGAAGCATGGACTCCGTGCTGATGTATCTGAATGTAAGTTCGTCCTTGTGCACTTCAAAGCATTCTGTACTGTCATTGCCTTTGTCTTCAATAACTCCCAGCCGTTCAAGTCCTGCCGCCGCAAGTATGATGGCATCATATTCGTCGTCATCCAGCTTCTGTATGCGGGTGCCGACATTTCCTCTCAGATTTTTGCACACCGCATTTGGATACATTTCTCTTATCTGGTACTGCCTTCTCAGGCTGCTGGTTCCCACCACGAAACTATCGTTTCTGTCAAATGACCTGCCACTCTTATATATGAGAACGTCCTGCGGACAGGCCCTCGGAAGTGTACCCGATATCGTAAGACCTTTCATGATCTCCATCGGCATATCCTTGGCACTGTGTACCGCTATGTCTATGTCACCTTTAAGTATAGCTTCCTCGAACTCCTCGACAAATACCGCTTTGCCTCCGAATTC
>CAKQIY010000077.1 GCA_934247115.1 uncultured Coprococcus sp.
ACATTTACCCCTTCAGCCACCATTCTGTTTGCCTCGTCCATAACAGGACCTCTTATGTCGTAACACACATTGTCAAGTTTTGATGATTTTTCGAATTTTCTCATGATACACACTCCTTTATATCTCTTGATCCCTTGTTGTCTATGTTTGCTGATCGTTGGTTTAAACTGCGTTTTCTTCGAGATTACTCCGCATCTTCGATGCCTGCATCGCAGCCGCTTGTCACCCTGAAAACGCATAATAAAAGCCCTAAGCATACTTATAATATGCTTAGGGCGAACTTTCTTGTCCGTGTTACCACCTAAATTCAGGAACTTATTCCTGCTCTCAGCCGACAGCCATCACTATCGTTGTTCCTATAACGTGGAACCTTCCGTTGACCACTACCCGGAAATCTTTCGCGGTCACAGCTCGGGGACTGCTTCCTTAAGGTGTCCTATAGGCTCGCACCAAACGCCTACTCTCTGAAGTGACAGTGACTTAAGTACTCCTTCCTGTCTTTGCCTTTATCTGGTTTTTAGGATAGCATTCTGATGTCGTGTTGTCAAACAGTTTTTTTATTTCATAAATGAACACTCATCTTCGTTACAGAGTATTCCCTCTGGATTTCGCATATTCATATGAAATACATGGCCGCTGTCAGGATTGTTCTGTCCATACGCTTTTGTGATATGTGCAACTCCAGCTTTGTTCAGCACCTCATCCAACGCTTTTGTATGTGATGCCAGATCATCATTTACACTGTACATGAGATACGCCTCCGGGAAATCAGCATTTACATAATCAAGCTGATCCATAAACAGCTTGTACTGTTCCTCAGTCACAGCATTTTCCAGATACCATGCGGATATATTGTCATTTCTCTCTGCCATCTTGTATGCACCACAGTTAAGGCAGACCTTCTTAGGCAGTAGATCATATGTGAAGAAATCAAGCTTTTCCCTATAATCACTGTTTGATGCTATGATGCAATAATTTGCCGTGAGCTGTGCCCCCGCCGAGTCACCGACCATGTAGAGATTGTCCATGTCTATTCCAAGTGTCTGCGCATTCTCATGGATATACCGAATGAGATACGCCACATCCTCTATGGCTGCGGGATATTTGTTCTGCGGTGACAATCTATAGTTAAAATTCACCACCACATAACCGCGCTCCGCAAGAAGGCAGCAATAGTGGCTGTACAGTTCCTTGTCACCATAGAACCAGCCTCCGCCATGTACACTCACTATCACCGGATATTTTCTGTTTTCATCTGTCATATACGATATGGGAGCGCAGATATCCATGTAGCTGTTGGATGTGTAGCTTGCAGAATCTACGTCTGTAGCATCACCGGAATCGGCAAATCTTACAACATTTCTCTCTAATCCTTCACATCTACTCTTTGGAGTTTTATCAGCCTCATACGCTAAACCAACAGTGTCATTCAAGATCTCTTTGTTCTGTAACTGTACACTGTTATCACTGTCATTTGTATGCTGACCTTTGTTCCATATTTCGATCAGCTCATTGAAACGAACCCCATCAAGTTTCTTTTTATAATCCAGATTTTTTATCTGCACAACATTTGCTGGATATTCAAGCCCTCTGTCTCTCACCGCATCATTTGCTTTCCATGCATGTCGCATATTGACCCACGCCGGTAGATTCTTGTCCACCGCACCGCGGCTGAATATCTCTGCTACGTTCTTCATCATTCTTTCTCTGTCCATAATTTTCTCCAATATTTTAATCTCTGTATTGTATCCTGAAATAGTCCAGGTACTTTTTAAACTTATCCTGCGCAGTAAGGCAGGTATCCCGCAGATATCCTCTTTCTCTATTCCCTTCTGAAAGTCCTCTATAGTAATACCATTTGAGATCTTCATCTATGATAAATGGAACTATATCATATTTCAGACACTCCTTGAACAATATCAGCCTGCCAACCCTGCCATTGCCATCCTGAAATGGATGAATACTTTCAAATTCATGGTGAAAATCCAGAATATCATCTAGTGTCTTTTCATTGAGCTTGCGGTATCTTGCAAGGAGATTTTTCATTTTCTCTGGAACTTCTTCCGGTAAAGCCGTATCATGACCGCCCACCTCATTCGGAACTTTCTTGTAATCTCCCACCGCAAACCATTCTTTTCGTGAGTCCTGAGTTCCATTCTTGAGAATCAAATGCAGCTCCTTTATCATTTTCTCACTTAAGGGATTATTTGCACTATCGATCACCAGATCTATGCACCTGAAATGATTGGCCGTCTCAACTATATCATCGACATTTAACGTCTGATCTCTCACGCCTATAGTATTTGTCTCATATATATAACGTGTCTGATCATGACTGAGCCTGCTGCCCTCTATATGATTGGAATTGTAGGTGAGATCCACCTGTATTTTATGATAAATGCCACCTTTGATTCCGCGTTTTTTCTCTTCTCTCAGCACAGTCAGCAGATCCTTATTCTCTTCTCCCGCAGACTGACGCACAGGTTTCTGCGCAGAATCCGGTATATTCCACGTTTTTCCTGTCAGAAATGCCCCTGGAATCTTATCATGAGCGCAGTAATTTCTAATGGTTCGTTCTGACACATTCCATTTTTTTGCAGTTTCCGCAACTGAAATATAACCCATGAAAATCCCTCCTTTTATGCAATGGACTTTTATCATCTGCACAGTATTTTTGCATATAAATAGTATATGTCGTTACCGGCAAGAAATCAACTTTTTCAAGGTGTGAAATCAGTCGTTTCTTGCCGATAACGGCATATTTGCATATTACTCATATATAGGTTCAAAATCGTCTGCTCCATGTCCGCACAGAGGACATACATAATCTGCGGGGAGCTCGCTTCCCTCATATACATAGTTACATATCTTGCAGCGCCATCCCACTATCTTCTTATCTGTCTTAGGAGGCTTGTCTGCCTTTGGCTTTACATGCGCCTGATAATCAGCATATGTGAGAGGAGCCTTGTCCGACAGCATCTTTGCATCAACCACCTCCGCGATGAACAACGTGTGTGTTCCGAGATCATGGCTCTCAACTACCTTGCCACTGATAACCGCACAGGCATACCAGCCCATGTAAGGGATTCCATTGACATCCTCTGGCATCTTTATTCCTTCGAATTTGTCCACATCTCTTCCCGACTGGAAACCGAAGTGCTTTATCGAGTCAAATGTACACTGCTCGTCAAGTACACTGAGGGCAAACACACCACTCTTCTTGAGCAGATCACATGTGTAATTCGTGTTCAAAACCGATATTGCAACCCGCGTTGGATTGTTCGCCACCTGTATACAGGTGTTGATGATGCAGCCATTTGCCTTGTCGCCAACCTTTGTGGATAGCATAAATATTCCGTATGATAAACTGTAGATTGCTCTTTTATCCATGATAGTAACCTCCTTGCCGATCATGATCAATTGTAATATACATTATATAGATTTATTCCCAATAAGATATTTCTATAATACCATATTATCGTACAAAAAGCTCCCCCTGTTTGTCACAGGGAGAGCTTTTATTCAAGCAAATAAATCTATCTCTCAATAGATATTATGTCATTTATTCCGTTGTCTGATTCCTGGTAAAATACTTTTATTTTATCCCCGCTCTGTATAAATATCAGTTCCTCGTTCTCTGAGAAATCCTGCTTGTATACATTACCAGTCTCATCTGTGATATACACATATGTCGTCTCATCCATGTTGATGTATTTGATATCAGCTACCGTAATCTGTCGGTTCGGTATATCGTCCGTCATACTCTGTGTGCTCTTAAGTCCGTTCTCTGCCAGAAGCTTGTTGTATGCCGCAAGTGCATCCTTCTGGGTAGTGCCTGTAGCCACAATATTATACTTCTCCACATCGACAAGCGCATACATCTTTACCAGGCCACCGTTGTCCTTTAAGACCATGATGTAGGTTGGTATTCCGCTGATGTTGATGAGTGATGGGAAGGATGCCTTGTAACCAAGGTGCTGTACCTGTCCCTCTGCCGATGCCATGGCTGAGTATTCCTCTGCACCCGCCACCTTGTAATATTTGCTCTCTCCTGTCCGGAGGTTCATCAGGGCAAATCCTATGTTGGACTCGTCACCATTTACCGATGTGACACCTGTGTATACCCACACATCACCGTCCATAACCTTGTAACCATAATCATCCGTGGTTCTCTTGCAGCCCTTATTGCCAAATACGCTGTTCCAGTAACCGCCTGAGAGCTCGCCGTACCAGTCGTATTTCTGACATACAAGGTCACCATCATATACGCGGTCTACCCAGTGTGGAACATCACTGACTTCATGGTACTCTGTATCGCCCGTGCACGGATCGCATATAACCACGCCCTTTACATCCTTTGCACCGAAGAGTCCAGCATGTGATTCGAGAACCGGACAGATGTAATACGGGTTGCCATCGTCATTGAGCTCCAGATAGAAACCTTCAAATATATATGTCGGATATGCCATCTGGACATGTCTGTACAGGTTATTGTTGAAATACGCTGAAGGTGAATATACTATTGGCTTTTCAGTCTGTATATAGTGTGCCTCATTCTTTACCGGATCAACAAGAACATAACCCGGGATTCCGTTCTTCTTGTTGTTCATATATTTGATGAATCCCGCATAATTGAGTGCTGCGACCTTCATCGGCGCGCCATTGTAATCTATAGTG
>CAKQIY010000078.1 GCA_934247115.1 uncultured Coprococcus sp.
CATCCGGTTTTTGTGGTGGACATCATACCTGAGACAAATCAGGTCGTGATAGGAGAGAACGGAGACGTATTCTCAGAAAGGCTGATATGCAACAGATTGAACTTCATGTCTATAGAGGATCTCACAGAGCCAATGCATGTCAAGGCGAAGATCAGATACAACCACAAAGGAAGTATGTGCACGATCAGAAAGATCGGTGATGATCTTGTTGAGGCGGTATTTGATGAACCTGTGAGAGCTGTGACAAAAGGACAGGCTGTAGTGTTCTATGAGGATGACCATGTGCTTGGCGGTGGAAGTATCTGCTAATTACAGTGGATTGAATTCCGGCTTTCTGTTCTTGAATGTGCAGTAGTATCTGTAGCCGAGTGATGTGAGGGCATCCCTTGCATATGTCTCAAAATCATAGCACAAATATTCTGGCTTGTGTGCATCAGACCCCACTGTGATGATCTCACCGCCCATGTCTTTATAGAGCCTCAGGATATCCATGTGAGGATGCGCGTAGCTCATATTCTTGTACAGACTTCCGGTGTTGATCTCTATACCTTTTCCTTTTGGAATGATTATCTTGAAAATCTGTTCAAACACATCCTTATAATCTGCCATCCTAAAGACCTTCTCGCCTGATGGGCAGTATCTTACTACGTAGTCAAGATGACCATATACGTCAAAGTCATCTATCAGAGTCACGTTCTCAAGAATGGACTCAAAGTAATCACGTATACCTTCTGTCTCTGTACGTCCCTCGTAGTAGGCTGGATAGTATGGGTCGAGGCCCCTGACAAGATGTGATGATCCTATGATAAAGTCCAGTTCATTTTTGTATTTATCAGCAATATCCTTTGCCTTGCCGGCAACCATATTCATAAGACCGAGTTCCACGCCGCTTCTCACGTCAATTCGATCTCCGTATCTGTGCCGTATTTCGTCGATCGCAGCAAAATATGAATCGAAATCAAGCTGGAAGTCAAAACCATCCTCCGGATTGATAGGAAAATCTATATCGTGGTGGTCAGTCAGACAGATCTTTGGTATTCCAAGTTGTATTGCCTGCTGGATTATGCTGTCCAGTGGGGCGGAAGAGTCGCTTGAGAACTCCGAATGTATATGTGAATCACAGATGATCATTTCCTGTACACCTCCGTTTATAATCATTGCGCTTCATATTATAACATAAAACACTGAAAAAAACATATAAAGCAAAGTTGTTGAGTAATCTTATTATTATCAAATTGTAGTAGAAACATTTTTTCTATAGTCTTAGCCCATTAGTATAATTTGTGAAAATGAATTTGTCTATTTTGGATAAGGGATAACTAAAAAAATGAGATTAAGGCTTGAAATTTATACCTAAAGAATGTATGATTAGCTTGTGTATTTAACACGATTTATTTGTCACGTTCCTGCGTGGCAGATTGATAAATACTTTTATTATTTCAAAACTTAGGAGGAATAAGAAAATGGCAGTAAAAGTAGCGATCAATGGATTTGGACGTATTGGACGTCTTGCATTCAGACAGATGTTTGACGCAGAGGGATATGAGGTTGTTGCTATCAACGATCTTACAAAGCCTTCAATGTTAGCTCACCTGTTAAAGTATGACTCATCACAGGGCAAGTATCAGTACGCTGATCAGGTTTCAGCAGATGATGAGGCTGGTACAATCACAGTATGTGGCAAGACATTAAAGATCTATGCTGAGGCAGACGCTAAGAACCTTCCATGGGGCGAGCTTGATGTAGACGTAGTACTTGAGTGTACAGGATTCTATGTATCAAAGGCTAAGTCACAGGCTCATATCGATGCAGGTGCTAAGAAGGTAGTTATTTCAGCTCCAGCTGGTAATGATCTTCCTACAATCGTATATAGCGTAAACGAGAACACACTTACAGCTGATGACAAGATCATCTCTGCAGCTTCTTGTACAACAAACTGTCTTGCACCTATGGCTAAGGCACTTAACGATTACGCTCCAATCCAGTCAGGTATCATGTCAACAATCCACGCTTACACAGGTGATCAGATGGTACTTGATGGACCACACAGAAAGGGCGATTTCAGACGTGCTCGTGCAGCAGCTGTAAATATCGTTCCTAACTCAACAGGTGCAGCTAAGGCTATCGGTCTTGTTATCCCAGAGCTTAACGGAAAGCTTATCGGTTCTGCACAGAGAGTTCCTGTACCTACAGGTTCTACAACAATCCTTACAGCAGTTGTTAAGGGTAAGGACGTAACTAAGGAAGGCATCAACGCTGCTATGAAGGCTGCAGCTTCTGAGTCTTATGGTTACAATGAGGAGCAGATCGTATCTTCAGATATCGTTGGTATGAGATATGGTTCACTCTTTGATGCTACACAGACAATGGTAGCTCAGATCGCTGATGATCTTTACGAGGTTCAGGTTGTTTCTTGGTATGATAACGAGAACTCATACACAAGCCAGATGGTTAGAACAATCAAGTACTTCGCTGAGTTGGCTTAATTTAGTCAGACTCTTTTAGAGAAGACCTACAAGGGTCCGGTCTTAATTGGACCGGACCCTTATTTTTATCATTTCAAAATTCAGGAGGATTTAATAATGTCATTAAATAAGAAATCTGTTGATGATATCAACGTAAAGGGACTTCGTGTTCTTTGCAGATGTGATTTTAATGTACCTTTGAAGAACGGTGAGATCACAGACGAGAATCGTCTGGTTGCAGCTCTTCCAACAATCAAGAAGCTGATCGCTGATGGCGGTAAGGTTATCCTTTGCTCACACCTTGGAAAGGTTAAGACAGAGGAAGACAAGCAGACAAAGACTCTTGCACCGGTTGCAAAGAGACTTTCTGAGCTTCTTGGACAGGAAGTAAAGTTTGTACCAAGCTTAGAGGTTGTTGACGATACAGTTCGCGCAGCTGTAGACGCTATGAAGGACGGCGAGGTTATCCTTCTTGAGAATACACGTTTCAGAGCTGAAGAGACAAAGAACGGAGAGGCTTTCTCTAAGGATCTTGCAAGCATCTGTGATGTATTTGTAAATGATGCATTCGGAACAGCTCACAGAGCTCACTGCTCAAACGTTGGTGTTGCTGGACTTGTTGACACAGCAGTAGTTGGTTACTTAATGCAGAAGGAGATCGACTTCCTTGGCAATGCAGTAGAGAACCCAGTTAGACCATTTGTAGCTATCCTCGGTGGTGCTAAGGTTGCTGACAAGCTGAACGTTATTTCAAACCTTCTTGAGAAGTGTGATACACTTATCATCGGTGGTGGTATGGCTTACACATTCCTTAAGGCTAAGGGATATGAGATCGGTAAGTCACTTGTAGACGATTCTAAGATCGATTACTGCAAGGAGATGATGGCAAAGGCAGAGAGCCTTGGCAAGAAGCTTCTTCTCCCAGTTGATACAGTTATGATCGAGGATTTCCCTAACCCTATCGATGATCCAAGCATCAAGACAGAGATATTTGACGCTGACAAGATGCCTGCAGACAAGGAAGGCTGCGATATCGGACCTAAGACTATCGAGCTTTACTCAGATGCAGTTAAGACAGCTAAGACAGTTGTTTGGAATGGACCTATGGGTGTATTCGAGAACCCTATACTTGCAGCTGGTACAAAGGCAGTTGCAGCAGCACTTGCTGATACAGACGCTACAACAATCATCGGTGGTGGAGATTCAGCAGCAGCTGTTAACCAGCTTGGTTATGGTTCAAAGATGAGCCACATCTCAACAGGTGGTGGAGCTTCACTTGAGTTCCTTGAGGGTAAGGAGCTTCCAGGCGTAGCAGCAGCTAACGACAAGTAATTTGTATATTACTGAGATATAAAGATTATACTGGTAGGTACCGGCTTAGGCCGGTACTCATCAAAAAATACAATTATAAGAGGTAGATTACAATGGCAAGAAAGAAGATTATTGCAGGTAACTGGAAGATGAACAAGACTCCTAGTGAAGCTGTTGAACTTGTTAACCTGTTAAAGGACTTAGTGAAGAATGATGATGTAGATGTAGTATACTGTGTACCAGCTATCGATATCGTACCAGTTGTTGAGGCAACAAAGGGAACAAACGTAGCTGTAGGTGCAGAGAACATGTACTTCGAGGAGAGCGGAGCTTACACAGGCGAGATCTCAGCAGCAATGCTTGTTGATGCTGGCGTTAAGTACGTTATCATCGGACATTCAGAGCGTCGTGATTACTTTAAGGAGGATGATGTTCTTCTCAACAAGAAGGTTAAGAAGGCATTTGAGGCTGGTATCACACCTATTCTTTGCTGTGGTGAGTCACTTGAGCAGAGAGAGCTCGGTGTTACTATGGA
>CAKQIY010000079.1 GCA_934247115.1 uncultured Coprococcus sp.
ATGTAATCTATGTACTCTGTGTCATCCTTCATCTCTGCAAAATACTTGATAACTGTCATCGCATAGTAGAGCTGCATTGCAACAAACGTTGACTCACCTCTCTTTCCAAGTCTCAGACAGTCATTCCAGTCTGCCCAGAGTCCTGCCGGCATACCATTATCTCCAAGTCTGTTCATGGAGAAATCTATCGCTCTCTTAAGATGCTCATAAACTGTACCCTCATCCTTGTTGGCAAATGGAATAACCTCGTCTATGAAGTCAAGGTTGCCTGACTCAGCAATATACTTATATACAGTTGGGAACAGCCAAAGTGCATCGTCTGCACGGTATGCAGGATGACCTGTCTCCTGTACATATGAAGGATCATCCGGTGTATCCTCATGACCTGCGTTATGTGTGAACTTTACAAGTGGAAGTCCACCGCCGTTGTCGACCTGTGCTGACAACATGAATCTGATCTTCTCAAGAGCCATCTCAGGTGCAAGGTGAATAACACCCTGGATATCCTGAACTGTATCTCTGTATCCATATCCGTTTCTGAGACCACAATATGAGAACGATGCTGCTCTTGACCATATGAATGTCATGAAACACTGGTATGCATTCCATGTATTTACCATATTGTTGAATGAGTCACTAGGTGTGTGTACCTGGAAGTTGTTGAGCTTTGAATGCCAATACTCGATCAGCTCGTCAAGCTCCTCCTGACATGCTGTGGCAGGATCTGCGTATCCGGCTATGACAGCATTTGCAGCGTCATTGTCCTTCATTCCGACTATGAATGCAAAATCCTTTGACTCGCCCGGAGCAAGTGTGAACTTCGTCTGAAGTCCACCACAGGCATTGCTGTTGTAGTTGAGCTTGTTGCCAAGATCTCCATTTATAACTCCGATCGGATCGCCGTAGCCGTGATATCTTCCAAGGAACTCCTCCTTGTCGCCGCAGTATGATGCAACATCACTTCCGGCAAGTGCAAAGAATCTTCTATTTGCCTTACTTCCATTGATCTCAGCCTTCTCAACATTCTCGTTGATGACCTGAAGGATCTTGTTGTTGTCCATGAAATATGTTCTGGTTATGAACAGTGTGTACTGGAGATTTACCTGATCCTGCTCATAGTTGCAGTCATTTGTAAACTCACAGTATCCGATAGCTGAAAGGTTACGAGGCTTATCTGAGTTGTTGGTAACTCTCACCTTCCACACTTCATGTGTCTTGTTGAGTGGAACATAATACAGCACCTCTGACTTGATATCAGAATACTCTGCATACATCTTTGTATATGCCGTTCCATGGTGACACTCACTCTTATACACATCAAGACTCTTGCCAACCGGCTGCCATGATGCTGACCAGTAATCCTTTGTGTCATCATCGCGAAGATATATATATCTTCCAGGCTGGTCAAAGCTGTTAAATATATATCTCAGTATTCTTCCGTTTGCTCCTGACTTCTCAAAGCTATAACCACCTGCATTGTTGGAGATTATAGCTCCATATTCCGGTGAACCGAGGTAGTTCGCCCAAGGTGCCGGTGTGTCCGGTCTGTCAATTACGTACTCTTTGTGTTGTTCGTCAAAATAACCGTATTTCATATGTTCCCCCTTAAATCTGCTTTAGCATTTATTTTAATTTGTTTACATTCTGTCCATCTTTGCTCACTACAATTATTGTAGTTATTAGAATGCCCCGGAACCGGTCATATTGCTGACCGGCTTCGAGACATCAGATTTACCCTTATAAAATAATATCAAATACCCTTATAGCTATTTATTATTTACTGTACATCCTTGAGGCTCAGGCTTATTCTTCCTGCTCTCTCATCGATCTTGATGACCTTAACGTCAACCTCATCGCCAACATTTACGACATCCTCAACCTTTGCAACTCTCTTATCTGAAAGCTTTGAAATGTGGATGAGACCATCCTTGTTAGGTGCAAGTGATACGATAGCTCCACAGTCGATAACCTTAACGACCTTGCCATGGTAGTTCTTGCCAACCTCAAGAGGCTCTACGATCATGTTGATCATCTCGATAGCCTTGTCCATACCTGCCTGCTCTACGCCACAGATAGAGATTCTTCCCTCGTCATCGATATCGATCTTAACACCTGTCTCCTCGATGATAGTGTTGATAGTCTTACCTCTCTGTCCTATAACCTCACCGATCTTCTCAGGATCGATCTTGATCTGCTTGATCTTTGGTGCGAACTCATTAACTGTTGGTCTTGGAGCTGCGATGGCTGGCTTCATACATGTCTCCATGATGAAGAGTCTTGCCTCACGTGTTCTTGCGATGGCCTCCTCAACGATAGGTCTTGTAAGTCCATGGATCTTGATATCCATCTGGATAGCTGTGATACCCTCTGTAGTACCTGTTACCTTGAAGTCCATATCTCCGAAGAAATCCTCAAGTCCCTGAATATCTGTGAGAACGATGTAATCATCATCTGTATCGCCTGTTACAAGTCCACATGAGATACCTGCAACCATAGCCTTGATAGGAACACCGGCAGCCATGAGTGACATACATGATGAACATGTTGATGCCATTGATGTAGAACCATTTGACTCAAATGTCTCTGATACTGTTCTGATCGCATATGGGAACTCTTCCTCACTCGGAAGTACAGGAAGAAGTGCTCTCTCAGCAAGTGCGCCGTGTCCGATCTCTCTACGTCCTGGTCCTCTTGAAACCTTTGTCTCTCCTACTGAGTAAGCAGGGAAGTTATAGTGGTGCATATATCTCTTTGATGTAACATTCTCATCAAGTCCATCAACCCTCTGGATCTCAGAAAGTGGAGCAAGTGTACATACGTTACAGATCTGTGTCTGTCCTCTTGTGAACATAGCTGAACCATGAACTCTAGGAATGATGTCAACCTCAGCAGCAAGTGGTCTGATCTGGTTGATAGCTCGTCCATCAGGTCTCTTGTGATCCTTGAGGATCATCTTTCTTACTGTCTTCTTCTGGTACTGGTATATAGCATCTGGAAGTACTGCAAGCCACTCCTCGTTGTCTGCAAATGCCTCCTCAAGCTTCTCTGTTATCTGTCTGATATTCTCCTCACGAACCTGCTTCTCGTCTGAGAATACAGCCTCCTCCATAGCTGCTGGAGGAACGATCTCCTTGATTGCTGCAAAGAGCTCTTCTGGAACTGCACAGCTTACATATGAATGCTTTGGCTTTCCAACCTCAGCTACTATCTCGTTGATAAATGCTATGATGTCCTGGTTAATATCATGAGCCATGTAAATAGCCTCGATCATCTTAGCCTCTGGCACTATGTTGGCTCCGGCCTCGATCATGATAACCTTCTGTGATGTAGATGCAACTGTGAGCTTCAGATCTCCCTCATCCCACTGCTTCTGTGTTGGGTTGATGATGAACTCTCCATCGATAAGACCTACCTGTGTCATGGCACATGGTCCGTCAAATGGAACGTCTGATATGCATGTTGCGATAGATGATCCAAGCATTGCAACCAGCTCTGGTCTGCACTCAGGATCTACTGACATAACAAGGTTGTTAAGTGTTACATCGTTTCTATAGTCCTTAGGGAAAAGAGGTCTCATAGGTCTGTCGATTACTCGTGATGTGAGAACAGCGTTTTCTGATGCCTTTCCCTCTCTCTTGTTGAATCCTCCAGGTATCTTTCCTACTGAATATAACTTCTCCTCATACTCTACGGAAAGCGGGAAGAAATCGATTCCGTCTCTTGGCTTCTCTGAAGCTGTACATGTTGAAAGCACTGTTGTGTCACCGTACTTGATAAATGCAGCGCCATTCGCCTGTGCAGCTACTCTGTTGATATCAACAGTGAGCATTCTGCCAGCGATCTCTTTCTGGTATCTCTTGAATTCCTTACTCATCTCAAAATCTCCTTGATTAATTTTATTTGTATTGTGGAAGACGTCGAAACAACTATAAAAAACACCAAGTCTTATAACCTATATGCCATCTTTCTGAGATGATCCATGATATCCTTTATAGAAGTCTCGATGTGTCATTCCACAATCTTTTAAATTTTAGCATAGGAATATGAAAAATACAATATCCAAACACCCCTGTTTATACTGTTTGAAAACTTAAAACCAACATCAAAACAGAAAAAGGAACCATGTGTATCCACATGATTCCCTTAATTGTTATCGTATTAAAGCTCAAATAGAAATTACTTTCTAAGACCAAGGCTCTCGATGAGCTTTCTGTATGCCTCGATATCCTTACTCTTGAGGTATGCAAGAAG
>CAKQIY010000080.1 GCA_934247115.1 uncultured Coprococcus sp.
TTAAAGGAGGTTTACATAATGTCAAAGAAACTTATAGCATATTTCAGCGCAAGCGGAACCACGAAAAAGGTTGCAGAGATGATATCGGAGGCAGCAGGCGCAGATCTGTACGAGATCAAACCTAAGGTGCTGTACACCAAGGCTGACCTTGACTGGATGAACAAGAAATCCAGGAGCAGCGTCGAGATGAGTGACAAGAAGATCAGACCGGAGCTTGATGATTCAGATGCACACATTGAGAATTATGATGAGATTGTACTTGGATTCCCTATCTGGTGGTATGTGGCTCCAACGATCATCAATACATTTCTTGAGAAATACGACTTCACAGGCAAGAAAATCACACTGTTCGCAACATCGGGCGGAAGTGGATTTGGCAACACTATCAAGGAACTCCAGCCGTCAGCACCGGGAGCTGAGTTTGTAGAAGGCGGACTGCTTAACAGGGCAAACAGACAGGAGATCGAAAAGTGGGTTGACAAAACACTCGCGTAGGACATAGAAACAGAGTTACATTTGTAGGAGAAAAATATGGCAAAGATAGTACAGACAGCGGGAAGAAACGCACTCGGAGAGTTTGCTCCTGAGTTCGCACATTTTAATGACGATGTTCTCTTTGGAGAGAACTGGAACAACAATGACATCGATGTAAAGACCAGAAGTATAATAACTGTTGTGGCACTCATGGCACAGGGAATCACTGACTCTTCACTTAAGTTCCATCTTCAGAATGCGAAAGATCACGGTGTATCACAGAAGGAGATCGCAGCAGTCATCACACATGTAGGTTTCTATGCCGGCTGGCCAAAGGCATGGGCAGTATTCAATCTGGCAAAGGAAGTGTGGAATGTAAATGAGGGCGATCTGCCATATGAGGATGAGGCCATGAGAGCACATGCAAAGAGCATGGTATTCCCTATCGGACAGCCAAATGATGCATTTGCCCAGTATTTCATAGGACACAGCTATCTCTTTCCGATATCGACAAGTCAGATTGGAGTGTTCAACGTGACATTTGAGCCGGGCTGCCGTAACAACTGGCATATCCATCATGCAAAGAGCGGCGGCGGTCAGATACTTGTGTGTGTCGGCGGACGCGGATATTATCAGGAGGAGGGCAAGCCTGCAGTGGAGATGAAACCAGGCGACTGCATCAACATTTCTGCTGAGGTAAAACACTGGCACGGCGCAGCTCCTGATAGTTGGTTCAGCCATCTTGCAATCGAGGTTCCTGGCGAGGAGACAGCAAATGAGTGGTGTGAGCCTGTGACGGATGAGGAGTACGGAAAGCTGCAGTAAATCTGTAGTAAATAACGCAAGTGACAATATCATATGAATATATATAGGCCATCCTGGTATAAATATGATTCGCGGTTGAATGCAAATGGATATTTATATTCAGGTGGCTTTTTATTTGGACATTGGTCACAGATCTAGATTAAGCAGAATCATAGGCAGACATGATGACAAAATTTCTCAATAAAACCGGTGACAGAGATTAACTGATTGACAAAGCACCCAAGTCTAAGGCATATAGATGGTGATATTTGAAGAACCAATGACAGAATTATGGAGAACACCATAGATGTGCATATTAATATTGGAGGACAGAAGGGATGAGATTATATACAATAGTGACAAATGGAATGGCAAAGGTGGCAGTGAGTATGGATGATGCACTGCACCAGGGGACGTGATACCAGACTATGGTTTTGTGGATAAACTGGACTATGAGGTGGAACTTGTTGTGATACTCGGCAGAGATGCGTTCCGTGTGGATGTTGAGTCGGCGGATGATTACATATTTGGATATACGATAATCAATGATGTGAGCGCAAGAGATATACAGTTAAAGCATCAGCAGTGGTATTTTGGCAAGAGCCTTGACGGATATACCCCGATGGGACCATGTATAGTGACTGCAGATGAGATTGACAATGTGCATGATCTTGATATAACCTGTTATGTAAATGGTGAAAAGCGACAGTCGAGCAACACCGGATATATGATAACCACAGTTGAGGAGGCGATAGCGGAGCTCTCCCAGGGGATGACTCTCTCCTCTGGAACTGTGATCGCAACCGGAACTCCGGGAGGAGTGGGCATGGGCATGAAACCACCTGTGTACCTGGAGAGTGGCGATGTGGTAAGATGTGAGATAGAGAATATCGGTGTGCTGGAAAACACAGTGGAATAATACAGTATCGAGGATAAGACAAATGGATGAAAAAAAGACATACAATTTCTGGGGGTGGGAGAATGCGGATGCACCAGCCATCACAGATGAATATCCGGGGATAAATACCCCAACAGATCTATACGATGCACTGAGTCATATCTGGTGTGCGGATACCTGTGCGCCGAGGATGAGGGACAGATGGACAAATGGGAATATGACGCTGGGACAGTGCTCTATCACTGCGTTCCTGGCACAGGATATATTTGGCGGAAAAGTGTACGGTATAAAGAGACCGGGCGGAAATTATCATTGTTACAATGTGATAGGTGACTGCGCTTTTGATCTCACAAGTGAGCAGTTCGGCGATGAAGTCTTGAATTACGAGGATAATCCGGAGCAGCAGCGAGAGGTACATTTTGCAAAGGAAGAGAAAAGACTGAGGTATGAGTATCTGAAGGCGGCGCTCGGAGAATATACTGCCTGCAGACGCTGACAGAGAAGGGCATAGTTTCAAAGATACAATAACAATAAAAGTTTAATGGGATTTATGGGGGAAAGAAAATGTCAATATTTTCAGATATATCAAATATAACAAGCCAAAAACGTAAACTAGAAGTGCCAAAGCCAAAAACAAACTTATTTGTGAGGGGTATAGTGTTGTTTGCATTGGGACTTCTAGGTGCATCAGTCTACACAGTTGAAGATATAGACAAGACACCGGCTCTTGTTTTTCTATGTATTGGAGCGGTTTTGATCATAGCTGGTATAATTTCTTTGATCTGTTATGGAAAACAAGTGACAGCATTTAAGAAATATACTCCGACATGGGAGAAACACAGAAGTATATTTGATGATTTCGCCATAGAATTAAATCATTGGTATGATTCAGACATGCGTCCACGCAGCTGTGATGGAGACACATCATATATTCTTCGCCTTCAGAAGGATAGAATGGCGCGGAAGGGCATTCGTATGATACAGCACACATCACCTGTGAAGAGAGAAACGATGGGAACTACAAGAGTGCCTCGAAAGACATCCTGGTACACAGTTGATCTCATGTATGAGGGGGTTGACAGACATCTGCAATTCCAGAATTCAACCGGCATAATATATGAGCGTGTAACCGAAGATACGATGTACGAGACAGTTGTCCATACTCCAAATGAGCAGGAACTAACACGTATGTCCATGACTTGTCCAAACTGCGGTGCAGTCAGCCCTGTGGCAGCCCTCACGGAAGGCTGCCCATATTGTCGTACAGTTTTCCGTATCAATGATCTGTTTCCGCGCGTCACAAATACTTTTTTTATCCGGGAGAATGCGTCAGCAAAGAACCAGAGGAAGATGGGAAAGACCACGGGGATAACCATGCTGGTTTTCTTTCTTGCATGTTTTATACCTTCTTTTCTCGACCGGGAAACGCCCATACCGCAGGCTTTGTTCATGTCATTTTTTGTAGCACTTATTATGGGCGGAATATTTGGATATGTAATTTCTATTATTATATTTGTGACAAAACAGTTCAACAGGGATGGACGAAAGAGGATACCGTTCTGGTCCTATGTGACAACAAAAGGAAAGGTCAAAAGTGCTTTTGCACCATATGATCCGTATTTTTCATTTGAGAAGTTTGAGGGACAGATTATATCCCTTATTCGTATGGCAATTATGTCAGATCACCCGGAGAATCTGGCCTCATATTGTGGTGGAATATTAAATCCATACTTTCAGGATATTATAGAAATGACATATATGCAGGCTATGACAGTGCAGGATATACATATGGAGGGAAGGCATCTGTGTATGACACTCAGGACATGGTGGATAAATTACAGCGAGAAGGATGGCAGTGTCAACAGGCGCGGAGACTGTATAGACGTTACACTTCGGAGAAATACTGCTTACATGGAACCTCCCGGATTCTCCATTACATCTGTTTATTGTCGTAATTGCGGTGGAAGCTTTGACTCTGTTCGTCAGAGAAACTGTCCATATTGCGGAACTGTATATCACATGGAAAATGAAGGCTTTATAATTGAGAGACTTGAGCT
>CAKQIY010000081.1 GCA_934247115.1 uncultured Coprococcus sp.
CATAATATGGTTGGGCGTATCTACCAGCTACCGATAATAGTTGACTACGACATGGATTGCCGTGGTCAACTATATTTTTGTGTAAAAATATGTGTGTGGATACAGAACGTGGATAGGGTTTAATAAAAAATATAAAATGATTTTGGAGGGTGCGCGTATGAGGTATGATGTGATAATTATTGGAGCGGGACCAGGAGGAATATTCTCTGCATATGAGCTGGCAAAGCAGGCTCCGGATCTCAAGGTTGCAGTGTTTGAGGCTGGACATGAGCTTAAGAGAAGAAAATGTCCGATAGACGGCACAAAGATCAAGAGCTGCGTGGGATGTGATAGCTGTTCGATCATGAGCGGATTTGGCGGTGCAGGTGCATTTTCCGATGGAAAGTACAATATCACAAATGACTTTGGCGGAAGTCTGTATGAGTACATCGGCAAGAACGAGGCCATAGACCTCATGAAGTATGTGGATGATATCAATATGGAGTATGGCGGAGAGGGTACGAAGCTTTATTCCACTTCCGGCACAAGATTCAAGACAGTGTGTCTGCAGAATAGGCTTCATCTGCTGGATGCCTCGGTCAGACATCTTGGCACGGACATCAACTATATAGTTCTGGAGAATCTGTATGCATATCTTCAGGATAAGGTAGACTTCTATTTTGACACGCCGATACAGACTGTTGAAATGCTGGACGATGGAACATATAATGTATGCTGTAAGAATGGTGTATTTGCTTGTAACAAATGTATCATATCCGTTGGAAGAAGCGGAAGTAAATGGATGGAGACAGTGTGCAAGGACCTTAATGTACCTACAAAATCTAACAGAGTAGATATAGGAGTCAGAGTAGAGCTTCCTGCGGCTGTATTTGCACATCTGACGGATGAGCTCTATGAGAGCAAGATAGTATACAGAACGGAGAAGTATGGAGACAAGGTGCGAACCTTCTGCATGAACCCAAGGGGCGCCGTGGTTACTGAGAATACAAATGGAATCATAACGGTAAATGGCCACAGTTATGAGGATCCTGCAAAACAGACGGATAATACAAACTTTGCGCTTCTTGTGGCAAAGCATTTTTCAGAGCCGTTCAAGGACTCCAACGGATACGGCGAGAGCATAGCGAGACTCAGCAACATGCTGGGCGGCGGAGTAATAGTGCAGAGATTTGGTGACCTCATAAGGGGACAGCGCTCCACCCAGAGCAGGATAGAGGAAGCGTTCATTACACCTACGCTCAATGCCACACCGGGAGATCTGAGCCTTGTCCTTCCAAAGAGAATTCTGGATGGAATAATCGAGATGATCTACGCTCTTGATAAGATAGCCCCAGGAACGGCAAATGAAGATACACTGTTGTATGGAGTTGAGGTCAAATTCTACAACATGGAGGTTGAAGTAGATGATAAGCTTGAGACAAGATATAAGGGGCTGTATATCATAGGCGATGGAAGCGGAATAACACACTCCCTTTCACATGCATCTGCAAGCGGTGTATACGTAGCAAGAAATATTGCACATGGCGAATAAAACTAATAGATATATTTATATAGAAGAAAGTCATTCAAAACAGAGTATCGTGATAGGGATTCCAGATACTCTGTTTTTATTTGATAAATGAGTTTCAAGCGAAAATACATTTGTTTGACTGGATGAGAGAAGGATGGTAGAGTTGTAAATGGTATGAAAATAGATTTTAAGCCTGCAACAAATATGAAAACGAATTTAACTGAGAAAATTATCAGAGGTATTGTATAGAAAACACTATGTGATGGATTATTTTCGAAAGAAGAAAGGAGATAGGAAAATATGGAAGGATCAGTTATAAATCAAATATGCGCATCTATGGATTCATTCTTTGATACAGAAAAGAAAATAGGCGATTATATCGTCAGGAATCCCAAGAAGGTTGTGGACATGACAGTCGGGGAGCTGGCAAAGGAGTGCTGTGTCAGCGAGGCCTCGGTGTCGAGATTCTGCAAACGAATAGAGCTGAAGGGATTTCACCATCTCAAGATATCGCTGGCGAGAGAACTCGTGGATGCCAAGGATGACGGAGAGATATCTGGACATATATCCGTGGATGATATGGAAGGTTCTCTGAGAGGAATACTGTCGAATAAAATTGAAGAACTGAGACAAACAGTGGCCATGATCGACAGAGAGGAACTGAAAAAGATATTGGATGTGATAAACAATGCCGATACGGTACTCATGGCGGCTGTGGGCAATACGATACCGGTTGCCATGGATGGGGCATATAAGCTTAACCAGATAGGTATACGTGCCATGTCAACACCGATATGGGAGACTGAACTTGGATACAGTTATAATCTGACCGACAAGGATGTTGTGGTAGCGATATCCAACTCCGGGGAGTCAACAGGCGTGATCCAGATATTGGAGGCGGCAAAGAGCCGCGGCGCAGTCGCCATATCAATAACCAATAATGACAGGTCAAGTGTTGCGGAGCTTAGCACATATCACATCACGACAGCTACCCGTGAAAAATTATTTCTTGATGGGTACTGCTTTTCAAGGGTGTCTGCAACCATGGTGATAGAGATAATATATCTGTTGCTTGCATCTATGAGAAAGGAATCCTACGAGTCTATAGTGAGACACGAACAAGCGATGGCATATACAAAGGAGTGACATGATGCTTTGCTCAGTTGAATGAAGATGTGCGGATTTTTCAGAAAAGTGTCTATGGTATTTGACAAATGATTTCATGTGTGATACTTTATATGAAAGAAAATTACATGCACACAATATGCGTGAAAATAGTTTACGTGCAATGGCGCTTATGTATTAACGCTTATGTATAGTGTATATACAATTCAAATACATAATTATATATGGAGGAAACAGACATGAAAGATATCAAATGGGCAGTTCTCGGAACAGGAGTTATCGCAAATGAGATGGCAGTGGCACTCAAAAAGAATGGTAAGAACATTTATGCCGTCGGAAACAGAACATATGACAAAGCGGTGGCATTTGCTGAGAAGTATGGCATAGGTAAGGTATATTCAGACTACAATGAGATGTTCACGGATCCGGAGGTGGATGTGATATACATAACGACACCACACAATACACACATACAGTTTATGAGAAAAGCAATAGAGAATGGTAAGCATATATTGGTGGAGAAGTCTATAACATTGAACAGCGATGAACTCGAAGAGATGATAAAACTTGCAGAGCAGCATAATGTGATCATAGGTGAGGCGATGACCATTTATCATATGCCTATTTACAGAAAAATTAAGGAGTTACTGGACTCGGGTGCACTTGGCAAAGTCAATCTCATAACCATGAATTTTGGAAGTTTCAAAGACTATGATATGAACAATCGATTTTTCAACAGAAACCTTGCGGGAGGGGCAATGTTGGATATAGGTGTGTATGCCCTGTCATTTATAAGGTGGTTCATGGACTCAAAGCCAGACAAGCTCCTTTCACAGGTTAAGCCTGCGCCTACTGGAGTGGATGAGCAGGCAGGACTTTTGCTTATGAATAAGGAAGGCCAGATGGCAACTGTTATGCTCTCCCTTCACTCGAAGCAGCCGAAACGTGGAATGGTATCATGTGAAAATGGATATATAGAGGTGATGGAGTATCCAAGAGCGTGGGAGGCAAAGGTCACATACACAGATACAGGCAAAACTGAGATTGTTGCAGCCGGAGAAAATGCGGATGCCCTTGCGTATGAGCTTCAGGATATGGAGAGTGCGATATCCGGTGATGGAGATATGTATCTGGAATATACAAAGGATGTCATGGATATGATGACAGAGTTCAGAAGATCATGGGGATTTACATATCCAGAGAAAGAATAGATAGATTGCCATATGTAGGGGAGGCTGTTTAGAACAATTGCACACAATTGTCAGATAAATAAAAAAAGTCCTTGACATAAGATTACAGTGGTGGTATCTTATAAAAGCTGTCGCATGAGCAGACAGCAGACGACAGCTTTTATGGGTATAGAACATGATAAGTCACTGAGACATGATTATAAATTACCTGAAAAAGTTGTTGACATACACACTTCGGTGTGGTAATATTTAGGAGTTGTCGCCGAAGAGGTCAGACATCAGCAACCGAAAAGGTCTTGAAAAAAGATAAAAAAGTTGTTGACAAAGAACTTCAGATGTGATAACATATAGAAGTTGTCGCTGAGAGGCGA
>CAKQIY010000082.1 GCA_934247115.1 uncultured Coprococcus sp.
ATAATGATTTTGCCATTGTCTGTTACCTCCACATTCTTTTTTATTTTGAATGTCCGCAAAATCCGTCCTACATCAGCCGGACGCCAGGGCTGATCCAGGTGATGTATCGCAATCAGTCTCTCCTGGACATTTGCACCTATGCCAAGCTTCATGGTTGAACCTATCAGTATCCTTACCTTTCCGGCATTGAAATCCTTCTCAATCTTTTTTCTCTGCATGTCTGTCGCAGCATCATGGATATAAGCAATCTCCGTATCCGGTATATTCCGTTTGATAAGCTCCCCTCTAAGCTCGTCATATATATTAAATCCATTCTTCGGAGTTGATATGTCGCAGAACACGATCTGCGTTGTGTCTGGCTTCTCCCAATATATACGAGCTGCATTGTCGGCACAGCTTCCGCATTTGTTGTCAGCGTTATCACCAGCCTCATCAGGCCTGACAAGCCGTATGTCCAGAGCACATTTTCTTCCATCAACCGTGACTTTGAGGAGATTATCCTTACTTCTTCTCACATGCTGGGATCTTATAGCGTCTGTCCTGTCCGCAAGCTCATTTATATACATCGTCTGTGCAGTTGATTTGTGCACAAGTACATCATTGTATCCATTAAAATCCGGCAGTCTGAGTTCACCCGCGGATATCTTATAGAAATCACACACTTCACTGAACATCGCCATAAGCTCTGGCAGATTATGAAACTTTGAAAATCGCGTTGTAAATCTGAAGTTCTTGGAATTCACATCCACCTCAAAACTGTGCTGCTGCTCACAGAAGGTGTTTATCCAGTCATTGAAATGATCTATATGGCAAAGTTTGAGTTCCACCGGCTGAAGATATCTCTGAAGCACATACAGGTCCGCAAGTGAATTGGTGATGGGCGTTCCTGTTGCAAATACCACGTGTCCCGAATCAAGGCCTTGTATATACTGGACTTTCTCAAGCATATTGTTGGCTTTCCTGGAGCCCTTGCTGTGCATACCCACGATATTGGTAACACGTCCGTCTATGGTTATATTCTTATAATTATGAGATTCATCCACCACCAGAATATCTATACCCAGCTTATCAAAGCAGGCAGTGTCTGAATCCCGGAAATTCTCCCTGTACTTCTTATAAGCAGTGTTCAGCTTTTTAAGCTCCGCCTCAGCCCTGGACCTTTCTGCATATGTCCTGCACCTTTCTATATAACTCCTGTATGTCCTGAGCTGCGCCTCCCATCTCTCAAATGAGCACTTCCTGCTGAGAGTTATCATATCAAATGATGAGTACGCCATGATGATCACATCATAATCTCCGGATTTGATCCTGTTCAATGTTCCTTTACGGTTCGCTGGAATGAAGTCTTTATTGGGCGATACTGCCAGGATCCTGTCCGACGGGTACATCTGCCTATAAGTATCATTCATGGCAGAAAATGTCGTATTGGGAACCACTATCACTGCTCTGTGCCCAAGTCCGATCCTTATGAGTTCATGCACTCCTGCACACATCTCCAGCGTTTTACCGCTTCCAACCTCATGGGCAAGCAGGGTATTCCTGCACAATATAATATGAGCGATCGCATTTTTCTGATGTGCATACGGAGTCATGACCGGTGCCATATCCGATAATTCAAGGAAACTACCGTCATACCGGCTGCAGGTGTACCCAAATTTCTTCATGTATATCTCCTGCAGTTCTGTCTCCCTCTGAGGATTCCCATGTACAAAAGCCTGCCATTCATTGGCTATCAGTTTCTGCTTCTCCTGAGCTTCAATTGTAGCATCCCTGTTCAATACCCTCATGTCTCCATCCCTCTCTGGATTGGGAACGCTGTCATACACCGCCACAGGCTTAGCATTCAGCATCTTTTTTATTATCGACAACGCAGACATACGATCGGTACCATAGGCAAAATTATTATTGACATAAGATATGGAATATGCATTATTTATAGTCCACACTCCACGGAAATCATCATACTTCACATCCGGATCCACTATCATTTCCAGAAGTTCTCCAATGAACTGTTCTATATAGTGAGGAGGAACCCAGCTCGAACCCAGATTGATATGAATATCCTGACCTGAAACCATATCCGGGAGTTCTTCCTGCAGCAATATTACAGTATCTTCCATCTCCCTTACTTTTTTCAGTAATATACGGGCAGACTCAAGCTTCTTATAGAGGTTGCCCCTGAGCAGCTGCTGTCTGGACACCCAGGATACCGATACATCCCCCGACTTTTCGAATCTGTCAGGATCTACCCATATCGCCTTACCCGAAAGTCTGTCTGTTATTTTTTTCTCCGCTACACCCGTAACTGCCGACATGTAATCCAGATCCACATAGCCCTTGTTTCTCATAGACAAAACAAACGAATCCTCTATGCTGACCGCATCACATTCTTCGCCAGATCCCGGATCTCCAGCCTGATCAAATCCATACAGCATACCTATGTCCTCTGCCGTATCCCACACACTTTTATCTTTCACATCCATATCGTCAACCTCCATCCTGTCGAGCATCAGTCCATTCGAAGCCACCTTACCATTACTTATAATTTTAGCAACACATTTTCGCTTGCAAAGTGAACCTGTGGTGTAATAGTGCTTACAAAAGCGCCGCTTACACTGGCAGAATATCATAGACTATGTGGCATTTTTTACGCATGTGATATTATAAAAAATAAGCCTGCAAAATGTATATCGAACATTTCACAGACTTATTGCATATCTTTCTACAGCTTATTAAAACAATCTATATTCTACATCTCACAGAGCTCAACTATCATGACCTCCAGTGCTGCATTATCCATCACCTGTCCTGTCTTGAGCTTGTAATCCATATCCTGACAATTCTCCACTATCTCCTTGAGCTGCACCGTGCTGTACCCTTTGCACTGTGCTTTGTAATTCTTCACCGCCCACACCGGACATCCTGCTATCTTGGCGAGGCCGGCATCCTGCGCACCACCTGATAATGCCATCTTCACAAGAAGAAGCTTATTGAACTGTCTCATGATACATGAATTGATCATGATGGCTGCCTCCTTGTTCTCCAGTAGATCATGATACAGACTGCACGCCTTTTCTTTCTGTTTTGCTATGATGAAGTCTATCATCTGGTACACCTTGCTCTCCGCATCCTGGCTGCACAGAAGATCCACATCCTGTTCACTCACCTGCTTCGTGTCACCGGCATAACTTATCATCTTATCCACTTCATTCCTGATGCAGTTCATGTCCATATTAGCCGCTTCTATGATCCTGTATATAGCAATGTCAGTGGTAGCCACATTCTCTGCACGGAACAGAGACTTCACCCATGTAACCATCATCTTCTCATCAGGTGTGACAAACTCCAGTGCTTCCCCATTCTTATCTACAGCCTTAAACAGCTTGTACCTGGTGTCCACATCCATCTCAACGAATATAACCACCGATGTCTCTTCTATCTCCACCAGCTTCTTTGCAAAGTCCTCATTGCTGTTCTTGAAAAGCCCACTGTTCTCGACCAGCACCACCCTTCTATCCGCAAAGAACGGCATCTCGTTACAGAAATCGATAAGCTCCGTGGTGTTGATTCCATTTCCGGCAAATTTCATAAAGTTCAGGTTATCGTCCTTGTCCACCAGAGCCTCAAGCAGCTTGTCTCTGTATTGATTGACGAGATATCTCTCCTCTCCATATAAAAGATATATCCTGGCAAATTCTCCTGATTTTATATTCTGGTTTATGACCGCCATCGCGTTCTTTTTATCTTTTTTCTTTGTTGCAGCCATACTTTTTCTCCTCCACCATCCTGTTTATGTCCTGCCGATATCGATTCAAATCGATATTCAGGTGTTATTTGCATGTCAGTGAGCTGATATCTGACATTGTTTTTAGTGCTTATTTCACACATCCAGTGCAATCTGACCTGTTTTTATAATCACATATTGATTATTTCTATAATGTCACTTTAGTTTTATAATCACCTACAGATTGTGAGTTTATGTACACTCACTCCAATAAACACAAATCTAATTATAACGGAGGTTC
>CAKQIY010000083.1 GCA_934247115.1 uncultured Coprococcus sp.
ACTATTGACATTAAAAAATAGAAGTATTAATATTTATGCAACTTGCGTCAAATCACACATAGCTGACGATCAGATATCACATATCACAAATCAAGTTCCTGATTTTGTACATCTGAGGATTCTGTCAGCATTTCAAACCGAAACAAGGAGGAAATAGAATGATCAAAACATTGCTTGGTCAGGTGGGCGAGTACAAGAAGGACTCAATACTCACACCTGTATTTACGGCGGCCGAGGTCTTCATGGAGATCCTCATTCCATTTGTGACCGCCAAGATAATCGATGAGGGAATCAACGGACAGGACATGAGCAAGGTGTATATGCATGGCGGAATCATGCTTGTGCTGGCTTTCTTAAGCCTTTTCTTTGGAGTGATGGCGGGCAAATTCGCTGCCAGCGCATCAACAGGATTTGCCTGTAACCTGAGGGAGGGCATGTACAGGAATGTGCAGGAGTTTTCATTTACCAACATTGACAAATTCAGCACCGCCAGCCTTATAACACGTATGACAACTGATGTGACAAATGTACAGAATGCGTACCAGATGCTCATACGAATAGCGGTCAGGGCGCCGCTCATGCTCATATGCAGCATGATAATGTGTTTTACCATCAACGTGGAGCTGTCACTTATATTTGTGGCGGCACTTGTGGTTCTTGCATTCGGCTTATTCTTCATCATATTCAAGGTGACGCCTATATTTGACGAGGTATTCAGAAACTACGATAACCTGAATGCCAGCGTTCAGGAAAATGTATCAGCGATAAGAGTCGTAAAGGCATTTGTCAGGGAAGAATACGAGGATAAGAAGTTTGGAAAGGCAGCAGAGGTCCTTGCGGAACTGTCCATAAAGGCTGAGAGCCTGCTGGCCTTCAACAATCCAATCATGATGTTCGTCATCTTCACATGCATGATGCTCCTCTCATGGCTCGGAGCGCACTTTATAGTCGGCGGAAGTATGACGACAGGCAATCTCACATCACTTTTCAGCTATGTCATGAGTATGATGATGTCACTGATGATGCTGTCCATGGTATTTGTCATGATCTCCATGAGTATGGCAAGTATGAGACGTATATCTGAGGTCCTTGAGGAGGCCCCGACCATGACCAATCCTGATGAGCCTATCATGGAGGTGCCTGATGGAAGAATAGATTTTAACCATGTGGATTTCGTGTATAAGGCTGGCAGTGCCGAGGATACACTGAAGAATATCGATATTCATATAAAGTCTGGAGAGACAGTTGGCGTGATCGGTGGAACCGGATGCGGTAAGTCAACATTTGTCAATCTGATAAGCAGACTTTATGATGTGAAGCCGGACAGCGGTTCGGTCTGTGTCGGAGGACACGACGTGCGTGATTACGACATGGAGGTCATCAGAAATGAAGTGGCGGTTGTGCTCCAGAAGAATGTGTTGTTCTCAGGCACGATACTTGACAACCTGAGATGGGGCAAGGCGGATGCCACGGAGGAAGAGTGCCGTGAGGTGTGCGGCCTTGCCTGCGCGGATGAGTTCATAGACAGGATGCCGGATGGATACAACACCTGGATAGAGCAGGGCGGAAGCAACGTGTCCGGTGGACAGAAGCAGAGATTATGTATTGCCAGGGCACTGCTCAAGAGCCCGAAGGTACTCATTCTTGACGACTCTACAAGCGCCGTGGACACCGCTACGGATGCGAAGATCAGGCAGGCATTTGCAACCAAGATACCGAACACCACCAAGATCATAATCTCACAGAGAATATCAAGTGTGCAGGATGCTGACAGGATCATAGTTCTGGATAATGGAATGGTCAGCGGCTTCGACACACATGAGAATCTGCTCAGGAATAACACGATATACAAGGAGATCTACGACGTACAGATGTCTGGCGGCGGAGATTTCGATGAGAAGATGAATTAATTATGAAGGAAAGGAGGAAGTGTAATGACAGGAAATATAGAGAAAAATCCCATGAAGGCACTTGGCAGGCTGCTCAGATATGTCCTCAAGGAATACAAGCTGGCATGCGTTACGGTTGTGGTCAGCATACTTATATCGGCGCTTGCGATACTGAGTATATCGATGTTCATGCAGAAGCTTATCGATGTATATATTGAACCGATGATGAAGCAGAGCACACCTGATTATGGACCTCTCGCCCACAGGATGCTGGGCCTTGGACTTATACTTGTGCTGGGAATCATCTGCGCCTACGCATACAACAGGATCATGGTAAATGTGACCCAGGGAACCATGAAGAGGCTCAGGGTTCAGCTCTTTGAGCGAATGGAATCTCTTCCGATATCTTTCTTTGATACGCATGCACATGGAGATATCATGTCGGTGTACACCAATGATGTTGACACACTCCGTCAGGTCATAAGCCAGAGTATGCCGCAGCTTATCAACTCAAGCATCACATTTATCTCAACGCTCATTGCTATGATAGTTCTTGATATACCACTCACGGTTCTGTCGGTAGTCATGGTGCTTATCATGATAAAGGCGACGTCGAGCTTGGGCGCGAAGTCGGGAAGATACTTCATGAAGCAGCAGCAGGATCTTGGAAAGGTCAACGGTTATATAGAGGAAATGATGAGCGGTCAGAAGGTTGTCAAGGTGTTCTGCCACGAAGAAAAGGCATATGATGATTTCTGTGAGCTGAATAGATCTCTTCAGGACAGTGCCTACAAGGCAAATATGATAGCCAACATCACCATGCCGGTGAATGCGAATCTTGGAAATATAAGCTACGTGCTCTGTGCAGTGCTGGGAGGTGTACTTGCAGTAAATGGCTGGTCAGGGCTTACCATAGGAACACTTGTGGCATTCCTGACGCTCAACAAGAGCTTTACGATGCCTGTAACCCAGATAAGCCAGCAGATCAATGCCATAGTCATGGCGGCTGCCGGAGCTGACAGGGTATTCACCATGACAGACGAGAAGCCAGAGGAGGACGAGGGCTATGTTGAACTGGTAAATGCAAAGAAGGATGCAGATGGCAATCTAACTGAGACCGAGGAGAGAACAGGACTCTGGGCATGGAGACACAGGCATGAGACTGGCGAGGTCACATACAGGGAACTTACAGGTGAGGTTGAATTTGAGAATGTTGACTTTGGTTACAACCCGGACAAGATAGTTCTGCACGACATCAATATGTATGCAAAGCCTGGTCAGAAGATAGCATTTGTCGGAAGTACAGGTGCGGGCAAGACGACCATAACCAATCTGATAAACAGATTCTACGACATACAGGATGGCAAGATAAGGTATGACAATATCAACATAGGCAAGATCAGGAAGCCGGATCTCAGACGAAGCCTTGGAATAGTGCTTCAGGATACACATCTGTTCACAGGAACAGTCATGGATAACATAAGATACGGCAAACTGGATGCCACGGATGAAGAGTGCATCAAGGCCGCAAAGCTGGCAAATGCCCACGACTTTATAAAGCGACTTCCTGATGGCTACAACACAGTGCTCACCGGGGACGGGGCAAATCTCAGTCAGGGACAGAGACAGCTGCTGGCTATCGCGAGGGCGGCGGTTGCAGATCCACCGGCCCTGATCCTTGATGAGGCTACATCATCTATTGATACGAGAACCGAGGCTATGGTTTCCAAGGGAATGGATGCCCTCATGGAGGGAAGAACGTCATTTGTCATAGCCCACAGACTTTCCACGGTCAAGGACGCGGACTGCATCATGGTCATGGAGCAGGGACGCATCATAGAGAGGGGTACCCACGACCAGCTCATAGATATGAAGGGCAGATATTATCAGCTGTACACTGGCAAGAAAGCCGTGGCTGAATAATCTTCTCCACTTTGTATCGGGGGACAGGTACCTTCGTCCCCACAAGCCGCCCCAGACGGGCAGAAATTGTATATAAAAAAC
>CAKQIY010000084.1 GCA_934247115.1 uncultured Coprococcus sp.
CGGCTGGTGTACCCGATGAGTATCATATCGTTAAACTTTGCCTTGATGAGCGTGTTGAAACGATTTGGGGCCTGACGGACTGAGTACATGCCCGGAACAACGCCAAGTCCTGTAACTCTGGTTCCGTCCTCTCTCTTGATATAATCTCCTAGGAGTTCCATGGAATTGCCAACCAGAAGGAAAAGCGCCTTGCCATCCTTCATGCATGCTGCTATCTCCTCCTTGTACTGCATCAATCTGTCAAGCACGAGCTCCTGGCTCTTCTCGCTCATGGAACACATATATACCATGTCGATGTTCTCTCTCAGAAAGAGAGGCTTCTCGTTAAGTCCTGTTGTCACAAATTCTGCATCCGGCAGACATTTCTGCAGATACATTGTATTTCCCTTGTCACCGTAGAGTGTACATATTTCCGGATATAAAATCTCAATCTTCATTATTTGTCACCCTCCAGTCTCTTGATTATCTTCTTCTTCATCTCGCATGACATTCCGTAGTTCTCACAGTCATACAGGATGTATATTCTGTCAACGCCATCTATAGTCACATCATCTGCCGCAGCAACCTCGCTGAGATTTGTGAGTATCTTCTCCTCCGGGATACCTGCCAGCAGGCATCTCACCTTGTGGTCGTAGCATCTTGGTCCAGTACAGATGACCTGTACAACATCATCACGGTTGAACTGCTCGTACTCCAGATCATATATCCAGCCTGAGAACTCTATACTCTTCTGTCTGTCCTCGAGATCATCCATCGCAAGGAGGATAGCCTTCTTGCCCTCCTCATTTGCCACATATTCAAATGTTCTGGATGAGGAAACTGCACTCTGTCCCTTTGAGAGTGCCTGAATAACTGTGACGCCATTCACTGTGGTCTCATTGTGACGGGAGTCAGGAATGTGGATCTGGCCCATGAGTTCCTTTACCCTCTCAGCTGATAGACCGATCTCGCGCAGTGCTGAGATAACCGTAACCTCATTATATATATTGAAGAGAGCTGTGTGGATCAGTGGATAAACTGTCTTTTTGTCTCCCTCCTGTATAGTAATTGTCATCTTCTCTCTGTCTATGTCAGTTGCCAGATACTTCTTGTCCGGGGAGTGAAGGCCGCACTTCGGACATACCACATCACCTATGTGATGGTATCTGAGGTAATTGTACTTCAGCTTCTCGCCACAGTTAGGGCAGATCTGGTAATCCGCGATAAGGTTGTATGGCTCAGTCTTGTCATCCGGCTGCTTGCCGATTCCGTAGAACACTCTGTAGCTGTCCTTTTTCAGCATGCTTGAGCAGAGCTCGTCCGCATTCAGGATAACCTTTGCAGAATCAGGGCAGTAAGTATCTATAACACTGAATATATAATCCGGGTGAGCATTTCTCTTGAGCGAATCTCTGAAAAGTCCTGTCACAACAAGATAATCCGGCTTCACATATGGAAGTATCAGTCTTGAAGCACGCTCATCCACCTCAAATACAGTGGCGTCCACTCTGACTTTTCCTGTAAATGTCAGACTGTTGATGACATTTGTCGTACAGCCTGGAACGATATTGGAACCTGTTCTGTTGCTGACAACTCTTCTTCCATCCTTCTCCAGAACATCTGTTATCAGATTACTACAGGTAGTCTTGCCATTTGTTCCTGTGACGCATATTGTAAGCGGTGCCTTTGGCGCCTGTGCCAGAAAATCCGGACATATCTTAAGGGCTATAACTCCAGGTGTGTGGGTACCATTTCTACCCAGAAGCTGGATGAGTCCCTTACTCAGTTTGGCGGCTGCGAGAGCCACATGAAATCTAAAAGATGACATAGCTATTCATTCTCCTTCATATTAAAACTCATGTAATTCTACAACCTTTGACATTGCTTGTCAATTACACCTGCCCATTACAAGCCTATGATTTCGTCTCTTTCCAATGTTTTCTGTAATTTGTCCTGCGATATGCACTCGGAGTACTGCCAAACCTGTTTCTGAAGCATTTTGTAAAGTAACTGTTGGACGCAAATGCAAGATACTGGGATATCTCTGTGCAGGAAAAATCCGAGTAAAGCAGCATATTTCTGGCGGTCTGAAGCTTCTTCTCCATGACGTAACCGGAGATAGTCTGCCCCACCTCCTTATGAAATAGTTTACTCAGATATGAGCGTTCCACTCCCGCAAATTCTGCCACATCGCCAATCTCTATCCGCTCATGAAGATGATCATACACATAATCCATTGCTTTCACACAATGCGGTGATATTGCAGTTCTCTTTTTCACCCTTCTCATGCGCTTCGCATAATCCATGACGATCTGATTATGTATCTCTATGACCTGCTGCGTGGTCTGTGCCTTGTCCAACTTATTAATATAGAAGTCACTGAGATTGTAGCTCTCCATCTCCTCCATCCCCTCTTCTATGCAGAATCTGGATATCATTGCCACTAGCACTATCTCGTGATATCTCCTATTGCGAACCTTGTCATCTGACAATATTCCTCTTGCCGCAAGAACAGCCTCGTCCTCATCGCCTGTCAGCAACATTCCAGACAAAGCTTTCACATCGCCACTGCTCACAAGCTGATAGAAATCCAGCTCGTTGTCGTATGTGGGATGTGCCAGTCCATATTCCCTCTGCACAAATTGCTGCTTTACTATCTCATCCGATATCTTCATTGCCTTTCTGCCTTTCCTCTGTGATATTCATATATCTCCATCACACATTTGTTATATAATTGACGCATTTATTATATCCGCTTATCAACACAAATGCTACTATAAACTCACAGAAAACGAAACAGACAAATGCTCATGAACAGGCAAATGAGCATGCTATATAATTTATTATTTCACAGGAGGTTAGTGATTATGAAAACTTTAGATGGATTCAAAAAAGGCGTAAACTTAGGTGGATGGCTTTCACAGGGACCACTTGACAAGGAACATCTTGACACATTTATCACGGAAAAAGATATTGCAAGAATAGCATCATGGGGACTTGACCACGTTCGTCTTCCTATCGATTACGATAATTTTGAAAATGAGGACGGAAGTGATAAGGAATACGGCTACGCTTACATCGATTCATGCATTGAGTGGTGCAGAAAGTACAAACTCAACATGGTCCTTGACCTGCACAAGACATATGGATATATATTTGACGACGAGGCTCATCTTCTTGAATTCTTCCATGAGAAACCTCTTCAGGATAGATTCTATGGAATATGGAGAAAGCTTATAGACAGATATGCAAAGGATGCAGACATAATAATGTTCGAGCCGTTGAACGAGGTCGTAAGTCCAACCGTTGTAAACGAGTGGAACGAAATATCAAGCAAATGCATCGAGATCATCCGAGCAAAAGCACCTACTGCCAAAATCCTGCTCGGTGGGGTTGGCTACAATGCTGTTACATCTATAAAACTTCTCCCTCATCACAACGATGAGAACATAGTTTACAATTTCCACTGTTACGAGCCAATGGTATTTACCCACCAGTCTGCTTACTGGGTAACAGGTATGCCTTCAGATTTTCATATCGAATATCCGGGAGATTTCAATGACTACATGGAGAAATCCCGCCAGATCGAAGGGTGTATGCATGGGGCCATCACCGAAAGTAGCCTTGGACTTAATTCCATCGGTCCTGATTTGTTCGAAAAAATGTTTCTCGACGGCATCAAGGCTGTTGAAGAAAGAGACGGATTTATGTACTGCGGCGAATATGGCGTTATAGATCAGGCACCACTTGACGGAACCCTGAACTGGTACAAGGATATCAACTCTGTATTTGAAAAGTACGGAATCGGACGTGCCGCATGGAACTACAA
>CAKQIY010000085.1 GCA_934247115.1 uncultured Coprococcus sp.
ATATGATATTTGAGACACATGGTCATTATGACGATACTCAGTTTGATGAGGACAGAGAGCAGTTAATTGCAGAATTCCTTGAGAAAGATATAGATAAGGTTATGAATGTTGGCGCTGATATGCAGTCATCGAGAAATTCGGTGGAGCTTGCCGGAAAATATCCGCATTTCTATGCAGCGGTCGGCGTGCATCCAAGTGAGGTCGGTGAACTGACGGAGACGGATATACAGGAGCTTAAGAGTATGGTGCTGGATAATCCAAAGGTGAGAGCCATAGGAGAGATAGGTCTTGATTATCATTTCGACGATGATCCTCCGAGGGATGTTCAGAAGAAATGGTTTCTCAGACAGCTTGAGCTTGCGCAGGAGCTCACCATGCCGATCATTATACACAGCCGTGATGCGGCATCGGACACTATGGAGATGCTTAAAAGAATGGATGGCGGCAGGAATGGCGGTGTGATACACTGTTATTCATACAGCGTTGAGCAGGCCAGGGAATACATTAAGATGGGATTCCATATCGGTGTTGGCGGAGTTGTCACCTTCAAAAACAGCCGGAGGCTTCAGGAGGTCGTGGAGGACATCCCTCTTGAGAAGATCGTGCTTGAGACGGATTCGCCGTACATGGCGCCGGTTCCGTTCAGAGGAACAAGGAACTCAGCCCTCAACATACCTTATATAGCTGAGAAGATAGCCGAGATCAAGGGCGTTCCGGTTCAGAAAGTGTATGACCAGACATACGCGAATGCCCTGAAAATGTACAAGATGTAATAAAAACGTAGATTACAGGCAATGGAGGTTTCGTAATGTGAATTGAGACCAGGACTTTGTGGTGTGCCTGTCGGGGGAATACGAGGTCGCCGGTCCTTAGGTGGCGCCTTAAGCGGCACCTTAGTACCGCTGCAGACCGAGTTAAGCGGGAGCGACCCCGGACAGGCACACCACAAAGTCCTGGTCGTGACACAAATCTTGATGAAACCTCCATTGTCTGGACGCAGGAAAGGACAAAGCATGGAGAAGTTAAGCAATCCACAGGTCACGATAGAGACGATAAAGAAATACGAATTTGCATTTCAGAAGAAGTTCGGTCAGAATTTCCTCATAGATGCCCATGTCATAAATAAGATAATCAGCGCAGCGGACATTACGAAGGACGACTGCGTGCTGGAGATCGGTCCGGGAATAGGAACCATGACCCAGTATCTTGCAGAGAGCGCAGGACAGGTAGTGGCGGTGGAGATAGATAAGAATCTCCTTCCGATACTGGATGAGACTCTGGCTGAGTATGACAATGTGACGATTATCAATGACGACATATTGAAGGTAGATATCAATAAGATAGTGGAAGAGAGAAATGGCGGCAGACCTATCAAGGTAGTTGCGAATCTTCCGTACTATATAACCACTCCGATCATTATGGGACTTTTCGAGAAGCACGTGCCACTTCTCTCGGTGACGGTCATGGTGCAGAAGGAGGTTGCAGACCGCATGCAGGTGGGACCGGGAACCAAGGATTACGGAGCTCTGTCGCTGGCGGTGCAGTATTATGCTGAGCCGTACATAGTGGCAAATGTTCCGCCAAACTGCTTTATACCGAGACCGGGAGTGGGCTCAGCGGTCATCAGACTGAACAGATACCAGGAGCCGCCGGTCAAGGTGAAGGACGAGCAGCTCATGTTCCGGCTGATAAGAGCATCATTTAACCAGAGAAGAAAGACTCTCCAGAACGGTATAGCCAACAGCGGAGAGCTGTCATTTGCCAAGGAGCAGATCGCAAAGGCTTTGGAATCACTTGGAATATCAGCAAATATCCGTGGAGAAAGTTTGAGCCTGGCGGAATTTGCAGCATTGAGCGACATTCTCACGGACAAATAATGTCATAGGTTATGAGACAGAATCATAGATAATTGATAAAGCCCCCGGAAAAGGACGCAGAATTCCGGAAGGGAGAGGAGGATTATCTATGGTGTACTGGAACAGATTTATATCGTATATTTACAGGTATCATGAATGCCACAAATGTGAAAATGCAGGCTTTGCCAAGGTGGCTAAGGCTGGCAGGTCAGGACGACTTACAATAGGACTGAAGAACGGGATAAATGGCAGAGAGACGTCATACGAGGTGTATGTCTACAGGGAAACACTTCCGAGCCACATGTCTGATGCGGGCATGATCGATGAAGACAAATCAGGACAGGACACTGTGATGATACCTCTACCCGTGCTCATTGGCAGAATGTGTCTGCGCGGTGGACGCGGTGAACAGACCTTTGCTTTTGAGTGGGACAATGTCGGAGACAGTGGCAGACCGATAACTGCGTTTGCCGGGATAGCGGTCAGACCACTGCGCAACAATGCAGATCAGGGAATGGCCTACTATGAAAATGATATGTTCTGTTCGTCGTGGACGGATAGTGTGGTTGATTATTCACACATGTGGGATGGAGGAGATGATGCTGAGGCAGTCCTTCAGGAGGAAGAGCTTGGCGAGGCTGCCAGGGAAGTATCCATAACTGATACCGCAGCCATCGAGGATAAGACTGAGGAGGCACTCAGGTGCATAGAGGAGCATCCGGGGTCGGATACCGGGGCAGCAGTGGAAGAGATGTTTGGAACATATGAAAAGCTGCCGCTCCTTCCGGGAAGTGCATTGGATGATGGCCTTGACAGTGTCATAGAGAGTGTGAAGATCACACCGAATGACATTGGACTTCTGGATATGTGCAACTGGAAGCTTGGGGTGAACAGCTTTCTGACACATGGATATTACAGTTACAAGTATCTGATGCTGGGAAAAGTCATGTTCACGCCTGAGAAGGATCAGATAAGTTACATACTGGGCGTGCCAGGGGTTTACTCGTCAAGAGAGAAATATCTTGCTGGAATATTTGGATTTGACAGATTTGTGCCGGAGAAGGAGACTCATATCAAGACTGGAAGCTTTGGTTACTGGATAGTGGATATAAGGTAGGAAGAAGAGGATAAGAAGATGGAGGATACAAATGTGGAGGTGCTGACTCCGGAAGAGCAGCGGCTTCATGAGAAGTACATGGATAAGGCCATAGCCCAGGCCATGAGAGCTTATGGCAATGGTGATGTCCCGATAGGCTGTGTGATAGTGTATGATGATAAGATCATAGCCAGGGGATTTAACAAGAGAAATCTTAAGAAGACCACCCTCGCCCATGCCGAGATACTTGCCATAGAACAGGCATCGAGGAAGCTTGGCGACTGGAGGCTGGAGGATTGTACGATGTATGTGACGCTGGAGCCATGCCAGATGTGTGCCGGAGCCATTGTCCAGGCCCGTATTCCCAGGGTAGTGATAGGGTGTATGAATCCCAAGGCCGGATGTGCCGGATCCATCATCAACCTGCTTGATATGAAGCAGTTTAATCATCAGGTTCAGGTGGTGCGTGGGGTACGGCAGGAGAAATGTAGTGAGATGATGAAGAATTTTTTCAAGGATCTGCGCCAGGGAAAAGCGAAGAAAGCTTGACGGCTGGCGGCTTGTCAGATATAATGTAGCCTGCGGTGCATATTTCGTGCGCTGCTCGATGAATATGTTTTAAAGTTTCCATGCAACCGGGGAGGTAGCGGCGCCCTGTACCTGCAATCCGCTATAGCAGGGGTGATGGTCTTTCAGAGGGGTGGCTGCTGTAGGGCTGCCCTCAGTAAGTGGTGTTGATGTCTGGGTCTCGCGCAACAGGAATCTTCGAACCGTGTCAGGTCGGAGACGAAGCAGCACTAAGGGGAATCTCCTGTGTGCCGTGAGGGTGCCTGGGCTGAG
>CAKQIY010000086.1 GCA_934247115.1 uncultured Coprococcus sp.
ATACGGACAGAATTATGCGAATCAGAATCTGAACATGGGTGGGGGCCCTGCATATCCACAGAACAACATGCCACAGGAGAGCAAGGGTGTATCTATAGCATCTATGGTGCTTGGTATTTTCTCACTTACATTTGGATGTTGTATCACATATGTGGGAATTGCCACAGCCATTGCGGGACTGATAACAGGTATCATAAGTCTTAAGGATAAGAAGCCTGGCAAGGGAATGGCCATCGCGGGAATCATAATGAGTGCAATTGCGCTTGTGTTCCTGGTATTCTGTATTATCTTGGTTCTTACATCGGACACATATCAGGATATGGTGGACGAAATGCTCAGACAGATACAGTCAGGAAGCTATTAAAAATGTAATAAATTGAATAAAGAGAAGTGATCGAGAGGCCGCCGGACTTAAGGCGGCCTCTTGTTATGTGCGTCAAGCTGATAATATTTGAACGTTTAATACTGTGTGGGTGATTGAATCTAAAGGCGGATTAGTGTTATTATTATGGGAGTGCGTAGAAGGTATCAGAATGGAGGTTCTGTATTATGGAGAGTGATTATATTATTGAAGATACAGACATCAGGCGTCTTATTGCGAAAGCGATAGAGGCGAGAGATATGGCATATGCAAGATACTCACAGTTTAAGGTTGGTGCAGCACTCCTGGCAGGCCGGGAGGATTCTTTGGAATGTGATGACGGAGAGACGGACAACCACGATAAAAATGTGAACGAATACAGGGTATTCATAGGCTGTAATATAGAGAATTCCTCGTACGGTGCAACCATATGTGCAGAGCGTGCGGCAGTGTGTAATGCAGTTAGCAGCGGGTACAGGAATTTCAAAGCGATTGCAATAGTCGGAGGTCTGAATAGTACAGGGATAAACGGAATAACATATCCATGTGGGATATGCAGGCAGGTGCTCTCGGAATTTTCTGCGGATATGTATGTTATCGCAGCATTTTCAGAGGATGATTATGACATGAGAAGATTGTCAGAGTTTCTTCCGGCTTCGTTTGGTGCCGGACAGATGGAATAGCGAAATGGTCTGTTACAACAATGGCCAGATAAGTTGTCAAGCAACATATAAAAGGACAATAAAAAATTATAGAAGGAGAATATGAATTGGGAAATATCAAGGATGTAAAGGCTTACAGAATAGTTGAGGAGAAGGATCTTCCAGAGGTACATGGCAAGGGCTATGTGCTGGAGCATATAAAGACAAAGGCAAGGGTTCTCATCATTGAGAATGACGATGTGAATAAGGTGTTCAATATAGGTTTCAGGACACCTCCGTATGATGATTCAGGAATACCTCATATAATTGAGCACTCAGTGCTCTGTGGTTCAAAGAAGTATCCTGTCAAGGATCCGTTTGTCGAGCTGGCAAAGGGCTCTCTGAACACCTTTCTGAACGCCATGACTTATTCAGACAAGACGGTATATCCTATAGCGAGCTTCAATCAGAAGGACTTTGAGAACATCATGAGTGTGTATCTGGATGCAGTGTTCTATCCGGATATCTATATACATGATGAGATCATGAAGCAGGAGGGCTGGCACTACGAGCTTGACTCTGTGGATGGAGACCTGAAGTACAACGGAGTTGTGTATAATGAGATGAAGGGCGTGTACTCAAGTCCTGAGTCGATTATGTACAGAGAGATAGAGTCATCACTCATGCCGGACACTCCATATGGCAATGATTCAGGCGGTGATCCAGAGTTTATACCTACACTTACCCTTGAGAGATTCAGGGACTTCCACAGGACGTATTATCATCCATCGAACAGTTATATCTATCTGTACGGCGACTGTGATATGGCAAAGGAGCTGGAGTTTATAGATGAGGAGTATCTGTCACATTACGATTATAAGGAGATTGATTCAGCGATACCTCTTCAGAAGCCATTTGACGAGATGAAGGACATCACCATGGATTACTCCATAGCTGACACTGATCCTGAGGAGAACAATTCCATACTCACATACAGCAAGATAACTGGACTCAGCACCGAGAAGAAGAAAGTCACAGCGCTTGGTATACTTGAGTACGTGCTCATGGATGCGCCTGGGGCGGTCCTAAAGAAAGCGCTGACTGATGCGGGTATAGGAGAAGAGGTCTACAGCTCATTTGACAATGGCTGTCAGCAGACCACATTCTCTATCATAGCAAGAGGTGCTGATAAGAGTGATAAGGACAGATTTATAAAGGTTATAGATGACACATTTGGAGAGCTCAGCCACGGTGTAGATAAGGCCGCAATAGAGGCAGCTATCAACAAGTTTGAGTTCAAGCACAAGGAGGCGAACTTTGGAAGGTTCCCTAAGGGACTTATGTACGGACTGGATGCGTTCAACAGCTGGCTGTATGACGATACCAAGGCACTCATGTTTTTCGAGATGAATGATGTGTATAAGGAGCTGAGAGAGGATCTTCAGAATGGATATTTTGAGCAGATCATAAAGGAATGTTTTATTGACAATACATTTGGCCTGTATCTCACCATGAATCCAAAGAAGGGGCTTGATCAGGAGAACGAGAAGAAGATCGCTGATGAGCTGGCTGCATACAAGGCTACACTCAGCCGTGAGGAGCTTGAGAAGATCGTGGAGGATACAAAGGCGCTCAAGGAGTATCAGGCAACCCCTTCATCCGCTGAGGATCTTGCCAAGGTACCACTGCTGGCGATAGATGACATTGACAAAGAGGCTGAAAAGCTTAAGAATGTTGAATCTGAGATCGGCGGACTTCCAGTTGTAAGCCATGACATATTTACAAATGGCATAGGCTACCTGAGGTTCTATTTTAACATCAACGATATAGATAATGACCTTGTGCCATACCTTGCTGCACTGACATGTTTGTTCAAATATATCGATACAGAGAAGCACACCTATGGACAGCTCTCAAATGAGATAGACAGCAATATCGGTGGAATAGAGTTTGACATGGTTGGATATGCCAGCGACACTGATATCAAGAAGTTCTTCTATGTATCTATGAAAGCTCTCTATGAGAAACTTCCATATGCGGTAGAGCTCATGAAGGAGATACTGTTCTCATCAAAGATAGATGACAGGAAGAGATTGAAGGAACTCCTGACGGAGGAGAAGTCCAGCATGAAGAATGGCATGGCTGCATCGGGACATGTGACCGCGTACACCAGAGCCATGTCATATATAGATGAGGGGGCAAGATTCACGGATGAGACATGCGGAATTGCTTATTATGAATTTCTGTGTGACATAGTGGACCACTTCGATGAGAAGTATGACGATATCATTGAGAAGCTTCAGTATGCTCTTGCAGAGGTTCTCAGAAAGGGTGCGCTCACGGTTTCTTATACAGGAGATCAGGATGTGACAGATCTGCTTGAGGAGTCATTTGCGGACTTTGGTAAAGCGCTTTCCACAAGACCTGCACATAAGGATGTGAA
>CAKQIY010000087.1 GCA_934247115.1 uncultured Coprococcus sp.
AACTGCTTCTTTCCGGTTGCATAGTCATCAACTATCTGTCCGTGTCCATAAAGCTTGTATTTGTAGGTTACAAGTCCCTCAAGTCCTACAGGACCTCTTGCATGGATCTTGCTTGTGCTGATTCCGACCTCTGCGCCGAAGCCGTATCTGAAGCCATCGGCAAATCTTGTGGAGCAGTTCTGGTATACTCCCGCCGAGTCGACAAGCTGCATGAAGAGGGCAGCAGTGTCGGCATTTTCAGTCACGATACAGTCAGTATGGTGTGAACCGAAGTGGTTGATGTGTGAGATAGCCTCCTGGACATTGTTCACGATCTTGACTGAGAGTACCAGGTCAAGATACTCTGTATTGAAATCGTCGTCTCCCATGATCTCAAAAACGTTCTGGCTGTCAGTTGCGGCATTCGTATGTGAACCGTTGGTCTGACCGTCAGCTGTGTATGCCCGTTTGATGATCTCCGCTGCCTCTGCGGTTCCGCGGAGCTTTACACCATGCTCCCTGAGAGCTTTAGCCATGACTGGAAGCATTTCATCTGCCACATCCCTGTGGATGAGAAGTGTCTCCGTTGCGTTGCAGGCAGCGGTGTACTGTGTTTTTGCATCTATGATGATAGGAATAGCCTTCTCTATATCTGCATCCTTGTCTATGTATGTGTGGCAGATTCCGTCTGCGTGTCCCATGACAGGAATCTTGGTGTTGTTCATGATGTACTGCACAAATGCATTTGAACCCCTAGGTATGAGCAGGTCAACAGACTTGTTGCAGGACAGAAGCTCGCCGATCTCGTTGTGCTGGCTTGCCTGGAGCATGCAGCCCTCAGGTGCTCCATTTGCAACGGCTGTGCTGTAGATCACATCAAAGAGGGCCTTGTTGGTATTGGCAGTCTCCTTGCCGCCCTTGAGGACAGCACAGTTGCCGCTCTTGATGCACAATGATGATATCTGGACCAGTGCGTCCGGTCTTGCCTCAAATATGATACCGATGACCCCGATAGGGCATGACACCCTCTGAAGGACCAGTCCATCGTCAAGCTCTCTCTTGAGCTGGATCTGTCCCACCGGGTCAGGAAGCTTTATAAGCTCATCGATTCCATTTGTCACGTCAGCGAGCTTGTGTTCGTCGAACTTCAGTCTCTTTTTGACTGATGCAGCGATCCCGTTCTCCTCGGCAGCAGCCATATCCTTTGCATTTGCCGCAAATATCTCATCCTTATGTGCGATGAGCGCGTCCTTTACATGTGCCAGTATATTGTTTCGTGTATCCTCTGAAAGTGCAGCCATTTTGTAGCTGTCAGCCTTCATGATGCTTGTAGCTTCCTGCATGTTCATAATATTGTTCTCCTTTATAATCCTGTATGTCATGTGCACTTATTCTGTCGTGGTACATGAGCATATAATCCATTAAATATTACCACAAGTTGGGTGAGATGACCACAGGGAAGAAGATAAAAAGAGGCCATCGCATAATATGAGCAACCCACATGGAAAATGAAATCTCCGTTGTGTATGATTGCCATATTATGTAATGACCTTTTTATATGGTTATTGAGTTGTTATATATTGCTCCAAATTAGCAGCTTATCACAACAAAGCTCTGTGCCGGAAGAGTGATAACTCCGTCAGCAATACCTGGCTGTGTGCCGTTTATTGCTATAGAATAGATAACCTTTGCGTCACCAGTCAGCTCAGCAAGCTTTCTTGACTGGGTGTCTGTATTCTTAGGGTTCACTGCAAGGAGCAGATTCCCTCTCTTATATACCAGTGGCTTTCTGCTGATGATCTCAAGGTTGCTCTTATCAAGCAGATCGGCCTGTGAATGTCTGAGAGCAGTGAGGGCCTTCACTGTATTGAGCAGTGAGTTCTGGTCAGCCTCGGAAGCCTCAACATTTGCTGCACCTTCTGCAGGATCGACCGGCAGATAGAGCTTGTCGGCAGGAGCTGATGAGAAGCCCATGTTGTCACCGCTTGTCCACTGCATAGGAGTTCTTGAACCTGTTCTTGTGAAACCGCCCTCCTTGCTTGCCATGCTTCTGAATCTCATGGCGATCTCATCGCCGTAGTAGATGAATGGATTGCCTGGCATGGTCAGGAAGAATGCGTAGGCAAGCTTTAACTCATCCTCAGAGAGTCCGTAGCTGATACGTGTAGTGTCGTGATTTCCTGTGATGAGGGCTATAGCACCCTTGTCCTTTATCTGCTCGTATCTTCCCATGTATTCATCAATGAAGTGGTCGCAGGTTCCCTTGCTGTCAGCCTTGAAGAAGCTGTTGTTCTCCGTGCTGTCGTCAAGTGACTCTGGAAGAGATGCAAATGCATTCAGGTGAGCTTCGTAGTCTCTTACCAGAGAGTTATATCCGTTGCCCATCCAGTCTAGATAGAAGTCCATGTCGAAGCCGGCCTTGATTGACTGTTCAGCCTTTCCCCACTCAGATACAAATGCTGACTCAGGGTACTCAGCGTGTATATCGCCGAGAATGTCCTGCCATACGGCAACTGTTCCGCTCTTGTTCGCATCGTCATGCTTTACAAGAGAATCTGCCATGTCGACACGGAAGCCATCGCAGCCCTTGTCGAGCCAGAAACGGCATACATCCTTCATAGCCTCTCTTGTTGCGATACATGCAGGATCGTACATGCTCTTGTGCCATCTCTCAGTTGGGTTCAGAACGCCATAGTTGAGAGCCGGCTGGCACTTGAAGAAGTTGACGATGTAGGCTGCATTTCTAGGTGTCTCGCCTGCGATGTAGTTGAGACCTGCGCCGCCGCAGAGCCATCCGTCAGTCCACATATATCTGTCTGTGTACTCATTTGCCTCGGTTTTCTTGCTCTCAGTAAACCATGCATGCTCCTCAGATGTGTGGCCTGGAACCAGGTCGAGAAGAATGTGCATGTCCCTCTTGTGAGCCTCAACGAAGAGGTTCTCTATGTCCTCCATTGTTCCGTATCTCTCGGCAACCTTCTTGTAATCCCTTACATCGTAGCCTGCATCGGAAAATGGTGAATCAAAGCAAGGATTCATCCAGATAGCGTTGCATCCAAGAGACTTGATATAGTCAAGCTTTGCAGTGATTCCGTTGAAATCACCGATTCCGTCGCCGTTGGTATCGTAGAAGCTCTGTGGGTATATCTCATAAAAAATTGCATCTTTAAGCCATGTAGCCATAATAAATGTCCTCCTTTAAAAAAATGCAGCATGCGCATATAAATGCACTTCGCGCGGCGCATGCGTTACTATTCCTTCCTCCATAATATGAGCAGCGCACTTGCAGCCATGCGCTGGTGGTTTA
>CAKQIY010000088.1 GCA_934247115.1 uncultured Coprococcus sp.
ATCTCCGTATAGGTGGTGTAATCACAGTTACTGCAGGTATCGTAAGCTTCCCAACCGTTTGCGGTACAAGTCGCCGCCTGTGCATCGTGATGCACGAGATCGTGACCCGCAGCTTGGATCGTCTCTGTTTTTATTCTGCCGCATTCAATGCAAGTATACTTTCTCTCCCCCTCTGTTGTGCAGGTTGGGGAAGTAGTTATAGTGCCATCATTCCAAATATGTTCTCCAACATCGTCCTTTTCTGCGCAGACATTACACTCATGCCAATGATTGTTTTCATCCGAAATCCAGTTTGAGTTCCAATCATGTCCGGGAGGAGTGGATGTTCCTCCGCAGACCGTGCAAGTCTGTCCGCTTGTGCAGGTTGCCGTTCCGCTCCACACATGCGCAGAACGCGGATTGCTGATATTGGTGCCACATTCTGTGCAATAAACGTGATTCCAATGATATCCAGCGTCTTTGTATTCATAAGTTCCGGTTGTACTTACCCATTTACCACAGATGTCGCAATAGGCTTTGCCCGCATATGCCGGTATTTGCAGCAGCATCAACACCATGCACATAGTGATCATGGTGGTCAAAATTCTTCTCTTCATATAGTTCCCTCCCTTAAAAATAAATCTGAATTTGGGTAGTGATTTCTGTATATAAAGATTTTATCATTTTAACTTCTTCCATGTAATCTCCGTTTTGATACGAAAATGTATATTTTCCTATTTCAGCATATAATTTTTCAGCTCATCCCTCTTATTTATATTCATTTTTTCATAGATCCTGCTCAGGTAAGTTTTAACCGTATTTGGTGAAAATCCCAGATAATCTGCAATTTCCTGGTTATTCCAATCTCGGCTTGCCAGCATTGCAATCGAGAATTCCACTGTGGATAATGCATCAGTCACTGAATTTCCTGACATAGGATTGTGGATCGACATCCATCCCCTGCTAAAGGCAATGACTTTATCAGATAATTTGTTATATAGTTTTGAATCCTCCTTGCGGATACATGACTCCAGAAGTCCCTGCAGCAAACCATGATGTTCAATGAAGGGTTCCAGAAATTCATCTTCTTTCGCCACGTTCCACGCCAGCATCAATGCATCTTTTGCTTTCTGCTGATGCTTCAGATTCATCTGACACATTGCAATCATACAATACAGATAGATCATACTAATAGGATATACGTCATCCCTGAACATCAATGCTGCCTCGCAAATTCCAAGTGCCCTGCCATACTCGCCTTTCAAATATGCCATGTGAGCTATCACATAGGCAGAAAACAGCTTAATTCCAGGCGGCAATGTCACTGCGTAAAGCTCCACATCCGGATGTTTATCCACCGGAAGATGCAAAAGCACAGAGGACATATATCCCGCAAATACACTGACAGCCCTGTCCTCAGCGGATGAAGGATTTTTCGTCTCTTTTTCAAGACATTCCTGAATCTCCCTCAGACCTTTTCTTGATGCAGCTTCTCTGCCAAGTGTCAGATTAGAATATACATATAACAGGCAGGATGACATCTTCAGTCTTATATTATGGCTCATCAGATAACGTTCTGCTATATGACTGCACTCCTCCGCCTGCCCGGTAAAATAATAGTATTCAGCACGTGCTATCTCCTGAAAATCCCTGTCTTCAAAACTGTCTACCGTCTTTTTCGCTTCACCCGGCTGAAATGCTGCATTGATCAACGGCAGTATGGTGTATTCACTCATGATCGTATCCCTCCAAACCAACGATCCGCCAAATCATGTTGCTCCTGGAAATCTTTATCCTCACAATCTGGTTTTCAATAATTCTCTATATCTGTGCCTGACGCCCTGGCCGCCAGTTCCCTGTCGATCACCTTGAGTATCAGTCCTGCTGCCACTCCGGCGACCACGCCTACCACTATTCCGCCAATGATATCTGTCGGAAAATGCACATACAGATACATTCTTGAGAACGCTATGAGGATCGCTATCACGCAGGATATTGCGCCCAGCAGTTTCCTCCTGCTCATGAACAATGCCGTTACAGCCGCAAATGACGCCGCCGTGTGTCCCGATGGGAAAGAATAATCCGTCGGTTTCTTCACTATCAGATCTGTAAAATTCGCCACATCATATGGTCTTGTCCTGGCGACCAGATTCTTTAACAGGCAGTTGGTTATGAGAAGATCAAGGATAAGTGCGATGGCCATGCACAGCCCTGCCTTCCTCGTCTTTGGAATGATCAGCAGCACCGCCGCCAGCACTATCCACAGTATCCCTGCATTTCCAAGTGATGTGATCGCCACCATGATCTTGTCAAGCCATGGGGTATGTATATTCTGGAGAGCGTCAAGTATCTCTATTTCCCACATCAGAAGTTACCGCCGTTCCATCCCCAGTCATGTACGCCGTGGTAAGTCACATACACCGCATTTCCCGGGATTCCAAGCACATCCGAAAATATATCGCAGATCTTTCCTGTCATGGCATCACATGCTTTGGGAGTCACATCACCGAATACGCTCACCTCCACATATGCACCCTTATCAAGTTTCTTTCCGCCCATGAACAGGTCGTATCCATCGTTGATGCCGACCATAAGGTAGCTCTCCGTCTTGTTCATCGTTGTTATCGCCTGACCGAGACTGCT
>CAKQIY010000089.1 GCA_934247115.1 uncultured Coprococcus sp.
GCAGTCATCATTTGCGTAAAGACGAAAAGGAATTGAGTATTAAAGAGATATTCAATCTCACCCACAAATTTCAGTTTGTCGGGCTGACGAGATACAGAAAACAGAATAAGAATAATCAACAGGCAGGTGGTCTTATAACGAGACTGCCTGCCATCTTTTATGCCTGCAAGTGCCATTTCTCAAGGGGGTGTTCAAATGAACCCCCTTTGAACACCCCTAGGGAAATAATAGTTAAATTGTATCAAGTTCAGTGTTCCAACGAATCCCTGCTTGTGGGGATATTATCCCAATCGGCGCCATTGTACCAAAACCATAGATCGATAAGTATCTGTAGCTCATATGGAGGCCCCTGGTACGAAAATGTGTAAAATATATTCAACAAACCATGGTAGTTGGATGATCGACTGAAAAAATGCTTTTTTGTCTGCAAAATCACATAAATCGTTGACAATGCGGTTAGCAATGACTAACATGAGGATAGGTAAGGAAAATGGTTGATCTACTGTAGATAATGGAGGAAAAAGTTGTGAAAAAACAGTTTTTTGAGATCGAGAAGGACGGATTCTATGGAACATATTACGAGAATCAAAATGGGGCTGACTGTGCATTCATAGGACTGTTTGGAGACGATCCGAATGATTTTATGGCGAAGTGCGGAGCGAAGTGGCTGCACAAAAATGGTGTGAACGCACTCTGCATATCTCCCGGAAAGAAGAATTACAGCCATGTAAATAATCCGCTTGAGAGAATAGAGACGGCTATTGCATGGCTGAAAAGTCATGGAAACCGGAAAATAGGAATCATGGGAATGAGTACGGCTGGAATGGATTCCCTTGTTGCTGCATCGTATTTTCCTGATATCACATTGACATTTGGACTTACGGCAAGTGACTTTGTATGGCAGGGATTTGAACAGGGCAACAAAGACGGATGTAAGGAATGGCCGATACCTGGTGCATCGACTCTTTCGTGGAGAGGCGAGCCTCTTGCTTATATGCCATTTGTGTATGAGCATCCTGTGTACTGGCAGAAAATCGAGGAGGAGACGAAGAACTCCGGAGACATTGAGCGCAGTACCTGTTTGTTTATCGATTCGGAGAAGGCCAGAGAACACACAGAAGAGGAAATGATCAAGGTCGAGAACATAAGGGGAAAGCTGTTTTTGATTGGTGCAGACGACGACTCGTTCTGGGAGGCGGGCAAATACATCCGCAGAATGGATCAGCGTCTGAAGGAACGCCCACATACATGTGAGTATGTGCCGCTTGTGTATGAGCACGGAACCCATTTTGTGCTGCCGGAATCGATGCTTCGTATGGCACTTCCGGTTGGACTGAAGTTTGTCATGAAGTTTATATTCAAGGCTGCAAAGGATTATCCAAATGAGTGCGAGGCGACGAGAAAGGATATAGACAGAAGACTCTCAGCCGCACTTAAGGAATGGATACAGGAATAAAAAGGCAGGCGATTAAAATGTTGAAATATGGAATGTATGCAAAAGCTGTGGAACTGCTGTGTTCGACTCACCGTTCATGGTGAAGGTGCACGAGAACAAGAAGTGTACGCTCTTCACTGACAAGGTGCAGGACAAAAAGGTGCAGGAGAGCATAGCGAGCCAGAATTTGCAAACTGGGTAAGCGGGAGAACTGCTTTGAATTCGTTCCGTGCCTGTGCAACATGGACGAGAGAAATTCCAGGAATGAAGGCGGGCAGCTTCATCGTACAAAGACACTTGGACAGGGGATGAGTGTTGTAATTTCCATGTCACACGGATAAAATGATGTTAAAATGGACTAGAGTCCAATGTTCACAATGTTAACCTGTGGATTTACAAGGACCGTCCATTCGACATTTGGCATACCAGTGCTTGTCGACAAAACCATAGATGAGATAAATGCGGCAAATATTTGTATGGAGGAGTTTGAAATGGTAAATACAATAGCATTTTTACTTATAGTATTTGGAATTATGTTTCTGATTGGTATTGCAATGGCAATACTTGCTTTATATTTCAATATAAAGAGGAAATATCCCATAGTTACGATCATATTTTCGATTGTACTCATACCGCTGATTTGTATTCCGATACAATTCACTGTTGGATTCTTGATTTCACGATGCATGCTGATAATTGCTTTGATATATAGTGTGACAATGATTGTAATGGCGGTGAAAAATTATAAAATAAATGGATGAAAATCGTATACATCAATTAAGTATTGAGTATTCTTGCGAAATCCTCTCAATAAGAGACGTCGCGTGAATGCTATAATAAATGTAAGTGAGTCAATATACTTGCATGAATGTTGAGCGGTAAATGGAATCATGATAGTAAGAGTTTAACATTCGCACCATGGTATATAGAAATAATACGGTATGAGGAAGGAAAAATACAATGACTATCCATGAGTTTGGAAGAGAGAATAAAGAAACGATCATATTGATACATC
>CAKQIY010000090.1 GCA_934247115.1 uncultured Coprococcus sp.
TTTTCAGGTGCTTCAGAAGCTGTATTATTTACATCATTTTTCTTATTTACACCATCTAATGACTTCATTGTAGGGAACAGGAGAACATCCCTGATCGCCTGTGAATCTGTAAGGAGCATAACCAGTCTATCTATACCATAACCGATACCGCCTGTAGGTGGCATACCGATCTCAAGTGCATTGAGGAAATCCTCATCAGTGTGCTCAGCCTCATCATCACCGGCTGCCGCATTTGCATCCTGAGCGGCAAATCTCTCACGCTGATCGATAGGATCGTTCAGCTCTGAGTAAGCGTTACACATCTCCCATGTGTTGATGAAAAGCTCGAAACGCTCAACCTTTGTAGGATCTGAAGGCTTCTTCTTGGTGAGTGGTGAGATCTCTATCGGGTGATCCATGATAAATGTAGGCTGGATCAGGTTCTCTTCACAGAATTCCTCAAAGAACAGGTTCACGATGTCGCCCTTCTTATGACGCTCCTCGTACTCTACATGATGCTCGTCAGCGATCTTCTTCGCCTCAGCATCATCAGCAACCTGATCGAAATCTACACCTGTATACTTCTTTATAGCATCGACCATAGTCAGACGCTCAAATGGCTTGCCAAAGTCGATCTCTATTCCATTGTATGAGATCTTGGTGCTTCCACATACCTTTTCTGCGAGGTAACGGAACATTGACTCTGTCAGCTCCATCATACCATAGTAATCTGTATATGCCTGATATAACTCCATAAGGGTGAACTCAGGGTTGTGACGTGTGTCAACGCCCTCATTACGGAATACTCTTCCAATCTCATATACTCTCTCAAGACCACCGACGATAAGTCTCTTGAGATAAAGCTCCAATGATATACGAAGCTTTACATCCTCATCGAGCGCATTATAATGTGTCTCAAATGGTCTCGCTGCAGCACCACCTGCATTGGATACAAGCATAGGGGTCTCGACTTCCATGAAATCACGTCCAGCCAGGAAATTACGGATCTCCTTTAATATCTGTGATCTCTTGATAAATACTTCCTTGCTGTCCTGATTCATGATCAGATCCACGTATCTCTGACGATATCTCATATCTGTATCTGTCAGTCCATGGAACTTCTCCGGGAGCATCTGAAGTGACTTGGACAGAAGTGTTATCTCTTCAGCATGTATGGATATCTCGCCCGTCTTTGTTCTGAAAGCATATCCTTTTACACCATATATATCACCTATATCTGACTTCTTAAAGTCAGCATATGACTCCTCGCCGATCTGATCTCTGGCAACATATACCTGAATATTGCCCTTGAGGTCCTGAATATTACAGAAAGAAGCCTTACCCATGACACGCTTGAACATCATACGTCCCGCAATGCTCACATTGATAGGTGAAGCGTCCATGATAGCTCTTCTCTCGTTGTAATCGTTGTTGATGACTTCTCTCTTCTCTGCCTCGTCAAGACCTTCTACTGAAGGCTCCTGTCTTCCCGCAAGGAGCTCAGCCTCATGTGCTGTGTACATGTCCTTTACTTCTATACTATGATGCTGCACATCATACTTAGTTATAACAAATGGATCCTTGCCTGCAGCCTGAAGATCCGCCAGTTTCTCACGGCGAACCATCTTCAGCTTATTAAGATCCTGCTCATTTCCCTTGTTGTTCTGCTCTGCCATCTTCTCTTACAGCTCCTGTCTCTTTATGTCAAGTACTCTGTACTTAAATTCTCCATCTGGTGCGTCTACCAGAACCTCTTCGCCAACCTTTGCGCCCTTAAGTGCCATTCCGACTGGTGACTCATCTGAGATCTTGTTGTTCATGATATCTGCCTGTGATGAACCAACGATATCATACTCAACCTCCTCATCAAACTCGTAGTCATATACAACGACCTTACATCCGATACCTACAACTCCTGTATCGACCTCGTCCTCGTCAACTACCTCAATATTCTTAAGCATGGCCTCAAGCTGCTCGATTCTTGCCTCGATGTCTCTCTGCTCATCCTTGGCTGCATCGTACTCTGCATTCTCTGACAGATCTCCCTGCTCTCTAGCCTCTTTGATCTTGGCTGCGATCTCTCTACGTTTGTTAACCTTCAAATCCTGAAGCTCTTCCTCAATCTTCTTGAGACCTGTATAGGTAACTACATTCTTCTTCTCTGCCATTGCCACACATACCTCCTAAAATATCTTATATTAATTGGCTTCACAGCTGCGCATTCCGCATACTATGGTATAAAAAAATGCGGAAGATGGGACTTGAACCCACACGGTATTGCTACCACAGGCACCTGAAGCCTGCGCGTCTGCCAATTCCGCCACTTCCGCATGTTCACAACGAAC
>CAKQIY010000091.1 GCA_934247115.1 uncultured Coprococcus sp.
TTTCACATCCACCACATTTACCAGTATGCGCTTCTGCCTGCAAAGTTCCGCCATATCGTGATTGACCTTCTCATCGTCCGTCGCCATTATAACGACAAATGCATCGTCTATATCCTGTGGCTGTACACGTCTTTTTACAAGTGTTAGGCATCCAGAATAATCTGCAAAATTCTCTACAGAACCACGATCATCGCTTGTCGCTGCACAGTATTTGTCTGGCGTATTCACCTGCTCCGCCAGCTCCAGGAGTTCCGGGCAGAACTCCGGCGAAACCACCGTGACCACTGCGCCAAATTCCAGCATGCTGCACACCTTTCTGTATGCAACTGTTCCGCCGCCGGCAATCAGGCATCTCTCATTATTCAGTTCGATCATAAATGGAAAATACGACATATCTACCTCTAATCTATGTTATTAAATCTCATCCGCATCTGCCGCCATGCCCGCAAGCACCTTCTCAAATGCCTCATACTCAAGCTGTCCTTTAAGTTTGTATACCAGCTTTGCGCCGTCTATTGTCTTAAGCTGCGCCATCACATCTCCGTGCTCCCTGTTGAACCTCGAAAACGCTATATTCTTCATGATCTCGTCAACCTGTGATATGATCCACGGCTCCATCTCCGTGATGGTTTTTGCCCTGCTCTCATTGTTCTCTCTGGAAAGTGTTCTGATGTAGTCTATGTCACGCAGCACACATCCGGTCACTTCTGCGACCGATGGATCAATGTCCTTCGGCATTGCCAAATCAAGAAACAATCTCCGCTTAGGCTGCATTTTCACAGTCTCCACCAGCTCATCTCTGACAAATGTGTAATGAGGGCTTGCTGTCGCGCTGATGATGACATCCGCCCAGGCTGCCAGCTCATATCTTCTGCTGTAGTCCTCTATCCTGATCTGCTGATGTCTGCCAAATACCTCATCTGCACTGTAATGACTTCTGCTTGTGCCTATTATCTCTATGTCCGGCGCAAGATCTGCGATATCCTTGACAACTATGCTGCCTATCTTACCTGTTGCACCCACCACCAGAATATGACCGCCATTTCTTATAAAGTTCACTGCCTCCCTGGCTGACAAAGTTCCGACGGATACCGGAAGTCTCGTGGTATCACTCTCCGTTGCCACCGTCTTTGCCGCCGCAAGTGCTCCCTGAAATGCTATATTCAGCTCGCCGTCACAGGCTCCAAGCTCCTTCGCCACAAGATATGCACTCTTCACCTGATGTATGATCTCCACCTCGCCGAGCACCATAGAATCCATACCACATGCCACTCTGCACAGATGTAACATACACTGGAATCCCTCATAATTCATGCTGTATCTTCTTATGAGGCCGACCGGAACCTCCCTGTCATTTGCCAGCAGCTTTTCCACCTGTTCATATTTATCTGTGAAGTATATCTCCATCCTGTTGCAGGTCGACAACACGACACATCCACCCACCTCAGCCTTAAGGCGCTCAGTGAACTGTCTCTGTCCTTTTGTCGTAAATGCAAATCTCTCCCTGACATCGGCCGGCGTATTCTTATGGTTTATACTTATACAAAACATCTCTTCAGTAACTCCAAATGAAAATTTATGACAAGCCCGCATAAAGAACAAGGGCGGGTATCAAAGCCCGCCCTGTTCTTTCAAATGCCTGCTATCTATCATGATTCTATAACAAGCTCCTCTATCGTCACATTCTTTTCCTCATCTATGTTGAAGGCTTTGAGTACCGGATTGTCTATCTCCATGAGGGAGAGGATCAGGTAATTCACCTTGGAATCATATGCAAGTCTCTTGTCCTCCTCCGAAGGTCTGGATGGAGACTCTGGATGGGAATGGAAATTGCCAAGAAGCTCGTATCCATTTGCACGCATATCCTTAACTGCCGCAAGCTGCTCTCTCGGGTCCATGGAGAAATGCTCGTTGCTGGCGTCAATATTTGTCAGGAGATACACCTTCCTGATGTACTTATTGTCTCCCTCTCTGACACCGCCGATCAGACCACAGGACTCATTGGGAAGGCCTTCCTTGCAGTGTGCAAGTATCTTCTCGTAATCAGACTTTGTCATGTACAACATCTTACTTCATATCCTCCTTATATTCAA
>CAKQIY010000092.1 GCA_934247115.1 uncultured Coprococcus sp.
CCCACTGTAAGACAGCTTGCGGCGGATGCCGGCGTGAACACAATGACTGTGAATAAGACTTATCAGATACTAAAAAATGAGGGATATATCAGAACTGACAGAAGGCTTGGAGCATTTGTATCAGAAAATATCAATATGAACACCGAGTTCCGTGACAAGCTGGAGTCAGAGTTGGAACTTCTGTCCGCCGAGGCAAGCATAACCGGAATGAACCGGGATGATTTCCTCAAGTTGTGCGATAAAGTATATTCCAAAATGAAGCCCTCAACCACCGTAATATAGCACAACTGATTTACATACCCATCTAAAATAACAGAAAGGAGCCGCTTATGAGCATAGCATTATTTATCATATTCCTGTTTATGAACTTCTTCATACTGCTCATAATGAAGTTCGTATATACAAGTAATTATTCGTATACCGAGGGAATGCTCCTGGGCGTTCACATTCCAAAGGAATACAGTGAAGACGAAACCGTACTTAATATTGTTGCTGCTGCCAGACGTAAGATGAACCGGATTATCTGGATAAATCTCATCCTCGGAACAGCCCTATGCTTTGTCGTGTTCTGGGAGATCATTATATTTGTACTGGCATACACTATCTGGATGATCGCATTCTGTTTCTGGATAACATATGCAAACAACTCTGCGCACAGGAAAATGTATGCCCTAAAGATGAAAAATGACTGGGTGGTCCCTGATCAAAGGAGAAAACGTTACATTGATACAAATGTGTCAACCCAGATCGGCAAAAGTGAGATCAGTTTCAATTATCATGGAATAATAATCCTTGTAGAGCTCATTTGCCTGCTGCCATTTGTGATAGAGAAAAGTGTGGCCATATCAACCACAATGATAATAATGGGACTCTGCTCCGTCCTGATATCACTTACATCTATGATATTCCACATATATGTAAACCGACACGAGAGAACTGTGTACAGCTCGGATACCCAGCTCAACCAGACCGTCAACAAAACCATGAAGATATACAAGGGACTAGCAATGTTGATTCTTTCGGCGACAAATGCTGTCGCATGGGTATATATCGCTATTGACACCCTGATTCACTGCATATCATCAGCCAGTAAGTCCCAGCAAATTTCTCTTTCTGATATCCTGAATTTCAAGGGTGCGCTTGTAGATGTCTCGCTGTGCAGCTCCGCACTCTATGTCTATATATTTATCCAGACTCTTGCTGCCATCGGATTGTTTGCGCCTCTCCTCATGGCTCAGAGCAGAAAACGTGAACTCTTGGCAGCCGACACCCAGCCTCTCTACGTGGATGACGACGAGTACTGGAAAACCGGATATTACTACAATCCTTCCGACCCGCATGTGCTGGTTCAAAACAGATTGCAGAGTGGAAATTATACATTTAACTATGCCACCAGGGGCGCAAGGATTTTTACAGGACTTACATGTATCCTTATCACCGCCTGCATCGTCTGGATGATAGGTGCGCTTGTGCCATTCATAAACGTGCATATCGACACTCAGCTTGACTCAGACAAACTCATCATCTCCGCCGCCATATACTCGTCAGAGGTTTACTTTGATGACATTGAGGATGTTCAGCTTTTGGACGAACTGCCAGACGACAATTTTGTCCGTGTCAACGGAGGTGCCACCGATGAATACCTGATCGGCCATTTCAAGAGCAGCACCTACGGCAAATGTGAAATGTATGTATACGCAGACAGCTATCCCGTAATCATGATAAAGACGAGGGATGAAGTGATATTTATGAACGCTAAGGATTCTGATGATACATGTTCTGTCTTCAGATCCATATTTCATACTTTCACTTATAACTACCTCCCCTAAAATAACTAAGGGGCTGTCGCACTAAGCAACTAGTGCGACAGCCCCTACATCTTATAAATTTCGTCCTTGATATTGAATTGTTACCA